>CAWGDF010000009.1:0-675783 GCA_963821275.1 uncultured Thermoleophilaceae bacterium
GGTGGCAGGCTGGCACTCATGATCATCACTTCATCTAGAAGCGCCCCCGGCGATCTTGGTCCGGGGCCTCGTCAAGTCGTTCGGGGAGGTGCGGGCCCTGGACGGCGTCGACCTCGAGGCCGAGCCCGGCACCGTCCTCGGCGTGCTCGGTCCCAACGGCGCGGGCAAGACCACGGCGGTCCGGGTCCTCACGACGCTACTTGCCCCCGACGCAGGCAGCGCGCGGGTCGCGGGCCTCGACGTGGTCGAGGACGCGCCAAAGCTGCGCGCTCGCATCGGCCTGGCGGGCCAGTACGCCGCGATCGACGAGAACCTCACGGGACTCGAGAACCTCGTGATGGTCGGCCGCCTCTATGGCGAGCGCCGGCGCGCGGCCCGGGCGGGGCCCGGGAGCTGATGGAGCGCTTCGACCTCGGCGATGCCGGCGACCGGGTGGCCAAGACCTACTCGGGCGGCATGGGGCGCCGGCTCGACCTGGCCGCTGCGCTGGTGGCGCATCCGCCCGTGCTGTTCCTGGACGAGCCCACCACCGGCCTGGACCCACGCAGCCGGAACGACCTGTGGGCCACGATCGAGGACCTGGTGGCCGACGGCACAACCGTGCTTCTCACCACCCAGTACCTCGACGAGGCCGACCGCCTCGCGGACCGGATTGCGGTGATCGATCGCGGGCGGGTGATCGCCGACGGCACCTCGGACCAGCTCAAGGCGCGCGTCGGCGGCGAGCGAGTGGAGGTGAAGTTGACCCATCCCGACGCGGCCTTCGCGGCCACCACGGCACTCGCCGGCATGGGCGACGACGCTCCCCAGGCCGAACACGACACGGTCCGGGTGACCGTAAGCGGCGGCGACGGCGCGATCATGGAGGCGGCCCGGCGGCTCGATCGGGCGGGCGTCGGGGTGCAGGACATCGCGGTCCGCCGCCCCACGCTCGACGACGTGTTCATGTCGCTCACCGGGCACGCCGCCGCGACCGAGGAGGAGCGCCAGGAGGTGGCGGCATGACGCGCTTCGCAAGCGACACGCTGGTGATGGCCGAGCGCAACCTGGTGCGGCTCCCGCGCGCGCCCGACCTGCTGCTGGGCTTCACCGTCCAGCCGATCATGTTCGTGCTGCTGTTCGTCTACGTCTTCGGCGGGGCGATCGAGACGCCGGGCTATGCGGACTACGTCGACTTCCTGATCCCGGGCATCATCGCCCAGAACATCGCCTTCGGCGGGTTCGTGACGGCCTTGGGGCTGGCCGAGGACATGACCAAGGGCCTCATCGACCGCTTTCGCTCGCTCCCGACCAGCCGGGCCTCCGTGCTGGCCGGCCGCACGCTGGCCGACGTGCTCACCAACAGCGTGTCGATCGTGATCCTGCTGGTCACCGGCCTGATCGTGGGCTTCGCCTTCGATGCGGAGCCGGTGGAGATCCTGGCCGGCTTCGGGCTGCTGCTTCTGTTCGGCTTCGCCTTCTCGTGGATCTTCGCCCTGATCGGCATGTCGGTCTCCACGCCGGAGGCGGCCAACGGCATCGGCTTCACGCTGATCTTCCCGATCACCTTCATCTCCTCGGCGTTCGTGCCGGTCGAGTCGATGCCCACCGGGCTGCAGGAGGTGGCGGACGCCAACCCGGTGAGCATCGTGGTGGACGCGCTACGGGCACTGTGGCTCGACGCTCCGGCCGGCGACAGCATCTGGCTGGCGGTGGTCTGGTGCCTCGTGCTGATCGCGATCTTCGCGCCGCTGGCCGTGGCGAAGTACAGCCGGGCGGCGACCTCGTAACTTCCTCCCCGCAAGGGCGCCCCCGTCGCCTCCCTCCCCGGCCGCGGCGCCTCCCGAGATCACCAGACGTCGCCCTCGCGCCAGTCGCAGGTGAGCTCACCGGACAGATCCAGCGGCGCCGACACGGGCAGCACGAAGACCGTTCCGTCGTCCTCTTCGGTGCGCACGACGCCGGCCGGGGTGAGCGCGGAGGTCGGCCCCCGCCAGCGCTGCCAGCTTCGGGCGGCGTAGATGTCCGCGGCCCCGGCGGTCGCGCTCAACGCCCCCAGGTCGTAGGCGCCCCGCACCACGCGCTCCAGAGCCCCCATCATCGCCGCGGCGTGGCCGCGCCGGCGCCGGTCCGGGCGCACACCGACCCCTCGACGTAGCCCGTCCGCAGCGCCCGCTCGCGGTGGACCAGCCGGCGCTGTACGACCGACGCGTGCCCGAGGAGCTCGCCCTCCTCCCACACGAGGGCGTGCACACCGCCCAGGCTGTGCTCCCAGTCGTGGTCGCTGAAGCCGCCGAAGGCCAGGTCGAGCAGCCCCCGCGCTGCCTCGATTGTCGCGGCTTCCAGGTCGGCGGTGTGCGCGATGCGCAGCTCCGCCATCGGCGCCGGCGCTACTCCTCGGCGAACGCGGCGAAGCTGGCCGCGCGGGCGTACAGCTTGTACAGCCGGAAGCTCTTCGCGAACGCCTTGCGGCAAGTGGTGTCGAGCACGCGGTAAGCCGCCTTGTCGGAAAGCTCCGGCGTCTTCACCGCGCTGTCCTGAAGGTTGACCTGCTCGCGGATGTCGTCGATGGTCGCCAGACGCTCGGCCCGGCTGCCCGCGTTCCAGTCGGCGCACTGCGCCAGCGGCGCCACCGACCCCACCAGGACGTCGCCCACGGGCTCGGCCTTCTCGGCGGTTTCCGAGTCGGCTCCGCACGCGCCGAGCGCCAGGGCCGCCGCCGCCAACGCCGCCGCCGGGACGCCCCTGGAAAGGATCACGGCGACGGGTCTGACGCCGCGATCCCGGTGACCTCGCCGATCTGGTCCTGGAGTTGCTTCGCCCGCGCGCTTCTCAGGAACTCGCGAGCGCCGCTGGCGAAAGCGCGCTGCTTGCGCGCGGCCGCGGCCGACCCCGGCCGTGGCGGCAGCTCGTACCAGTCGCAGCTCTCGGGCGGTGACTCGCCCTCCCGCGCCAGGAAGCACGAGAGCAGATAGGCGAACTTGAC
This sequence comes from uncultured Thermoleophilaceae bacterium, assembly GCA_963821275.1. Classification (GTDB taxonomy): domain Bacteria; phylum Actinomycetota; class Thermoleophilia; order Solirubrobacterales; family Thermoleophilaceae; genus JACVRW01. The sequence continues at coordinate 2,966 of CAWGDF010000009.1, forward strand.
CTGGTCGCCGTTACGGATGCTGGTCGCGCAGTTGGAGGGCAGCGTGTCGTTGCCGTCGCCCGCCCCGGGGCCCGTCACCGACGCCGCCGTTCCGTCGGCGCCCTTGTTGTTGAACCAGCAGTTCTTCACCACCTGGCCGACGAGGCCCTCGTCCCACCAGAAGTCGAGTCCGTTCGGGGCCCGGCCTGTGGTCGCGCCCACGTGGTTGCCGAACTTACGCAGCGCGGGGAACGGCTTGAAGCCCTTCGGCACCCGCCCGAGCTGGTTGGCGTAGAAGCGGTTGCCGCACGACGTGGACAGCATCGGGTTGGTGCACGGCCGCCCGGCCTCACGCTGCCCTCGGGCGTGACCAGGAAGTCCGGGATCGAGATCAGGTAGGCGCCGCTGCGCCAGTTGTCCCAGATCCAGTTTTTGAAGACCCGGCCGTTGTTGTGGCCCGCCCACCAGATCCCCACCCCCACGGGGACGACTCCCACCACGGGCTCGACCGGCGGGTTCGGCTTGTAGAGGTGGAGGTTGTTGGAGTAGATGTAGTTGTGGTCGATCTGGACGCTGTCGGCCGGGAAGCCGGGATGTCCGGCAGCCGAGATGGTGTCGGTGGAGATCCCCGCGGTGTTGCCGTAGATGTGGTTGTTGGTGATCCGCACCGCGTTGCCCATGGAGCCGGAGTAGGCGAGCACGCTTCCGCGCATGTCGCAGTTCCTCACCACCGTGTTGATCCGCGGGGCGTCGCGATAGAAGGAGAGGTCGGCCTGCTCTCCGGTCTCCGGCGCGGCGCCGGGGTAGACCACGGCGTCGCCCGCGCCGAGGCCGTCGCAGTTCGTGTACAGGCCGTGGTCGGCGGTGAAGCTCAGGTTGCCGTAGTCGGCGGCCCAGAACATCTTGACGGTGTCGAGCCGGTAGCCGTCGGTCTCCTCGATGTAGATGCCGTGCTCGAGCGCGCCGCGAGCGGTGAGGTTGTGCACGACGAAACCGTCGGCGCGGTCGGCGCGAATCACCACGTGCTTATGCAGTTTGCGCGGCCTGGCCTCGGGGCTGTCTGACGTGTAGTTCGAGGCGCCGTCGACGATCACGTCCGTCGGGGAGACGCCGCTGCCCTCGATCTGGAGGTTGCAGCGCAGGCAGCGACCGAGGTCGGGAATGCCCTGGCGGCTCATCAGCGGAGGCTCTGGCGGCGGGGTGGGGGGCACCCTCCGGCCCTGGACGTAGACCAGGTTCTGATCGTTCGGACAGGTGACCTGATAGCGATAGCTCGGCGTCTCCGCCCCACTGGAATCGCGCTGGGTGAGGCCCGCGCAGCGGGGGTCGTTGAGCGGCTGGCGGCGCGACCGGGGCTCCGTATAGCGGCCGGGCATGATCACCACGCGGTCGTTGTTGTTCGAGTCGAAGACCGCGGGCTGGATCTGGTGGTAGCGGCACTTATCGGCGAGGGCGAGGTTGATCCGAAGCAGCCTTCGCCCCTGCCTCGCGCTCAGCGTCAGCTTGCTTTGGCTGGGACGGATCCGGTATCCGTGCCTGCGGGCGCCGGCCACCGATGCGCGGAGCGTCCGCAGGGACGCCGCGCCGCCGCTGCCCTGGCAGACGACCCGCACCTTCTCGCGCACCTTGGCGCTGCCTGCGACCGCCGGCACATTTCGGCGCCCAAGGCCGCCTACCGCGGAGGCGAGGGAGCGCAGCTTGGGCACCTTGCCTCCGGCGGCCGGGCTCACCGAGCGGTCGGGAGCGGGGTCGGGCCAGTAGGAGGGACGCTCGAGATGAGCGAAGGCCACGGCGGGGAGCAGCAACGTGCCGAGCAGCACGCCAATCGTGATCAGCCTGCGCCGTCGTGGTCCTCTCTGCACGCCTACCTCCCTCGCAGTCCTAACCTTGCGGGGACCGTATCCGATCGGCACCGGTTGGACGAGTCAGTCTCCGTCGGCGCGGAAGCCCGAGCGAAGCGGCGGGAAGTCGGCCAGCAGGTCGGCCGTCTCCACCTGGAAGACCTCGACGGGCTCGGGCAGGCCCTGAAAGCGCCAGGCCCCAAGGCTTCTCACGCCCACCCCGTCGGCAAGCGATCCGGCCACCGCCGTACGGACGGCGGAGGACATCACGATCTGGCCGCCGTGCGCGGCGAAGCAGATCCGCGCTGCGGCGTGGACCGAGAGGCCGACGTAGCCGGTGTCGGTCATCTTCGGGCGCCCGCGGTGCATGCCGATACGCAGCCGCACGTCGCTCTGGTCGGGCCAGGCCTCGGCCCGCATCGCCCGCTGGATCGCCAGGGCGCCGTCGAGTGCCGCGGGGGCCTGCTCGAACACCGCGAAGACGTCGTCGCCGCGCGCGGAGACCAGGTGACCGCCGGTCGAGCGCACCGCGCGGCGAACGAGGCGCCGGACGTCGGCCAGCAGCGGTGCGTAGCGATCCTCGAGGCGCCTGAGCAGTTCAGTCGAGCGCTCGAGGTCGGTGAGCAGGAACGTGAGGTGGCCCGTGGGGAGCTTCCGCTGCGGCTCCAGCTGGGCGCTTATGAAGCCGATGGGCATGATCCCGTGTCTCTTTGCCGCCCGGAGCAGCCGGCTCCGCGCCTCGTCGCGCGCGGCGTCGTCCTCGAACGCCACCTGGTTGAAGCGTGCGAGGGCGTTGCGAACGTGCGCGGCATCGTGAATGGGGAGGCGACGCTTGCCGCTCGAATCGATGTAGGCGAAGGCCCTGTCGGGAAGCTGCCGGCGCTCCTTGGCGGTGAGCGGTGGCATCGCCGCATGATCGCAAGAACGTGGGCCCGCTCAGCCCGCACCGCGCAACGGCTAGTGTCACGCCATGCACGCCCGGCGCTCGGCGCTGTCCGTCCCCGGCTCGTCCGAGAAAATGCTGGCCAAGGCCCGGGGCATCCCGGCCGACGAGATCGTGATCGACCTCGAGGACGCGGTCGTCCCGGCGGCCAAGGACGACGCGCGGAGTCTGGTCGCCGGTCGGCTCAGCGAAGGGCTGGGCGTGGACGGGGCCGTGGCGGTGCGCGTGAACGCGCTCGACAGCGGCTGGGGTCATCGTGACGTGCTCGAGCTCGTGGACCGGGCCGGACCGGAGATCGACTCGCTCGTGCTGCCCAAGGTGGAGCACGGCGATGACGTGCGCTGGCTCGATCGCTTCCTGGAGATGCTGGGGGAGAGGGCGAGCGGGATTCGGCTCCAGGCGCTCCTGGAGACGGCCGGCGGCCTGACGCGCGCCGCCGAGATCGCGGCCTCCAGCGCGCGACTCGAGTCCGTCATCCTCGGTTACGCCGACCTGGCGGCCTCGCTGGGCCGTGCCGCCGGCGATGAGCCTGGGCGCTGGCTCCACGCGCAGGAGGTCGTCCTCGTGGCGGCCCGGACCGCCGGGGTGCAGGCCATCGACGGCCCCTTCCTCGGCATCCGCGACCACGAGGGACTGCGCCTGCGCGCCGAGCACGCCCGCGCGCTGGGCTTCGACGGCAAGTGGGCCGTTCACCCCGACCAGGTGCCGGTGCTGAACGAGGTCTTCACCCCCGCCCCCGAGGAGCTCGAGCGGGCCGACGCGATCGTCGCCGCGCTCGAAGGCGAGGGCCCGGGGGCCGTGGAGGTGGGCGGGGAGATGGTCGACGAGGCGAGCCGCCGGCTGGCGCTCGACGTGCTCGCGCGCGCCGAGGCCGCGGGGGTGCGCCGATGACCGCCTCGGAGCCCGCCGCAACGCGGGCGCCTCGAGGAGTGGGCGGGCCCTGGTTCGAGGACTTCGAGCGCGGGCAGCTGTTCGAGGACGCGCCGGGACTGACGCTCAGTGCCGGCCACGCCGCGCTGCACCAGGCGGTCGCAGGCGACCGGCTGCGACTGGCCCTCGACCTGCCGCTGTGCGGGGCGGTAACCGGCCGCGAGGCTCTTCTCGCGCACCCCAACCTCGTCTGCGACGTCGCCATCGGCCAGTCGACGGGCCCGACCCAGCGGGTGCGAGGCAACCTCTTCTACCGCGGGCTCGTGCTGGCGCGACCGATGTTCATCGGCGAGACGCTCCGGACCAGCACCGAGGTCGTGGGGCTCAAGCAGAATCGGCGCCGCGCCCGCACGCCGGCCACTGGTCTGGTCGCCCTGAGGATCCGGACGACGGACTCCGCCGGCGAGCCGGTGCTCGATTTCTGGCGCTGCCCGATGATCCCGCTGCGCGACCCGGACGCCGAGACGGGGCACGCGGACGATTTCGAGGACATCCCGCGCTCGCTGGATCCGGCCGCCGTGGAGCGGGCCGTGCCCGACGGATGGGACCTGGACGCGCTGCGCGAAGCCACGCCCGGTCCGCATCACGCCGATCTCCGGGCGGACGAATCGTTCGCGATCGAGGGCGGGGAGACCGTCACCGGCGCCACCGAGCTCGCGCGTCTCACGCTCAACGTGGCGATGGCGCACACCGACGCGACGAGCAGCGCCCACGGACGCCGGCTCGTGTACGGCGGCCAGACGATCTCCGTGGCCGCCGCTCACGGGACGCGTGCGATTCCGGCCATCGCGACGATCGTGGCCTGGGAGAGTTGCGATCATCTCGGGCCGGTGTTCGAGGGGGACGTGCTCCGCACCGAGCTGCGCGTGGAGGGCACGTCTCCGCTGGACTCCGGCGGCGGCACGGCCCGGCTGCGCGCGCTCGTCTCGGCGGTTCGGGGCGAGGACGAGCCGGAGGCCGTGCTCGACTGGAGATTCGTGGCCCTCGTGGCTTAGATGACCGTAGGGAGGCACAGATGCCAGGGATTCTCGAAGGCATGCGGATCGTGGAGGGCTCGGCCTTCGTCGCGGCGCCGCTGGGGGGCATGGCGATGGCCCAGCTCGGCGCCGACGTGATCCGCTTCGACCCGATCGGGGGCGGGCTCGACCGCAAGCGCTGGCCGGTCACCGCGGAAGGCAGGAGCCTGTTCTGGGCCGGGCTCAACAAGGGCAAGCGCTCGATTCAGGTGGACCTCTCCTCCAAGGAGGGCCGCGAGCTGGTGGCCGCGCTCGTCACGGCCCCGGGCCCCGAGGCCGGGCTGTTCCTCACGAACTTCCCGGCCCGCGGATTCCTCGACTACCAGGCGCTCGCCGCCCGGCGCGAAGACCTGATCATGGTCAACATCCTGGGGAACCACGACGGCTCGTCGGCGCTGGACTACACCGTCAATCCCGCCACAGGCTTCGCCTGGGCCACCGGACCGCGCAACCTGTCGGTGCCCTTCAACCACCTCCTTCCCGCCTGGGACGCGATCACCGGCATGTTCGCCACCACGAGCCTGCTCGCCGCCGAGCGCCACCGCACACGCACCGGCGAGGGCCAGCTGGTGCGCGTCGCGCTCTCGGACGTGGCGTTCTGGATGGTCGGCAACCTGGGCAAGATCGCCGAGGTGCAGGTGAACCACCACGAGCGGCAGAAGGACGGCAACTACCTGTACGGCGCCTTCGGGCGGGATTTCGGGACCAAGGACGGCCGGCGGGTGATGATCGTCGCGCTAACTCCGCGCCAGTGGGACGGCCTTGTCGAGGCCACCGGCCTGGCTGACGCATTCGACACGGTCGCAAAGCTGATGGAGGTCGATCTCAACGAGCAGGGCGGGCGCTTCGCCGCCCGTGAGGTGATCGCCGCCACCCTGCGGCCATGGGTGCGCCGTCACACGCTCGAGGAGCTGGCCGAGCTGTTCGACCGCCACGGCGTCTCCTGGGGGCCGTACCAGACGTTCACCCAGCTCGTCGAGGAGGACCCGCGCTGTTCGCCGGAGAACCCCATGTTCGAGGAGGTCGAGCAGCCGGATATCGGCGCCTACCTGATGCCCGGCTCGCCGGCCGCCTTCACGAACGCCGAGCGGCTGCCCCCCGAACGCGCTCCGAACCTGGGCGAGCACACCGATGAGGTCCTCGCCACGGTGCTCGGAATGAGCGACGCCGAGATCGGAACCCTGCACGATCGCGGAGTCGTGGCCGGCCCTTCGTTGGTGGCGGGCTGACGGCCTAGAGGCCTCCTGTCGCGGGCGAATGCCCCGCTGTAGAGTCGGCTCGACGCCGGATCCAACCGATGAGGACGACGGGGCACCGCGGGCAGAGCGACCTCCTCGAGCGGAGCGGGGAGCTCGACGCTATCCGTGCCGGTGCCGAGGCGGTGGCCGCCGGCGAGGGGCGCGCGCTCGTGGTGGAGGGTCCGGCCGGGATCGGCAAGACCGCGCTCGTCGCGGCGGCACGCGCCCAGGCGATCGAGATCGGTCTGGTGACGCTCACGGCGCGGGGGACCGAGCTGGAGCGCGCGTTCGGTTTCGGGGTCGTTCGGCAGCTGCTCGAGCCGGCCGTTCACGACGGTGAGGGCGCGGTCGCCTTCGAGGGCGCGGCGCGCTACGCCGCGGCGCTGCTCGACGTCCCTTTGGCCGAGCCGGCTCACCTGCCGCTGGGACCGGAGGGAGCGTACGCCGTCACGCACGGCCTCTATCGCCTCTCGGCCAACCTCGCGCGGCGCGGGCCGCTGGCGCTGCTGGTCGACGACGCCCATTGGGCCGACGCTGCGTCGCTGCGCTTCCTGGCCTACCTCGTCAACCGGCTGAGCCAGGTGCCCGTCCTGCTCGTGGTCGCCGCGCGGCCGCTCGGGGAGCCCGGCGGCGCGCCGGTCGCCGAGATGCTCTCCGAGGGAGGGGCCCGAACGTCCTACAGAGGGATCTCCCAGAGCGGGAACCAACGCGTGGTGTCCTCCTCGATGGGCAGCTCGGCGCCGATCTGGGCCTTCAGCCGTAGCTCGCGCTCGGTGTCGCGGGCCTGTTCGCCCGGGGCGGGCACAAAGGGGTAGTAGGCGCCGCGCTTGAAGTTGTAGATGAGATAGATCGGCCGGCCCTTCTCCTCGAAGGGGAACACCGCACACAACAGGCGGTCGCCGTAGCCGCCGCCCTGCAGTTCGCCCGACACCGTGTTGAGCGACACCACCAGGTCCTCGAAGTCCGCATCACGGAGGATGAGCCAGCGATAGCCGAACTCGTCGTCGGCGGACTCGACCTCGGTGCCCGTGTCCTCCGCGGCGCTTCCCAGCAGCTCGTTGGTCTCGGTGAGGATCTGCTCGAAGTCAGCGGTGCCGAGCGGCTGGAAGACGATGCCGGCGGCCCTCTTGTGGGCGAGGTTCAGCCCCGTCTCGAGCGTGATCTGCGCCGTGACCATCGCGAACAGGCGGTCGGGCGCCGGCCCCTTGACCTGCTTGCCCCGCCCTCCGAGCAGCGCGTCTAGAAATCCCACTAAGTCCGGACTCTACGCCGTGCCCTGCAGCTGGGCCTCGAGCTGCTGGAGGCGGGCGATCCGCTTCTCCATCGGCGGGTGCGTGGAGAACAGGGTCTGCACCGCGCCCTTGACCGACGCGGGCACGATGAAGAACGCGTTCATCCGCTCCGCCTCACGCAGGTCTGCGGTCGGCACGCTCTGCATCTGGCCGGAGATCTTCACCAGCGCCGAGGACAGCGCGCTCGGGCGGCCGGTCATGATCGCCGCGCCCCGGTCCGCCGCGAACTCGCGGTAGCGCGACAGGGCCAGCATCAGGAAGAAGGAGAGGATGTAGACCAGGAACGAGACCAGGATGACCACGAAGATGCTCGGGTTCTCGTCGTCGCCGCCGCCGAAGAAGAAGCCGAACTGCATGATTATCGCGGCCAGGCTCGCGAAGAAGCTGGCGATGGTCATGATCAGCACGTCGCGGTGCTTGACGTGCGAGAGCTCGTGAGCCATCACGCCCTCGAGCTCGCTGGGCGAGAGCGTTTGCATGATGCCGGTGGTCGCGCACACCGTGGCGGCCTTCTGAGAGCGTCCCAGCGCGAAGGCGTTCGGCATCGGAGTGTCCGCCACAGCGATCTTCGGCTTGGGGAGGTCGGCCTGGATGCAGAGCCGCTCGATCATCGCGTGGAGGCCGGGCGCCTCCTCGGGAGAGACCTCTTTGGCCCCCATGGCCCTCAGGGCGATCTTGTCGGAGAAGAACAGCTGGGCCAAGCTCAGCGCGCCCATCACCACGACGATCGTGACCACCCCGGCGCCGGCGGCGATCAGCGCGACCACGAAGACGACGTAGAGGAGCCCCAGCAGGAAGAGCGTGAGCAGCATCCGTACCTGGAGCCCGGTGTCACGGGGGAAGATCGCGCGCTGCTGAACCATTGGGAGGAAGATTAGTGATTGCCGCAAGAGCTGTTGCAGGGGCCCGAAAACTGCCGGGAGACCCGAGGGACCGTGGTACATTGCCGCCGTTCCGGAGGCCGAATTTCCCTGCATAACGGCGGTAAACGGAGGCGCTGAGGCCGGGGAGTGAGCACCCGCCCCGTCAGGGGCGCGCCGGCGAGCGCCGCGGGACGCCGAACACGCATGAAGAAGCACTTCTGGGTCACCCTGACGCTGGTCCTCGCCGCCCTGCTGGTGCTGCCGCTGCCCGGCTTGTCGGCCCCGCTGTCCGAGCGGATCGATCACAAGCGCGCCCAGATCGAGCAGGCCCGGCAGAAGGAGGGCGTGCTGACCACCACCATCCAGCGCTACAGCACGCGCATCGACGGCGTGCATGCGGAGATCGGCGCCACCCGGCAGCGGCTGAGCCGTGCCCAGACCAGCCTCGACCGTCAGAAGGCCGAGCTGCTCGAGGTGCGCAACAAGCTCGAGGAGGCCCGCGACCGCCTCGAGCGCCTGCGCCGCGAGCTGGACACGGCCCGCAAGGTCCTGGCCGCCCGGCTCGTGGAGATCTACAAGGCGGACTCACCCGACGCGCTGACGGTGGTGCTCGAGGCCGACGGCTTCGGCGACCTGCTGGAGCGGGCCGAGTTCCTCGACCGCATCTCCGACCAGGACCGCGAGATCACCGATCGGGTCCGGCGGCTGCGCGACCGCGCGGAGCGCCAGGCGGTGGCGCTGGCCAAGCTCGAGGAGCGCGAGCAGGTGATCGCGGAAGAGCTGCTGCGCCAGCGGGATCTGATCGCCGCGGTCGAGAGCAGGCTGGTCTCCGCGCGCGACGAGCTGGCCGCCGCCCGCGCCGACCGGCGCGGTGTCCTGGCGCAGGTGCGCGACGGCCGGGCGTCGCTCGAGGGCGACCTGCGCGCGCTCGAAGCCGAGCAGGCGCGGGTGCAGGCCGCCATCCAGGGCGCGGCCCCCGCCGGACCGATCCGGCAGGGCAGCGGCGCGCTGATCTGGCCCGTCAACGGGCCCGTGGTGTCGCCCTTCGGCCAGCGCTGGGGGCGTCTGCACGCCGGCGTGGACATCGCGGTAGGTGGCGGCACGCAGATCCGGGCGGCCGACGCCGGGCGGGTGATCCTGATGGGCTGGGTGGGCGGCTACGGCAACTACACCTGCATCCAGCACAGCGGCAGCCTGTCGACCTGCTACGCGCACCAGTCGAGCTTCAGCACCTCCAACGGCGCCTCCGTCGCCCAGGGCCAGGTGATCGGCAATGTCGGCTGTACCGGCCACTGCTTTGGCGACCACCTGCACTTCGAGACGCGCCTGAACGGCTCCCCGGTCGATCCGATGGGGTACCTCTAGCGTGTGAGGCGACTCGCCGCCGCGCTGCTCACGGCGCTTGCCCTGGCCACAGTGGCCGGCGTCGCGCTGTTGTGGCCCGGCGACGTGCAGACCCAGCTTGCCAAAGGGCTGGCCGTCGAACGGGAGAAGGCGGAGGTGGAGCGGGTGGAGGAACGGCTCTGTCCCGGCTTCACTGAGCAGCGCTGCCAGCTCGTGAAGTTCCGCCTTCAGACCGGTCCCGACCGTGGTCGGACGGGAGGGATCCAGCTCGGGGCCGGCGGCGTCGAGCCCGACGTGGACCCGGGCGACGAGATCTATGTGACTGAGGCCCCGCGTCCACCCGCCGGCCAGCCGGCGGTCACCGGCCCCAGGTACAGCCTCAGCGACTTCGAGCGCCGTACCCCAATGCTCGTCCTGGCGTCGATCTTCGTTCTGGCTGTGCTCCTTCTCGCCCGGCTGCGGGGCGCGCTGTCGCTGGCCGGGCTGGCCTTCAGCCTGGCCGTGGTGGTCCTGTTCGTGGTCCCCGCGATCCTGGACGGTGAGCCCCCGCTCGCGGTGGCCGTGGTGGGCTCCATGGCGATCGCGCTGGTCACGATCCCGCTTGCCCATGGAGGCGGCCCGAAGAGTATGGCCGCGCTGCTGGGGACCGCGGCCAGCCTGCTGTTGACCGCAGCGCTGGCGAGCCTGTTCACGGAGCTCACCCACTTGACCGGCTTCGCCGGCGAGGAGGCCGCCCTGCTGCAGCTCGGGCAGCGGGACCTGTCGCTGGAGGGGCTGCTGCTGGCGGGTATGGTGATCGCCGCGCTCGGGGTGCTTGACGACGTGACGGTCAGCCAGGCGTCGACCGTGCTGGCCCTGCGCGGCGCGAACCCGGCCCTTGGATTCTCGGGGCTTTTCGGGAGGGCCCTTCGAGTGGGCCGTGATCACGTGAGCGCCACGGTCAACACACTGGTCCTGGCCTACGTCGGGGCGGCGCTGCCGGTGCTCCTGTTGTTCAGCGCCGCCGATCTGGGGGTCGGGGAGGCGCTGAACGTCGAGCTGGTGGCGCAGGAGGTGGTGGCCACCCTCGTGGGCTCGATCGGCCTGATCGCCGCCGTACCGCTCACCACGGCGCTGGCCGCGCGCCTGGCGCTCGACGAAGAGCCCGAACAGGCCGCGGAGGAGGGGGGCCACGTCCACTGACGCGCATTACTCCGGGCTCGGATGTGCGCGCAGTGCATGATCGGGGCGACGACCGCGGCGCGGCGGCCACCGGCATTCGCGCGTGGCTCGCGGCAGCCGCCGGCCGGGCTCGGCGCCCGAGGTATGAGATGGGCTACCGCAGGCCTGCTGGCGGCGGCACTGGCGGCCAGCGCCGCCATCGCTACGGCCTGAAGCGCCCGAGACGCTTGCTGCCGCAGTTCGCGTTGCGGTCGCAGGCCACGGCCAGCACCACGTTGTCCCGGCTCCCGCGGAGCCGCACCCGCCTCGTGAAGGGGCGCCGCCGCGGCCCGGCGACCGCGGCGACGCGCCGGCCACCGTTGCGTGAGACCAGCAGCAGGTAGCTGACGCCTCCGGCGAGCTCCCGCCCGGGCTCGGTGCGGTCCCGCGAGCGGCGGATCCGGACGCCGACGCCGCCGCCTCTGCGGCGGGCGTAGCCGCGGGCCCGCGGCTCGGTCACGTCGTAGACGCGGGCGAGCGCGGTGGCGGCCGCGCCGTCGACGATCCCGGAGCCGGTCTGGCGGTTCCAGCCCCGGCCCACGGTCTGGCGTGCGGAGCGGATGAGCACGTCGGCCACCTGCTCCGAGGCCAGCCGGGGCTCCACCTGCCAGGTGAGCGCGGCGATGCCCGCGACGATCGGGGTGGAGAAGCTGGTCCCCTCACCGTAGGCGTAGCGCGCGCCCCCCTGGCTGAACGTCTTGGAGCAGGACCGGGTCTGGTCGTCCCAGTCGTTGAGGTTCGCGGGGAGCGTGGAGAACACGCCGTGGCGACAGCCGGAGGCGCCCGCCCCGGGCGCGGCGAGGCTCACGAAGCGGTTGAAGTTCGAGAACGAGGCCCGGCGACCGTCGGGCCGGCTGGCCGCCACGGACAGGCCGATGCCGGCTTCGCCGCGTAGGCCCCCGAGCGCGGCGGCCGGGAACTCGATCGGGTTGCCGCCCTCGGCCCTGTTGCCGGAGGCTGCGATCGGCAGGACGTCCCTGAAGTAGGCCGCTTCGAAGGCGCGTGTCTGCGTGCGCGAGAAGCTGCTCCCGGCCAGGCTGAGGTTGAGGATGTCGGCGCCGTTCCGGAGCGAGAACACGAGGCCCTCGAGCACGTCGACGAGGGTGAAGGTGCCGTCGAGCGACCCCCGGATCGGCACCAGGCTGGTGGCGCCGGCTACGCCCTTCCCGCCGAGCCCGTTGCCGTCGACCGCGGAGATCAGCCCGCCCACGAAGGTCCCGTGGCCGACGTGGTCGGTCACGGCTCTGCCGCGGGTGAGAGTGTCGTACGTTCGCTCGATGCGTCCCGCGAACTCGGGATGGCGCACGTCGAGGCCGGTGTCGATGATGGCCACGGTGCGGGCCGACCCGCCGCCTGCCGCGGCCAGCGCCGCCGTCGCGCGCACCTCGTCGTAGAACCAGGTGTACCTCAGCCCCGTCTCGGGGTCCAAGGAGTCGAAAGGGTCCGCTGCGGGCCGCAGCTGGCTGTCGCGCTCGATGTAGGCCACGCGCGGGTCGCCTCGCAGGCGCGCCACGAGCTCCGCCGCCGACGGCACTCGTGCCACCAGCACGCCCAGCGGGAGCAGGGCGCGCGGCCGCGCCCCCAGCGCCCGGAGCGCGGCGGCGACCCCAGGCCGGTCGGCGTGGCGGCGCACGCCCACGAGCACGCGCGCGGGCCCTTCGCTGCGGGCAAGCGAGGCCAGCTCGGAGGACGCAGCGGCCGCGACGGGAGGCGTGGTCTCGGGCAGCGGGATGGGCCGCAGGCGTGCGCCCGCCGCGGACCCGGCCTCAGGCCGGTGCGCGTCGCGCAGCGCAGAGCGCTCGAGCATGTCGTCGGAGCCGAGCGCGGGCGCTGCCGGCAGCGGGGCCGCGCAGAGGAGAATCGCGAGCACCGCTCTGCGCACCTGCCGCACTGTAGTGCCCCGCGCCCCGCTAGCCTCCCGCCGGGCGTGCTGCCGGAGATCGACATCGGGCCGATCGAGCTCCAGACCTTCGGCATCTGCTTCGCGCTCGGCTGGGTGGCCGCCTGGGGGCTGCTGAGCCGCCGGCTGCGCGAGCTGGGGAAGCCGGCCGACTGGACCTACGAGATCGTCTTCGCCGCCCTGATAGGCGGACTGGTGGGGTCGCGGCTCGACTACCTGATCCAGAACTGGGACCAGGTCTCCGACGACCTGCTGGGCAACCTGTTCTCCGGCGCGGGGCTGGTCTGGTTCGGCGGAGTGGTGGGCGGCGCCATCGGCGTGTTGTTGTGGGCGGCCTGGCGGGGCTGGCTGACGTGGCAGATGTGCGACGTGAACTGCCTGCCGCTCGCCCTCGGCTACACGATCGGGCGTGTGGGCTGCCAACTCTCGGGCGACGGCGACTACGGGGTCGCCTCCGATCTTCCCTGGGCCATGGCCTATCCGGACGGGACGGTGCCCACCACGGAGGAGGTGCACCCGACACCCGTCTACGAGACGCTGGCCATGGGGTTTGCCACGCTCGTGCTGTGGCACCTGCGGGATCGCTTCGCCCCGGGCGTGCTGTTCGGCCTGTACCTGGTCTTCGCCGGCGGTGAGCGGCTGCTCGTCGAGCTGGTGCGCCGCAACGACTCGGTCGTAGCGGGACTGACACAGCCCCAGCTGATCAGCATCGGATTGCTCGCCCTGGGGACGGCGATCATCATTTCGCGCCGGAGCCGGCCCCGGCCCGCGATCGCGTAGGCAGTACCGCCCCCACACCCGCCGCCGCGCAGAGCACCAGCGCCACCGACGCGCCCGCCGCCGATCCGGCGTGGAAGGACAGCTCGATCCCCACGAGGCCCGCGCCCGCGGCCAGCCCCGCCCCGGCCAGCATCGTCCCTGCCGGCGTGGCGGCGTGGCGGCGCACGGCCACGGGCGGGGCCACCAGCACCGCAAGTACCAGCAGCGCACCCAGGCCCTGTACGGCGACCGCGATCGCGGCCGCGAGCAGCGCCAGCAGCGCGGCGCGCACCAGTCCCGGGCGCAGGCCGCCAGCGGCGGCTCCCGGGGCGTCGAAGGCCGTGGCCGCAAGCGGGCGGTGAAGCGCGGTCAGCGCGGCGCCGCCGGCCGACAGGAGCAGGGCGGCGGCGACCAGGTCGGCATCGGTCACGCCGAGGAGGTCGCCGAAGAGCAGCTCCTCCAGCCGCTGGGGCGCGTCGGGCGCGAGCGCCAGAAGGGCGCCCAGGCCCACGAGCCCGGTGACGGCCACAGCCGTTGCCGTGTCGGCGCCGATCCGCTCGTCGCGCGCGGCCAGCGCGACGAGGACCGCCGCGGCCAGCGCTCCCGCCACGGCGCCCAGGAGCAGCGACGCCCCGGCGAGCGCGGCCAGGACCAGGCCCGGCAGCATGCCGTGCGAGAGCGACTCGGCCCCGTAGGTCAGCCGCTCGGTCACGATCCAGAAGCCCAGCGCTCCGCAGAACGCACCCGTGAGCGCCAGCTCGAGCAGCGCCCGCAGGCCGATGCCGGAGCGCAGCGGCTCGAGCAGGAAGTCGACCGCCTCCATCAGTGTCCGTGTTCGTGGTGCTGCACGGTGACCGCCCGCGCGGGCCCGCCCTCCTCCAGCACGATCAGCTCGCTGCCGTAGGTGGCTTCGAGCGTGTCCCGCTGCAGCACCGCGGCCGGAGGCCCGAAGGCGATCTGACGCCCGTGGAGGCACAGCACCAGGTCGAACAGGCGCGCGCTCTCCACGTCGTGGCTGGCCACCAGCAGCGTGCGTCCCTCGGCCCGCAGCTCCCCGAAGACCCCGGTGATCAGCCTCGCGCTGGCCGGATCGACGCCGGAAAGCGGCTCGTCGAGCAGCAGCACGCGGCTGTCCTGGACAAGCGCTCGGGCGAGCAGCGCGCGCTGGCGCTGACCGCCGGACAGGTCGCCGTAGCGTCCGTCCGCCTCGGCTCCGAGCCCAACCCGCTCGAGCGCGTCCCGTGCCCGGCCGCGCTCGGCCCGACCCGCGGGCAGCCACCAACGGCCGTTCGCGAGCGTGCCCATGAGGGCCACGTCGAGGGCGGTGACGGGAAAGTCGAGCCTGGTCCGGTCGGTCTGCGCGACGTAGGCGGGTCGTCCGGTCACGTGAACCCGGCCCGCGAGCGGCTGGAGCTCGCCGATCAGAACCCGGAAGAGCGTGGTCTTGCCACCGCCGTTGGGACCGAGCACGCACAGCGACTGGCCCCCGGCGGCTGCGAAGTCCACCTCGGTCAGAACCGGCCGGCCGCCGTAGCCGGCCGCGAGCCCCTCGCTCCGGACCGTGGGCTCTCCGGTCACGCCCTCTTCCAGAAGGCGAGCAGTGCGTACACGAGCGCGCCCAGCACGGCCACCGGCGGACCGGGGGGCACGTCGAGCCAGTAGCTCAGGTAGAGGCCGGCGGCGCCCTCGGCCAGCGCCAGCCCCAACGCGATCGTCACGAGCTCGCCGGTGCTGCGCGCCAGCACGCGGGCGGCGGCCGCAGGAAGCACGTACACGGCCGTCACGAGCAGCGCTCCGACCGCAGGGATCGCCGCGACGGCCGCCACCGCGACGATCACGAGCAGAATCAGGTCGGCGCGTTTGGCGGGCACGCCGAGGGCGGCAGCTCCGTCGGGGTCGAAGGTCACCGCCGACCAGGTGCGCCCGAGCGCGAAGGTGGCGAGGGCCGCCAGCAGCGCGACGACAGCCGACAGCGCCAGGTCGACGGAATCGAGGCCCAGCAGGGTGCCGAACAGGAGCCGGTCGACCGCGCCCCCGGACTCGAAGACGTCGCCGGCCAGTATCACCCCACCCGCCAGGGCGGCCACCAGCAGCAGGGCGGTGGCCTCGCCCGGCTCCCGCCCGGCGCGGCCCGCGCGCTCCACGCCGCCGGCATAGCCCAGCGCGACCGCGATCCCCGCCAGGGTGGGGCTCACCCCCGAGGCGTCGGCGGCCACCAGCCCCGGGAACGTCGCCGAGCCTGCAGCATGGGAGAAGAAGGCGAGCCGGCGCAGGACGATCCAGGCCCCCAGGAAGCCGCCGGCCACACTGAGCAGCGTCAGCTCGACCAGCGCGTCGCGGAGAAAGGGCAGCTCGACCAGGTCGAACGGCGAAGGCACCGGCCAAGCGTAACGAGAACGATTCTCAGTTGGCCGCGAAGTCGCGGATGAAGCGGCGCGAGACGGCCTGCAGCTCCAGGTCGTGCTGCAGCGAGCGGTGATGGCCCCCGGGCAGGACCAGGAGGCGCTTGGGCTCACGCGCGGCGGCGAAGAGCTCCTCGCTCACCGTGTAGGGAATCTGCTCGTCACCGCGCGCGTGCAGCAGCAGGAGCGCGGTCTCGGGCCCGAGCCGGCCGGCCGAATCGCGCAGGTCGAGGGCGCCGAGCCACCTCTCGGTGGCGGGGACGTCGCAGTCGAAGCGCAGCGGCTCGTCGCTGCGGAGCAGGCGCAGCAGGAGGTCCTCCGGAGCCGGGCAGATCGCGACCACGGCAGCGATCCCGGACGGATCGCGCGCGGCGGCGTGGATCGCCTGGAAGCCGCCCATGCTGGAGCCGCGCAGCGCGACCCGGGGCGCCCGGGCGCCCGCCAGAGCGACCATCGCCAGCAGGTCGTCGAGCGCGCGCGGCCCGAAGCTCCCCTCCGAGCGGCCGTGGCCACGGGCGTCGAAGGCCAGCGCCGCCATCCCCTCCTGACGGCACCCGCGGGCGAAGTCGAAGTGGTTCTCCTTGGCCGACCCCGCGCCGTGGCAGATCACCACCGCCACCTCCGGCTCGTCATCCGGCAGGAACAGGGCAAACGACAGCCCGTCATGCGTGCCGAGCTCCGGCGGGGCCGGCGTGGCGTGCTTCATAATCGCCGCCGATCATGGCAGCGCTGGCCGTCTCGCCCGTTTTTCCCCTGGGCTCGCACAGAAACGACGACGGACGCCTCGTCGTGGGCGGCTGCGACGTGATCGAGCTGGCCAGCGAGTTCGGCACCCCGGCGTACGTGTACGCGGAGGACGACATGCGCGCGCGTGCGCGCGCGTACCGGGAGGCCTTCCGGGCCCGGACCGAGCGCTTCGAGGTCATCTACGCGGGCAAGGCATTCCCCTGCACGGCGGCCTTCCGCCTCTTCGCCCGGGAGGGGCTCGGGGCCGACGTCGCCTCGGGCGGGGAGCTGCACCTGGCGCTCGCCGGCGGGGTGGACCCGGAGCGCCTCTACCTGCACGGCAACAACAAGTCGCCCGCCGAGCTGCGCTACGCGATCGAGCAGGGTGTGGGGCACGTGGTGGTGGACTCGTTCGACGAGATCGAGCGGCTTCGGGGCAGCTCGCAGCGGGTCCTGGTGCGGGTGCGTCCAGAGATCACGCCCGACACGCACGCGGCGATCCAGACCGGTCAGGAGGACTCCAAGTTCGGCTTCGGGCTCGACGAGGTCTCGCGGGCGGTCGACGCGTGTCGCTCGGCCGGCCTCGAGGTGCGCGGCCTGCACGCTCACATCGGCTCGCAGATCTTCGCGCTGGCCGGATTCGAGCAGCTGGCCGGAGTGCTGTCGGCGATGGGTGACTGGCCGCTGCTCAACCTGGGCGGCGGGCTGGGCATCGCCTATACCGAGGACGACCGCCCGCCCTCGGTGGACGACTACGTGGACGCGCTCCTGCGGAACGCGCCGAAGGACGTGACCGTGCTGTGCGAGCCCGGGCGCTCGCTGGTGGGCAACGCCGGGGTGACGCTCTACACGGTGGGCACGGTGAAGCGGATATCGGGCGTCCGGACCTACGTGTCGGTGGACGGCGGGATGTCGGACAACCTGCGGCCGATGCTCTACGGGGCGCGCTACGAGGCGGAGATCGCCGATCGCTTCGGCGGCGACATGCCCTGCGCGATCGCCGGGATGCACTGCGAGTCGGGCGACGTGCTCGTGCGCGAGGCGCTGCTGGACGACCCGCGCCCGGGCGACACGCTTGTGGTCCCCGCCACCGGCGCCTACGGTCACGCGATGGCCAACAACTACAACGCCGTGCCGCGCCCGCCGGTGGTCTTCTGCCGCGACGGCCAGGCGCGCGTGGTGGTGCGCCGGGAGACCTACGAGGACCTGAGGCTGCGCGATGCCTGAGGTATTCCGGGTCGGCCTGCTGGGCCACGGCACGGTGGGATCGGCCTTCGCGGAGCTGCTCGGCCAGCGCACCGACGCGATCGAGGCCGAGGTGGGTCAACGCCCGGAGCTGTCCGGGGTGCTCACCCGCAGCCGCGGCGACTTCGACGACATCGTCGCTCGCAGCGACCTGATCGTCGAGCTGATGGGCGGCATCGACCCCGCGCGCGAGTACGTCCTGCGCGCCCTGGAGGCGGGCCGGCACGTTGTGACCGCGAACAAGCAGCTGCTCTCCCAGCACGGCGAGGAGGTGTTCGACGCCGCGCGCGAGCACCGCGTGCAGCTTCGCTTCGAGGGCGCCGTGGCGGGCGTGGTGCCGGCCATCCGGGTGATGGCGGAGAGCCTGGCCGCGGCTCACATCGAGCGCGTGCACGGGATCGTGAACGGCACCACGAACTACATCCTCACCGAGATGACGCGCACCGGGGCCACCTACGCCGAGGCCCTGCGCGACGCGCAAGAGCTCGGCTACGCCGAGGCCGACCCCACCGAGGACGTGACCGGCAAGGACGCCGCGGCCAAGATGGCCATCCTGGCCCGGCTGGCCTTCAACGCGGCCGTGCGGCTCGACGACGTGAGCTGCGAGGGCATCGAGCGGATCACCCCGGACGACATCGCCTACGCGAAGGAGCTCGGGCTGTCGCTGAAGCTGGTCGGCTCCGCCGAGCGGATCGACGGTGGCGTTGCCGTGCACGTCTACCCGGCCTTCCTGTACGCCGAGCACCCGCTGGCCTCGGTCAACGGGGCCTTCAACGCGGTGACCGTCGAGTCCCCCGCGATCACCGAGATCACCTTGTCGGGCCCGGGCGCCGGTGGCATCCAGACGGCGAGCGCGGTCCTCGGGGACGTCGTCTCGGCGATGATCCCGCCCCCCTCGCTCCCGCCGCCGGCCCTGCCCCAGCCGATCGTGACCGACGTCGAGTTCTCCTTCTACCTCCACCTCGAGGTCGCCGACCGGCCGGGAGTGCTGGCGCAGGTGGCTGAGATCCTGGGGCTGCAGGGAGTGTCGATCAGGTCGGTCGTCCAGAAGGGCCTGGGCCAGGAGGCGCGCCTGGTCATGGTGATGCACCCGGTGCTGGAGTCGAAGTTCCGGGCGGCGGTGGACCTGATCGGGCGGCTCGACTTCGTGCGCGAGCCGCCGCGCGTGATCCGGGTGATCGAAGAGGTCTTTTAAGTGCTCCCCGCCTCAATTACCGTCGCGCTCGGCCGGCCAGTCATCGACGCTACTTTCGGCGGGAAGCACTAGAGCTCATGTCGCTCTGGCGCTACCGCGACCGGCTGCCGGTGGAGCCGCTCGTGACCATGGGAGAGGGGGACACGCCGCTCGTCTTCGCGCCGCACCTGTCGGAGCTCAGCGGGGCGGAGGTCTGGCTCAAGCTGGAGGGGGCAAACCCCACCGGGTCGTTCAAGGACCGCGGCATGACGGTTGCGGTGTCGGCCGCGCTGAGCGAGGGGGCCGAGGCGGTGGTGTGCGCGTCGACCGGGAACACCGCGGCCAGCGCGGCCGCCTACGCCGCGCGGGCCGGGCTGCGGGGCGCGGTGATCGTCCCCGAGGGCAAGATCGCCACCGGCAAGCTGGCCCAGGCGCTCATGCACGGGGCCCGGGTCATCGCGCTGCGGGGGAACTTCGACCAGGCGCTGGAGCTGGTGCGCGACCTGGCCCGGCGCCACCCGATCTCGCTGGTCAACTCGGTGAACGACTACCGGCTGGAGGGCCAGAAGACCGGCGCCTTCGAGGTGTGCGACGAGCTGGAGGAGGCGCCGGACGTGCTCTGCATCCCGGTGGGCAACGCCGGCAACGTGACCGCGTGGTGGAAGGGCTTTCAGGAGTACGGCAGCGCGCCCCGGATGCACGGCTACCAGGCCGAGGGCGCCGCCCCGCTGGTGCGCGGCGCGCCGGTGGAGATGCCGGAGACCGTGGCCTCGGCGATCAGGATCGGCAACCCGGCGCGCTGGGAGGACGCCATGAACGCGTTCACCGCCTCCCGCGGCGAGGTGCGGGCGGTCTCCGACGCCGAGATCCTGGAGGCCTACTCGCTGCTGGGTGCGCGCGAGGGGGTGTTCTGCGAGCCCGCGTCCGCGGCCGCGGTCGCGGGGCTTCTGCGCTACGGCGCCGAGGGACGGGTGGTGTGCGTGCTCACCGGGCAGGGGCTGAAGGACCCGCAGACCGCGATGAACCGGGCGGCGCCGGTGGTCCCGTGCGAGCCCGATCCCGAAAGCGTCGAGCGGGCGGTGCTGAAGTGAGGCGCCGGCGGCTCGTGCGGGTGCCCGCCTCCTCCGCCAACCTCGGCCCGGGGTACGACGTGCTGGCGGCAGCGCTGGAGCTGACCCTCGAGCTGGAGGTGGAGGAGACCGGGGAGTTCGGGGTGGAGTCGGAGGTCCCCGGCCTGCCGAACGACCGCTCGAACCTCTGTGTCCGCGCCTTCGAGCGGCTGCACCCGGCCGACGGCCTGGCGTTTCGGATCCGTTCCCAGATCCCGGTGGCCGCCGGGCTCGGTTCCAGCGCGGCCGCGATCGTCGCGGGGCTCGCCGCCGCGGACCACATGTTCGAGCTCGACGCCTCGTTGTTCGCGCTCGCGCGTGAGCTCGAGGGCCATCCGGACAACGTTGCCGCGGCGCTTCTGGGCGGATTCGTGATCTGCCCGGCCGAGGGCGATCCGGTGCGCTTCGATCCCGCCCCGGGGCTCGAGGGGGTGCTGGTGGTGCCGGACGACCAGGTCTCGACCGTGGCGGCCCGGGCGGCCATGCCGGCCGAGCTGCCCGTCGCCGACGCCGTGCACAACGTGGCCAGCGCCTCCCTGCTCGTGCTGGGCCTGGCGGGCGACGACTTCTCCCTGATCGGCCGGGGCCTGCACGACCGCATCCATCAGCCCCGGCGCGCACATCTGTACCCGCGCTCCCTGGAGCTGGTGGAGCGGGCCGAGGAGCTGGGCGCCGTGGGCGCCACGATCTCCGGCGCCGGGCCTACCGTTCTCTTCTGGTGCCACTGGGAGCAGACGGGCCCGCTGATGGAGCGCCTTCGCGACGCGGCCGCCGGCGCCGACGTCCGCCGGGTGACCTTCGCCGCCGGCGGCGCCGACGTGCGGGAGCTCTGAGATGAACGCAGCGGAGGTCCGCGCGGGCGGCGGGGTGGTCATCGACCGCCGCGGGCGTGTGGTGCTCGTGCACCGGCCCAAGTACGACGACTGGACGCTGCCCAAGGGCAAGCTCGACCCGGGCGAGACGTTCGAGGACGCGGCTCTGCGGGAGGTCGAGGAAGAGACGGGCCTGCGTTGTAGGTTCGTTCGCGAGCTGCCCTCGAGCGAGTACAGCGATCAGAAGGGCCGCTCGAAGCTGGTCCGCTACTGGCTCATGGAGGTCGAGGCCGACGTCGGGTTCGTTCCTGGCGACGAGGTGGACGAGCTGCGCTGGGTAGGGCGCGACGACGCGCTCGCGCTCCTAACCTACGCCCGCGACCAAGAGGTGCTCCGGGCCGTGTAGCTCAGGCCACGGCAGGCTCGGGCCGGCGGTCGGCCCAGGAGCGCGCCGACTCGAGCTGCGCGCCGAGCCGCAGCAACGTGCCCTCGTCGGCCGGGCGGCCGGCGATCTGCACCGCGGCGGGCAGCCCGTCGTCGCCGTGGACCAGCGGCAGCGAGATCGCCGGCTGGCCGGTGATGTTGAAGATCGCCGTGTAGGGGGTGAAGCGGCCGGAGCGGCGGAAGTCCTCCCAGGGCTCTTCGCTGCAGGCGTCGATCTCGCCGATGGGCACGGGCCGCTCGGCGAGCGCAGGGGTGAGCACGGCGTCGTAGGTGTCCCACAGCGAGACGACGGCTCGCGCGTAGGCGGTCAGCTGCGTACGGGCCAGCAGGTAGTCCACCGGGGAGCGCTCCTCCAGCCCCGTCCACATCGTCCAGGAGAGCGGCTCGACCAGGTCCTCGCTGGGCTCGCGGCCGCTGACCAGGCCGCCGAAGACCATGGCCAGGCCGACCGGCGTCCCGAACACGAGCGTGAACACCTGAAGCAGGTCCTGGCCGGCCCAGGGCGCGTCCACCTCCTCGACCTCGTGCCCGAACGATGAGAGCAGGTCGGCGGCCTCCCGGACCGCCCGCTCGCTGATCGGGTCGAGCGCGGCCTCGATCGGCGGCTCGAGCGTCAGGCCGATGCGCAGCCGCCCAGGGTCGCGCCCGGCGACGGTGGCGAACGGCTCCGGCGGCGAAGGCGCCCAGGTGGCGTCCCCGGGCTCGTAGCCCGCCAGGACGTCGAGCAGCTCGGCCGTCTCGGCCACGGTGCGGGTGAGCACGCCGTCCTGGACGAGGAAGTCGTCGCCCTGCTCGGGCCCGCGCGAGATCCGCCCGCGGCTTGGCTTGAGCCCCACCAGCCCGCAGCAGGCCGCCGGGATGCGGATCGAGCCGCCGCCGTCGCTGCCGTGGGCGAGCGGCACCATGCCGCCCGCCACCGCGGCGGCTGCGCCGCCCGACGAGCCCCCGGGTGTGCGCCCCGTGTCCCAGGGGTTGCGGGTGGGCCCGTAGCGCCGCGGCTCGGTCACCGGGAGGATCCCGAACTCGGGCATGTTCGTCCGCCCCACGATCACGAAGCCCGCGTCCCGTAGCCGCCGGACCAGGAAGGCGTCGTGCGGTGCGATGAAGTTCCCGAACAGGTCCGAGCCCATGCTCAAGGGCATGCCGTTGACGGGAGCCGTGTCCTTGATCGCGATCGGCACGCCGGCGAACGGCCGCGGGTCGTCCCTCTCGACGGCCTCGGCGGCGGCCAGCGCGCCGTCGGGATCGAGGTGGCAGAAGGCGTTCAGCTCCGGCTGAAGAGCCTCGATCCGCTCGAGCGAGGCCTCCACCAGCTCACGCGCCGAGACCTCGCCGGCCCGGACGAGGCGGGCGAGCTCACCGGCGGGCTTGTAGAGCAGCTCCGACATCGGCGGCGAGCCTAGCGCCTTGGGGGGCGAACCCGAGCGGGTTGGGCGCTTTAGGTCGTGAGATGACGACACAAAGCGCCTTACCCCCCGTTGAGCATCGGTTGGCCGCGATCGTCGATCGGCAGTACGGACTTGTGACGCGAGCGCAGCTGCTGCGCATCGGCGTTGGAAAGCAGGGGATTGTCGAGCGGGTGCGCTCGAAGCGGCTCCGTCGCCTGCACCGCAGCGTCTACGCGGTCGGCCACGCCCTGCTGCGTCCCGAGGCTTATTGGCTGGCCGCCGTGCTGGCCTGCGGGCCCGGTGCCGTGCTGTCGCACCGAAGCGCGGCGGCACTCTGGGAGCTGGCGGCCGACAGCCCGACTGTCGTTGACGTGACGGTCCCGACTCAAGCCGGCCGCGGGCGGCCCCGGGGCATTCGCGTCCACCGCTCCGGCCGCCTCTCGCCCGCCGAGGTGACCGTTCACGAAGGCATTCCCGTCACCACGGTGGCGCGCACGCTGCTCGACTTCGCCGACACCGCGTCCCGGCAGTCGCTCAAGCGGGCCATCGACGAGTCCGAGCATCGCCGCCGCTTCGACCTGGACGCGATCCGGGCGGCGGTGGAGGCCAACCCCGGACGCCGTGGCGCCCGTCTGCTGGCCCTGGCACAGGCGCCGGCGGAGCCCACCAGGAGCCAGCTCGAGGAGGTCTTCCTCGCCTTCGTTGAGCGCCATGGCCTGCCGCGACCGCTGGTGGGGGTCGCGCTCGGCGCCTACACCGCCGACTTCCTGTGGCCGCAGGAAAAGCTGATCGTCGAGACCGACGGCCTGGACGTCCATGGCACAAGAGCCGCGTTCGAGCACGACCGCCGTCGCGACCGGCGCCTGCTGGAGATGGGCTACCGCACGGTCCGGCTGACCAGCCGCGCGCTCGACCTCGAGGCCGCGGCAGTGGCAGCGCAGCTGCGGGCGATCCTCACCCGGCCTCAGGCCGGCGCCAACGCGGACACCCGCTCGCGCTCGGCCTCGAAGCCCCCCAGCCGAGCGAGGAGCTCGTCCGCGAGGGCGAGGTAGTCGGCGCCCAGGTCCGGGGCGTAGTCGAGGATCGACACGCCGCGCTCGGCCGACTCGGCGTAGCGCACGCTGCGCCTGATCACCGACTCGAACACGCGCTCGCCGAAGCGCTCCTTGAGCTGGGCCAGCGCCTCGCGGGAGTGGACCAGGCGCATGTCGGCGATGTTCAGGACCACCCCCAGCCAGTCGAGGTCCGGGTTGAGCGACTCCTTGGCCAGCTCCACCACCTCCAGCGCCTGCTCGACTCCCTGGAGCGAGAAGTACTCGGCCTCGCTCGAGATCAGTGCGTGATCGGCGGCCACCAGGGCGTTCACGGTGAGCAGGCCGAGCGCCGGCGGGCAGTCGATGAGAATCAGCTCGTGCTCGCGCCGCAGGTCGCTCAGGGCTCGCTTGAGCGTCAGCTCGCGCCCCATCTTGCCGGCGAGGATCAGTTCGGCCTCGGCCAGGCCCAGGTTGGCGGGCAGCACGCCGTCATAGACCGCGTCGGCGGCCCTGGACTGGCCGGCCAGCACGTCGCCGACCGTGGGCGAGGCGTCGGGCGGCACGTCGAAGTAGTCGGAGAGGTTGCCCTGGGGGTCGAGATCGGCGCAGAGGACGTCCATGCCGATCCGCCGGTAGACGTCGGCCAGGGTGCGCACCGCGGTGGTCTTGCCGGTGCCGCCCTTCTGGGAGAGAACTGTGATCGTCCGTGCCAATTGGGGTGTCGCCTCGGGAGCCGAGGACACTAGCGCGGCTCTACACTTCTGCAGCCCCGGTCCAGTCCCAGAAGCGCGCGCCGAAAATCCAGGAGGTGAACCCCCCCGTTGCAGGCATCCCGTGGCCTGTATGACCCGAGCTACGAGCACGACGCCTGCGGTGTCGCGTTCGTCGCGCGGCTGCGCGCTCCCGCGTCCCACGAGACGATCTCCCGGGCGCTGTGGGCGCTCGAGAACCTGGAGCACCGCGGGGCGGCGGGCGCGGACCCCGACTCGGGCGACGGCGCCGGGATCCTGGTCGGCGTTCCCGATGCCTTCCTGCGCGCCGAGGCGGGCGTCGAGCTGCCTGAGCCGGGGCGCTACGGCGTGGCCGTGTGCTTTCTCCCCCGAGTCGAGGGAGACCGGGCGCGGCAGCTGATCGAGGGCGTGGTGGAGGACGAGGGGCAGCGGGTCCTCGGCTGGCGCGAGGTGCCGGTGGTGGACGAGGCGTGCGGCACCTCGGCCCGCGCGGTGGCTCCCCGCATCGAGCAGCTGCTCATCGGCGCCGGCGAGGAGATCGAGGACCAGGACGCCTTCGAGCGCAAGCTCTACGTCATCCGCCGGGTGGTCGAGCACGAGCGCCTCGAGGACCTGTACCTCACGAGCCTCTCCTCCAGGACCATGGTCTACAAGGGGATGCTCACGGCCCCGCAGCTGTCGCAGTACTACCCCGACCTCAAGGACGAGCGCTTCGCGAGCCGCCTGGCGCTGGTGCACTCGCGCTTCTCGACCAACACCTTCCCCAGCTGGGAGCTCGCCCATCCCTACCGAATGCTCGCCCACAACGGCGAGATCAACACGCTGCGCGGCAACCGCAACTGGATGCGGGCGCGGGAGACGCAGCTGGCCTCCCCGCTCTTCGCTGCCGACGTGGAGAAGATCCGTCCGCTGCTGCGTGACGACATCTCCGACTCGGCCTCGCTCGACGGGCTGCTGGAGCTGCTGGTGCTCGGCGGCCGCTCGGCCGCGCACGCCATGTCGATGCTGATCCCCGAGGCCCATCAGGGAAGGCCTGAGCTGTCGCGCGACGTGCGCGAGTTCTTCGCCTATCACTCGTCGCTCGTCGAGCCCTGGGACGGTCCGGCCGCGGTGGCCTTCAGCGACGGCCGCGTGATCGGCGCCACGCTCGACCGCAACGGGCTGCGCCCCGGCCGCTGGCTCACGACCAAGGACGGCTGGGTGGTGCTCGCCTCCGAGACCGGGGTGTTCAAGGTCGCCCCCGACCAGGTGGAGGCCAAGGGCCGCCTGCTGCCCGGAAAGCTGTTTCTGGTCGACCTGGAGCGGAACGTGATAGTGCCCGACGCGGAGGTCAAGCGCGAGCTGGCCGCCCGCCGGCCCTACGGCCTGTGGCTGCACGAGCGGGTGGTTCACATCGGGGACCTGCCGGAGAAGAGCCCGCGGGTTCCTCGTGTGGAGCCGCTGCGGGCCAAGCAGCTCGCGTTCGGCTGGACCGAGGAGGACCTCAACGTGCTGCTGGTGCCGATGGCGCGCGACGCCGCGGAGCCGACGGGGTCGATGGGCAACGACGTGGCCCTGGCCGTGATGTCCGACATGCGCCCGCCGCTCTTCAGCTACTTCAAGCAGCTCTTCGCCCAGGTGACCAACCCCGCGATCGACCCGTTGCGGGAGTCGATCGTGATGAGCCTGGAGGCCTGCATCGGCCCGGAGATCAACCTCCTGGGAGAGACGGCCGACCACTGCCATCAGCTTGTGATGGCCCAGCCGATCCTCCGCAACTCGGAGCTGGAGAGGCTGCGCCAGGTCGACCACAGCGTCTTCGAGGCCCGCACGATCGACATGACCTGGCCGGTGGCCGACGGGCCCGGAGGCATGGAACGTCGCCTGGCCGCCATGTGCCAGGAGGCCGACGAGCTGGTCGCTCGCGGCGTGAACATCATCATCCTGTCCGACCGCAACCTGGGCAGCGAGCGGGCGCCGATGCCCGCGCTGCTCGCGGTCGCGGGTGTGCATCACCACCTGGTCCGCAAGGGCACCCGGCTGCAGATCGGGCTCGTGGCCGAGACCGGCCAGGCCAAGGAGATCCATCACCTCGCCTGTCTGATCGGATACGGGGCCGCAGCGGTCAACCCCTACCTGATGTTCGAGTCGCTCTACGCGCTCCATCGCGACGGCCGGCTCTCCGACGGGATGAGCCCCGAGGAGGCCGAGGGGCGGGCGATCAAGGGCATCGGCAAGGGGCTCTTGAAGATCCTCTCCAAGATGGGGATCTCCACCATCCGCTCCTACACGGGGGCCCAGATCTTCGAGGCGGTGGGACTGAAGCCGGAGCTGGTGGACCGGCACTTCACCGGCACCCCCTCGCGGGTGGGGGGCGTCGGCTTGGACGTGCTCGAAACCGAGGCGCTCGACCGCCACGCGCGGGCCTACCCGGCCGCGTTGTCGGAGCTGCTGCCGGCGGGAGGCATCTACGCCTGGCGCCGGGACGGCGAGTTCCACGGCTGGAACCCGGAGACCATCGCCACGCTTCAGCACGCGGCCCGCGGCGAGGACGGCGCGGACGCGTACGACCGCTTCGCCACCTATGTCAACCACGTGGCGGTGCCCCGGTCGACCCTGCGCGGGCTGTTGCGCTTCAGCGACGACGTCGAGCCGGTCGAGCTGGACGACGTGGAGCCGGCAAGCGAGATCGTCAAGCGCTTCAAGTCGGGCGGCATGAGCCTCGGGGCGCTGTCGCCGGAGGCCCACGAGACGCTCGCAGCGGGGATGAACAGGCTGGGCGGCAAGTCCAACACCGGGGAGGGGGGCGAGGATCCGGCCCGCTTCGGCGACGAGCGCCGCTCCTCGATCAAGCAGGTGGCCTCAGGCCGCTTCGGCGTGACCGTCCACTACCTCGTGAACGCCGACGAGCTCCAGATCAAGGTCGCCCAGGGCGCGAAGCCGGGCGAGGGCGGCCAGCTGCCCGGGCACAAGGTCGACCGCTACATCGGGCGGCTGCGCCACTCGACTCCCGGCGTCGGCCTGATCTCGCCCCCACCCCATCACGACATCTACTCGATCGAGGACCTCAAGCAGCTGATCTACGACCTGCGCTGCGCGAATCCGCGCGCGCGGATCTCGGTCAAGCTCGTGTCGGAGGTCGGGGTCGGCACGGTGGCTGCCGGCGTGGCCAAGGCACACGCCGACCACGTGGTGATCGCCGGGCACGACGGCGGCACCGGCGCGTCGCCGCAGGCCTCGATCCAGCACGCGGGGGTGCCGTGGGAGATCGGGATCGCCGAGACCCAGCAGACGCTCCTGCAGAACGACCTGCGCTCGCGGATCCTGGTGGAGGCCGACGGGCAGATGCGGACGGGACGCGACGTCGCCATCGCGGCGATCCTCGGCGCCGACGAGTTCGGCTTCTCGACTGCGCCCCTGATCGCGCTGGGCTGCGTGATGATGCGCGTCTGCCACCTGAACACCTGCCCGGTGGGCGTGGCCACCCAGGACCCGGACCTGCGGCGCCGCTTCGAGGGCCAGCCGGAGCACGTCGTGCAGTACCTGTTCATGGTGGCCGAGGAGGTGCGGCGCATCATGGCCGGGCTGGGAGTGCGCTCGCTCGACGCGCTGATCGGCCGCACCGATCTGCTCGCCCCGGACGAGGCGGTGGAGCACTGGAAGGCCCGCGGGCTCGACCTGAGCCCCCTCCTCGAGGCGCCCGACACCGAGGGTCCGCTGCACTGCACCCGGCGGCCCGACGCGGTGCTCTACGACGCCATCGACGTGGAGCTGGTGTCCAACTCCCGCGCCGATCTTGAGGCGGGGCGCCCGATCCGGGTGGAGCGCCCGATCATCAACCGCAATCGCGCGGTGGGCGGCCTGCTCTCGAGCGAGATCGCCCGCCTGCACGGAGCCGAGGGGCTGCCCGACGGGACCGTCGAGCTGCGCCTCGAGGGCTCGGCCGGGCAGAGCTTCGGGGCCTGGCTGGCGCCGGGAGTGTCGCTCCTGCTCGAGGGCGACGCCAACGACTACTGCGGCAAGGGGCTCTCGGGCGGGACGCTGGTGGTCCGGCCGCCGGCCGCCGCGCGCTTCGTCGCTGAGGAGAACGTGATCGTCGGCAACACCGTGCTCTACGGGGCGACCTCGGGGCGGGCCTTCTTCCGCGGCCTGGCCGGGGAGCGCTTCGCGGTCCGCAACTCGGGCGCCCTGGCCGTCGTGGAGGGCCTCGGCGACCACGGCTGCGAGTACATGACCGGCGGCCGGGTGGTGGTGCTGGGGCCGACCGGGCTCAACTTCGCCGCCGGCATGAGCGGCGGCGTCGCCTACGTGCTGGACGGCGACGGGAGCTTCCGCGACCGCTGTAACACCGACCTGGTCGGCTTCGACGGCATCACCCCGGATGAGGGGGTGGAGCTGCGCGCCTGGGTCGACGAGCACCGTGAGCGCACCGGCTCCCCGGTGGCCGAGCGGCTGCTCGCCGACTGGCGCGGGACGCTCAACCGCTTCGTGAAGGTCATGCCGCATGACTACAAGCGCGCGCTCTCCGAGCTGGCGACCGAGGAGGAGGTGGCCGCCTGATGGGCGAGCTGGGCGGCTTTCTCAAGCTGGAGCGCGTGGGCTTCGACAAGCGCGACCCGCACGAGCGCGTCGCGGACTACCGGCAGTACTTCTCGCTCCCCGAGGATGGCACCCTGCGGGAGCAGGGGGCACGCTGCATGGACTGCGGTGTGCCCTTCTGCCACGAGGGCTGCCCGCTCGGCAACCTGATCCCGGACTGGAACGACCTCGTCTACAAGGACCGCTGGCGCGACGCGCTGATCAAGCTCCACGCGACCAACAACTTCCCCGAGTTCACCGGCCTGATCTGCCCGGCGCCCTGCGAGTCCGCCTGCGTGCTCGACATCAACGACGATCCGGTGACGATCGAGCAGATCGAGCTGGCCATCGTCACCCGGGGCTTCGACGAGGGCTGGATCAGCGCCGACCCGCCGGACGTGCGCACCGAGCGCACTGTCGGCGTGGTGGGCTCCGGCCCGGCGGGCCTCGCGGTGGCCGCCGAGCTCAACAAGCGCGGACACGAGGTCACGGTCTACGAGCGCGACGAGGCGCCCGGCGGGTTGCTGCGCTTCGGGGTGCCCGACGCGAAGCTCGAGAAGTGGATCATCGATCGCCGGGTGGCGCTCCTGAGGGACGAGGGGATCATCTTCGAGTACGGGGTCGACGTCGGGCGTGACCTGTCCGTGCCCGAGCTGCGCCGGCGCCACGACGCCGTGGTCCTCGCCATCGGCTCGCGCCTGCATCGCGACCTAGGGGTGCCCGGGCGCGAACTCGGCGGCGTGCACTTCGCGATGGAGTACCTCTACCAGCGAAACCGGGCGGTGGCGGCCGACGAGGGCGGGCCGGCGCCGGCCGAGGCCTCTGCCAAGGTGATCACGGCCGCCGGCAAGCGGGTGGTGGTCATCGGCGGCGGCGACACCGGGATGGACTGCATCTCCAACGCCCTCCGCGAGGGCGCCGAGGACGTGCTGCTACTCGACGTCTACCCCGACCTGCCCGCCGACGGCCGCCCGTCCTCGGCCCCCTGGCCGCTCCCGCCCAAGCGCACGCCGACGACGTACGCGCTGGACGAGGGAGGCGAGCGGCGCTTCGGCGCGGAGGTGGTACGCCTGGACGGACGGGACGGCTGCGTGACCGGCGTGCGCGCCCGGCGCGTGGAGGGCACCTCGTCCCGCGATCTCCGGACGATCCCGGGCAGCGAGTTCGACGTGCCGGCCGACCTGGTTCTGATCGCCATCGGCTTCAGCCATCCCGAGCACGACGGCCTGGTCACCGAGCTGGAGCTCGACCTCGATCGCCGCGGCAACATCAGGGCACCGGTCTACGGGACGCGCATCGACGGCGTCTTCGCCTGCGGCGACGCCCGCGTCGGCCAGTCGCTGGTGGTCACCGCGATAGCCGAGGGGCGCCGCTGCGCGCGGGTGGTCGACCAGGCCCTGGGCGGGACCGGCGAGCTCCGGCGTGTCTTGTCCGATTCGCTGTTCGACTACGAGGACGGCGACCCGCACTCGCTGCGCCACCAGGCCGAGATCGCGCGGACCGTGACCGTGGGCGACGCCTTCTGGTCCGGCCCGCGGGACTGAGCGCATGCAGACCCAGAGCGCGACCGCCAAGAGACCGGAGCCCCGTCACCGGGGCATGAAGTGGTGGGGCTGGGGCGAGCACGGCGTCTCCTTCACCCACGCGGACAAGCCGGAGCTGGCGCCCTTCATCAAGGAAGTCCTCGACCTCGACATGGGCGGGGCGACGTCCAACCCGGTGGCCCTGGAGGACGTCGGCCTCCCGGAGGCGTCGCTGCCCTCCGGCCTCCGCGCCGCACTGGAGCGCGCGGTGGGTACGGAGGAGGTCTCCTCCGGCGACCTCGACCGCGTCGTGCACGCCCGCGGCAAGAGCCTGCGCGACCTGGTCCGGCACCGGCGGGGCGACATCGGCCCCCTCCCGGACGTGGTGGTCCGGCCGGGCTCCGAGGAGGAGGTCGAGGCGGTGCTGCACGCGGCGCTCGACGCGGACGCGGTCGTGATCCCGTTCGGTGGTGGCACGAACATCTCCGGCAGCCTGGAGGCTCCGGAGGCGGAGGCGCGCCCCGTCATCTCAGTGGACCTGTCGCGAATGGACCGGGTGCTCGCGGTGGACGAGCGGGCCCGCCTCGCACGCGTGCAGCCGGGCGTCTTCGGCCCCCACGTCGAGGAGCAGCTGAACTCGCGCGGCTGGACGCTCGGCCACTTCCCCGACAGCTTCACCCACTCCACGCTCGGCGGCTGGATCGCCACCCGCTCCTCCGGCATGCAATCCGACAAGTACGGCGACGTGGCCGACCTGACCCGCGCGCTTCGGGTCGCCACTCCGAGGGGAATGCTCGCCACCCGCCCGGTGCCGAGCACCTCGACCGGGCCCAGCGTGCGCGAGATGGTGCTCGGAAGCGAGGGTCGCCTGGGGATCATCACCGAGGCCACGGTGCACGTGCACCGCCTGCCCGAGAAGCGGACGATCCTCGGCTACCTGTTCCCCACCTGGGAGGAGGCGCTGGCCGCGATGCACGACATCGCCGAGGGGGAGGCGGCGCCGTCCGTGACCCGCGTGTCCGACGCCCCCGAGACGCGCTTCTCGTTCGCCACCAAGAAGGACCCGACGCTGGTCGACCAGGTGACCTCGAAGGCCCTGGCGACGTACCTCACCCGCCGGCGTCACTTCGACCTCGACGCCATGTGCCTGGCGTTCATCGGCTTCGAGGGCTCCAAGCGGCACGTGGCGCGCCAGCGCAAGCTGGTCGGCGAGATCGTCAAGAGCCACGGCGGCCTGTGCATCGGCAGCGGTCCGGGCAGGCTCTATGACCAGAAGAAGTTCGACACGCCCTACATCCGCGACTACCTGCTCGACCGTGGCGCCCTGGCCGACGTGTCGGAGACCTCAGCGCCCTGGAGCGCGCTGCCGACGCTCTACGGCAACGTGATGGCGGCCGCCCGCGGCGCCTTCGCCCGGCTCCGGGTGCCGGGCTACATCATGTGCCACCTGTCGCACTCCTACCACGCGGGCGCGTGCCTGTACTTCACCTTCGCCCTGAAGCCCTCGGGGGAGCGAGAGCCGCTCGAGGAGTACGACGAGGTCAAGGGCGCGATCCAACAGACGTTCGTGGACTCGGGCGCCACGCTCTCGCATCACCACGCGGTGGGCACCGAGCACGCGCGCTGGCTCGAGGAAGACATCTCGGCCCCGGGGGTGGCGATGATCCAGTCGCTGTTCGACGGGATGGACCCGGGCGGGAACATGAACCCGGGCAAGATCGCGTAAGCGCCGCACGCATGGTCCGGCCGGACTCCGGGTAGGGTCCGAGCGGTCTCTGTCCCTTGGAGGAGGGGAATGAGTATGCGAGTCGTGGCTGTCGTCCTGCTGGCGCTGGCGCTTCTGCCGGCCACCGCGATGGGGGCGGAGCCGCCGCCCGGCGCCGTCATCTCCGACAGCCTGCGCTATGTCACGCGCGTGCCGAACTCGAGCATGATCACCGAAGGCAAGTTCGACCGTGCCGGCGGGCGCAAGGTGCTCGTTACCACCGGGCGCTACGGCTTCCGGACGTACGACGTAAGCGATCCGCGCAATCCGCAGCCGCTCGACAGCTTCCAGCCGGCCCAGATCCTGGGTGCGAATGGCTACTGGCAGGACGAGGACATGGAGCTGGACACGCGCCGCAAGCTGATCATCGGCGCGCTCGACCCACGGCACGACAACGTCGACCAGGCGAGCTGCCCGGGGATCGGCACGTCGACCGTGCCCCTCAAGGTCCGCAACCCGGGCTGCAAGAGCGGCTTCTACGTCATCTCGTACCGCAACCCGCGCAACCTGCGGCAGATCGGCGACTTCGTCGAGCTGCCCGCGGGCCACACGGCGACCTGCATCGACCGCTGCAACTACATCTGGACCGGCGGCCCGGCCCGGCGGCGCGACCTCGCCTATCTCGGCCCGTTCACGGCCGGCGCCCGTGGCGACGGCCGGCCGATCTGGGTCACCGACCTTCGCAATCCGGCGCGGCCGCGCGTGTTCGGACAGCCGATCGACCTGTGGCGCAACGACGGCCTCACCGACTACTCGCACGACGTCCAAGTGGACGACCGCGGCATCGCATGGGTGAGCGGACGCGGCGGCATCCGCGGCTTCGCCACCGACGGCCGCCGGCGCGACCCGTTCATGAACGTCGTCCGCGAGGCCCGGCCCTGGGACCCGATCCTGGTGGCCGGCGGCGGCGTGGGCGGCGTGAACCGGCCGGAGATCGGCTTCATGCACAACTCCCTCCGCCCCGTCGATGGCTCCACGCGGGCCGAGGGGGTCCGCCGCGGCAACATCCTGATCGGCACGGAGGAGGAGTTCACCGACAAGTGCGACACAAGCGGGCGCGTGGTGCTCTCCGACATCACCGACTCCCTCGGCGGCGAGCCGGCGACGAACTCGACACCCGCCAACCCGTACCGCATGGAGGCACTCGACACCTTCCACCCGGCGCAGGACACGCCCGAAACGACCGGTCCCAGCCTGGACTGCTCGGCCCACTACTTCGAGCTGAGCGGCTCGACGCTGGGCGTCGCCTGGTACGGCCAAGGGCTGCGCCTGGTCGACGTGTCGAACGCGCGCAACGTGCGCCAGATCGGCTACTACCGCGTGACGGGTACCGACCCGGACACGAACCCAACCTCGAACTCCTGGGATCTCGCATGGAAGGGGCGGTTCGCCTACCTGTTCGACATGGACCGGGGCATCGAGGTGCTTCGGCTGCGGCGCTCAACCGCCGCGGCGGCTCGAATGCGCAGCGTGACGGCACCCAGTGTCCGGCGCGACCGCTTCGCGCCGGTGGCCATCGGCGGCAGCGTGCGCGGTGCGTTGGTCTGCCCGGCGTTCAAGCCGTCGAAGGCGGCCCGGCAGGCGCTGCGCGGGTAGGCCGGCCGGCCGTGCCCAGCGCCTTCGTCACCGGCGGCTCAGGGTTCATCGGCGGGGTGCTCGTCAAGCGGCTGCGGGACGAGGGCTGGGACGTGCGCGCTCTGGCCCGCTCGGAGGCCGCGGCCGGGCGGCTGCGCGAGCTTGGCGCCGAGCCGGTGATCGGCGACCTGGGCGACGGTCGCAGCCTGCGGGCGGCGGCCGAGGGATGCGAGGTCGGCTTCCACGCCGCGGCCAAGGTCGAGGACTGGGGCGATCCGCACGAGTTCGAGCGGGTGAACGTGGGCGGCACTCAGAACGTGATCGCCGCCTGCCGCGACGCCGGGGTCAGGCGGCTGGTGCACGTGGGCACCGAGGCGGCGCTGATGGCCGGCGAGCCGCTCGTCCACGTGAACGAGGATGCCCCGCTGCGGCCCGATTCGCCCGCCCTGTACTCCTCGACCAAGGCCAAGGCCGAACAGCGCGTCCGCGACGCGAACGGCAACGGCCTCGAGACCGTGGTGATCAGGCCCCGCTTCGTGTGGGGACGCGGTGACACCACGCTTCTCCCCGCGATGGTGGACCTGGTACGCGCCGGCCGCTTCCGCTGGATCGGCGGAGGGATGCACCTCACCGAGACCACGCACGTGGAGAACACGGTCGAGGGCCTGTGGCTCGGGGCCACCAAGGCTCCCCCCGGGAGCGTCTACTTCGTGACCGACGGCGAGCCGGTCCTGTTCCGCGACTTCGTCACGCGCCTGCTGGGCACCCAGGGGGTCACGCCGCCGGACAAGTCGGTGCCGGCCGGGGTCGCCCGCGCCTTGGCCACCGGAGCGGAGCTCGTCTGGCGCCGCCTGAAGCGACCCGGTGCGCCGCCGCTGACCCGCTTCGCGGTGTGGCTCTCCTCGCAGGAGTGCACGCTCGACATCACCCGCGCGGAGCGGGACCTCGGCTACCGGCCGCTCAAGAGCCGGGAGGACGGGCTCGCGGACTTGGCCTAGGCGAACAGGCTCCCCGCGCTGCGTGCCGCGGGCTCGCCGGTCAGGCTCACGTAGAACAACCGGAAGCGGCCTATCTCGATCTCGTCACCGTCCTCCAGCTCGGCAAGTTCCACGCGTTCGCCGTTGCGGAAGACGCCGTTCAGGCTGCGGTCGTCGAGCACCCGGGCACCGGCCTCGTCCCGGTAGATCAGGGCGTGCCGGCGCGATACGGTCGGATCGTCGAAGCGCACATGCGCGGACAGGCTGCGGCCGATCCGCGTCCAGCCATCCTGCAGCGGGACGACCCGGACGCGCCGGTCATCCTCGAACGCGAGGTAGTCACCCTCCCGCACGAGCGCCTGGCGCGCGTCCGCCAGCCAGCCAGGGTGATCGTCGACGTCGCGTCGCTCGACCTTCGCGATCTCCTCGCCGAACAGCGACGAGCGGCGGAATCGCCTACCCCCGCACTCGGGGCAGGAGGGCACATGATCGAGCTCGTGAAGGGCTACGGCAAAGCCACATGAATCGCATCGAAACGAACCGGCACCCGCAAGGGTTCCGGCGCTGAATGCTTCCATCGGTTGAGTCTCTCCTCGGGGTGGGGTAGTGGGGATGGTAACGAGACCGCGCCCGACGCCAAGCTAAAAGCCCGCAATTTGCAACCTTTGTTCCACCCGCAGGGACGCCGATCGGGAGTTTCGACGGGCTGCAGGAGAAAGCCGAGGGCCGCGGGAGGAGTCCTCAGGAGGGGCCCGAACGATAGGACGATGCCCGATCTGGCAACGATGCTCCTGCACAACAGCCTCGGCCGGCTGGCCCCTGCCGGCGACCGCTGCGCGGACTGCCGGCGCACTCCGTTGGCCGGTGAGCGCATGCACGAGCTGGACTCCGGCCGGACTCTGTGCGACCTCTGCTTCGCCGCTCTGCCCGACGGCCGGCGCCAGGCGGTCCGCAGCGAGCGGGTGCACGCCAGCGAGCGACGGCTCGCCGTGGCACGCCGAGCCGCCTGACCTGCAACGCCCGTAGAATCCGCGCGCCATGCGCGAGGTCACGGTCTCCACGGTCATCTCCGCTCCCCGCGAGGAGGTCTTCGACTTCGTCAGCGACCTGGCCGCGCGCCCGGCATACACGGACCACTATCTGCGCGACTACCGGTTGGCTCGTGTCAACGCCGTCGGCGTCGGGGCAGCCGCGCGCTTCCGGCTGAGGGCTCCGCTGGCCAAGGTCTACGGCGAGCTGCAGGTCATGGAGGTCGACCGGCCGCGCCGGATCCAGGAGGAGATCCGTGTCGGGCGCCGGGGCCGCAACCGCTCGCTGGCCCTGTACGAGTTCATCTCCGAGTCGGCCGGCACCACGCGGGTGGAGCTCACCACCTACAGCGAGCCCGCGACCGTAATCGACCGCTTCAAGGAGATCGGGGCGGCGGGCTGGCTCCGGCGCAAGACCAAGAAGTCGCTCGAGCGACTGCGCAAGATCTTCGAGGAGCCGCGCAAGAAGCCGCTCAAGCGGGCGTCGATCGCGGGCTACGATCCCGCGAATGCGGCCCGGTACGGTACGCCGACCGGGATGGATCCGGCGCGCTCCGGCCCTGAATAGACTCCGCGGCCGATGGTCCGCCCGCTTCGCCGCCTCGCCCTCATGGCCTGCCTGGTCGCGCTGGCCGCCGGGGCCGTAGCCTGCGGCGACGAGGAGCCGGGGTTCGACGAGCCGGCCCGTGAGGGGCTCGCCCTCGACCTGGAGGGGATCGACTACAACGTCTTCATCACCCGCCAGCTGAACCCAGAGGTCGCGCCGGACCAGGCCTATTACGCCGGCCCCGAGCCTGGCCCGGACGAGACGCTCTACGGCGTGTTCCTGCAGGTCTGCAACAACTCGTCCGAGCCGATCGAGACCGCGGACAGCTTCGTCATCAAGGACAGCCAGGGCAACGAGTTCGAGCCCGAGGAAGTCGAGCTGGAGAACAACCAGTTCCTGTACGAGCCCGAGGTGCTCGACCCCGACCAGTGCATCCCGGAGGCCGGCAGCGTCGCCCAGCTCGGCCCCAGCGCGGGCACGATGCTGCTGTTCCGCCTGCCGCTCCAGAACACCGAGAACCGCCCGCTCGAGCTGGAGATCGAAGGTGAGGAGGAGACGCTCACCTTCGAGCTGGACATCTAGGCCGCTCCCCCCTCGCTTTCTGTTGGGCCGGGGCGTCGAGTTCTGGCCAGCGGCGGGGCAAGACTCGACGAGCGGGGTGCGCCTCGGCCGCTGCGGTGACGTTGTGGGCGCTGTCGGCCGCCAATGCCATCCGGCGCCGCCACAGCCACCGCCCACCGCCCGGTCTACCGCTTCAGCCCCTCCTCGAGCACCACCTTGGCCGCCGGCGCTGCCGTGGCGCCGCCCGATCCGGCCCGGACGAACATCACCCCGACCGCGATGCGGGGGCGGCGCAGCGGGGCGAAGGCGGTGAACCAGGCGTCGGTGTTGGAGCCGTCGCTGACCGCGTCGGCCT
Organism: uncultured Thermoleophilaceae bacterium; assembly: GCA_963821275.1. Lineage (GTDB taxonomy): Bacteria > Actinomycetota > Thermoleophilia > Solirubrobacterales > Thermoleophilaceae > JACVRW01. Next base: position 40,224 of record CAWGDF010000009.1, read on the forward strand.
CCGGCCCGCGGGTGTCCTCGAGCTCGGCAGTGCCGGTCTTGCCGGCGACCTTCACGCCGGTGATCGCCGAGGCGGTTCCCGTGCCGTAGGCCACGACGTCGACCATCAGGGAGCCGATCGTGCGTGCCACCCGGGGGGAGGTCACGCGCACCGGACGGGTCTCCTCGCCCGCGGCGAGTGTGGGCTCGTAGCGCACCCCGTCGGCGGCGATCACCTGCGCCACCGAGGCCAGGAGCAGCGGAGTGGTCAGGAGCTTGCCCTGGCCGATGGCGGTCGAGCCGACCTCGAGTGGGGTCTTTATCTCCGAGGCCGGCGGCAGCGTGCTGGCCACCTCGCCGGGAATCGTCGGCTCCGCGTTCCAGCCGTAGCGCTCGGCCGTCTCCACCAGGCGCTCGGCGCCGACCTTGACCCCGAGCGGCGCGAACACCGAGTTGCAGGAGTGGGCGAAGCTCTCGCGGAAGTTGCCTCCACAGGCCTCGCCGTTGGCGTTGTTCAGCTGGACTCCGTCGATGGTGGCCGCGGTCTCGACGGGAAACTCGTCGCTCAGCTTCACGAGCCTGTCCTCGAGCGCCGCCGTGGTGGTGACGATCTTGAACGTGGAGCCCGGTGGCTGGGGGGCCGAGAAGGCGATCCCGGCCAGGGCACGGATCTCCCCGTTGCGGGGGTCCAGCGCCGCGATGCCGCCGAAGCGCCCGGCGAGCCCCACGACGGCGGCCTCCTGGATGCGGGTGTCGATGCTGGTGCGCACCGGCGGCTCGGGCCGGGGCCGCGCTCGGGCCAGCACGCGCCGCCCGGCTAGCAGCTCGCCGCCCGGGCGCCCGGCCAGGCGGTCCTCGAAGGCCTCCTCCAGACCGCTCTGCCCGACCGGCCAGTCGCGCGGGAAGCCGCGGGCGTACAGGGCCGTCCGCTCCTCGCGCGTCTCCTCGGGCTCCATGCTGCCGGCGATCGAGTCGGCGATTCCCACCAGCGGCGAGCTGCGGGCGTCGGCCGGCCCCTCCGCCAGCACCCGGCGATTACGCGACAGCAGCGTGGCCCGCTCCGGCGGCCTGCTCCGGCGAACCAGGCGCTCCCCCTCGCGCAGCTCGGGAAAGACCAGCCGCGGCGTCCACGCGACCCGCTCTTCGGTGACCGGCACCAGGAGGTCGCCCCGGAGGCGCCCGAACACGCGCGTGCGCACCGTCATCGGCACGACCACCGCTCCGTCTCGGGTGCCCGCCGGCTCCTCGGCTGCGAGGGCCACCGTGGTGGCGGTCTCGGCCGCGCGCGCGTAGGCACGCCGGAAGCGCTCCAAGGACCACGATGAGCGGGCCCGCTCGCCTATCAGCCGGTACATCGCGCGCTCGTCGCCTCGCACCCAGGCAGCTGTGAAGTCGCGGGCCGTCGCCTCGTCGACGTTCACCGCGCGCGAGCCGACCACCGCGCCGGCGGCCAGAGCCACGGCTGCCAGCCCGCCGACGGCGGGAAGCGCACGATGAGTCAGGCGCCGGCGGCGCTCGGAGGTGAGCTGGCTCACGGCAGGACCGACTCGATGGTAGCCAGCGCCCGGACGGGGACCGCGGCGGCGCCGCTACGCTGCCTCGGGCCCGTGACGCCGCTCGATTGGATCATCGTCGGTTTTACGGTGCTCATGGCCCTGTGGGGTTACGGCCAGGGGCTGATCGTGGGAGCGCTGTCCTTGATCGGCTTTGCCGCCGGCGCCGTGCTGGGCTCGCGCCTGGGCCCGCAGCTACTCGAGGAGGGCTCGCAATCGCCCTATGCCCCGCTCTCCGCGCTGTTGGGTGCCCTGCTGGTCGGCGGCGTCCTGGCCTCCGGCCTGGAGCTGCTCGGCTTCCGCGTGCGCCGCCGACTCGGCAACCGGCTCGGGATCCTCGACGGCGTCGGCGGCGCCGCCCTGCTGGCCTGCCTCGGCCTCGGGTTGGCCTGGATCGGCGGCGCTGTCGCCCTCCACACCCCCGGGGCGAGCGAGCTGCGCGAGCCGATCCAGCGCTCGGCCATCCTGCAGGAGCTCAACGACCGGCTGCCGCCCTCCGGGCCGGTGCTGCAGGCGCTGGCGCGCTTCGATCCGTTCCCGCGGATCTCCGGCCCCGACGCGAACGTCCGTCCTCCGGACTCCGCCATCGCCCGCGACCCGGAGGTCGCCCGGGCGGGCGAGAGCGTGGTCAGGGTGCTGGGCACGGCGTGCGGGCTGGGGATCCAGGGAAGCGGCTGGGTGGCCGGGGACGGGCTGGTGGTCACCAACGCGCACGTGGTGGCCGGCCAGGACGACACCAACGTGCAGCTGAGCGGCGAGGGATCGCGGCTGGACGCCGAGCCGGTGTGGTTCGACCCCCGCAACGACCTGGCGCTGCTACGCGTTCCCGGGCTGTCGGGTACCACCGCGCTGCGGCTTCGCTCGGACGCGCCCGAGGGCACCTCGGCCGCCATCCTCGGCTTTCCCGAGAACGGTCCCTACGACGTGCGCCCGGGTCGCCTGGGCCGGACCTCGACGGTGGTGACCCAGGACGCCTACGGCCGCGGCCCGGTGCAGCGGCCGATCACGTCGCTGCGCGGGCGTGTGCGATCCGGCAACTCCGGTGGTCCGGTGGTGGACGACGCCGGCCGTGTGGTCACGACGATCTTCGCCGCCTCGGTCTCGGACGGCGGGCGCAGCGGCTTCGGAGTGCCGGACGAGATCGTGCGCGAGGCGATCGGGGAGGCGAGCGGGCCGGTCGACACGGGGCCCTGCGCCCGTTAGATGACTGATTCCACAGGGGGGCCCGCGGCGGCCCAGCGGGGGGCGAACGCCGGTGCATTGCTGACTTTCCCCCCGGTGGGGGGTCAAGTCAGCACTGTGGAGCTAGAGAAGGTCGATCAGCGCATCGAGCCGATCGCTGGACGCGGCGATCAGCTCCTCCGCCTGGCGCCGCAGTAGCCGCAGGTTCTCCTCGCTGGCGTCGTCCATGTCGTCGTTGGCCTGGGTCAGCTCGACCTGGAGCCGCCAGTAGCGCTCCTCGCCGAGCACGTGCAGGAGCTGGTAGTCCACCGCGTCCGAGGCGCCGTCGAACACCACGTCGAGGATCGGGCGCGCCCACTCGACCAGCCCCCAGTCCTTGATGTCCGCGTAGGTGCGGCGGCGAGTGCGCTGCCCGGTGCCGAGCGAGAGCAGCACGACGTCGGCGCTCGGCTGGTGGCGCATGATCTCGGCGAAGGCCGACATGGCCGGGTTGATCGCGAACACGCCGCCGTCGATGAGCGCTCGTCCGTCCACCGCCGAGGCCTCGAAGTAGGTGGGCGCCGCGGACGTGGCGCGGGCTACCACCGACAGCGGGAAGTCGTCCGCCTCGCTCTCCCGGGCCTTGCGCGACTTGAAGAAGTAGGGCCCCGGGTCGGCGGTGTCGTAGGCGGGGACGACGAGGTCGGGCCGCGACTCGCTGAGCCGCTTGTCGGACAGGAAGCGCTCGAGTGCGCGGTCCAGCGCCGCCGAGTCGTACTTCTCGTCCAGTAGCCCCTCGCCGCTGCGGATGCGCTGCAGGGCGGACCGGGAGAAGATCCCCGGGCCCTCTTCCTCGTACAGGGCCACCAGCTGCTCGGCCGGCAGCGAGTCGGGCGCGCAGAGAGCGCAGGCCAGGATTCCGCCGGTCGAGGTGCCCGCGATCAGGTCGAACAGCTCGAAGGTCCGGCGCCCGGCGCGGCGCTCCAGCTCGGCCAGCACCAGCGCGGGGATGAGCCCGCGGATGCCGCCGCCGTCGACGGAGAGGATTCGCATGCCGTCGAAGGTACCCGCTACAACTTTCCCGGGTGCGTGCCGTGTTTACAACGCTGGCCGGTGTCCTGGTGGCGCTCGCCGCGACGGGATTCGCCGAGCCTCCGCCGGGCGGTCCGGCGCTGCGGGTGCAGATAGACGAGAACCCCTGCATCGCCCCGGAGGCGGCGCTGCTGCGCTGTCCCGACCTCGTGATGCGGCGGCCCTACGGCCTCTACCGAGACCGCCGTACCGTGCGCGGTCGCACCCTGCTACGGGCGGGCAACGTCATCGACAGCGTCGGCACGGGCCCGGCGGAGCTGCGCGGCGTGCGCACAAGCGCCCTGGCCATGCGCGCCTACCAGCGCATCTACGCCTGGAACGGCGGCCGGATCGACGTGAACACCGGCGCCCGGCTCCAGTTCAAGTTCGCGCACCTGGAGCGCTACTGGTGGAAGTTCCACAACGCCGCCCGCTTCGAGCTCTGGCGCGTCGACGGCCGCGGCCGGCGGGTGCGGCGGGTGCGCATCGGGCCGAAGGTGGCGTACTGCCTGCGCGACCTGACCCACACGCGTCCCGCTCTGCGCGGCTCGCCCCGCCGCCGGGTCTACCCCGGCTGCAACAACGACCCGAACCGCAAGCGCGTGGCGCTCGGCACCTCGCAGGGATGGGCGGACATCTATCCGCCGACCTACCCCGAGCAGTGGATCGACGTGACCGGCCTGAGGGGCTGCTTCGCCTACGCCCACATCGCGGATCCCGACAACGGCATCTACGAGTCGAACGAGGACAACAACGAGGCCCAGGTGATCGTGCGCCTTCCCTTCCGCAAGCGTGCGCGCCGAGGGAGCTGCCACGGCGCCGACCGCGGGCGCGGCTTCGATCCGCGCCGCTATCCCTAGGCGGTCGGCCCGCGCAGCACCGAGAGCTTCGAATGCGACGGATCGCCGTCGTTCGGCTCACGCGAGACGTCGACGAAGCGGAAGCGCGCCGGATCGACCGGCAGCGGGACGCTCAGCTCCGCCGTGCCCGACCGGGGCACCCGGAAGGAGCCCAGCGAGACCAGCTCGCCTCCGTCGCCGATCAGCCAGAGCTCGTAGAAGTCGCCGCTCTCGCTCGGTCGCAGGCCGGTCACGCGTACATCCGCACGGCCGCCGGACCCCGGCTCGAGGCTCACCTGGCCCGAGGCCCCGGCGCCGCGGCCCTGCACGGGCTCGAGCGCCACGCGCACGCCGTCCGCCGGCGCCTGCTCGTCGTCGCCGCCGCCGAGGAGGAGCCCAGCCGTCACCCCGGCCGCCAGCAGGAGGAGCGAGGCGGCCACTGCGGTCACCGGCCGGAGGAACAGCCCGCGCCGGCGCGCCGGCCGCGTCTCGGCCGGCCAGGGGGGCGGCGGAGGATCGGGACGGTCCCAGGCCTCGCGCGGAAGCTGCTCCAGGCGGCGGGCGAGGTCGTCGAGCGACTGGTCGCTCACGACTGCTCCTCCTCGTCGATCAGGTCCCGCAGGCGGCGCAGCGCCGCGACCATCCGCATCTTCACCGTGCCCAGCCGGATGTCGGTGCGCTCCGAGATCTCGGCCTGGCTCAGGCCCTCGTAGAAGCGCATGCGAAGCAGCTCGGCCTCCTCGGGGCGCAGCCGGGAGAGCAGGTGCGCAACGCGCCAGCGCTCCAAGAGGGCGTCGGGCGACAGCTCCGGGTCCTCCCCGGCCTGCTCGAGGCCGTCGGCCGGATCCCGCGGCTCGGGCCGGCGACGCCGCTGCTCGTCCACCGCCCGGCTGCGGGCGATGGTCATGATCCAGGTGAGCACGCTCGCGCGCTCGGGGTCGTAGCTCGGCGCGCGCTGCCAGACCTCGAGGAACACCTGCTGATGGACGTCCTCGGCGGCGCCGCGATCGCCGAGGGTGTTGATCAGGTATCCGAGCACGGTGGGCGCGTATTCGCTGTACAGGGCCTCCAGCGCCGATCGGTCGCGCCGCTTGAGCGCGGTCGTGAAGCTCCGGCGTGGCCGGCTGCCGCCCCCAGGCCGGCGCAGGAGCGATCGTCCCCGTGCCGCCATTGGCAGTGCGAGGACAGGAGCCGCCATCTCGCGAGGAGGTACGAGCCCGAGCACGCCCTCGGTTGCCGGAGCGGGCGTGACGAGAGGCCGCGCTCGAAGCCGGCGGGAAAACAAGCGGGCAACACGGGCACGCATCGGGCTCGGGCGATCGTAGCCATCCGCGAGCCGGATCCGGGAGGCAGCCGGTCTAAGGGGCAGGCGGCCGAGACGGCGGCGTGGTCGGGCGGCGCGGGGGCACCCCGGCCGGCGGCTCGCGCACGGGCGGCTCGCGCACCGGCGGCTCGCGGACCGGCGGCTCGCGGACCGGCGGCTCCTCGGGCGGGGGCGGGGGCGGGTCCGTGGAGGGTGTGTCCGAGCGGGGCGGGTCCGAGGCGGGCGGGTCCGAGGCGGGCGGATCCGCGGGGGTCGTGGTCCTGTTGGACGGATCTCCGCCTCCGGTCTCGCTGCCCCCGCCCGATCCTCGCCGACGCTCGCCCGACCCGGTCTGCCCCGTGCGCTCTGCCGGCTCCCCATGGCGGGCCCGGGTGCCCGAGGGCCCCTCCTGGCCGGGCTTCTCGGCCTGCTCGGCGGGATCGTCTCCGGGCGGCGCTTCGGCCTTCGGTCCGCCGTCCTTCTCCTCGCGGCGGCTGCCGGACTTCTTCGCGTGCTTGGCCTTGGCGGCCTCCGCCGGGTCGTCCGCCACCTCCTGCGTGGATTCCTCGGCCACGCCGAGGGTGTCCACGGGCGGCGCGTCGTCGCTCGTGGCGCCCGCGAAGACGATCGCCACCAGGGCAAGGGCGAGGACGCCTATGAGCGCCAGGTCGCGCCTTCGGTGGGCCAGCACCGGCGAGGAGCCGCTGAGCGAGAATCGGGCCCCGCGGCCACCACGGGCCAGCGAGCGCTCCCGGCGAGCGACCACATCGCTCCAGTCGGCGCCGACCGCCTCGGCGGCCTCGGCCATCGTCTCGCGGAACATCACGGGCGTCGCCGCGATCGGCAGCCATGCCCGGTACGACACGCCCGCTTCCTCCATGGCCTCACGGCCCAGCCGGCAGGTCTCGCAGTCGTGCAGGTGCAGCTCGAGCCAGGCAGCGTCGGCGGCCGGCTGGGCGTCCTGGCGGGCCGCGAGCAGCGCCAGCGCCCGCTCGCACTCCGGCGAGGCCGCGGCGATGGAGGCGAGCGCGCTTCCGCGCAGGGCGTCGCGGAGGTTGATCCGCGCCCGCGAGATCAGCTGGGCCACCGAGTTGCGGTTCATGCCCATGCTCGCGGCGATCTCGTCGTAGGACAGCTCCTCGAGCTCCTTCAGCGCCAGGGCCTCGCGCTGGCGCGCGGGGAGGGCGGCGTTGGCGGCGCGGATCTCCTCCTGGCGCGCGTCGAGCAGCACGTTGCGCTCGGGGTCGTCCTCCGGGTCACCGGGGTCGAAGCCGAGGCCTCCTCCGCCCACCCCGCCGCCCATCGGGATGGACGACTCGGGGATCTCGTCGCTCGGCTCGGTGCGCCGGCGGCGATCGATCAGGTCGTAGCAGGCGTGTCGTGCCGACGTGAAGAGATAGGAGCCGAAGGCCAGGTCGCGGCCCTCGAAGCTCGGCAGGCGCCGCAGCAGGCCGACGAAGGCCTCCTGGGTCGCGTCGGCCGCGTCGTCCTCGGAGCCAAGGATGCGGTAGCAGAGGTTGTAAGCGCGCTGGGCGTAGCGCTCGTAGAGCTCGGCGAACGCCTCACCGTTCCCGGCGACGGCCTGCTGGGCCAGCCGGGCTTCGTCCGCCGAGGAGTCGGCGGGCACGGGCACGCCGCTCATCCTCCCGTATGCCGGTCGCCGGCGGAAGGACACGGACGAGGGGTGCGCAACGCTCTCCATCGCCTGTCCAACCGGCCGGGGCCGGCCGAATTACGGTGCACGGCTCCGGTCTACTGCAATCCGGCCGGTTCTTATGTGCGGTTGCGCACACTCTCAGCGGGCGAGGTGTATCCCCAGCGCTCGCGGGGCGGCGCAAACGGCGCGGGTCAGCGCATCCGCGCGGCCGCCCTCCTGCTCGATTCGCTCGCGGCGAACCAGCGCGGCGCGCACGAGCGAGCCGCCCAGCCAGGCCAGCGGCTCCGGCGGCACCACGGCTCCGGCGCCGGAGTCCACGATCGGCAGTCGGGTGACGTCGTCGCGCCGGTCGAGCGCCAGCGAAGCCAGGATCCGGCCGGCCAGCTGGCTCGGGCCCACGCCGTTTCCGGTGTAGCCGAAGGCGAAGTGCACGGGGGCGCCGGGGAGACTGCCCACCTGTGGGATGTGGCTCGGAGACACGTCGATCGGGCCGCCCCAGGCATGGGTCAGGCGCCGGTTCTCGAGCCCGAGGAAGAGGCGCAGGAGGTCCGCGCTCACCTGGGCCGCGATCTCGCGGTCGAGCTCGGCGCGGCCGTTCAGCCGGGCTCCCCAGGCAAGGCGGCCGCCGCCCCAGCCGAAGACGATCCGTCCGTCCCGGGTGGTGCGGAAGTAGTGGATGAGGGTGCGCCCGTCGGTCAGGCACTCGCCGCCGGTCCAGCCGATCTCCTCCAGCAGGTCGGGCACCGGCTCGGTCATCACGATGTGGGAGGACGTGACCGACAGCCGGGCGCGCAGCGGCCGGACCGCGCGGGACGCCGGACCCATCGCGAGCACCGCCGCCGGGGCCCGGACGCTGCCGGACGCGGTCTCCGCCACCACACCTCCAGGCACGCGGCGCAGCCGCTCCACTCGCGAGGCCTCGAACACGAGCGCTCCCCGCTCGATCAGCCGCCTGCGTAGTCCGAGGGCCAGCCGTGCCGGCTGCAGCGTGGCGAAGTCCGCGATGAAAACGCCGCCGCGAAACCGCGGCGAGGCGCAGCGCGCCCGCACCTGGCCGGCGTTCAGCCCCACCACGCGCTCCGGTCTGCCCAGCGCGGCCGCCGCCTCGACCGCTTCCCGGCCCACGTCGTCGAACGCGGGTGCGGTCGACACGCAGACGTAGCCCGACTGGTCGAACCAGGCGTCCACCTCCTGCTCGCTGCACCAGGCGCCGATCTCCTCGACGCTGCTGCTCGACGCCTCGAGCAGGTCGCCTGCGGGCCCATCGCCGAAGCGCTTCCGCAGCGCCGGCGCGCTCAGCCACATCGACTCGCAGAAACCGCCGTTGCGCCCGCTCGGCCCGTGGCCGCACACGTCGCCCTCGAGCAGAGCCACCTGCGCGCCGGCCTGGAGGAGGTGCCAGGCGCTCCAGAGGCCCGTGTAGCCGCCGCCTATGACCAGGACGTCGGCGCTCAGCGGACCGGCCAGAGGGGGGCGCGCCTCAACCGGACCGGCCTCCTCGAGCCACCAGCCCGTGGCGGTGTGGCGGCCTATGTGCGTATCGTGAAGAGGGACCTCTATGGCCAAGACCCTAGTCATCGCAGAGAAGCCTTCCGTGGCCCGCGACCTGTCGGGCACGCTGCCGGGATCGTTCACCCAGGCCAAGGACAAGACCCATCTTGTGGGCGACGACTACGTCGTCACCTGGGCCATCGGCCACCTCGTCGGCCTCGCCGAGCCCGATCAGTACGACCCCAAGCTCAAGAAGTGGCGCTTCGCGGACCTGCCCATCATCCCCGACCACTTCAAGCTCGTTCCCAACGACGACAAGGCCGGGAAGCAGCTGCGGGCGATCCACCGCCTGATGGCCGACGACGAGATCGAGTCGATCGTCAACGCCTGCGACGCCGGTCGCGAGGGCGAGCTGATCTTCGCCTACCTGTACGAGACCGCGCCCGTGCACAAGCCGGTCCTTCGGCTGTGGCTCTCCTCGATGACCAAGGCCGCGATCCGGGAGGCCTTCGCGCAGCTGCGGCCCGGCGAGGAGATGAAGCCGCTGGAGGCGGCGGCCCGCTCGCGCTCGGAGGCCGACTGGGTGGTGGGCATGAACGCCACCCGCGCAGCCTCGATCCGCCTGCGGGCGGCCTTCGACGGGGCGGTGTCGCTCGGCCGCGTGCAGACGCCGACGCTGGCCCTCGTCGCCCGGCGCGAGGAGGAGATCCGGGCCTTCAAGCCCGAGCCCTACTGGCTCGTCGAGGCCCGCTTCGAGGCTGAGGGCGAGCGCCGCTACAGCGGGCGCTATCTCGGCGGCAAGCGCCTGCCGGCCGAGGCCGACGCGCAGGCGGTCGTCGCGGCGGTGGAGGGCCAGCCGGGGGAGATCACCAAGCTGGAGAAGAAGGAGGAGCGCGAGCGCCCGCAGCTGCTCTACGACCTCACGAGCCTGCAGCGCCACGCCAACACGCTCTACGGGTTCGCCGCGCGGCGCACGCTCGCGGCGGCCCAGCGCCTCTACGAGGAGCACAAGGCGATCACCTATCCGCGCACCAACTCGCGCTTCCTGACCGGCGACATGATCGCCGAGATCAAGCCCACGGCGGAGCTGGTGGGCAACAGCGGCGCCTACGCCCGGGCGGCGCAGTACGTCACCTCGCTCGAGCGGCTCCCGCTGGGGCGGGTGGTCAACGACAAGAAGGTCGAGGACCACCACGCGATCATCCCCACGCGGTCCGAGCACAACCTGGGCCGCATGGGCCAGGACGAGCTGAAGGTCTACGACCTGGTGGCCAAGCGCTTCCTCGCCGTGTTCCACCCCGAGGCGGTCTTCGAGCGCACGCGGGTGGAGACGACCGTGGCCGAGCAGGGCCTGGCCGAGGCGGCCGGCTCGGCCGGCCGCGGAGGATTCGTCTTCCGCACGAGCGGACGACGCCTGATCGAGCCGGGCTGGAAGGCGGTCTACGGCGAGGAGGCCACGCCGGCGCGCGCCGACGACGACTCCGGCGGCGACCAGCTGCTGCCCAAGCTGGAGCAGGGCGAGCAGGTGCAGACGCTGGAGGTCGAATCCCTGCGCAAGGAGACGCAGCCGCCGCGGCGGTTCTCGGACGCCTCCCTTCTGGGGGCAATGGAGACCGCCGGTCGCGACGTCGAGGAAGCGGACGTGCGCGAGGCGATGAAGGACTCGGGCATCGGCACGCCGGCCACGCGTGCGGGCATCATCGAGCTCCTGATCAACCGCGAGTACATGGAGCGCGAGGGACGGGCGCTCGTGGCCACCGAGAAGGGCATCCAGGTGATCCGGCTCCTGAACGGGCACCCGCTGACCTCGCCAGAGCTCACCGGCAATTGGGAGAAGCGCCTGCGCCTGATCGAGCACGGCGAGGACACCCGCCCGGCGTTCATGAAGGACATCGCGACCTTCACCACCGAGACCGTGCAGGAGCTGGACAAGCTGAAGGGCGTGCGCATCGAGCGGGCCAAGCTCGGGCCCTGCCCCGTCTGCGGGCGCGAGATCACCGAGAACCGCAAGGGGTACTCGTGCTGGTCGCGCGACGACCCGGGCTGCGGGTTCGTGATCTGGAAGCGCAAGGCGGGCAAGTCGCTCCCCGTGTCGGTGGCCAAGGAGCTGATCGCCTCGCTGAAGGCCTCACGCGAGCGGGGTGAGGACCCGGGCGTGGGCCGGACCGCCAAGGCGGTCACCGGCTTCCGGGGACGCTCGGGGCGCACCTTCCGGGCCAAGCTGAAGCTCGAGCAGAACGAAGAGGGCAAGTGGAGGGTCGACTTCGACGAGGAGTGGGCCAAGGAGCCGCCCAAGGAGCAGGCCGAGGAGGAGGAGCAGGCGGCCGAGCTGCAGCCGGCGGCGGAGGACGCCGAGAAGGCGGGCGCCCGGGCCGCGGGCTGACGCGCTCGAGCAACAGTGCTGACTTGACCGCCCAGTGGGGGGCAGAGTCAGCAACGTGCAATGTAGCCCGGCCGGAACGGGCCTGACCGGCTTCCCTACACCGCGGGCTCCAGCACCACATCCCGCAGCGCGTTCTCCAGCCGCGGCGGGCCTTCGTCGTCCAGGAGCAGCACGGTCCCCGGCCAGTAGGGACTGCGCTCTCCGCTGTCTCGGATGAAGGCGCCCTCCAGCATCCAGCAGCCGCTGTTCCACAGGCGCGTCCCGGAGAGGGTGGTCCACTCGGCCGCTTCGTCGCCCGGAAGCGGCCCGGGGCGGTGGGTGTGGCCGAAGAGCACGTGCTCGGCGCCGGGAGCGAGCGTCTCCGCCACTCGACCCATCGAGAGCAGCCCGGAGCGGCGCAGCTCCTCGCCGGTGAGCACCGGCTTGAAGGGCCCCATGCCGAGGTGGTTGAGGACGGCGACCGCGCTGGGGATCGTCACCCTCCCCAGAAGCACCCGGCCTACGCGCCCGCTGCCGTTGACCCGGCGCCAGACGTCCCGCGACGTGCGGCTGCCGCGAGCCAGCACAGCGGGCGTTGCGCCCTGCGCGAGCCCGGCGAAGAAGGCGTAGAGCGGCGCCATCAGGGCCTCGTAGTCCGCGGCCGAGGTAGGGGTCTCGCTGCGGCCGCTGATGCGGGTCATTGCGGAGGCGGCGATCGACTCCACCCGCGGCACTGTGAGATGCAGGTCGAGGTAGTGGCCGTGGGTGGCGTAGACGTCCGGACGCAGCCACAGCCCCGGGTACGCGAGCGTGACCTCGGTGTCCGGCAGGCGCGCGGCGATCCTCCCGGCCGCTCCCGGGCCCGGCTCCACGGTCCACTCCTGCGCGGCCTCGAGCTCCCCGCCCTCGAGCCGCAGCTCGGTCAGCCAGGGCTCACCGAGCCCGTGATCATGATTGCCGGGGACCAGCGTCAGCCTGCGGCCGGCGGTGACCGGGGCCAGGTCGTCGAAGAAGGCCGCGCTCACCTCGAGCAGGTCGGCCGCCGGCCGCTCGCGCTCCTCGAGGACGTCGCCCAGAAGCACCACCCGGTCCGCGTCCGTCAGCGCCGCCAGCAGATGCTGCCGGTAGGCGGCCGCTGAGGCCAGGTCGGTGCCCTGGAGGTTGCCGAGATGCAGGTCTGAGACGACCGCTGTTCGCACGCGCCGGAATGGTGGCAGTCCGGCGGCGCGGCGCGGATACCCTGGGAGACCGGTGTCCCGCTTCTGCCGCCACAACCGCCTGACCGTCGAGTGCCCGATCTGCTCGAAGGACGCGCTCCCGGCCCCTGTGCGGAAGCCGCGCCGGGCGACCGCGCAGGCCGGCCGCGGGAAGGCGCGTTCCGGGCGCGGCGCCACGGGACGCGGGTCGGCCCGCATCTCGCGCGGGCCGTTCGTGGCGGCCGGCCCCTACGAGGACGGCCGGGAGATCCGCCTGGAGCGGGTGCCCGGAGGCCTGCGGCTGGCGGCTTGGCGCGACGGGGGGATCGCGCGTCAGGCACCGGTGCTGCCCGCCGGCGACGTGGCCCCGCTGCTGGACGAGGCGGCCACCAAGGAGCTGGTCTCCCCGCCCGGCTCGCTGGAAGGCGCCGCGGTGGCCCACGGCGGGCACGGCGCCAGCCCCGGGCGGGCGGGCGAGCTCAGGGACGAGCTGCGGGTGGAGCGCCTTGACGGTGGCCGCGTGCGCATCGCGCGCTGGGTCCTGCGCCCGAACGCCGGCTGGGAGCTGCAGGAGGCGCCGGTGCTGCTGCCACCGGCCCGCTTCGAGCAGGCGCTCGCCGCGGCGGCCGATCGGGGCGTGCTGGCGTCAGAACCGGAGCCCTGAGAGCGACTCCCAGGGTGCCTGCCGTCCCCCCCACGCGCTACATGTAGTCACCCTCGTGCCCCTCACCCTCGTCACCGGTCCCGCCAACGCCGCCAAGGCCGGCGCGGTGCTGGGCGCGCTCCGGACCCGGCTCGAAGAGGAGCCGATCCTGGTCGTGCCGACCTACCAGGACGTCGAGCATTCCCAGCGTGAGCTGGCCGACCGGGGCGCCGTTTTCGGCGCCAACGTGCTCCGCTTCCAGCGGCTGTTCGGCGAGCTGGCGCGGCGAGCGGGATACCACGCCACGGTTGCCACGGAGGTCCAGCGGGAGCTGATCGTGGAGTCCGCGGTGCGCGCCGCCCGCCTGGAGGCGCTGGCGGAATCGGCCGCCCAGCCCGGGTTCGTCCGGGCGGCCGTCCGCTTCGTGGCCGAGCTCGGACGCAACATGGTCGAGCCACCGCGTCTCGTGAGCGCGCTGCGCCGGTGGGCGGGCCAGGGCCCGAGGCGCCGGTACGCCGAGGAGGTGGGGGCCCTCTACAGCGCCTACCGCGGCGGGCTCGAGTCCGCGGGGCTGGTCGACGAGGAGCTGTTCGCCTGGCGCGCCCTCGACGCGCTGCGGCGGGGCCCGGAAAGGTGGGGGCGCACGCCGCTGTTCGCATACGGCTTCGACGACTTCACTCCGCTCGAGCTAGACGCCCTGGAGACGGTCGGCCGGCGTTGCGAGGCGGACGTGACGGTGTCGCTGCCGTTCGAGGCGGGCCGGCTGGCCTTTCGCGCGGTGGCCGGTGTCCGGGCGGAGCTGCTCGACAGAGGCGCGGAGGAACGCAGCCTGCCGCCGGTGGACACCCACTACGCCGAGGGCTCGAGGGCGGCCCTGCACCATCTCGAGCGTCACCTCTTCGAGGTCGAGCCGGTGGAGCGGGTCGACCCCGGCCGCGCCATCGCCTTCCACCGGGCGGGCGGAGAGCGAGCCGAGTGCGAGCTGGCCGCGGCCCGGGTCCTGGGGCTGCTGCGGGAGGGGGTGCCGCCCGGGGAGATCGCTCTCGTCTACCGCCGCCCGGACCGGCTCGCGTCGCTGCTCGAGCAGGTCTTCGGCGCCTATGGGATTCCGTACTCGATCGACCGCCGGATCCCGCTGGGGCACACCGGCCTCGGCCGTGGCCTGGCGGCGCTCGTGCGCTGCGCCGTGCTCGACGGCAGCGCGGCCGACCTGCTGGCCTACCTGCGCACGCCCGGCCTCCTGCGTACGCCGGGGCTGGCCGACCGGCTCGAGGCCCAGCTGCGGCGCGAGGGCGCGCACTCCGCCGCACAGGCCCGCGCGCTGTGGGAGCGGGAGCACTGGACGCTCGACGAGCTCGACCGCCTGCGCCGGGCGCGTGACGAGGGCGATTTCGCCGGAGAGCTCGAGCGCCGCGTCGAGCGACTGTTCAGCCGCCCGCGGGAGCGCCGGGCCGCGGTGCTGGCCGCGGCCGAGCTCGAGGATGCACGCGCGCTGACCGCCGCCTCGTCTGCGCTCGCCGCCCTGCAGGCGCTGCCCGGGCGGCCACCCGGGCCCGAGCGCGTGCTGCGGGTGCTGGAGGAGCTCCAGGTTCCCGTCGGCGAGGAGCCCCAGCCCGACCGGGTGCACGTGGCGTCCCCCGAGGCCATTCGCGCCCGCCGCTTTCAGGCGGTGCTGGTCTGCGGGCTGCAGGAGGGGGAGTTCCCGCGCGGCGCCGCGCCCGAGCCCTTCCTCTCCGACGAGGACCGCCGTGGCATCGCACGGGCCAGCGGGCTGGTCCTGCCGGTCCGGGAGGACCGCCTCGACCGCGACCGCTACCTGTTCTACGTCTGCGCCTCCCGCGCGGAGCGGGTGCTGGTTCTAAGTTCCCGCACCAGCGACGAGGAGGGCAACCCCGAGGCCAGGTCCTTCTTCGTCGACGACGTCTGCGAGCTGCTGCTGGAGGACCGGGCGGAGGTAAGGGAGCGCTCGCTGTCGGACATCACGTGGACCCCCGAGGAGGCCCCCACCGCCGCCGAGTGGGACCGCGCGCTGGCCGCCTGCGGCCCGTCGCGGGAGGAGCCCGCGCCCGGACCGCTCACCTCCGAGCCTCTGCTGGCGGAGCTCGGGGCCCGTGAAGCGGTGTCCGCCGGCGCGCTCGAGCGCTTCGCCGACTGCCCCGTGAAGTGGCTCGTGGAGGAGGTCCTGCGCCCCGAGGAGCTGGCACCCGATCCCGAGGCCATGGTGCGCGGCGACTACGCGCATGCCGTCCTCGAGCACACCTACCGCCGCCTACGGGCCGAGTGCGGGGCGCGCCGGGTCACGCCGGGGAACCTGGCCCGGGCCGAGCGCATCCTGCTGGAGGAGCTGCGTGAGCGCCGCGGCGCCTTCCGGCTCTCGCCCCGCGAGACCCGGGTCAGGGCTGCGGCCCGGCGCCTGGAGTTCGACCTGCTGCGTTACCTGCGGGCCGAGGCCGAGTCCGACAGCGGCTTCGAGCCCGAGCACCTCGAGCTGCGCTTCGGCTACGGGGAGGGGCACGAGCCCGTGGAGATCGCCGACGGCCTGCGGGTCAGGGGGCGCATCGACCGCGTCGACACGAACAACGGCAAGGCTCTCGTGCTCGACTACAAGAGCAGCAGGAAGGTGGACCGCTACAAGGTGGCCAGCTGGGAGCGGGAGAACCGCTTCCAGGCGGCGCTCTACATGCTGGTGGTCGAGCGGCTGCTGCGCCTGCGCGCCGCCGGCGGGGTGTACGTGGCCCTGGGCAGCGACGACCCCAGGCCGCGGGGCATGGTCGCCGCCGAGGTGGACGAGCTCGGCACGGGCTTCTTCGCGGGTGACCGCCTCCCGCCGGACGAGTTCCGGGCGACCCTGGACTGGGCCCTGGAGCGCATCCGGGACACGAACGCCCGGATGCGCCGCGGCGAGCTCTGCCGCGCTCCCGACAGCTGCGCCTGGAACGGCGGCTGCGCCTATCCCTCGATCTGCCGGAGCGACCGGTGAGAGAGCTCACGCCCGAGCAACGCCGGGCCGTCGAGCGCCGCGACGGCTCGCTGCTGGTCCGCGCCGGCGCGGGCACCGGCAAGACGACCGTGCTGGTGGAGCGCTTCGTGCGGGCGGTGATCGACGACGGCGTGCCCGTGGAGGCGATCCTTGCGATCACCTTCACCGAGAAGGCGGCCGCGGAGATGCGCAGCCGCGTACGCAAGCGCCTGCTGGAGGAGGGGCGGAGGTTGGAGGCCCGGGAGGCGGAGGGCGCGTCGATCTCCACGATCCACGGCTTCTGCTCGCGCCTGCTGCGCGCGCATGCCCTCAGCGCCGGGATCGATCCCGACTTCCGCGTGCTCGAGGAGCTGGAGGCCGAGCGGATCGCCGTCGAGGCGTTCGACGAGGCCCTCGAGGCGTTCATGTCCGACGACGTGGAGCGGATCGAGCTCGTCGCGTCGCACACCCCGGACCGTCTCCGCGACATGGTGCGCACCGCGTACTCCCACCTGCGCAGCCGTGGCCAGCGCCGGCCGGTGCTCGAGGAGGCCCAGCCGCCGCCTTTGCGCGGCGAGCGCGCCCGCCTCGACTCCGCGCTCCCCGCCGCCCTCGCTGAGCTGGGGTCGGCACGCTCGTCGAAGGCCGTGGAGAAGGCAATGGGCGCGCTCGAATCGTGCTCGGCGCTGCTCGAACGGGTCTCGCCGGAGGCGCTCGCCGAGCCCGGCGACCTCGAGGGTCTGGAGCTCAAGGGCCGGGCGCAGGCCCTGTCCGGCCCGGCGTGCGCCGAGTACGGGGAGGCCCTGGCCGCCTACCGCTCGATCTGCGTGGCCCAGGGCGAGTACCGCCACCACACGATGCTCCGGATGCTCCTGCAGCTCTATGGCGAGCGTCACGAGCGGTTGAAGCGGGAGCGCTCCGGTCTCGACTTCGAGGACCTGGAGCTCATAGCCCGCGACCTGCTGGCCGGCGACTCCGGCCTGCGCGAGCAGTACGCCGAGCGCTTCGTCCACGTGCTGGTCGACGAGTTCCAGGACACCAACCCACTGCAGAACGAGCTGATCGGGCTGCTCGGCCGCGACAACCTTTTCCGGGTCGGGGACGAGAACCAGTCCATCTACCGCTTTCGCACGGCGGACGTGGGCGTGTTCCGGGAGCACGCCGAGCGGGCGGCCGAGGCGGGCCGCTGCGAGCACATCAGCGTCAACTTCCGCACCCGGGGCGAGGTGCTCGACGCCATCGACCTGGCCTTCGAGCGGGCCTGGGGTGCCCGCTACGAGCCGCTGCGGGAGGCACCGGGCTCGCGAGAGGAGCCGGCCCGGGTCCGGCCGAGCGTGGAGCTGCTCGTGGTGGACCGGCCGCGCAAGCGCTGGGACGAGCGCTTCGAGCCGGCCGAGGACCCCTTCGGCGCGGCGGCGCACGCGGTGCCGCCCTGGCGCGCCATCGAGGCCCGCCTGTTGGCCAAGCGGGTCGACGAGCTCACCCGCGACGGGCCGTTCGGCTACGGCGAGGTGGTCATGCTGTTCCGAGCCACCACCGCGATCGGGCTCTTCGAGCGCGCGCTCGAGGAGCGCGGCATCCCGGTCCACGTGGTCGGCGGTCGCGGCTACTGGAGCCAGCAGCAGGTGGCCGACCTGCGGCACTGGCTCTCGGCGCTCGCCAACCCGCTGGACGGGCTGGCCGTCTACTCGGTGCTGGCCTCGCCTCTCGTGGGGCTGTCGCTCGACTCGGTGGCGCTGATCGGGCTGGAGGCCCGCCGCCTGCGCCGGGACCCGCTGTGGCTGCTCGAGGAGCAGTTCGGGCCGGAATCGTCCAACGGCGACCGGCGTCTTCCCGCGCTGCTGCCCACCGACGACCGCCGCCGGATCGTGTCCTTCCTCGGTCGCTTTGCCGCGGAGCGCCGGCTCGCGACCCAGGTGGCGCTCGAGACCCTCATCGACCGTGCCGTCACGCTGAGCGGGTACGACCGTCATGTGCTCGCGCTGCCGGGCGGCAGGCGGCGGATGGCCAACGTCCGCAAGCTGATGCGCCTGGCCCGGGAGTTCGAGGCCGACGAGGGCCGCGACCTGCGCGGGTTCATCGACAGCATCGCCGAGCGCGACGCGATCCAGACCCGCGAGGGCGAAGCGGCCCTCGAGGCCGAGTCGATCGACGCGGTGCGGCTCATGACGATCCATCGCGCGAAGGGGCTCGAGTTCCCGGTCGTATGCCTGGCCGACCTGGGCAAGGACGGACGCGACGATGACGGCGCCCTGCGGATCTCCGACGACGGCACCGTGGGGCTGCGGCTGGCGCGGCTGGGGGGCGAGGCCATAAAGAGCGAGCGGCTGGAGCGGATCAAGGCCGAGCAGCGCACCGCTGCGGAGGAAGAGGAGCGACGGATCTTCTACGTGGCCTGCACACGGGCCGAGCAGCACCTCGTGCTGAGCGGGGCGACCGACCTGGAGCGGCGTCCGGAGCCGGCCGAGCTCAGCGAGCCGATGCGCTGGGTGTGGCGCGGCTTCTGCGCGGGGCTGCCGGGCGAAGGCGCGTCGGGCGAGCACGTCGACGAGCGCGAAGGTCGCGAGGTGCGCGTGCGCTGGATGCGCTGCGTGCCCGACACCATCGACGAGCTCCTCCCCGAGGCCGACCGCGTGCCCGCCCGGCGCGATGGTGACGCCGACGCGGACGCGACAGCCTCGGGCTTCGAGCAGCCGAAGCTGGAGCTCGGGGCGTCGCCGGCGCCGCGTGCCCTGCCGGTGAGCCGGCTCAGCTACTCCAGCCTCGAGGCCTACCGCCGCTGCGGCTACCGCTTCTACCTCGAGCGGGCCCTTCGGCTTCCGCCGGTCGAGGCGCCACCGCCCCCCGAGGCCCCGGTCGAGGTGGGCCTGCCGCCGCTCCTGAGAGGCTCGCTCGTGCACGAGCTGCTGGAGCGCTTCGACTTCCGCAGGCCCGTCGTGCCCAGCGCCGAGGAGGTCGCGACGCTGATCGAGTCCCATACGGGATCCGCCCGGCCGGAGGATGTGGCCGACCTGCGCGGAATGGTCGACGCCGTGGCCGGCTCGCCCTTGCGGAAACGTCTCGCCGAAGCCCGGCGCCTGCGGACCGAGCTGCCCTTCGTCTTCACGCTCGCGCCGCCGGGCGCGGGCGGGCGCAGTCTCCTGGTGGGCGGGGTGGTCGACGTCCACGCCACCGAGGACGGCGGGACGCTCGTCGTCGACTGGAAGAGCGACCCCCTCGGAGAGCGCGACCCCGACGAGATCGTGGCCGAGGCCTACCTCACCCAGCGGCTCATCTACGCGCTGGCCGCGCTGCGGTCGGGGGCGGAGCGGGTGGAGGTGGCCCACTGCTTCCTCGAGCGGCCCGAAGCACCTGCGCTGGCGCAGTACGAGGCCGGGGAGGCGGAGCGGCTCGACGGGGAGCTGCTCGAGCTGGCGGGAGGGCTGGTTGCGGGCGAGTTCAAGCCCGCCACCGACCCTCACCACGGCCTGTGCGCCGACTGCCCCGGGCAGGCCGCCCTGTGCAGTTGGAGTCCCGAACACACGCTGCGCCGGGTGGGCCCTTCCAATGCCGCATAGCGGCACCAAAAGGGCCCACCCCCGGACCCGCGCCTTCATTCCGTCAGGACCGGGTCCTACTCTCCGACCAACTCAGCAGTGCAACCCCGAGGAGACCGAAAGCAGATGCCACTCTGCTTCATCGAGCCACACGAAGCGATCAGGGTCGTCGCCGAGAGCGTGGGCCGGGAGGCTCGCCGCCAGCTGCTCGGGGAGGTCGTGCGGGCCTGGGTGGATGAGATACCGGAGGACGAGCTGCAGGTCCATTACGCCAAGGCGGTCGACGAGCTCGATGACGACGACCTGTCGATGCTCGCCGCCTGGCACGCCTCGCTCGAGGTCGGCCACCCGATCGCCAACAAGGAGTTCCTCCTGGGCGCGTTCCCGCGCCTGGGGGAGCATCGCCGCGAGGCGCTGAAGATCGCCGCGGGCTTCCGGGGTGACGTCGCCTTCGAGGCCGGGGTCAGCGAGGACCAGGCGCTCGGCACCGTCCTGCCCTGGCTGTCGCAGGAGCGGCTCATCGAGCTGGCGTCGGAAGCGGTTGAGCTCTATTGCTGGGATCGCCTGGGTTCGGACAACTAGGCGGCTGCAAACCTTCGCCTGGCTGCGTCATCGGTCGCTCGCGTGCAGAGCACGCGTCGCTCCCTGCTTCCTTGCCATGCTCGGTTTTCGCTCGCCTACGGCCCTCTCCGCTTTCCTCTTGGTGCTTGCCTCGGCCCTGTCCGGCTGCGCGGATTCAGCCGGGGAGCGGTCCGGCTCGGTCGCTCCCGGCGATCGCACCCTCGCCCGCGTGACCAAGCACACCGATGGCGACACGCTCTACCTGTCGGGCATCGGCAAGGTGCGCCTGATCGGCGTGGATACGCCCGAGGTCTTCGGCGGCGTGGAGTGCTACGGGCGGCGCGCCTCGGGCTTCGTCGAACGGGTCGCGCCGCTGGGCAGCCGGGTGCGCTACCGGCTGGGGGTGGAGGAGCGAGACCGCTACGGGCGTGCTCTGGCCTATGTGTGGCTGCGCGACGGGCGCTTCCTGAACCGGCTCCTGGTGGCCCGCGGCTATGCCCAGCCGCTGACCATTCCACCGAACGACGAGTACGCCGACCTGTTCGCCGGCGCCGCGCAGCGGGCGCGGCGGACGGCGGCGGGCCTGTGGGGCAAGCGGGGCTGCGCAGGGTAGTCTCGCCGCCGTGCTGCGCCATGTGACCGGCTCCGAAGGGGTGCGCATCGCCTGCGAGGTCTCGGGTGAAGGGCCTCCGCTCGTGCTGGTTCACGGCGCCGGCTCGGCCCGCTGGACGTTCGACCTGCTGCGGCCACTGCTCGAGGCGCGTTTCACGGTCGTCGCCGTGGACCGGCGGGGGCGCGGCGAGTCCGGCGACGGCGAGGGATACCGGCTGCAGAGCGAGTTCGAGGACGTGGCGGCGGTGGTCCAGGCGGCCCGGGAGCAGGGCGGGGAGCGGGTCCTCCTGTTCGGCCACTCGTACGGCGGGCTGGTCGCGGCCGGGGCGGCGCCGCTGGCCGGCGAGCTCGGGGCGCTGATGCTCTACGAGCCGCCGATGGGCGGTGTCCTCGCCCCGCTGGAGCAGGAGGAGCGCTGGCGGCGGCTCACCCGGGACGGGCGGAGCGAGCGGATGGTGGAGGAGTTCCTCCACGACGTCGGCGGATACACCCTGGCCGAGATCGATGCCCTCCGCGAGACACCGGCCTGGGAGGGTCGCCTGGCGGTCGCGCCGACCGTCCCCCGGGAGCTGGAGGCCGAGCGGAGACACCGGCTCGACCGCGGGGCGCTAGGCCGCCTCGCCTCGCCCTCGCTGCTCCTGGTGGGCAGCCGCAGCCCGGCATGGGCG
This sequence comes from uncultured Thermoleophilaceae bacterium, assembly GCA_963821275.1. GTDB lineage: Bacteria > Actinomycetota > Thermoleophilia > Solirubrobacterales > Thermoleophilaceae > JACVRW01. The sequence goes on from CAWGDF010000009.1 coordinate 61,814, forward strand.
GTCCGCTCAACCGACGCCTACGCGCAGGCGCTGGATGGCGTCTCGGTGCGCCGGCTCGAGGGTCACGGCCACGGCGGCCTCGCCGAGGCTCCGGAGCTGATCGCCTCCGAGATCGAGCGCTTTCTCGGCACGGCCGACGCCGCTCCCGAGCGTGATTGAATCGCGGCATGACCGCCAGCCTGCCGCATGAGGTTCAGGAGGTCTTCGACCGCTTCATCACCACCGAGTACACGACCGTGGACGCCAAGGGGCAGCCCATCAGCTGGCCCGTCACTCCCTACTACCGGCCTGGTGATCCCTGCATCGACGTGACGACCGGCCTGGGCTATCCGAAGAAAGCGAAGGACGCGGCGAACAACCCCAAGGTGTCGCTGCTGTTCTCCGACCCGACCGGCTGCGGGCTCGAGCGCCCGCCACAGGTGCTCGTCCAGGGCACCGCGGAGGTGGACGACGCCGACCTGGCCCGCAACCGGGAGCGCTTCTCGCGCGAGTCGATCGAGAAGCTCCCCGGGACCGCGAGCTGGAGGCCGCCACGGGCCATCCGCGGGCTGTTCAACTGGTACTACACGCGGATCTACGTGCACGTGCGGCCCGAGCGGGTGTACGTGTGGCCTCACGGCGACCCGCTCACCGAGCCGCAGCTGTTCGACGCGCACATCGAGGAGGTGCGCTCCGGGCACGACGAAGAGCCCCCCGGCGGCCACGCCGCCCCCGAGGGCGGAGAGCCCGAATGGGATCCGCGTCTGGACGAGCTGGGCGCGCGCTATCCCTCGGCGGTGCTCTCGCTGGTCGCCCCCGACGGGTTTCCCTTCTCCCTACGGGTGCCGATGTCCGTGGACAGGCCCGGGCGCCGCATTCGCATCGGCGCGGGTGCCCTGGGCCTGCCGGTCCAGTCCGGGCTGGTGTGCATCACCGCTCACGACCACCACCCGCAGTTCCTGTGGCAGCGAAACTTCCAGGTGCGGGGGGATCTCGTCCAGGACGAGGACGGCTGGAGCGTGATCCCGCACCGCCTCATCGGTGGCTTCGAGCTGCCCCCCGGATCGGCCTTCCAGCGCTACCGCGCGAACCTTGGACGCATGGTGCGCTTCTCCAGCCGGGCGCGGAAGGAGCTGCGCGCGCGCCGCTGAGCCGGATTGGCTCCGCCTTCGGCGTGCGGGCACAAAAAAGAGACACGGACATCACGCTCGAGGAGCGCGCCCCTTGGGCCGAAGCCCGCGGGTCGCGCGGCGAGCCTTACACCTCTCGGCTTCGCTCTTTGCGATCAGTCCGCGTCTCTGCGTTGCAGTGAATCAGCGGCGCCCGGGAGGCGCAAGACCAACACTGACGGAGACCCCGCTCGTTGCGACAAAAAACCGGTCCACCCGGTCCAAGGAGCGCGCCTATGCTGCAGGGCGTGGAAGCAGCCGCAAAGACCCGCGACGGCCGCACGGTCCGCGGGGAGCGGACCCGCCAGGCCCTCGTTGAGGCGCTGCTCGCGCTGCTCGACGAGGGCGAGCTGCGGCCGACTGCGGAGCGAATCGCCGCGCGGGCCGGCGTGTCGGAGCGGTCGGTCTTCCAGCACTTCCCGGATCGCGAGCAGCTGTTCGAGGCGGTGGCCCGGCAGCAGTACGAGCGCGTGCTGCCCACGCTGCGGCCCGTGGACCCGGCGCTGCCGCTGCCCGAGCGGATCGACGCGTTCGTCTTGCAGCGCGCTCGGCTCTACGAGCTGATCAAGGGCGTGCGGCGGGCCGCCCTGCTGCTCGAGCCGGATTCGGAGGCCGTGGCCCGCTGGCTCGGAACGGCGCGGAGGGCGAAGGCCGACGAGGTGCTGCGGGTGTTCGGGCGGGAGATCGAGCGCGCGCCCGAGGCCGAACGTGCCGCGCTTGCCGCGGCGCTGATCGCGGCCGCCGCCTGGCCGGCATGGGAGAGCTACCGCTTTCACCAGGGGCTGAGCGCCGCACGGGCCCGCGCGGCGCTGCGGCTTACGCTGGTCCGGCTACTCGGCCAGGGCTGAGCGCAGCTCCGCGATCGCCTGGTCGGCGCTCTCGAAGCGCACCGCGGCCATGCCCAGCTCGCGCGCGGCGTCGCAGTTGATCTCGAGATCGTCGACGAACACGCTTTCCCGGGCCCGCACGCCCAGGCGCTCGACGGTGAGCTCGTAGATCCCGCGGTCCGGCTTGCGCATGCCGACAAACGCGGAGTCGACGACCACGTCGAAGAGCTCGTCGATCTCGGGGAGCTTCGAGCGCCAGCGCGACTCCCACTCGCGCACGTTGTTCGTGAGCAGCGCTGTGCGCACGCCGTCGCCCCTGACCTCCCGGACGAACTCGATCATCGCCGGGTTGGGCTCGATGTGCTCGAAGTACAGCGACTGAAGGCGGGCCAGGTCGAACCCCTCGTCGAGATGGGCCTCCACCCGGCGGCGGAACTCGAGGTCGCTGATCTCGCCCCGCTCGAGGGCGAACAGCGGGTTCTCCCCGTGCTCGGCCGCCGCCTGGGCAATCGCGCCGCCGAGCCGCTCCAGCGTGATCCCCGACTCGTCCTGGTAGGCCAGGAAGCCCTGCTGGAGCGGGGTGGTGAGAACGCCCCCGAAGTCGCTGATCAGAGCACGGGGCGTCACGCGGCCGCAGGGGGCTCCGACCGCACCGTCAGCTCGTAGGCGCCGATTGCGTCGCGGCCCTCCAGGCGCCACTGGAAGACCGCCGTATGGACCTCGAGCCCTGCGAGGGCGAGCGACGAGCCTGCGATCACGCTGCCCGACCCACGGCGCGGGAGTTCTTCACCCGGCAGCCACAGCTCGAGGCCCGCGCTCCGCTGGCGTCCCTGACCGTCGTAGACGGTGGAGAGCCGCGCGTCATCGACTCCCGTCGGCGTGCCGTCGTCGATCAGGACGGCGCTCACCGATTCCTCCCCGTGGCCCCGCGCGCCCCGCGGCCGGCGGGCGAGCGCAAGGAAGGCATGCCGTTCGTCCACCAGGGCGGACAGCGTGCGCAGCGCGTCGAGCTGCTCCCATTCCGGGGCGGAGCGGGTCTCGGCGAGCGTGCCGAGGCAGTCCACACGTCCGCCGGCGGCGGTTCCCTTCACCCGGCAGAGGCGTACGTCGAGGCCGTCGAGGTCGATCGTCTCGCAGACGGGCTCGAGATCCAGCGCGAGGACGTCACCGAGCTCCGCGTGCCAGCCGGCCCCGGAGCGCTCGAGAGCCGGTCCCTCCGGATGCGGCACCGGGCTGCGGCCCTCGAAGAGGATCGTGGTACCGGAGCGTGCCGTGCCGTACAGATCGCGCGCGCTGTCGAAGAACGCGAGCGCGAGCGCGCTCACCGCTCGAGCCGCCCGGGCGGGGCGGTCTCATCGCGGGCCGTGCCCTCCACGTCGTAGGGCACGCGGCTCCGGGTGGTCGTGCTCACCACGATCCGCCGGCCCAGCCGGCGCACCACCAGGCGGCGGATCAGGGCCCGCGTGGGCGGGATCAGGAGCACGACTCCGACGATGTCGGTGAGGAAGCCGGGCGTGATGAGGAACGCGCCGCCGAAGATGACGAGCACGCCGTCGATCACTTCCCGATGGGGGATCTTGCCTTCAGCCAGCGCCTTGTTGAAACGCCCCCACACGCTGCGGCCCTGGGCCCGCAGCAGCAGCGCGCCGAGCACGGAGTCCGCCGCCAGCAGGGCAAGCGTGAGCCAGATGCCGATCGCGTCGCCGACCTTCCAGATCACGTACAGCTCCGCGATCGGGACCACGATGAACAGCACAACCAAGGCCAGCAGGGGCATCAAGGCTGACCCTACTATCCTCGTTTGCATGCCGACCGTCGACGACGTGCAGGAGGCGCTGACCAACGTGATCGACCCCGAGCTGGGGCTCGATTTCGTGGAGCTGGGCCTGATCTACGAAGTGGAGATCGAGGACGACGAGGTCTTCGTCAACTTCACGCTCACCTCACCGGGCTGTCCCATCGGTCCCCAGGTCTCCGAGCAGATCGAGGAGTTCGTGGGCGAGCTGGACGGGGTGTCGGGCGTCTATCCGAAGATGACCTTCTCACCCCCCTGGACGCCGGAGATGATGAGCGAGGAAGCGAAGTTCGCCCTCGGGTATTGAGTCTCGTCCGGGACGCCTTCCCGGGCGACCCGGCGCTCGACGTGGCGGTGTCCCGCGCCCTGATGCGACGGGTGGCCGAGGGGGAGCTGCCGGAGACCCTTCGCCTGACCCGGCCCGGGGCCATGGTGGCCTTCGCCAAGCAGGATGCCGTGGCGCCGGGGTACTCGGCCGCCGTGAGCGCCGCTCGTGCGCACGGCTTCGAGGCCGTGTTGCGGCTGGCCGGCGGGCGGGCCGCGGTCTTCCATGACCAGACGATCGCCCTGGCGCATGCGGTCCCGGAGCGGGAGCCCCGCGCGGGCATCCACGCCCGCTTCGACCGGACCGCCGGGCTGATCGTGCGCGCACTCCGCGGCCTGGGCGCCGACGCCCGGGTGGGCGAGGTGGCCGGCGAGTACTGCCCCGGCGGCTACAGCGTGAACGCGCGCGGCGCGGTGAAGCTGGCCGGCATCGGCCAGCGGATCATCGCCGGCGCGTCCCACATGGGCGGGGTGATCGTGGTGGGCCAGGCCGACCGGGTGCGCGATGTGCTCGTGCCGGTGTACCGCGCGCTGGAGCTGCCCTGGGACCCGGCCACGGCGGGCGCGGTGGACGAGGAGCTGAACGGCAGGCCCGCGGACTCGCCCTGGACCGCGGTGGCCGACGCTCTCCTCGCCGAGTACCGGCGCGAGTACGAGCTCGTGGACGCAGAGCTGGACGCCGAGACGCTCGAGCTGGCCCGCGGCCTTGCGAACGAGCACCGCCCGGGCTGATCAGGCCGGCTGGGCCGCCCTCGCCCGGCGGCTGTTGCCCGCCACCGCCTCGATGACGCGCGGCCACACCTGCCTGGGGAGGTCGTGACCCATGCCCGCTATGGGCAGGAACCGGGCGTCGGGCACCGCCCGCGCGGTGGCGACGCCCGCGCGGAAGGGGATCAGCGGGTCGGCCTTGCCGTGAATGACGACGGTGGGCACGCGCAGCTGGCGCAGGCGCGAGGTCCGGTCGCCGGAAGCCACGATCGCCGCCAGCTGGCGGCCCGTGCCCGCGGGGTGGTGGCCGCGGTCGAAGCCGGCCGCCGCCGCCTCGCGGAGGCGGGCCTCGTCGGTCTCGAAGCCGGGGGACCCGATCTCCCGGAAGATGCGGACCGAGTGCTCGACGTAGCCCTCTCTCGTATCGGGGGCGCGCCGCAGGAACACGCCGAGTGCCCGCAGCCGCGGGAAGCCGACGCGCCGGTTCCCGGTGGTCGACATGATCGACGCCAGCGAGCTCACGCGCTCCGGCCGGCTGATGGCCATGGACTGGGCGATCATGCCTCCCAACGACGCGCCCACCACGTGGGCCTGCTCGATGCCGAGGTGGTCGAGCAGGCCGACGGCATCGCCCGCCATGTCGTCGAGCAGGTAGGGGGCGTTCACCCGCTTCCCCGCCAGAAGGCGGACGAGGCTGGGCACGCGGGCCCTGACCTGGCTCGAGCGGCCGGCGTCGCGGTTGTCGAAGCGGATGACGCGGAAGCCCTGGCTCGCAAGCTCGTCGCAGAACTCGCGGTCCCAGTGGATGAGCTGCATTCCGAGCCCCATCACGAGCAGTAGAGCGGGATCGTCGGGGTCACCGATCGTCTCGTAGGCGAGCTCGATGTGGCCGACCTGCGCACGCTGCTCGGACACGGCCGTGACCCTACTAGCGCAGCGAGGCGGCGATCTCAAGCGCGCGCTCGCGGTCGAAGGCGCCCTCGAGGGCGCACGAGCAGCCGGGCGCGCTGCATCAATAGGACGTTTTGGGCGAGGCGCAGCTCGTCCTCCACGAGCCGGCCGTCGGGCGCGCGGTAGGCCTCCAGCTCGCCGACCTGGCCCTCGCGACAAGCCCGTCTCGATGGGTGGCCGGTCCTCCACCGTGCCAGTACCTGCAATGACGGGGGCGGGCGGGTTCCCGGGGTTCGCCACGGTCAGGTTCACCTAACGCGGCCGGTGAGCGCCGGGACGGCAAGCGAGAGGACGGACGGAACGGCTCGCCGGTGGCCGTCGCTGATGAGGAGGCGTGCGGCCTTGCGTGTCCTGGCACCTTCTCCGACTACGCACGACCCGCACGCCGACTGCAAAGTCACCGCCGTTGCCGTCCTCGTGCTGGACATAGAGGATGAGGCGGTCCGTTGCGCGCGGGATCCTGGCCGGTAGTCGAAGTCGGAAGCGTCTGCGCAGCGCTCCGTGATGTCCGCGTATTCGGAGGCGCCCGCCGAGCGGACTCATTAGCCTCCCTGCAAGCGCTCCGCTCACGCGTCGGCCGCTGTAGCCCAGTCGCACGGTCACAGCTCGGCCAGGCGTGATCCGAAGCCGGGGCCCGGGCCAGAGGCGAGCGGGCCAGTGAGATTCCTGGCAGAACGGGACTCGGCCACCCACCGGTCGGCAGTAGTACGAGCCGGTCTTCGCAGAGCGAGCCACTCGCCCGTTCGACACAGAAACCTCAATCAATGGGCTGTCAGCGGTGCCGTCACCGGTATCCGACGAGCGGCAGCCCGTTGATGCCTCGATCCGCACGCCGGCCTCCGCAGCGCCGCGGTGCTGAAAGGTGACCCGCGCCCGCGCGAGCTCCGTATCGCTGGACGAGGCATATCCCGTCTCGACCGCAGCGGCGGCCGGGCCGCTCGTCCGCAGCACTTGCCCGTCGAGGACGAAGGCGTCTACTCCAATTCGGTGTGGAGGAAAGGCCGGCCGGAAGAACGTCGAGAACTCGTGCCACGCACCGCGTTGTGCCGCCCACCCGAGGTAGACGCCGCACGCCGTGGGGGTTACGGCGAGCGACAACGGTCGCCGTTCAACGGCGTTCTTGAAGCTTCCCTCGACAAGCACTCCCCCCGGGTCGACGGTCATCGTGCTGCCGGTCGAGCTGAGCCGTTGCTGTCCCTTGAGAACGATCGGTCCGGTCCCCTCGAAATCGGCCGCGCGGGGCGGCGGCCTGAGCAGATCCTCCCAACTGCCGGCAGCTATTCGCTTGAGCGCCACGAGACCGAAGTGGGAACGCAGGTCCCCGTGGGGGTCCCCGTCCGAGCGCACCGCCAGCCAAGTGCGGCGGCTGCGCACGATGCCGAGGAGGCCCCCGCGAGTCCGGACTAACCCTGACCCGGGACGGTCAGCAGCAAGTTCACCCTCGAGCCGGATCCCGAGCCCGCCCCGCTCGGCGATCCAATCGAGCGCAAGAAGTGTTAGACCGGCATACCCGGTGGCATCCGTATATGCATCAATCGCTTCGTCCACGTGCGGCGCTCCAGGCAGCAGCGCCGGGGCGATTGCGATGCCCCATGCAGCGATCGGGTGGCGGGCTCGGAGTCGGGCAAGGCTCCGGGCGGCCACCTCGAGAAGCTCCGCTCGACGGGGCCCAACCGGAGGCGCGGCCGTCGTGGCGCCGTACGCCGACATGGCGAGCGCCCACACGTGCTGGTGGGAGCGACCGGTGTAGGCCAGGTCGCCGTCCGGCGCCATGAGGCCCCAGGAAGCCCAGGCCGCCTCGCTCAGCGTCGTGCGGGTGGCTGGGGAGGCGAGGGCTCCAAGGCGACTCACGGCGCGGGCAAGGAAGCCGAGGGAGAGCGCGTGATAGGCAAGTGGCGAGGGGGCCCGGTCGGCCAGCAGGCGCCCCCTACGTCCCCAGAACCTGCCGGTCGAGGCGGCAGTGAGACGTGGGAGATCCTTGTTTACATAGCGGACGGCGGAGCGGGTTGCACCCTCCGGGTCGGCGAGCACCGCACCCGGCTCGGCGGATCGGAGCCCGCTCGCCACCAGCTCGAGCCAAGCGCTCGCCTCCACGAGCTGCTTGTTGAAGAACCCGCGCACCCGCCGCCCAAGGAAAACTGGCCGCACTGCACGCAGCCAAGCCTCCCAGCGGGCCCGCAGAGCCTCGAAGCGAAAGTCGCCGGTTAGCGGCTCACGAGCCGCGTTGTACGCGGCGGCTAGCGCATACGCCTCGAAGACACTTGGATCGGTCCGCTGCCGGTCGCCACGATCGAGCGCGAAACCGACGCCGCGAAGCCCGGAACCCACCAAGACCTGGTCCCCCTCGCGCAGACCTGTGCGTAGCAGCGCTAGCCCGAGCATGGCGTCGCCGTAGCGACCACCGGAGTACGGCTTCAGATAGTCGGCGTACGAGCCATCGCTGCGTTGAAGCGCGGGCCACGGCGCGGCAACCGCTTTCGCCAAGGCGGCGGTGTCCTCGGCGTCAGCGGTCGGCGGCCCCGGCCCAAGCGACACTGCCAGGAGCAATGAGACCGCAGCCGGCCCGCCTCGGAGGAGCGGCCCAGAGCGGCCCGGCCGGTGTCTGCGACACGCGGACCGGCGGATTAGCGCGGCCTTGGCGAAAAGCATGCAGCGGCGGAGCATGTGGTAGTCGGCGTCGACCCCGAGGTACAGCGATGACCACCATCCACGCTAACGCCACTAACGGCGGCGGCTAGATGCTCGATTCCGAATTAGTGGGTGTGGGTGGTGAAGTGGCGGCCCGGTTGGCCGATCTGCCAGTTGTGCCAGAGGCCGGCGGCCAGGGCGAGCAACCGCAGGCCGATGCGGGCGCAGAGGCCGGGCAGGGTGCGGGCGCAGCGCGCCCACCGCTTGGGAATGCCGGCGCGCCCAGAGCGTCCTTAAGAGCATGCTGCACTACGGACTCTTCTATCTCCACGGCTCCCGGCACAATCCCCTGTACCCGCCGCCGCTGCCGCCCAGCGGCGGAGGTGGCCGCCACCGGCCGAGCCCGCGCTCCACGGCGCGGTCCATCGCCACGGTCGTTGCGGTCGTCCTCTGCCTCGGCGGCGCCGGCTACGCGGCGGCCAGCCAGGACGGCGACTCCTACGGCTCGGATCCGGCCAAGGCACAGCCCCAGGGCGACGCCGAGGCCAACAGCCACAGCCGTCCCGGACGGCTGGGCGCAGGCCCGCTGCGCTAGTCGGGCGCCGCGGCGCTCTTCCCTGCGCGCTTCCCGCCGTTGGAGCCGTCGCCTCGCGCTGGCCGGGACGAACGAGCGCGGGCGGCGCCGAGCAGCTCGTCGAGCGCCTCCTCGAGGGCGTCGGCCACGGACTCGAGGTCCGGCATCGCGTCGTAGTCGGCCAGCAGGCCGAAGTCGACCTTGCCGTTGTAGCTCATGATCGCGATGGCGAGCGCGTGGTTCTCGGGGAGGAACGCGATCGGGACGATCTCCTCCATCTCGCGACCGAGCAGATAGAGCGGGAACTGCGGGCCCGGCACGTTGGTCACGATCAGGTTGAAGAGACGCGTGGAGAAGTTGAGCCGTGACGCCTGGGCGAGCAGGGTGGGGGGAGCGAAGTCCTGCAGCCCGGCGATCACCTCGGCGCCGAGCGCCTGCTTGGACTGCTTGAGGTTCCCCATCATGTGCTGCACCGTGCGCAGCCGCTCCACGGGGTCGCGCACGTAGACGGGAAGCGGCCCGCGCATCGCGGCGATGCGGTTGCCCAGGGTCCCCTGCTCGTGCTCGGTGCGAATGGAGACCGGCACCAGGGCCCGCAGCTCCAGCCCTTCCGTCCGCACGCCGCGGCTGATCAGCCAGCGCCCGAGGGCGCCCGCCACGACGGCCAGGACCGCGTCGTTGACCGTGCCGCCCAGCGTGTTCTTGATCTCCTTGAAGTCGGACAGGCGGCTGCGCACCCACCACACTCGCCTGTGGGGGCCGATCTCCACGTTCAGCGGGACATCGGGCGCCGGGTTCAGCCCGGCCCAGACCACCTCGCCCAGGCCCTCGGCGCCCTCGCGCACTTGCTCGAGGGTGCGACCGGGCCGCTGAAGGGCCCCCAGCGCGCGCCCGGCCAAGCCGACCGGGGTCCGGATGAGACCCTTCACGCCCTCGAGCACGAGGTCGGTGTCCGAGGGCACGGGCTCGGCGACCCAGTCCTCGTCCTCGACCTCCGCGGGCCGGGGCTGGAGGTCGAACAGCACGGTGGCGATGTCCACGCCGGAGACGCCGTCGACGAGCGCGTGATGGGTCTTCGAGATCAGGGCGAAGCGGCCGCCCTCGAGGCCCTGGACGAGCCACAGCTCCCAGAGCGGCTTCGAGCGGTCGAGGCGCTGGGAGAAGATGCGCCCCACCAGCTGACGCAGCTGCTCGGCGCTGCCCGGGCGCGGCAGCGCCGTGTGGCGCACGTGGTACTCGAGGTTGAAGCTCGGGTCGTCGACCCAGAACGGGCGGCCCATCTCGAACCGCGGGACGGCCAGCCTCTGGCGGTAGCGCGGGACCAGCGCCAGCCGGCCCTCGATGTGGCGGCAGAACTCGTCCCGGGCCGGCGGCGGCCCCTCGAAGATGACCAGCGCGCCGACGTGCATGTGCGAGGCCTCCTTCTCCTGGGCCAGGAACGAGGCGTCGACCGCCGTCAGGCGCTGCTTGTGGTCCTGCGTCGCCACGGCCGCAGCCTACCCTCTGTGGCTGTGAAGCCGCTGGCGATCATCGTGGGCGTCCAGGTGGCGGTCGGCCTCCTGCTGATCGCCCTGGTGGCCACCGACAACGTGCCCTTCGGCGACGACGAGGCCGACGGCGCTCCGGCGCCGCGCGCGGCGGTCGACCGCTTCGACGCCAAACCGGCTTGGCGGCTCCTGCGCGAGCAGGTGGAGATGGGGCCGCGTCCGGCGGGCTCCGAGGCTTCGCGCGCCCTGGCCGAGCGCCTGCGCGAGCTGTTGCCCGAGGGGCGCTTCCAGACCGTGCCTGGCGGCCTGCGCAACGTGATCGGGACGGTGCCCGGGCGAGAGCGGGGGTACGTGGTGCTGGGTGCCCACTACGACACCAAGGACCTTCCCGGCTTCGTGGGCGCCAACGACGGGGCCGCCGGCACCGCGCTGGCCACCGAGATCGCCCGGCAGCTCAAGCGCCCCCGGCACACGATCCAGTTCATCCTCTTCGACGGCGAGGAGAGCCCGCGCGGCACGCCCGACTCGGAGTTCGAGTCGGAGGGATTGCGCGGCAGCAGGGTCGCGGCGCGGGCCTTCCGCAACGCCCGGGCCATGGTGCTGCTCGACTTCGTGGGCGACCGCCGCCTGCGGATCCCCCGGGAGGGCTACTCCCGGCCCGGCCTCTGGCGCCGCCTGCGCCGCTCCGCCGAGCGCGTGGGCACACAGCGGATCTTCCCGCGGGAGACGCAGGGCGGGGTGCTCGACGACCACCTCCCCTTCCTGCGCGTGGGCGTGCCCGCCATCGACCTGATCGACTTCGGCTTTCCCTGCTACCACCGCCGCTGCGACAACCTGTCGGCGGTCTCCCCGCGCAGCGTCGACGCGGTGGGGGAGACGATCTACGAGCTGATGCGAACGCTCTGAGCCCGCTCCGGATCGCTAACTTTCGACAGGCATGGCAGCCACTCCGCAGAAGCTTCTGCTCGCGGCGCCGCGCGGCTACTGCGCGGGTGTCGACCGGGCGGTCCAGACCGTCGAGCGCGCGCTCGAGCTCTACGGCCCGCCGGTCTACGTGCGCAAGGAGATCGTTCACAACAAGCACGTTGTGGAGCAGCTGCGGGCCCGCGGGGCGATCTTCGTCGAGCAGGAGACCGAGGTGCCGGAGGGCGAGACCGTGATCTTCTCCGCGCACGGTGTCGCCCCCAGCGTGCACGCCAACGCCGAGACCCGGCGCCTCAAGACGATCGACGCCACCTGCCCGCTCGTTACCAAGGTCCACGTGGAGGCCAAGAAGTTCGCGGCCGAGGGCTACACGATCGTCCTCGTGGGCCATCAGGGCCACGAGGAGGTGGAGGGCACCATGGGCGAGGCGCCCGACCACTTCGTGCTGATCGAGACCGAGGAGGACGCGGACCGGCTGGAGGTGGCCGACCCCGACCGGGTCGCCTACCTGACCCAGACCACCCTGAGCGTGGACGAGACCGACCGCATCATCCGCCGCCTGCGCGAGCGCTTTCCGAACATCACCGGGCCCAAATCGGACGACATCTGCTACGCCACCACCAACCGCCAGCTGGCGGTCCGCCAGATGGCCCGCGAGTGCGACCTCGTCCTGGTCATCGGCTCGCGCAACTCGTCGAACTCCAACCGGCTGGTCGAGGTCGCACGCGACCACGGGGCCGACTCCCACCTGATCGACAACGAGCGCCAGGTCCAGGAGGAATGGCTCGCGGGCAAGCAGGTGGTGGGCATCACCTCCGGCGCCAGCGCGCCCGAGGAGCTGGTGCAGCGGCTGGTGTCCTTCTTCCGCGAGCGCGGGACCGAGGACATCTCCGAGTTCGAGGTGGTCCAGGAGGACGTGCGCTTCATGCTGCCGCGGGAGATCCGCACGGCGCTCGCCGCCCGCCCGCTCCCGACGGCGACCTGAGCGCTAGCGATCAGGCGGCAGCGGCGTGAACTGCACGCCGTGCAGCTTCAGCCCGGGCGAGTCCGCCCGCACGACGCCGTCGACCTCGTAGAGCCCGGGGTCGACGTCGCCGCCTGAGAGGACCGCGAAGGCCCCGCCGGCGTCGAAGCTGAAGCTCGCCGCCGCGCCGGCGTCGGCGGCCTCGATCCAGTCCTCGCCGTCGCTCCAGTCGCGCACGAGCTCGAGCCTGTCGCGGTCGGCCGGCAGGGCGATATCGGCCGTCTGCGGTCGCAGCAGCACGCCGGGCTCGTCCTCGGGCCTCACGGGGGCCAGGGGCTCGGGCGGATCGTCGGTCTCCAGCGTCTCCTGGATCGCCAGCTCGGTGTCGAGATAGTCGCCCTCGCCGTAGTGGACCAGGTACAGCCTGCCGGTGCGGTCGAACAGGTAGCGCCCCGGCCAGCCCTCGTTGCCGTACAGGCGCCAGACCTGGAAGTCGGCGTCGAGCAGCACGGCGAAGGGCACTTCGAGCCGTTCCACGGCCGCTTCCACCAGCGCCGGGTCGCGCCCGAATGAGTAGCCCGGGCTGTGCACGCCCACGACCCTCAGGCCGGCGTCCGCGTAGCGCGCGTGCCAGCCCTTGAGGTAGGGGAGGGTGCGCACCGAGTTGACGCGCGCGAAGTCCCAGAACTCGACCAGCACCGCGCCACGCCCCATCAGCGTGCTCATGCGCAGGAAGGCGACGTTCAGCCAGGGCAGCCGCGAGGGAAACTCGGGTGCGTAGATCTCCGCGTCCGGGGGTAGCCGCACGGGCTGGAGGATGCCGCACCGCCCGCCCCGAACGGGGGCGACGGTTCCCCGTCGAATTCCCGCAGGCCGTGTTATAGGGTGCCGCCCGGCGCCGATTTCCGCATGCGGAAAGCAGCGCGGGCGTCCTTTTTCAGACGCGAGTCCATCTCATTCCAGGAGGAGGAATGCGAAAGTTTCTGATCGCCGCGTTGGCTGCTGCCATGGTGCTGGCGGTGGCCGGCATCGCGTACGCCACCAACGACTACACGGTTGACGGCGACAGCAGGCCCGTCGTCAAGGGCAGCAAGAAGAAGCCCGTGCCCGTGTCGCTCAGCTTCGACTACACGGTGAGGGACCTCATCGATGCCAATCGCGGCACCCCCGTACAGGAGTACCGGATCGGCGCCGAGGGCCTGGTGACCTACCCCGAGGCGTTCCCGGCCTGCCGAGGGGACGACAAGGGGGTCAACAAGCAGGTCTTCAACGGGGCCGAGCAGGCGTGTCCCAGGAAGACCAAGGTCGGCGAGGGGATCATCTACGCCTACGTGGGCGCAAGCATCGACCCGACGCAGCGCGAGCCCTGCGTGCTCAAGCTCACCCTCTGGAACGTCAAGCCCGGCGACTGGGGCGTCTACGGCAAGATCCGCAGGAAGGAAGGCGGTCTGGCTATCCGCATCGACTCCATCGCCAACACGCCGCCCGCGCTCGAGGAGCGGTACAAGGGCCGCTGCCTCAACAACCAGAACAGGGCGATTCTCGCGCCCTACAGGCGGGTGAAGATCGGCGGCGTCGCCTCCGACGAGCTGGTGTTCACCGTTCCGGACGTGCTGCTGTATCCGGCCCGTGACGAGAACGGCAATCCCGTGATCGAATCGGTCGTTCGGGACGTCTTCTCCAAGATCAAGAGGCGGACCGCCAGGAAGAAGATCGGGAGGAAGCGCCGCAAGGTGGGCTTCTACTCGGCGATCGGCTGCAAGGGGAACACCCGGTTGATCCAGGTGACCTTCGTCGACGACAAGGGCGACGCGATCCCCGAGAGCAACAACACCCGGAAGTGCTGAGGCCGAGAGCCTGAGCACCCACGCGGCGACGGGGCGGCCTGAGGGCCGCCCTGTCGCGTTCAGGGCGAGGTCGCAGGGGCCCGGCTTCCGTTGTACGATCGCCTTGACTCGCTGGGCAGGGGGTCCCCCGCCCCGATGCCTTCCTCGGAGACAGTCACCGTTGTGATCACCGACCTGGTCGGGTCGACCGACCTGGCCTCCCGCCTCGGGCCGGTGGCCGCCGACGAGCTCCGGCAAGAGCACTTCGGCGTGCTGCGCGAGGCGGCCGCGGACTCCGGCGGCAAGGAGGTCAAGAGCACCGGGGACGGGCTCATGCTCGTGTTCCGGGGCGCGGCGGACGCGGTGGCCTGCGCGATCTCGATCCAGCAGCGGATGGAGCGGCGCAACCGCGCCGCGGAGGTGCCGCTGCCGATCCGCGTGGGCGTGGCCCTCGGCGACGCCACCTGTGACGAGGGCGACTACTTCGGCATGCCCGTGGTCGAGGCCGCGCGGTTGTGCGACGCGGCGGACGGCGGCCGGATCCTGGCCAGCGAGCTGGTGCAGCGGATCGGCGGCAGGGACGGTCACGTCTTCGTCGATGCCGGCGAGCTCGAGCTGCGCGGGCTGCCCGAGCCGCTGACGGCCTACGAGGTCAGCTGGGAGTCCGCCCAGCGAGGCGCCGCCGCGGTGCCGCTGCCGGCGCAGCTGGACGCCCTGGGGCCGGACGGCTACGTCGGCCGCGAGCGTGAGGGAGCGCGCCTGCGCGAGCGCTGGGACGCCGCCCTGGCGGGCCCGCGCCAGGGGCTGCTCGTGTCAGGTGAGCCGGGGATCGGCAAGACCCGCTTTCTGACCCAGGCCGCGCTGGAACTGCATGCCGAGGGAGCCGTCGTGCTGGTCGGACACTGCCCCGAGGAGCTGCAGGCGCCCTACGGCGCGTGGATCCAGGCGCTCTCCCACTACGTCGAGCACACGCCGCAGGATCTCCTCGGCGAGCACGTCGAGCGCCACGGCGGCGAGCTGTCCCGCCTCGTGCCGGCGCTGATTCGCCGCGTCCCGGACGCGCCCCCGCCCAAGCAGACCGACCCCGAGACCGAGCGCTACCTCCTCTTCTCCGCCGTAGGCGGGCTGCTCGAGGGAGCCGGCGGCGACAGCCCGCTGGTGCTCCTGCTCGACGACCTCCACTGGGCGGACAGGCCGACGCTGGCCCTGCTGAAGCACGTGCTCGGGGAGGCGCGCCCGTCGCGCCTGTTGCTGCTCGGCACCTACCGCGACAGCGACCTGTCGGGCGCCCATCCGCTGACCGGCGTGCTCGCCGACCTGCGGCGCGAGGAGGGGGTCGAGCGGCTGGCGCTTCGCGGCCTGGGCCAGGAGGACGTGGTCTCGCTGATGGAGGCGGCCGCCCGGCACGAGATGGACGAGACCGGCGTTGCGCTCGCTCGCGAGATCGCGGCGGAGACCGACGGCAACCCGTTCTTCGTGGTCGAGATGCTGCGCCACCTGCTCGAGTCCGGCGCCCTCGTCCGCGTGCCGGACGGGCGCTGGGAGCTCAGACAGCGCCTGGAGGCGCTCGGGCTTCCGCAGAGCGTGCGCGAGGTGGTGGGCCGCCGGGTCGAGCGCCTCGGCGAGGAGTGCCGCACCGTCCTCAGCAGCGCGGCGGTCATCGGGCGCACCTTCGACCTGGAGCTGCTGCTGCGGATCGCGAGGGTGGACGAGGACCGCCTGATCGACCTGCTCGACGCCGCGGTGGAGGCTTCGCTGCTGACCGAGCTCACCGACCGCGCCGGCTCGTTCACGTTCGCGCACAACCTGATCAACCACATCCTGTACGACGACCTCGGGGCCACCCGGCGCTCGCGGCTGCACCGCCGTGCGGCGGAGGCCCTGGAGGGCCTGTGCGGCGGCGAGCCGGGTGCGCGAATATCCGAGTTGGCCCGGCACTGGACCGCGGCCACCGCCCCGATCGACGCCAACAAGGCGGTGTCCTACAGCGCGCGGGCGGGGGAGCGCGCCCTGAGTGAGCTGGCGCCCGACGAGGCCGTGCGCTGGTTCGCCCAGGCAGTCGAGCTGCTGGACAAGGCGCCGGACCCCGACCCGGCGTGGCGCTGCGATCTGGCGATCGCGCTGGGGGAGGCGCAGCGCCAGGCCGGCAAGCTCGAGTTCCGTGAGACCCTTCTGGGCGCGGCCGGGCTGGCCGAGGAGCTTCGCGATCCCGAGCTGACCGCCCGGGCGGCGCTGGCCAACAACCGGGGCTTCGCAAGCGCCTTCGGCGCCGTCGACGAGGAGCGGGTGGCCGTTCTCGAGCGCGCGATCGAGCTGGACGACGGGACGGATGCCTCTCGGCGCGCCCGGCTGCTCGCGCTGCACGCGATGGAGCTGCAGTTCGACCCGCGCCACGAGCACCGGCGGGCGCTGGCCGAGGAGGCCCTCGCCCTCGCCCGCAGGGCCAGCGACGTCCACGTCCTGCCCTATGTCCTGCGGGACTACTTCCACGCCGTCTGGTCGGCGGACACCCTTCCCGCCCGCCGACGGGTCGCCGAGGAGATGATGGAGCTGGCCGACCGCGTGGACGATCCGCTCGCCCGGATCTGGGCGCTGGACCGCACGGTGCACGCGGCGGCGGAGTCCGGGAAGCTGACCGTGGCGGCCGAGGCCTCGGCGCAGCTGGTGCGGCGCACCGGTGAGCTCGGGCAGCCCGACCTGCGCTGGCACGCCGCCTATTTCGCCTCGGGGCTCGCCCAGATGCAGGGGGCGCTCGACGACGCCGAGCGGCTGGCAGAGGCCGCGGCCCGGCTGGGCCAGGGGGACGACCCCGACACGATGGTCATCTACTGGGGCCAGATCTGCGCCGTGCGCTCGGACCAGGGCCGTACCGAGGAGACGCTCGAGCTGCTCGAGCTGGCTGCTGTCGCGAACCCCGGGATTCCCGCCTTTCAGGCGGGCCTGGCTGCGGCCCTGTGTGACTCCGGCCGGGCCGCCGACGCCGCCCCGATGCTGGAGCGGGCCGGGGCGGACGGGTTCGCCAACGTGCCCAAGGACCAGGTGTACTCGACCGCCCTGGCGATGTGGGCCCGGACCGCCGCCGAGGTCGGCTCCGCGCGGGCCGCGGCGCCTCTCTACGAGCTCATCGAGCCCTGGCGCGACCGCTTCGTCTGGAACGGCGCGAGCGGCTACGGGTCCGCCGAGTCGTACCTGGGGATGCTCGCGGCCACTTTGGGGTCGCACGATCGCGCCCACGAGCACTTCGCGGCGGCCTCGGCGCGGCACGAGCGCCAGCGCGCCCGCGTGTGGGAGGCCCAGAATCTCTGCTACTGGGCCCGCTCCCGGGTCCAGGCCGGATCCGCCGGGGAGGGCCGCAGCATGGCCGAGCGCGCGCTCGAGCTCGCGCGGGTCAACGGCTACGGGCTGAGCGCCCGCCGCGCGGCCCGTCTCGTGGACGTCGCGGCGACCGCGTAGGGAGGGCACGAGGATGTGCCCGCCCGTGGACCCGATTCCGGGGATCGAGAGCAAGGTCGAGTCGCTCGGGTGCTACTCGGGGCTCTACAAGAGCGACAGGGTGCGGGTCTTCTATCCGCACGACCCAGAGCAGATCAAGGCGATCTTTGCCGGCGCGAGCGAGAGAGGGCAGAGGGTCACGCTGCGCGCGGGCGGGCATTCGTTCGACTCGCAGGCGCTCGGCGACCAGATCGTGATCTCCATGAGCCGGCTGAACCGAATCGTGCCGCTGCCCGACGAACGCCGCGTGCGGGTGGAGCCCGGTGCGACCTGGGGGGCGATCTTCGCGCGTCTGCAGCCCCTCGGCCTGGTCCCGGCGGTGACGGTCACCACGGCCCACGCAACCGCGGGGGGCACGCTGTCCGGCGACTGTCTGTCGCGGTTCTCGCCCGCATGGGGCAAGGAGGGCACCTGGATCGATCACTTCAGGCTGATGACCCCGCAAGGGCGGACGCTGGAGTGCCGCCCGCCGGAGACCCCAGACCGCGCTCAGTGGGGCGAGGAGCAGCAGATCTTCCTGGCGGTCATCGGCGGCCTCGGATATCTCGGGGCCGTGGTCTCGATCACCTACCGCGTGCTTCGGGCCGCCACAGCCGGCGAGACCTTCGGGGTCAAGACGCTGGTGCGCAAGTACGACACCTGTGAGGACCTCGCGGAGCACCTCGTCCCCGACACCCAACGCACGTACGAGGAGGAGTCCGACCCGGAGGACCCGGACAAACTGGATGCCATCTACTCGGCCCTCGTGCCGCGCGGCCGGAAGGAGCCCCGGGCCCTGTACTTCACGTCGGCGTTCGTTCGAGCCACGCACTTCAAGCGCATGAAGCTGCACCGGCCCGAGATGCTCGCGCGAGTGCTCGTCGAGTGGGGGATGCGGTCCCGCCTGAGCGCGCGGCTGATCTGGTGGTGGGCCTGGCGCTTCGAGTACGAGGATCACGCCACCTACACCGACCACCTCGACGGCTTCACCTTCTTCGTCGACGGGAACGCCCGCGCGAAGCGCCTGTGGCCGTTCGGGACGCCGAAGACCGTGCAGCAGACCTTCGTGGTCCCCAGCGACCCCAGCAACGAGAAAACGTGGATCGACGCGGGGAAGCGCCTCAGGGCGTGGCTCGACCGCGCCCGGGCCTACTTCGCCGAAAGGGGCCTCGAGCCTACGCTGCAGGACGTCCTCTGGCTTCCCAAGGACCAGCGCTTCCTGCTGTCCGCCACGGCCGACATGGCGGGCTTCGCGGTCAGCTACGCCTTCGAGACGTCCGACGAGGACGAGATCGAGCAGATCAAGGATGCCTTCAGCGGGCTGGCCGACGTCCTCTGGAACGAGTACCGAGGGCGCGTCTACCTGGTCAAGAACGTGAGCGCGAACAAGAACACGCTGGCCAGCATGTACGGCGCCAACGCCCGCGAGTTCTTCGCCCTCAAGCGCGACCTCGATCCCGACGGCATGCTGCACAACGAGTTCCTCGAGCGCACCTTCGACGACTACGTCTAGGTGGACCGGTGGCGCTGATCCTACGCCTGGTCTCCGCTGCGCTGCGCCGGTGGGAGCGGCCGGCCCGTCACGCCCCTGACGATCAGCTCCGCTTCGGACTCGGGCTCGCCCGGCGACCCGCGATCGGGGAAGTCGAACAGGCCGACGATCAGCTGCATCGGATAGTCCGGCGCCTGGCCGACCGTCCGGACAGGCCTTCCGTCGATCCGGAAGTCCACGGAACCGGGGCGCCAGTCCACCGCGTAGCGATGCAAGCGTGTGACGTCGATCGCGAGGCGATCGGCCGAGAACTCCTCCGTCAGCGCGGGGTCACGGAAGCGGTGGATGCCGGTCCCGAAGGCGGCCGACCCGTCACCTCCGAGCGTGTCGCCGAAGACCTCGACGAGGCAGATCTCGCCGCAGCGCTCGGGCCGGTCCTCGAGACCGACCATCCAGGCCGAGAACATCGACCGCGGCCCGATCGTGGCCCGGCATTCGACCTCCACGTGGCCGAAGTGAGGGGTGAAGCCCCAGTGTGCCGGCTGCTGCTCGCGGACCACCAGATCGTCGCGGAACGGCTGCTGCCCTTGGCTGCTGCCCACCGGACCGGACCAGTTGCCGGTCTGCACGGCGGACACCCGCAGAGGTCCGTCGTGCAGATCGGGGCACCAGAGCGGCTGGTCCGCCGGGATGGACAGCCGCAGGCCGCGCTCGTCGATCGCGTAGGTGGCCTTCGAGGCGGCCGGGAACTCCACGCCGGCAGGTAGGAGTCGAAATCCAGACGTCGGGATCGAGTTCGGGACCGTCGAAGCGCTCGTCCAGGTGAGAGCGGTCAGCACTGGCACGGGGCCGATGCGGTCGATCGTCGGAGCCGGCTCAGCCGATGGAATCGACCATCTCGAGCTGAATCAGGCGGTTCAGCTCGACGGCGTACTCCATCGGCAGCTCCTTCGTGACCGGCTCGATGAAGCCGTTCACGATCATGCCCGCCGCCTCGGCCTCGGTGAGACCGCGGGACTGCAGGTAGAAGAGCTGCTCGTCGGAGATCTTGCCCACCACGGCCTCGTGGGCCACGGTCACGTGCGGGTTCTGGATCTGGATGTCGGGCCAGGTGTCCGAGCGCGACCGGTCGTCCATCATCAGCCCGTCGCACTGGACGTGGGCCTTGGAGCCCTGCGAGTTGTGGCCCATCCGGACCAGCCCGCGGTAGCCCATGATCCCGCCGTCCTTGGAAATGGACTTCGCGAGGATGTTGGACGTGGTGTTGGGAGCCAGGTGCACGACCTTGGCGCCGGTGTCCTTCCACACCTCGCCGCTGGCCACGCCCACGTTGAGGTGGTCGGCCCGGGCGCCCTCGCCGATGAGGAACGAGCCGGGGTAGAGCATGACCTTCTTGGCGCCCATCGAGCCGCCGACCCACTCGACGGTGCCGTGCGCGTCCACGATGGCCCGCTTGGTGTTCAGGTTGAACACGTCCTTGGACCAGTTCTGCACGGTGGTGTAACGGGCCTTGGCGCCCTCCTTGACGAAGATCTCCACCACGGCGGAGTGCATCGAGTTGGCGCTGTAGGTCTGCGCCGTGCAGCCCTCGATGTAGTTCACGTCGGAGCCCTCGTCGGCGATGATCAGCGTGTGCTCGAAGGTGCCCTCGCCCGAGCCCTCCATACGGAAATAGGCCTGCAGCGGAAGGTCGACCTTCACGTCCTTGGGCACGTACAGGAACGAGCCGCCTGACCACACGGCGCCGTGCAGCGCCGAGAACTTGTTGTCCTGCGGCGGCACGCACTTCTTCATGAAGTGCTCGCGCACGAGATCCTCGTGCTCGGTGACCGCCGTGTCCATGGCGCAGAAGATGATTCCCTGGTCGGCGTACTCCTGCTTGAGCCCCTCGTAGAAGGGCTCCTGGCGCCAGACTCCCACGACGCCGGCGAGGTGCTCGCGCTCCGCCTGGGGGATGCCGAGCTTCTCGAAGGTGTCCTTCTGCTCCTGCGGAACGTCGTCCCAGCTGTCGTAGCGGCCGGCCTCGGGCGGCGAGTAGAGGACGAGCTCGGAGAGGTCGAGATCGGAGAGGTCCACCCCCCAGGTGGGCACGGGCTTGCGCTCGAAGATCTCGAGCGACTTGAGCCGCTTCTGGCGCATCCATTCGGGCTCGTCCTTGATCCGGGACAACTCCACGATCACCTCGCGGGAGATGCCCTTCTTCGCGACGAGCTGGCCCTGCTCGTTCTCCTTGATCGGGCTGGCCTTGGGGACTCGCGTCTTATCGGTGGCTGCCATACGCTCCAAATTCCGCTTTCCGAGGTAGGAAATGAATTCTAGCGGTGAGAGGCGCCGGAGCCCAGGCTAAGGAGACGGAAATGCAAATCAAGGCCACAGAAGGCGAGCGCGCCGACATTCCCGGCCTGGGGAACCGCTTCGTCCTGAGGGGCGACGAGGCCGGTGGGCGGTTCGGGCTGATCGAGCACACCATCGCCCCCCGCACCCTCGCCGCGCCGCTGCACACCCACGAGAACGAGGACGAGTACTCGTTCGTCCTGGCCGGACGCTTGGGCGCCCAGATCGGCGACGAGACCCTGGAGGCGGGGCCCGGCGACCTGGTCTGCAAGCCCCGCGGCATACCGCACGCCTTCTGGAACCCGGGCGACGAGGAGACCCGCGTCCTCGAGATCATCTCGCCGGCCGGATTCGAGCAGTACTTCGCCGACCTCGCGCCCGTGCTCGCAGGCGAGGGCGAGCCGGACTTCGCGGCCCTCGCCGTCATTCAGGAGCGCTACCGGCTGAGCATGGACTTCGAGAGCATCGAGGCGCTCATCGCCCGGCATGGCCTGACAGGCTGACTACTGCGGCCAGGAGGCGTCGCCCGTGGTGGCGCCGCGCATGACCTTCAGGGAGAGCAGCGCGCACTTGCGGCGGGTGGGGGAGATCTCGATGCCGAGCTGGTCGATCACCCAGTCGGCGTCCAGCTTCTCCACGTCGTCCACGGGCATCCCGATCAGCTCGTCCGAGGTGATCGAGGCGGCCGCCTGCGAGATCGCGCAGCCGTGGCCGTGAAAGCGGAGCGCTCCAACCTTCCCGTCCTCGATGACGATGTGGACCCCCAGCTCGTCGCCGCAGAGCGGGTTGTGGTCGTGCCACTCGAGGTCGTGCGGATCGAGCTCGCCGAAGTTCTGCGGGTTCTTGTAGTGCTCGAGTATGTAATCGCGGTAGAGGGCGTCCATCACAGGGGCCTGCAAACCTTCGGATCTCGGCGTCCTCGGTTTTCGGGCCTGTGTGTCAGAGCCCGAACACCTCGCGCGCGCTGCCCAGGGCATCGACCAGTCGGTCCACCTCGTCGCGCGCGTTGTAGACACCGAACGAGGCCCGGGCGGTCGCGCCCACCCCGAGGGCGCGCATCAGCGGCTGCGCGCAATGGTGGCCGGCGCGCACGCACACGGCCTCGCGGTCGCACAGCTCGGCGATGTCGTGCGGGTGGATTCCCTCGATGGCGAAGGCCACCAGGCCGCCGCGGCGATCCAGGTCGGGAGGGCCGAAGAGCGTGATGCCCGGGATCTCGGCGAGGCGCTCGACGGCGTATTCGGTGAGGTCGCGCTCGTGGGCGCGCACGTTCTCCATGCCAAGCGCGGAGAGGTAGTCCACGGCCGCTCCGAGGCCCACCGCCTCGGTGGCCGCCGAGGTGCCGGCCTCGAACTTGTAGGGAAGCTCGTTCCAGGTCGAGCGCTCGCGCTCGACGCGCGAGATCATGTGGCCGCCGCCCAGGAAGGGGGGCATCTCCTCCAGAAGCTCGCGGCGTCCGTGCAGCATCCCGATCGTCGGTCCGAGCGCCTTGTGCCCGGTCCAGGCGTAGAAGTCGGCATCGATCGCCCTCAGGTCGACGGGCAGCTGGGGCACGGCCTGGGAGCCGTCGATCAGCGTGACCGCGCCGGCCGCCCGGGCGCGGCGGACGATCTCGGTGACCGGGTTGATCGTGCCCAGGACGTTCGAGACGTGGGCGACGCCGACGAGCTTCACCCGGCCCTCGGCGAGCACCGCGTCGAGCTCGTCCAGGGACAGCTCCGCCTCGTCGGACACCGAGAGGTAGCGCAGGCGCGCGCCGGTCGCCTCGCACAGAAGCTGCCAGGGCACGATGTTCGAGTGGTGCTCCATCTCGGTGATGAGCACGTCGTCACCCTCGCCCACTTGCTCGCGGCCCCACGAGTAGGCGACGAGGTTGATGGCCTCGGTCGCGTTGCGGGTGAAGATCGAGCAGGAGGGATCCCAGTTCACGAATCTCGCGATCCGCTCGCGGGCGGACTCGAACGCGTCGGTCGACTCCCGCGCCAGCTCGTAGACCCCACGGTGGATGGGGGCGTACGACTCGCGCTGGAAGCGGTCCATGGCGCGGATCACCGGCTCGGCCCGCTGGGAGGTGGCCGCCGAGTCGAGATAGGCCACGCGGCGGCCGCCGAACTCGCGCGTGAGCACCGGGAAGTCGGTTCGCACGTCGACCAGCGGCTGCTCGGCGATCGCGGCCATTAATGGACCTCCTCACAACGTTCCACCCGGAACTGCGGCCCCAGGAACCGCCATGCGGCGTCCTCGGTCGCCCAGGTAGCTCTGCTACCTGGGCTCCCTGCGTCCTGGCCTGGCGGCCCCTGGGCCTCGCATTTCCGGGGAACCGTTGTGACTCGGCCCATCAGGACGCCTCGGCCCGCTCCCCGATGAACTCGCGCACCTGTTCCTCCGCCCCGTGGAGCTTCTCGGCCACCCGGCGGCGCACCAGCTCCTCGAGGCCGGGATCCTCGAGCCGCTGGACGACCTCCTCGAAGTAGCCCTCCACCAGCACGCGCACCGCCTCGGCGCGGGGCAGGCCGCGGGTCATCATGTAGAAGATCTGGTCCTGGTCGAGCTCGCCGACCGTGCCGCCGTGCGAGGCCTTGACGTTGTCGGTCTCCACGATCAGCGAGGGGATCGCGTCCCCCTTGGCCCGCGGGGACAGCAGCATCTGGTGGGTCTGCAGGTAGGTGTCGGTCTCCTGCGCGCCCGGGACGATGTGGATCAGGCCCTCGTACGAGGCCCGCGAGTCGCCGGTGAGCGCGCCCTTCCAGACGGTGTCGCCGGTCGTGTGCCCCGCCTCGTGCTTGTCGGTGGTGAACAGGTCGAGGTGCTCGTCGCGCTCGGTGAAGTACAGCCCGGAGTGGCGCATGTCGGAGCCCTGCTCGGCGGTGATGATGTCGAGCGTCTGCTTGGTCAGCCGGCCGCCGAGGTGGATCGGCACCCACTTCACGCGGGCGTCGCGACGGATCTCGACCCGGCGGGTGGAGATGTCGAAGACCTCGCCCGAGCCCCAGTCCTGGTAGTGGGCCAGATTGACCTGCGCCCCCGGCAGCGCGTAGAGCTCGAAGGCCCCGGCGTGGAGGGCCTGGCCGTCGAAGTCGGGGGCCACGAAGTACTCGCGGATGCGGCACTCGGCCAGCTCGCCCACCACGGCCAGGGTGTGCGCGTACTGGGCGGTGCCCGGCTCGTCGATCAGCCAGACCACCTGGATCGGCTTCTCGATCTGGACGTTCTTCGGGACGTGCACGAACACGCCGCCGGTCCAGAAGGCGGCGGTGGCGGCCGCAAACTTGCCCTCGTCGTAGGGCAGGCGCTTGGCGAAGTGCTCCTCGACCAGCTCGGGATGCTCCTCGACGGCCTGCTCGAGGGGCATCATCAGGATGCGCTCGTCGGCCACGTCCGAGTAGACGACGCTGGCGCCGCGCTGGACGATCAGGCCGGCGTGCTCCTCGTCGCCGAGGTCTTGGCGCACGATCTCGGGCAGCTCGTCCAGCGGCTCATAGCGCCGGGGCTCGAGCTCGTCCAGGGCCAGCTTGCGGACCGTGGTGGTCCAGAAACCGGAGCGCCGCCAGGTGGGCAGGGGCTCGCGCTCGAACACCTCGAGCGCGGCTTTGCGGCGATCCTCGACGTACCTAGGAGGCACCGGCCACGACCTCCTCGCGCACCCACTCGTAGCCCTTCTCCTCGAGCTCGCTCGCCAGCTCGGCGCCGCCCTCGCGGACGATGCGGCCGTCGAGCATGATGTGCACGAAGTCCGGCTGCACGTAGCCCAGGACGCGCGTGTAGTGGGTGATGATCAAGAAGCCGCGCTCGGGGCCGCGCATGTCGTTCACCCCGTCGGCCACGATCCGCAGCGCGTCGATGTCGAGCCCGGAGTCGGTCTCGTCGAGCACCGCGAAGTCGGGCTGGAGCATCGCCAGCTGGAGGATCTCGGCGCGCTTCTTCTCGCCGCCCGAGAAGCCCTCGTTGAGATAGCGGCTGGTGAACGCGCGGTCGATGCGCAGGAGCTCCATGTTGCGGCCGAGCAGCTGACCGAACTCCTTGACCTTGATGGGTTCCTCGCGGCCGGCGTTCATCGCCATGCGCAGGAAGTTCGCCACCGACACGCCGGGGATCGTGGCGGGGTACTGGAAGGCCATGAACAGGCCGGCCTTTGCGCGCTCGTCCGTCTCCGCCTCGGTCAGGTCCTCGCCGTTCAGAAGGATGCGGCCCTCGGTCACCTCGTAGCTGGGGCTGCCCATCAGGGTGTTGGCGAGCGTGGACTTGCCTGAGCCGTTCGGGCCCATCAGCGCGTGGGTCTCGCCCTTTCTCACGACGAGGTCCACGCCGTGCAGGATCTCCCGATCCTCGGTGCGGACGTGCAGGTTCTGGATCTCCAGGGTCATGCGGTGGCTTTCTCCATCGTCTTCGCCGCGGCCCGAGCTTTGCTCGGGGCGGCGTTCGGGGTTCGGGCCGGCCGGACCAGGTCGGCGAGCGTCATCTCGTTCAGGGTGCGTACGACCGAGCCCTGCACCCGGGTCCAGAGCAGCTTGGTGGGGCAGGGATCGTGACCCGCCTCGTCCTCCCGGACGCAGACCAGGCCGCGCTCGGGGTCGGCGGTGATGCACTCGATGGGGGCGATGTCGCCCTCGAGCGCCCTCACCACCTCGGCCATGGTGATGCGCTCGGCGGGCTGGGCCAGCGTGTAGCCGCCGTGCGCTCCCCGGTGCGACTCGACGAGCTCGGCGCGCCGCAGCCGCTGCACGAGGTGCTCGAGGTAGGCCAGGGGGAGGCCCTCGGCGTCGGCGATCGAGCCGAGCGAGATCGGGGCCTCGCCCTCGCGCCGGGCGAGGTGCGCCATCACGCGCACGCCGTACTCCGCTTTGGTCGAGAACATCATGAGGTCAAATCCTACCTCCGAAGTAGGATAACGACCTAGCTTTCCCGCTCCAGCAGCCGGATGTCGTGGGCCAGCCGCTCCGGTGTCGCCTCGCCCCCGGGAAAGCCCACCCGCTGGTAGCCGCGGGCGTCGACCAGCGTGAAGCGGGCCTGGTGCTCCTGGGTCACCGACTGCGGCTGGATGCCGAACCCGTTCCACAGCGGGCGCAGCTCGGCCCGGGTGCCGAGCACGAAGTCGATCCGCCCCGTCGCGCGCTGCTCCAGGAGAAAGGCGCGGGCGCGCTCGGGCGTGTCGCGCGGCGGGTCGACGGCGATCGCCAGCGCCGGCACGTCGTGGCCCAGCTGATCGAGCGCCCCGCGAACGGTCTGGGCCTGCAGCGGGCAGCTGTCCTCGCAGGTGGTGTACAGGTAGGTCACGATCACCGGCCGGCCGCGGAGATCGCGCATGGAGACGCGCTCGCCGTTCTGGTCGCGCAGGACGAAGTCGGGGGCCTTGAAGCCCTCCGGCATCTGCGCGCCCTCGAAGCGGCTGTCGGAGCCGGCCACCGCAGCGTCGTCGTCCTGGCGGGCGCGGGCCACGAGGACCACGGCGCCCAGGGCGAAGACCGCCAGCAGGAAGAGCGCGATGAGCACGCGCGCGTTCACGCGAGCGAGGCTAGCTTCCCGCTGCATTGTCGACTTTGCCCCCACATGCGGGGCGAAGTCATCACTCTAGGTCGAGAACCCAGCGCTGCAGAGTGATCTCGCGCCCCCAGTTCTGCTGCGGCCCCCTGCCCACCCGCCGGAAGCCGGCCTCGCGGTAGAGGTGCGTGGCGGCTTCGAGCTCCGGGAGCGTCATGAGCTCGATCTCCCTGTAACCCGCAGACCGGGCGCGCTCGAGGCACAGCCCCACCAGGCGCCGGCCCAGCCCCGCGCCGCGGTGCTCCGGCCGCAGGACCAGCATGCCCAGGCGGCTCAGTCCGTTGCCGCGGTCGTACAGAACCACACAGCCCACTCGCTCGCCCCCGGCCTCGACCATCCAAACGCCCTCACGGTCGCCCGGCCAGCCTCGTTTGACCAGCGCGGCCAGGCCCTCGGCGATCGAGGCCTCGATCCCGCCCAGCCCGTACTCCGCCGCGTATATCTCCCCGTGCAGGCGGGTAATCTCACCGATGTCGCCGGCCTGCAGGCCGGACCGGATCTCGACGCTCATTCCGCTAGTAGAGCGCATTGCCAGGCGCTACACTTTCTGAAGTATTGAATTCCGACTGGGTTTGAGGTGTTGTGAGGAAATGGCAAGCGGCGCGGACCTGATCCGCAGGGTCAAGGAGCAGATCGAGGAGGTGGATCCCAAGGAGGTCCACGACCTCGCCCAGAACGGCAACGGTGCCGTGATCGTCGACGTGCGCGAGCAGCACGAGTTCGAGGAGTCGCACCTGCCGGGCGCCGTGCACGTGCCGCGCGGGCACCTCGAGTCCCGGATCGAGGGCGCCGCGCCCGATCGCTCCGACCGGGTGATCCTCTACTGCGCGTCCGGCAACCGCTCGGCGCTGGCGGCGCACACGATGTCCGAGCTGCTCGGGTACGAGGACGTGGCCTCCATGCGCGGCGGGATCACGCTCTGGAAGGACCGCGGCTACGAGGTCGAGGTTCCCCGGGCGCTGAGCGCCGAGCAGCGCGAGCGCTACTCCCGCCACCTGCTGATCCCGGAGATCGGGCTCGAGGGCCAGCTGAAGCTGCTCGACGCCAAGGTGCTGCTGCTGGGCGCCGGGGGGCTAGGCTCGCCCGCCGCCCTCTACCTGGCCGCCGCCGGGGTGGGCACGCTGGGAATCGTCGACAACGACGTCGTCGATCTCTCCAACCTGCAGCGCCAGGTCGCCCATTCCAACGACCGCATCGGCGTGCCCAAGGTCGACTCGGCCGAGATCGCCGTCCACGACATCAACCCGGACGTGAACGTCGAGAAGCACGAGGTACGCCTCGACGCCTCCAACATCATGGAGATCATCGACGGCTACGACGTCGTCGTCGACGGCCTCGACAACTTCCCCACCCGCTACCTGCTGAACGACGCCAGCGTGCGCAAGCAGATCCCCGTGGTTTCGGCGTCGATCCTGGGCTTCGAGGGCCAGCTGTCGGTCTTCCACCCCTACGAGGGTCCCTGCTACCGCTGCCTCTACCCGACGCCGCCGCCCGCCGAGCTGGCCCCCTCCTGCGGCGCCGCCGGCGTGCTGGGCGTGCTGCCCGGGGTGATGGGGCTGCTGCAGTCGGTCGAGGTGATCAAGCTGGTCACGGGCGCCGGGGAGACCTTGGCCGGCCGCCTGCTGCTCTACGACGCGCTGGGCACGACGTTCACCGAGCTCAAGGTTCGCCGCGACCCCGACTGCCCGGTCTGCTCGCGGGACCCCGACTCCATCTCCGACGAGGAGATGGGGGTCTTCCCCGACTACGAGGCTTTTTGCGCGGGCGCAGGCTAGGCTGCCGCCCCCGTGAGCACGGTCAAGATCCCTCCCGTCCTGCGCAGCTCGGTCGGCGGCGCCAAGGAGGTCGACGCCGAGGGCGGCGACGTGGGCGAGGTGCTGCGCTCGCTTGTCTCTCAGCATCCGGGCACCGAGTCGCAGCTGTTCTCCGAGGACGGCGAGCTGAACCGCTACGTGAACGTGTACCTCAACGACGAGGACGTTCGGGTGCTCGACGGGCTGGGCACGACGGTGGGACCGGGCGACACGCTCGTGATCCTGCCGGCCATGGCCGGCGGTTGAGCCTCCGGCTGCGGTCCCGCCACCCACCGGGATGCCGCAGCTGCGCTACCGGCGCTAGCCTCGCCGTAATGCGGCTGCGCCACCTCCACCAAGCCGAGTCGTTCACGACCCTGGACGGGTCAAGCATCCGCGAGGTGGCCGGGCCGGCCAGCGGGAACGCCGAGAACCAGAGCCTCGCCGAGGCCACCGTGCCGGCCGGCGGCCAGACCGCCGAGCACTTCCACCGCACGACCGAGGAGATCTACTTCTTCACCCACGGCAGCGGGCGTCTGCGCCTCGGGGAGCAAGAGCAGGAAGTGGGCCCGGGCGCGTGCGCGGTGATTGCGCCGGGCGTGCCCCACAAGCTCTGGAACACCGGCACCGAGCCGCTGCGCCTGCTCTGCTGCTGCGCCCCGGCGTACTCGCACGAGGACACGGTGATCACCGAGCTCTGAGCCGCCCCCGCCCTGGGGCTACACTTTCTGAAGTGTTCGAGGGGGGGCTCGACAACAAGCCATGTGGCGGCAAGTACGGCGACGTCGTCCAGGCGATCGGCAACACGCCGCTCGTCGAGCTGAAGCGGCTCAGCCCGCACCCGGGCGTGCGCATCTACGCGAAGCTCGAGAGCTACAACCCGACCGGCTCGGTGAAGGACCGCGTCGCCCGCTCGATGATCGAGCGGGCCGAGGAGGAGGGGCTGATCGCCCCCCGACAGACGATCCTCGAGCCCACCTCCGGGAACACCGGCATCTCCCTGGCGATGATCTGCCGGCGCAAGGGCTACCCGCTCAAGGTCGTCATGCCCGACAACGTGACCCGCGAGCGGACCGAGCTGCTGCACATGTACGGCGCGGAGATCGTCTACTCGCCTGGCGAGCAGGGCTCGAATGGAGCGGTGGCCAAGGCGCTCGAGCTGGCCGAGTCGGACCCCTCCTACTACCTGCCCTACCAGTACGGGAACCCGGCCAACCCCGACGCCCACTACAACGGCACGGCGGTGGAGATCCTCGACGAGCTCGAGGAGGTGGCTGCGTTCGTGGGCGGCCTGGGCACCGGCGGCACGCTGATGGGGAACGCCCGGCGCCTCAAGGAGGAGAACCCCGACACCCTGATCGTGGCCGCTGAGCCGCTTCAGGGCGAGTCGGTCCAGGGCCTGCGCTCGCTCGAGGACGGCTACATCCCGCCGATCCTCGATCTCTCGCTCCTCGACCGCAAGATCTTCGTCTCCAACCGCGACTCGGTCGTGTGGACCAAGCGCCTGCTCGAGGAGGAGGGCCTGTTCGTGGGCGTCTCGACCGGCGCGGTGGCCTCGATCTGCGTCCGCGTGGCCGCCGAGCTCGACGAGGGAAACCTGGTCTTCGTGGCCCCCGACGACGGCTGGAAGTACCTCAGCTCGGGCGTGTACACCAAGTCCATCGAGCAGCTCGAGGACGAGGGCGTGCTCGAGACCGCCTCTTTCTGGTAGCTAGGACGAGGCGGTCTTCGTGGCGGTCGTGGACTCGTCCTCGGCGTCGGGCTCGGGGTCGTAGTCCTCGTAGGGATCCGGCTCGCCCTGGATCGACTCTCTGAGCTCCCGCATCCCCCGGCCGACCGACCGGGCCGCCTCCGGCAGCCGCTTGGGGCCGAGCACGATCAGGGCGATCACGAGGATCACGAGCAGCTCGAGCGGCCCAGGAGCGGAGAAGAAACCCATCGCCCCTCAGGCTACACCCCGAGGAGGGGTTCTCCCAGCCGCTCGCGCAGCGCCACCTCGTGCTGGGCCTCGCAGGCCAGAATGGCTCCGAGGGGCTGGCGGAGGCCGGCGTCGCTCACCTCGGCCGCGGCGTGCACGTAGGCGCTCACTGCACGCCCTTCGAGCCTTAGCGCGTAGCGGCCGAAGGCGGCCGGGCTGCGTAGGGCCCGGGCGAGCGCGGCATCGGCCCGCGGGCTCGCCGGGGCACGCCCGCCTCGCGCCGACAGGGCGCGTCTAAGACCGAGCGCGTGCTCGCGCTCCTGGTCCCGGAGCGGCTGGCCGACGGACCGGGGCAGCACGCCTCGCCGCAGTGCCGCCGCGTAGGCGGCCTCCAAGCGGGCCTCGAGAACAAGGAGCTCCTCCAACACCGAAGCGTCGGACGCCGGCTGGGCCCGCGCGCCGGCGGGCAGCGCCGCGACCGCCCCGAGTGCCATGAGTGCCCGGCGAGTGGGCCTCACAGCGTTCCCGTCACGAACGCCTCGGGGGCGGCCGGTTGTCCTCGCATGACGTGCACCACGGCCAGGTGCGCTCCCTCGTCGGCGCCGATCTCCGCCGCGGCCCGCCGCAGCTCCGGATCGGGCAGCTTCGGCAGCGCCTGCAGGTAGGCCCGGACGAGCCGCTCCTCGAGGTCGGCGGCGAAGCGCAGCGCGTCGCCCGGCCCGGCCAGCAGCGGGAACGAGCGTGCGTACTCGTCCGGCGTGCGCGAGCGCGCGCTGGCTCCGCCCCGGGCTCGGATCAGCGCCTCGAGCCGGCGCACATGGCCGCGCTCCTGGCGGGCGATCCGGCGCGCGTAACGGAGTGCCTCGCCGCGCACGTGCCGGGCGGCCGCGTCGTAGGCGGCGACCGCGGTGTGCTCGAGCACCAGCAGCGAGTTGAGCAGCCCTGTGCCCTCGCCCGGGCGGGCACTCGAGGGCGGCTGGTCCTCGGAGGCGCACGCAGCCAGCAGGAGCCCCGCCGAGCCGCCGAGCGCGGTCCGTCTGGTCAGCGAGGACATGAACGGCGGACACTAGTGTTCGGATCGTGCGGATCTCACAGGCGCTTTGGGACGAGCTCGTCACGCACGCCGCCGAGGAGGCGCCCAACGAATGCTGCGGCTACGTCCGGGGCCGCGACGGAACGGCCGAGGAGGTCGTGCGGGCCGTCAACGAGCGGCATTCCCCGTACGGCTACGAGCTCGACCCGCAGAGCCTGCTGCGCGTCAACGAGCTGGACGACGACGGCTTCGACGTCGGCGTCTACCACTCCCACCCGCGAAGCCCGGCAGAGCCCTCCCAGACCGACATCAACCTGGCCAGCTACCCGCACTGGACCTACCTGATCGTGTCGCTGGAGAACGGCGACGCCCCGGTGGTGCGCGGCTGGCGCATCGCCGACCGCCGGGTGGAGGAGGAGCCGATCGTCATCGATGGCTGAGCGGCCGCCCCTCGCCTGTCCCGGCTGCGGCGAAGAGCCGCGGGTGTCGGAGGCGTTCTGCAGCCGCTGCGGCATGCCGCTCACACGGGCGGAGGGCGACCCCCTCGAGGAGCCGCTCAGCGACGCCCACGGCCGGGCGCGCAAGATCAACCCGCTCTATACCGAGGGCCGGCTCGTGCGCGTGGCCGGCGGGCGCAACCAGGCCGAGGCCGAGTTGATTCAGGGCCTGCTGCTGGAGGAGGGCGTGCCAAGCATGCTTCGCCGCACCGCGGGCTTCGACGTTCCCGACTTCCTTGCCGCGGGACCGCGCGACGTGCTCGTGCCGCAGGCGGGCCTGGAGGCGGCGAACGAGGTGCTGCTGCAGAGCGAGCTTGCGCCCACCGACGGCGCCGCCCCGCACCCGCGGCCGCTCGTCCTGGTCGCGGCCGTGCTGCTCGGCGGAGCCGGCGTCGCCCTGGTGGCCTGGCTGCTCCAGAGCGGGGTCTGAGGGCGGTAGGCTCCGCGCCCCATGGAATTCGCTCCCTCAGACCGGGTGACCGAGCTGCTCGAGCGAATCACCGGGTTCACCGAGGAGCACGTCGAGCCGCTGGAGCGCGAGGCGATCGAGGCGCTCGACGAGGAGGTTCGCCCCGGAGTCCCGTACCCGGACGTCCTCGTCGCGCTGCGCGAGCGGGCGAAGGCCGAGGGCCTGTGGAACCTGTTCCTCCCCGACGAGCGCTACGGCCCCGGCCTCACCAACTGGGAGTACGGGATGCTCTGCGAGCTCATGGGCCGCAGCGCGGTCGCGCCGATGGTCTTCAACTGCGCGGCTCCGGACACCGGCAACATCGAGATCCTGGCCGAGCACGGGACGCCGGAGCAGACCGAGCGCTGGCTGACCCCGCTGCTGGAGGGCGAGATCCGCTCCTGCTTCTCGATGACCGAGCCGGAGAGCGCGGGCTCGGATCCCACGCGGCTCGTCTCGTCCGCGGAGCTCGATGGCGACGAGTGGGTCATAAACGGCCACAAGTGGTTCACCTCGGGATACAACGGCGCCGCCGTGGCGATCGCGATGGTCGTCACCGATCCCGACGCTCCTCCGCACAAGCGGGCCAGCATGATCCTCGTCCCCGTCGATGCGCCGGGCTTCCAGGGCGTGCGCCCGGTGCCGGTCATGGGTCACGACGAGGGCCCGGGTCACTGGGAGGTGCGCTACGAGGATTGCCGCGTGCCGGCGGGGAACCTGCTCGGCGAGCGGGGAGCCGCCTTCGCGATCGCCCAGGACCGCCTGGGCCCCGGCCGCATCCACCACTGCATGCGCGCGATCGGCTCCGCGGAGCGGGCCTTCGAGATGATGTGCCGGCGCGCGCACGACCGCGAGGCCTTCGGCGGCCCGCTCGCCGAGAAGCAGTTCGTGCAGGACTTCGTGGCCCAGTCGCGCGTGGAGATCGACGCCGCCCGCCTGCTGGTCCTGCACGCGGCCTGGAAGATGGACACCGAGGGCAAGCGGGCCGCCCGCCAGCAGATCTCGATGATCAAGGTCGTTGCCGCCCAGATGCACCAGCGCGTGCTTGACCGGGCGATGCAGGTGCACGGCGCGCTCGGCATGTCCGATGACACTCCGCTCGCGGCCATGTGGCGCCAGGGCCGCTGGCTGCGCATCGCCGACGGCCCCGACGAGGTCCACAAGATGGTGATAGCGCTGCGCGAGCTGAACCGCTTCAAGCCGCGGGAACACGTCGAAGCGTGACTACAGGCCTCTCCGACGAACAGGTCGCGTTCGTCGAGGCCATCCGCGATTTCGCCGTGCGCGAGAGCTTCGACGTGCCGACCGACGACGGCCATTCCGACGAGGCAGCCGCGCGCATGGGCGAGCTGGGCTGGTACGGGCTGCAGATCCCGGAGGAGTACGGCGGCTCGGGCGGCAGCTTCCTCGACGCGACGCTGTTCCTGGAGGAGACGACCCGCGGCCGCATCCCGATCGGCGGCTACGGCGTCACGCTGATCGTGGTCGGTGCGCTCCGCCGGTTCGGCTCGGAGGAGCAGAAGCGCGATCTATTCGGCCGCGTGGTCAAGGGTGGGACACTGGCCATCGCGATGTCCGAGCCCGACGCCGGCTCCGACGTTGCCGCGCTCAAGACCAAGGCTCGCCGCGAGAACGGGGAATGGGTGCTCGACGGCGCGAAGATGTGGTGCTCCTACGCCCACAAGGCGAGCCACATCCTGATCGTCTGCCGCACCGGCGCCGGCGAGCGCCACGAGGACATGTCGATGATCTTCGTCCCGCGCGACGCGGAGGGTATGACGGTGACCCCGATCAAGACCCTCGGTGGCGAGGAGACCAACGAGTTGCACCTGGATGGGGTGCGCGTGCCGGAGGACGCTCTGCTCGGCGCCGAGGGAAGCGGCTGGACCCAGCTCATGGCCGGGCTGAACTACGAGCGCACGATCCTGGCCGCCACCTCGCTCGGCCTCGCGCAGCGGGCCTTCGACGACGCGCTCGCCTACGCCAAGGAGCGGCGCCAGTTCGGCCGCCCGGTCGGCTCCTTCCAGGCCATCTCCCACCGCTTCGCCGAGCTGGCCACCGAGCTCGCCCAGGTCCGGCTGCTGGTGCGCTGGGTGGCGAGCCTCACCGACGAGGACCCCACCCGCATGCTTCCCCAGGAGGCCTCGATGGCCAAGCTGGCCGCCACCGAGCTGGCCAAGCGCTGCGCCTTGGAGGGGGTGCAGATCGCGGGCGGCTACGGCTACGCGCTCGAGTACCCGATGGAGCGCAACCTGCGTGCCGCCGTGGTCACCACGATCTACGGCGGCACGTCGGAGATCCAGAAGAACATCATCGCCAAGACGCTTGGGCTGTAGGCAGGATGATCAGCTCGCACGCAGCGAATCCAGCTCGTCGCGCCAGTCGCGCTCCACGGCGGCCGTCTGGCGCCCGAACGCCTCCGCCAGCAGCACGCGCGGTCCGCCGTCGAGCGGGCTGGTGGCCAGCTCAGCGGCGGCCCGCGCGCCCTCTTGGCGTTCCAGGAGGGAGAACACGGTCGCGCCCAGCAGCATGGCGTCGGGTGGCGCGGGCGGGAACTCGGGGCGCCGGCCCTCCCGTAGCCGGCGCACGATCGCCGGACGGAGATGCGGGGTCTGCCCCGCGAGCCAGGTGGCGGCTCCCTCGCACAGCCAGGCCCAGCGGACGTAGCTGCGAAAGCTCGCCATCGACATCGGCGGCGGCAGGGCCGGGTTGTTGGCCCCGATGACCAGGTGCGAGTACTCGTGCTGGGGCGAGCGCAGCAGGGCCTCGCGGGAGCCGGGCACGCTGGAGGCGCGGCGCTCGAGCGCCTCGGGGCCCAGCACGTGGATCTCGCCCTCGGCGAACCAGCCGGCGAAGTAGCGGCGGCTGGCCGGGGCCGCGACCATCCGCGCCAGCGGGAGCCAGGGGTGGGCGAGGGTCAGCGCGACCGAGCGGGGGTGGAGCACCACCGCCACCTCCGCCGGTGCCGATTGGAAGAGGTCGAGCACCTCGGCCCGGAAGCGCTCGAGCTGGTCGAGCACGCGGTTGGCCTCGTCGCTTCGCGAGGAGTCGTGGCGGGCGGAGAAGGCCGGGGAGTGGGACTCGACCCAGGGCATGCGAGTCAGCGAACTCTGGCAGGGACCTCTCCGGCGCCGCTGCTCGTAGTGACTTCGGGTGAAGCGCGTGCAAGGCTCTGCGGCAGGCATGACCGGCGATGGGCGAACGGCAGCACTGCCGGCCGTCCCGGGCGTGAGGGCGGCGGCCGCCCGGCTCGCCCGCGGCCGGCTGCCCGCGCGACGTCACGAGCGCCGGCTGGTGGCGGAGGCGCAGCGCGGGTCGTCCGACGCCTTCGAGGCGCTCTTTCGCCTCCACTGGACGGCTGCGTACCGGGCCGCGTGGCTCGTGGTGCACGACAGCGGCGCGGCCGAGGACATCGCCCAGGAGTCGTTTCTGGCGGCGGCGCGTGCGCTCGATCGCTTCGACCGGCGGCGCCCATTCGGCCCCTGGCTTCACCGGATAGTCGTCAACCGTGCGATCGACGCGGCCCGCTCGCGCGCGCTGAAACGCGAGGTCCACGCCAGCGCTGCGGCTGACGTCGCGGCGGCCGAAGCGCCGCCCGCTGGGCTGTCGGACGCGCTGACGCTCGCCCTGGCGGAGCTCGGACCCGAGCAGCGTGCGGTCGTAGCGCTGCGCTACCTGCTCGAGTACACGCCCGGCGAGATCGCCACCCTGCTCGATCTGCCCCGGGGGACGGTCAACTCGCGACTGCGGCGCGCGCTCGACAAGCTCGGCGAGCTGTTGGACCAGGAGGAGGAGCCGTGAGCCGGCGGCGCGGGGTGGAAGCGCGACTGCGGCGCCTGTCCGAGCGGCCCATCCCCGGCGAGGGCGATGCGCGCGAGCGCGGCTGGGCCGTGATCTCGGCCGCTTACGCAGCCCGTCCGGCGCCGGCCTCACGCCCGCGTGCGCTTCGCCCCCTCGCGCTGGCGGCGGCGGTCGCGCTCGTGGTCCTGGCCGTGGCCCTCACGCCCGCGGGAGCCCGCATGGGCGACTGGATCGAGCAGCGCTTCAGCGCCGGGCGCGATGCCGCCGCGCCGGTGTTCGCGGAGCTCCCCGGGGGCAAGGTGCTGTCGGTGGGCCGCAACAGGGCCTGGATCGTCCGCCCGGACGGCTCGCGCCGCGTGGGCGCCTTCTCCGAGGCCGGCTGGTCTCCCCACGGCATGTTCGTGATCGGCGTTCGTGGGCGGCAGCTCGTGGCGGTGGACCCTGCCGGAGAGGTCCGCTGGACCGTCAACCGGCCCCGGCGCGTGCATCACCCGGCCTGGTCGGGCGGGGACGGCTT
Source organism: uncultured Thermoleophilaceae bacterium (assembly GCA_963821275.1). GTDB lineage: Bacteria > Actinomycetota > Thermoleophilia > Solirubrobacterales > Thermoleophilaceae > JACVRW01. The sequence continues at coordinate 98,812 of CAWGDF010000009.1, forward strand.
CCGGGTGGCCTACCTCGAGGGAAACACGCTGCGCGCGGTCGTGGGCAACGGCGTGGGAGACCACCTGGTGCGCCGCGCAGCGGCTCCGGTCACCCCGGCGTGGCGGCCCGGCGCCGGCTGGGTGCTCAGCTACGCGGGCGCCGGTGGCCTGATCGAGACCGTCGACGTGGACTCGAGGCGGCGCCTGTGGGCTCGCCGGAGTGGCGGCGTTCCGCTGCAGCTGGCCTGGACCCGCGACGGTCGCCGGCTGGTCGCGCTCCACACCGACGGGCTGCGCATCTACGACCGCCGCGGCCGGCCGCTGCTGAGCCGGCCGCTTCAGCGAGCCCGGACGCTCGCGCTCGACCCGAACGGCCGCCGGGCCGCGGTGACGGTGGGCGGGCCGAGGGACACCCGGGTGCTCGCGGTCCCGCTGGGCCGGCGCGGGGCGCCGCGAAGCCTGTTCGACGGCTTCGGCCGCGTGGAGGGCCTGGCCTGGTCGCCCGACGGCCGCCGCCTGCTCGTGGCCTGGCGCGACGCCGACCGATGGCTCCTGCTGGGGCCTCGCGAGCGAGTGCGCGCGCTGTCCCACGTCAGCAGCGAGCTGGGTGCGGGCGCGGGTTTCCCGCGCGTTGCCGGCTGGTGCTGCCCCCGCTAGCTGCAGCGCGGGGGTTCCCTACGAGGTTACGCGAGAACCGGAACCGCGTCCGAGGCGATCGCCTCGATCTGCTCGGAGGCCCGCTCGAACTCGTCGTCCGAGAGCACCGGAGTGCCCTCGAAGGGCAGGTCGCGGTAGAGCTCGATCCAGGAGCGGCAGCCGTGATACTCCGGCCGCACCTTGACCGTCACCGGACGCGGGATGCGGTAGGTGCGCAGCACCATCACGTGGAGGGGATGGCGCCGCTTCCAGTGCAGGCGCTTCTCCGCGTAGTCGGTGGTCCAGACGTAGTAGGGAGAGAGCGCGTCGATCGCCCGCCGATCGGTGATCAGGTAGCTCGCCGACACCTCGGCCCAGGCCCGGATCCGCACCCGTTCCGGCTGAGGGATCCCGCCGTCCTGGATCAGCGCCTCGGCGGGCGGCTCGTCGTCCGGCCACACGCCCTCCTCGAGGGCACGGCCCAACTCGGGATGATGGGAGCGCCGGACCAGGTCGTTGCGCTGGTGATCGAACGTGGGATAGAGGAAGAAGCGGTCGTGCTCGATCTCGAAAAGCCGGTTCTCCTCACGGATCCCGCCCTTGCGGAGCGTCAGGAGCTGCTCGCCCTCGGCGAGCGCACGCACGGTAACGGCCCATTCCTTGAAAGCTACTGGCATAGAAGAGGAAGCCTCCATCCGCGTCCGGGACGGCTTGCAGTGGGTAGGACGCGAGGTCGCTTATTGTTGCGAACGCGCGTCGGGGTTTCAAGGGAATTTGTGCGGCGACGTCACATTCGCTGCAGGCCCGGCGGCGACCCGCCGTCCTGCGACGCGGAAAGGCTCAGGTTAGTGAAGCCGTGGCGCGGGATCGGCGCTCCAGGCCCGCTCAGGCCCGGCCGGCGGGTCCGGACGGCGTCGCGCCGGACGCTCAGTCGGTCGCCTCGATCACGGCCGCGAAGTCCTCCTCGCCGTGTCCCTCGTCCGCCGCCCGCGCGTACAGCGCCTCGGCACCCCGGCCGAGGCTGAGGTCCACGCCGAGGGCGTCGGCCTCGGCCAGGCAGGCGCGCACGTCCTTGAGCATGTGCTCGAGCTTGAACAGCGGCTCGAAGTCCTCCTCGAGCATGGGCTTCGCCTTGAGCGTCAGCTGGGTGGAGCCGCTTGCGCTGGCGGCCGCCACCTCCAGGAAGCGGTCAGGGTCGAGCCCCGCGCGCTGGACCATCCTGACCCCTTCGGCGACCGCGGCCGCGTTCACAGCCCCGAGCGTGTTGGTCAGCACCTTCGCCATCTGCCCATGACCCCGCGGCCCGACGAGCACGATCAGCTCGCCCATCGCCTCGAGCAGCGGCAGCGCGCGCTCGAAGTCGGAGAGCTCGCCTCCGGCCATGATCGTGAGGGTGCCGTCCTCGGCCTTGGGCCGGGAGCCGGAGACTGGCCCCTCCAGAAGCGCCAGGTCGCGCTGCTCCAGCGCCTCCCCGAGCTTCTGCGCCGCGATGGGAGCGATCGTCGACATGTCGAGGCACAGCGAGCCCGGCTCGAGCGCATCGGCCGCTCCCCGGTCGCCGAGCAACACCGTCTCCACCTGCGGCGCGTCGATGACCATCGTGATCACCGTGCCCGCGCCGTCGGCGGCCTCCTGCGGCGTGCCCGCTGCGCGCACCCCGAACTCGGAGGCAAAGCGCTCGGCCTTCCCCTCGCTGTGAGTCCACACCGCCAGGTCGAAGCCCGCCCGAGCGAGGTTGGCCGCCATCGGCCAGCCCATCGTCCCGAGCCCGCAGAACGCGACCCGCTCACCCTGTTCCATATCCACCACCTCCGGGAGTCTCGATTCGCAGCCGGTCACCGGAGCTGAGCTCGCCCGAGTGCTTGGGCGGCAGCTCCTCGCCGTTGAGCAGGTTCCTACCAGGCCGGCCCGGCTCGCCGCCACCCGCGCCCGGCGGCGGGTGCCGGCGGCGCTCGGTGATGAGCGAGTAGCGCATGCCGGCGAGCGCCTCCAGCTCGCGCACCACGCCATCGCCTCCGCGGTGCGCCCCGGTTCCGCCCGAGTCCCGGCGCAGCGCGTACTCGACCGCCCGCAGGGGGAACTCCAGCTCGAGCGCCTCGACGGGAGTGTTGAGGGTGTTGGACATGGCCACGTGCACGGCGCTCGGGCCGTCCGCGTCGGCGCAAGCACCCTGGCCCCCGCCGATGGTCTCGTAGTAGGTGAAGTCGTCGTTGCCGAGGGTGACGTTGTTCATCGTCCCCTGGCCGAGCGCGCGCCCGAAGGCCTCGAGCACGAGGTCGGCCACCCGGGAGGAGGTCTCGACGTTCCCCGCGGCCACGGCCGCGGGCGAGCGGGCGTTCAGGAGCGAGCCCTCGGGCGCCGAGACGCTGACCGGCCGGTAGGCGCCGGCGCAGGGCGGCACGTCCGGGTCGGTGAGCACCCGCAGCGCGAAGTAGCACGCCGACAGCGTGACCGCGAGCGGGCAGTTGAGGTTGCCCTCGTGCTGCTCGGCCGAGCCGGTGAAGTCCAGCGTCACGGAGTCGCCCTCCACCGTGGCCTTGAGCGACAGCTCGAGGTCGCCGTCGGGAGCCTCCAGGACGTCGCCGGCCTCGCGCACTCCGTCGTCGAGCTCCTCGATCCGGGCCCGCGTGCGTCGCTCTGCGTAGTCGAGCGTCTCCCGCATGGCGGCGTGGACGGTGTCCAGGCCGAAGCGGTCGATCAAGGCGGCCACGCGGTCGGCCCCGGCCCGCCCGGCCGCCAGCTGCGCCCGCAGATCGGCTTCGCGCTGGCGCGGGTTGCGCATCTGCCCGGCCAGCTCGTGCAGGACCTCGTCGGTCAGCCGGGTGGGCGGAATCACGACGCCCTCCTCCTCGAGCGTGCGCGAGTCGGCCGGCATGCTGCCGGGCTCCTCCGCGCCCACGTCGGCGTGGTGGGCACGGCTCGCCGCGAACCCGACGAGCTCGTCGTCGAAGAAGAGCGGCGAGATGACGGTGATGTCGGGGAGGTGGGTGCCGCCCTGATAGGGGTCGTTCAGGATCCAGGCCTCGTCCGGGCGCTGCTCCTCGTCCAGCACGGCCGCCACGGCCGAGGGCATGGCCCCGAGGTGGACGGGGATGTGCTCCGCCTGCATCACCATCTGCCCCTCGGCATCGAACAGCGCCGTCGAAGCGTCGCGGCGCTCCTTGATGTTGGCCGAGTGGGCCGAGCGCACGAGCACGGCGCCCATCTCGTCGCAGGCGGCGCGCAGCGCGCCGAGCATCACCTGCAAGGTGATCGGGTCGAGGCCTTGCGTCACTCCCGCCGCTCCATCTCCACCGCGTCCCCGCTGGCGCGCACCGTCCAGCCGGGCGGCACCACCAGCGTGGAGCCGGGCAGCTCGAAGATGGCCGGGCCCTCGGCCTCCACCTCGCCCTCGCCGAATACCGTGGCCTCGAGCAGCTCGTCGCCGAAGCGGGCCTTGCGGGTCCCGCGCTCGCTCGCCTTCGCGGGGGTGCTGGGCTGGAGCTCGGCGCCGGGCTGCGCGGTGGCCACGCGGACGCTCACCAGCTCCAGCTCGGCCTCGCGGTCCTGGTAGCCGTAGCGCTCCTCGTGCGCGTTGTCGAACGCCCGCCGCAGGTCGTCGGGGTCGGGCTCGGGCTCGCCCGGCACCGAGAGCTCGAAGGCCTGGCCGGCGTAGCGCAGGTCGTAGGTGGCCCGCAGCTCGGCGTCGGGCGCCTCGAGCTCGTCGCGCCCGCGCTCGGCGAGCCGTTGCACCACCTCGGCCACGTTCTCTCGGGTGAGGTCGTCCCGGGCGAGGAGCACGCTTTCCACCAGGTCGCGGCGTCGCTCGGACACCACCAGGCCGAGCGCCGACAGCACGCCGCTGGCCACCGGCACCAGCACCCGCCGCATGCCGAGCTCGTCCGCGATCCGCGCGGCGTGCAGCGGTCCCGCCCCGCCGAAGGGCACGAGAGCCAGCTCGCGCGGGTCGATGCCCCGCTCGACGGTCACCACCCGGACGGCCTGGGCCATCTCCACGCTCGCCACCCTGGCCACACCGGCGGCCGTGTCCTCCAGCGAAAGGTCGAGCTCGGAGGCCAGCTCCCCGAGCGCCTTCTCGGCGGCCTCGCGGTCCAGCTCCACCCCGCCGGCGAGCGGCGAGTCGGCGTCCAGGTAGCCCAGCAGCAGGTTGGCGTCGGTCACCGTGGGGCGCTCGCCGCCCTTTCCGTAGCAGGCCGGCCCGGGATCGGCGCCCGCGGACTCGGGGCCCACGCGCAGCGCCCCCCCGGCGTCCCGCCAGGCGATCGACCCGCCCCCGGCCCCGACCGTGTGCACGTCGACCATGGGCAGGGCCAGCGCCCGGCCCGCCACGGTCCGGCCCGTGCCCACGGCCGCGGAGCCCTCGACCGCGACCGAGACGTCGCACGAGGTGCCGCCCATGTCCAGCCCCACCGCGTCTCCGGCCCCGGCCGCCGCCGCCGCGCGGGCGGCACCCACCGCGCCGCCCGCCGGTCCGGAGAGCACGGTCCAGGAGCCGTGGCGGGCGGCGGTGGCGGCCGCCGCCGTGCCGCCGCTGGAGAGCATCACCTCCGGCTCGGGCAGGCCCGCCTCCCGCGTGCGCTCCGACAAGCGCTCGAGGTAGCCACGCAGAAGCGGCGAGAGGGCGGCGTCGACGACCGTGGTCGCACAGCGCTCGTACTCGCGGAAGACGCCCGCCGTCTCGTGCGAGGTGGAAACGTGCACGCCGTCCAGCTCCTCGGCCACCAGCTCCGCGGCGCGCCGCTCGTGATCGGGGTGCCGGAAGGCCCACAGCAGGCAGATCGCCGCGGCCTCGAGGTCGAGCTCCGCCAGCGCCTTGCGGAGCGCCTCCTCGTCGAGCTCGCGCAGAACCCCTTCCGGGCCGCAGCGCTCGGGTACGGGGATGCGCAGGTCGGCCGGCACCAGGGGCGGCGGGTGGCCGGCACAGAGGCGATAGAGCTCGGGCCGGGCCTGGCGGCCCAGCTCCTCCAGGTCGGTGAAGCCCTCGGTCGCGAGCAGGGCGGTGCGGGCCACGCGGCCCTCGAGCAGGGCGTTGGTGCCCACGGTCATCCCGTGCACGAAGCGCTCCACGTCGGAGCTCGAGGCTCCGGCGCTGTCCAGCGCCTCCTCGACCGCGCGCATCACGCCGTCGGACTGGTCCTCGGGCGTGGTGGGCGACTTGCCGGTCACCAGCCGGTCGGACGTCAGCAGCGCCGCGTCCGTGAAGGTGCCGCCGACGTCGACGCCCAGAATCACGCAGGAGACGCTATGGGACCGCAGGCCCGCGGCGCCGACCGCCGGCGAATTTCGCCGTCGTCCTGAGTTTGGGCCGCTATGGGGCCCAAAGTGAAGACGGCGGAGCCGAAACTCGCGCGGTTAGGCGGCCACCTCCACCAGCTCGTCGTCGAGATGCTTGTGCGACGGGCAGTAGCGGCTGCCCGGCAGCGGGATCCGCTTGCAGGCGCTCCCCTTGCGCGTGCTCGCGTGGCAGCAGGCCGGGCTGCCGTCGAAGGTCACGCCCTGGCTCAGCTGGCTGTCCACATACTCGACCGCGAGCGTCATGTGGCGCTCGCAGGTGCGGTAGACGCGCAGCTGCTCTGTCATCGGGAAAAAGCAGCGAACGTCGTTGAACAGCGTGGCGACCGGGCGCGCAAAGTAGTGCCGATCGAGCGCGAGGCGCTCGATCGACGTCTCGCAGGCACGGAGAAAACGTTGACGGGCGAGGCCTGCCTCCTCGCCCTTGCAGGGCACTACGTCGGATGCCAGCTCGCGATACAGCGAGCGACTGAACTGATACATCGGGCCTCCCTCACCCATGAACTAGCGGCGGCCGTCTACGTCCACGATCCAACAACAGCTGTGCCGTGGCCGCAAGGGTTCAAGGTTAAGGGCAGATTAAACCGACTGGACGGTCAGTAAGTACGAAATTAGTACTCTCTGCGGCCCTTTCGGGGGATACGCGCGAGGAGTGGGGCAGCGCAGCACTCACTCCATCGGCCGCATGAGCCAGTCCATTCGCCGGCGGGCGTAGAGGAGCGGCTCGCCCTGTCCCATCCGGCCGCCCTCGAGGTCCCCGATCAGGATCGTGTGGTCGTAGCGCACGTAGTTCTCCACCCGGCGGCAGCGCAGGTACGCGAGGGTGCCCGAGAGCTCGGGCACTCCGTCATCCCAGTGCCACTCGAGCCCCTCGAACTTGTCCTCTCGGACACGGTCGGCGAAGCGCTGAGCCAGGGCGACCTCGTCGCTGCGGAGCAGGTGGACGCCGAACCGCTCGGACTCCTCGAGGGCGCCGTGGCAGCGTGACCCGTGCCAGATCGACACGAGCAAAGAGGGCGGATGGGCGCTGAAGGAGGTGACCGAGGTGGCGCTGAGGCCACAGGGCCCGCCGTCGGGGCGGCGTGCGGTGATCACCGCCACGCCGGAGGCCAGGTGGGTCATCGACTCCCGAAACAGCTCGTGGAGCGTCGTGTCGGTGCTCATTCCCATCGTTCGAAGCGAGGCCGCTCGTCCCCGGCCACCAGGGTATGCATGCCGTCGAGCTCGGGATCGAGGGCAGGGCGGTCGCTGCGCTGGTGGGCGCCCCGGCTCTCCTCGCGGGCCAAGCAGGCCAGCGCGATCGAGCGCGCCAGCGGAAGCGGCTCCCGGAGGAGCTCCCGCAGCCCGTCTGCGCTCCGCCGCAAGCCGGCGTGACGCCAGAGTGCGGCGCGGGTCTGGTCGCTCGGCAGGCTGGAGGGCGCCGAGCCCGGATCTGCCGGGTGGGGCGCGACCGCCGGCTCGCTGCAGGCGGCCAGCGCGGCCCGGCGCCCGAACACGAAGCACTCGGCCAGCGAGTTCGAGGCGAGCCGGTTGGCGCCGTGCAGCCCGGTGCACGCGCTTTCGCCGACCGCGTAGAGGGCCGGCACCGGCGAGCGCCCGTCCAGGTCCACCGCCACTCCGCCCATCGTGTAGTGGGCAGCGGGGGCCACCGGGACCGGCTCGCGGGCGGGGTCGATCCCCACGTCCGCCAGCGTCGCGGCGATGTTGGGGAAGCGGGCGAGGTCCACGCCGCGCAGGTCCAGGCCGACCGCGCGCTCGCCGCTCTCCTGCAGCTCCTCGTCGATGGCGAGGGCCACCTCGTCCCGGGGCGACAGCTCGTCCACGAAGCGCTCCCCCTGGGCGTTGAGGAGCTTGGCTCCCTCGCCCCGCACCGCCTCCGTGATCAGAAAGCCGTCCCGTGGGCCGTCATGGCGCAGGGCGGTGGGGTGGAACTGCATGAACTCGAGGTCGGCCAGTGCGGCGCCGGCCTCAAGCGCAAGCGCCAGGCCGGCGCCGACCGCCCCGCGCGGGTTGGTGGTGCGCTCCCACAGCGCTGCCATCCCGCCCGTGGCGAGGACCACGGCCCGCGTCGCCGCCACCAGCACATGATCCCCGCGACGCGAGCGGGCGCCGAGGCCGGCGCAGCGCCCTTCCGCGACCGCCAGCCCGGTGGCCACAAAGGGCTCCAGCACGCGGATGCCATCGTGGATGGCGGCCTGCGCCGAGAGATCGCGGGTTATGCGGCGCCCGGTCGCGGCGCCACCCGCGTGCACGACGCGGCGCCGGGAGTGGCCGCCCTCGAGCCCGAGGGCCAGATGGCCGTCGCGGTCCGCGTCGAAGCGAACGCCCAGTTCCTGGAGGTCATGAACGCGCGCCGGGGACTCCTCGGCTAGCACACGCACTGCGCTCGGGCACGCCAGCTCGCGCCCCGCGGCGAGCGTGTCCTCTGCGTGCCGGGCTGGCGAATCGTCTGCCGCCAGCGCCGCGGCGATGCCCCCCTGAGCCCAGTAGCTCGCGGTCTGGGCCAGCGGCGAGCGGCTGACCAGCGTCACGTGCGCTCCAGCCGTCGCGGCCACCAACGCCGCGTAGAGGCCGGCGGCGCCGGCGCCCACCACTGCGACGTCGGTGCGGAGGGGCTCGAGCAGGGGCCGGTACGGTATCGGCCGCATGCCCGTCTACTTCCATCACGCCTCCTCGCTCCGGCACGACACCGGCTTCGGCCACCCCGAGCGTGCGGACCGCATCCGCGCGGTGGAAGGTGAGCTGGAGCGCCGGGACTGGCTCGGCTGGGAGCGGCGCCAGGCGCCCCGTGCCACGGAGGAGCAGCTGCTCAGCGTGCATCCGCCGGAGCACGTGGAAACCGTGCGCGCGCTCAGCTCACGCGGCGGGGCATTCGACCTGGACACGCCTCTGAGCGAGGGCTCGTGGGAGTCGGCGCTGCATGCGGCGGGCGGCGCCTGCGCGCTGGTCGAGACGCTGCTGTCCGACGGCGAGCGCACCGGCTTCTCGGCGCTGCGTCCTCCTGGCCACCATGCCGAGCCGACCCGGGGCATGGGCTTCTGCCTGTTCGGCAACGTGGCGATCGCATCCCGCCACGCGCTCGATTCCCTCGGCGCGGAGCGCGTGTTCATCCTGGACTGGGACGTCCACCACGGCAACGGCACCAACCGGATGTTCTATGACTCGCGCGAGGTGCTGTTCGCGAGCATCCACCAGTGGCCGTTCTATCCGGGCACCGGAAGGCTCGACGAGGTGGGGACGGGGGCCGGAGAGGGGTTCTCCCTGAACCTGCCGGTGCCGGGCGGCAGCGGCGCGGACGTGTTCCTCTCTCTGCTCGAGCACGTGGCGGAGCCGGCCGCCCGGCAGTTCCGCCCCGACCTCATCCTGCTCTCGGCGGGCTTCGACGCCCACCGGGCCGACCCCGTCGGGGGCTGCAGCCTCGACACTTCCACCTACGGCGAGCTGGGGCGGCGGGCACGAGCGCTCGCCGATGAGCTCGGCGTCCCCGTGGGCGCCGTGCTGGAGGGCGGATACGACCTCGATGCGCTGGCGGGATCGGTGGCCGCGCTCATGGAGGGCCTGGAGCAGGGGGGCACGCCGCAGGAGGCCGGCCACCACGCACTGGCCGAGGCGGCCGTGGAGCGGCTCGGCCGTTACTGGGAGCTCTGACCCAGGAGCGCCTGCTCGACCACGCGCTGGATGCCCGCCCGCCGCCGCTCCATCGGGAAGCGGTCGAGGATGCGCTGGCGCGCCTTCCGCGCGCCCTCCGGTCCCAGCTCCAGGGCGCGGCGGACGCCGGCGGCCACCTCCTGGGGCCGCTGCGATTCGATCAGCACACCCGCGTCGCCCACCACCTCGGGCATCGCGGTGACGTTCACGACCACGGGCACACAGCCGGCCAGCATGGCCTCGGCGACCGCCAGGCCGAAACCCTCGTGGCGTGAGGCCTGCACGTACACGGCCGCGGAGCGGTAGCGCTCCTGCAGATCGGCGTCGGAGAGCCAGCCGGTGAGCTCGACGTTGGAAGGGGCCAAGGCCCTCAGCTCGCCGATGGCGTCGTCGAGCCACTTCCCGGCGAACACGAACTGGACGTCGGGCAGCTCGGCCGCGGCCTGCACGAAGGGGATCTGGCCCTTCTGCACCAGCGTGGTCCGGTCGATAGCCCCCACGGTGAGCGCCTCGCGGCGTTTCTCGCCCGGGGGCCCGCCGAAAGGGTCGGGCACGCCGTGATGGACCACGGTCACGCGGGCTGGAGGGATCGGGGTGTTGCGCTCGATCTCCGCGAGGCTGTAGTCCGAGTTCGTGATCAGCCGGCCGGCGCGGCGCATGATCCAGCGGCTCGCCCAGCGGCGCAGGCCCCCGCGCTGGTGCCCATAGCCGATGTCGGGCATGTCGGCGGTGTCGAAGCCCCCGATCACCAGCACCGATGGCTTGCGCAGCAACCAGGCGAGCGTGATCGGGAGGAACGTGTGCCACGACGCGAACCAGCCGAACACCAGGTCGGCCCGCAGCACGCCCCGGACGACCTTCAGTGGATGGGGCAGGCGACCGGGCTGGTACAGGTCCTCGACCTCATGGCGCTCGGCGAGGATGGCCCGGTCGATCTCCACGAAGCTCGCCTTGCGGCTGTGCGCGTAGAGGATCCGGGTCACGCGGCCACGGGCTCCCGCGCCTCCACGAACGCGGCGTGCCACTCGGACAGCTCCAGCAGGCAGTAGAGCACGGCCTTGTGGTCGGCCCGTCCGCGCCGGTGCTCGTCCACCAGGCGGGCCACGGCCGCGGGGGCGACCAGCTCGGCCAGCGCCGACCCGGCTGCGTAGCGGGCCCGGACCTCCTGTCCCAGGGAGCTCCGGAACCAGTCGTCGTAGGGGGTGGAGAAGCCGTGCTTGGGCCGCTCGGCCAGGCCGGGAGGGAGCAGCCGTTCCATGGCCATCCGCTGCAGCCGCTTGCCGGCCCGCGGACGGATCCGCGCGCGAGCCGGGATGCGCTCGACGAAGCCCATCAGCTCCAGGTCAAGGAAAGGCACGCGCAGCTCGAGCCCGGCGGCCATCGAGGCCTTGTCGTTGCACAGCAGGATCCCGTCGGGCAGGAACATGCGGGTGTCGAGGTAGAGCGCCTGCTCGAGCAGGTCGCGGCCCTGGGTGTCCTCGAGGATGCCGCGGGCCGTGGCCAGGCGCTCGTCCCGAGCCTCGTCGCCGCGCCCGCCGAGGAGCGCCGTCCGCAGCGGCAGGTCGGTGATCTCCACCAGCCGCAGGAGGCGCTCGGCGTCGCCTCGGCCGCCGAGGAGGTGGGCGGCACGGCGGGCCCGGGCGGCTCGCGGCAGCGCCCGGGCCAGCGCGGCCGCCGGGGCGGCGGCGGCGGCCGGGACCAGCCGGAGCGGGCTCATCAGGGCGGCGGCCTGGTGGCGGCCGTAGCCGCCGTGCGGCTCGTCGGCGCCCTGGCCGGCCAGCACCACCTTCACGTCCTCCGCGGCGAAGTGGGAGAGCTGCATCAACGCGGGCGCGCTGGGGATCCCGCAGGGCTCCTCGAGCCGTGGGACCGCGCGGGCGAGCTCGCTCAGGAAGTCGGTCTCGGCCATCGCGGTGTCGTGGTGGTCGGTGCCGATCAGACGCGCGCTCTCCGCCGCGTACGCGCGCTCGTCGAGCGTGTCGCCGTGGCCGGGAAAGCCGATCGTGAAGGTGGCCGGGCGCGCGTGTGAGCGCTCGGCCATCGCGGCCACCACGGCGGCCGAATCGACCCCGCCCGAGAGGAAGGCGCCGTACGGGACGTCGGACATCATCTGGCGCTCCACGGCGTCCGCGAAGCGCTCGGCGAGCTGGTCGGCGAGCTCGTCGTCGGAGAGGCCTTCGTACGCTCTGCCCGGTGGCTGGCGCCAGCTCTCAATCCGCGGCGCAGCACCTGCTTCGGCGATCAGCGTCGAGGCAGCCGGAAGCTTGCTGATCCCCTGGAAGAGCGTCCGCGGCGCAGGTACGAAGCGGCAGGCGAGGTAGTGGTCGAGCGCCAGCCGGTCGACGGCCGCGCGGATCTTCAGCGCCGAGAGCAGGGCGCCGATCTCCGATGCCAGCGCCACGCGGCGTCCGTCGCTCCACCAGTAGAGCGGCTTTACTCCGAACTGGTCGCGGGCGGCCACGAGGCGCTGTCTGCGCGCGTCCCAGAGGGCGAACGCGAAGATCCCGCTGAGGTGGCGCACGCAGTCCCGACCGTGCTCCTCGTAGGCGTGCACCACCGCCTCCGAGTCTGACCCGGTGGCGAAGCGGTGGCCCGCGGCCTCCAGCGCGGCACGCAGCTCACGGTGGTTGTAGATCTCGCCGTTGACGATCGCGGTGACCTGGCCGTCCTCCGAGTCGAGCGGCTGATCGCCGCCCGCAACGTCGATGATGGCCAGCCGGGTGTGGGCCAGGAGGGCGGGCCCAATGCGCCTCACGGCCTGGCCGTCGGGTCCCCGGTGACGCAGCGCCTCGACCATCCGCCGGCCCTCGCCGGCCCCCGCCGCCCCGTCCGGGTCGAGGATCGCTCCGATCCCGCACATGGGCGCTGATCATGGCAGGGGGCCAAGTTGTCACACACTTGTCACTCCCAGGTCTGGAGCCGTGCGCCGGCCCGGCGGAGCATCCGTCTGGCTCGCAACCAAACCGAGGGAGGAAAGATCGATGTACCGCCTGATGGGACGTGTCCACGCGGCGCTGTCGGCGCTCCGACGCGAGGCCGGACAGGGCACCGTGGAGTACGTGGCGTTGATCCTGCTGGTCGCGCTCGTGATGGCCGGCGTGATCGCAGCGATGAAGGGCTTCAAGACCGACGAGGGCCAGGAGCTAGGCGACGTGATAATCGGCAAGATCAAGGACGCGGTGAGGAAAGTGCAGTTCTAGGCGCGGGCCCCGCTTGTGATGCTCCTGGCGCCGCCCGCGAACGGGCAGCGGGGTAGGAGGCCGGGGTCCCCGCCCGCCACGGCCGTTTGGGTGCCGTCCTGGTTCGACCCGCTGGGGGCGACCGAAACGGCCCAGCGCCTCGTGGCTCCGCACCCCTCGAAACCCGGGTGGCCGGCCACGGGCGGGCGGCTCCCGCCCCGCAGCGTGCCACCATTCGCGCCCGTGGCCTCCTCCGAGAGATCGCTGCCCGTCGCCGTCTTCGACTCCGGGGTCGGCGGCCTGACCGTCCTGCACGAGTGCCTCGTGTCGCTGCCGCACGAGGACTTCACCTATCTCGGGGACACCGCCCGCTTTCCGTACGGCGACCGCTCCGCCGAGGAGCTGCTCGCGTTCGCGCGGGAGCTCGCGGGCATCCTGGTCGCCCGCGGGGCGAAGCTGCTCGTGGTGGCCTGCAACTCGGCCACCGCCGCCGCGCTGCCCGCGCTGCGGGCGGAGCTCGAGCGACAGAGTGCCGGTGGTCGGGGTCGTGGAGCCGGAGTCGCGGCTGGCCGCGGCCGCCTCCCGCAACGGCAGGGTCGGCCTGCTGGCCACGCCGGCCACTGTCGCGAGCGGCGCCTACGCCCGCGCGCTGGCGGCAGCGTCGCCGGGGGCGGAGCTGCACGCCGTTGCCTCGGCGGAGCTCGCGCCCCTCATCCAGGCGGGCGGCGAGGTGGACGGACGTGTGGTGGCCTGCGTCGAAGGGCTCTGCCGGCCGCTGCGGGCAGCCGCTGTGGACACAGTGATCCTGGGCTGCACGCACTACCCGCTCATCCGGCCGGTCCTGCAGCGCGAGCTTGGCCGCGGCGTGACGATCGTGAGCTCGGGAGAGGCCATCGCGGGCGAGGTCGAGCGGTGGCTGCGCGAGACCGATCGGGAGGCCGATGAGCGCCGCCGCGGCAGCTATCGCTTCCTGGCCAGCGGCGACCCCGACGACTTCCGTCGGCTCGGCATCCGCTTCCTGCAGCTGCCGATCGACGGCGTGGAGCAGGTGCCGGTGCGAGAGCCGGCGCGTGGCCGGAGGGCGGCGTGAGCGACGCGACCCGCAGCGACGGGCGCGCGCCCGGCGACCTGCGCGAGGTCGCGATCCACCCCGGATTCGTGCGCACGGCCACCGGCTCGGCGCTGATCGAGTGCGGCGGCACGCGCGTGATCTGCACGGCCACGGTGGAGGACGCGGTTCCGCGCTGGATGGCCGGCCAGGGGAGGGGCTGGGTCACGGCCGAGTACGGCATGCTGCCCGCGTCGACCGGGGAGCGGAAGCGGCGTGACGTCTCGAAGGGCCGGCCGGACGGGCGAACGGTCGAGATCCAGCGCCTGATAGGGCGCGCCCTTCGCGGAGTCGTGGACTTCCGGGGGCTTGGCGAGCGGACGGTCTGGATCGACTGCGACGTCCTGGAGGCCGACGGCGGCACCCGCTGCGCGGCCATCAGCGGCGGCTACGTGGCTCTCGAGCTCGCCCTCGCCCGGGTCGTGGCCGAGGGCAAGCTGGACGCGCTTCCACTGAACCAGTCGATCGCCGCGGTCTCGTGCGGCGTGGTCGACGGCCGTGCGCTGCTTGACCTCGACTACTCCGAGGACTCGCGCGCGGAGGTGGACGCCAACGTGGTGATGACCGGCGACGGCGGCCTGGTCGAGGTGCAGGCGACCGCCGAGCGGACGCCGCTCTCGCGCGCCTCTCTGGACGAGCTGCTGGCTCTGGCGGCCGACGGGATCGACCGCATGCGCGCCGCCCAGGAGGATGCGGTGGCGGCCGCCGCTCGCTGAGGACGTCCCCCGACATGAGAAGCCTGGTGCTCGCCAGCCGCAACGATCACAAGCTGCGGGAGCTCTCCGAGCTCATGGCTCCCTACGAGCTGGAGCCGCTGCCCGAGGACGTGCAGCTGCCCCCGGAGACCGGCACGACCTTTGCCGACAATGCGCTCGTGAAGGCCCGCTCGGCTGCCGCCGCCACCGGCCGCCCCGCCATTGCCGACGACTCCGGCATCGAGGCGTCGGCCCTCGGCGGCGCGCCGGGCGTATGGTCGGCGCGCTACGCCGGCGAGGGCGCGACCGACGAGGAGAATCTGGGCAAGCTGCTTGAGGAGGTGCCCGCGGACGGCGACCGGCGCGTGGCCTACGTGTGTGCGCTCGCCTACGTCGAGCCGGACGGGTCCCGCGAGCTGGTTCACGGTCGCTGTGAGGGAACGCTGGCCCTCGAGCCCCGCGGGGAGGGCGGATTCGGCTACGACCCCGCCTTCCTGCCGGACGACGGCCCCGACGGGCGGACGATGGCCGAGCTGAGCCCGCGGGAGAAGGACGAGATCAGCCACCGCGGTCGCGCCGCCCGCGCGCTCGTGGAGCGGCTGGTCCGGGCCGACGAAGAGAGCCGGCGGGGGCTTCGTCTGGGCGGCCGCGCGGCGCCGGCGCGGCGGGGCCTCGTGATGAACGCCCCGCGACTGCGGCGCGACCGCCTCACCGGGGCGGCTGCGGCCACCGCGAGCGCCGTGGGCCCGGCCGCCCAGACGCCTCGCAAGGAGCGGGCGGCTGCGGTCTCGATTGTCTCCAACGCCCTGCTGATCGCGCTGAAGGTGGCCGCCGGCGTGGCTACCGGCTCGATCGCGATCATCACCGAGGCGGCGCACTCGGCCATCGACCTGGTGGCGTCGATCATCGCCTTCTTCTCGGTGCGCAAGGCCGATCAGCCCGCCGACGAGTCCCATCCCTACGGGCACCAGAAGGTGGAGAACCTCGCGGCCGCGATCGAGGGCATGCTCATCCTGGTCGGGGCGGGGATCATCATCTACGAATCCGTGCGCCGGCTGTTCGAGGGGGCCGAGGTCCACTCGCTCGGCATCGGGATCGCCGTGGTGGGCTTCTCGGCCCTGGCCAACCTCGGCGTGTCCCAGTACCTCTACCGGCAGGCTCGGCTCACCGACTCGCCCGCGCTCGAGGGGGATGCGGCGCATCTGCGCACCGACGCGGCCACCTCCCTGGGCGTGCTGGTGGGGCTGGTGCTGGTAGAGCTCACCGGCGTCACGGACTTCGACGCGATCACCGCCCTCGTGGTGGCCGTGGCCATCGTCGTGGCGGGGCTGCGGATCATCAGCCGTTCGAGCCGGGTGCTGGTGGACGAGGCACTGCCGGCGGACGAGCTCGCTGCCGTGCGCGAGGCGATCGAGGGCCACGGCGCCTCCGAGATCGTGGGCTTCCACAAGCTGCGCGCACGCCGGGCGGGCAGCCGGCGCTACGTCGACCTGCACGTGCAGTTCCGCCAGGGAACCTCGTTGCGACGGGCGCACGAGATCTCGCACGAGCTTCAGGGCGCGATCGGCGAGCGCGTACGCGGGGCCGACGTCCTCATCCACCTGGAGCCGCAGGAGGCGGCGGATCCGCCGCTCAGAGAACGTTGACGGCGGCCGCCGCACCCACGGCGAGCAGCACGCCCGAGTACCCGATGTAGCCGTTGATGAGCAGCAGGACGGCCGCGATCAGGCAGATCGCCAGCGTCACCAGCCACGAGATTCGGGACAGGGGCACGCCGGTATTCTGACCGGGATGGCAGGGACCCTGACTCCCGCGCGGACCGGGGACCGCCTCTGCGAGCTCTCCTCGGACGCCCGCGCGGCCGTGCTGCTCGACGCGGCGGGGGCGCTCGCCGGCTCCAGCGAGGCCGAGGCGGGCCGTGCACACGCGCTGGCCGACCTGGCGCGAAAGCTGTTCGAGACCGTCGACCGGGCCACCCGGGACTGGGAGGCCGAGCCCGCCGAGCAGGTGGAGGTGCAGGTCCCCGGAGGCGCGGTGTTCGCCTCGCGCACGCCGCGCTGGACGCTGGCAGTGGTGGCGAGGAGGGCCGCGCTGTCGTCGCTGATGCTCTACGACCTGCGGGCGGTGCTCGGCGAGCTCGAGGGCGGCCCGCCCATACGCCGGGCGACCGCCGCGGATGCCGGGGACCACGGAGAGGCCACCGAGGAGGAGGCGGCGAGCGACCTGCCCGTGCCCGAGCTCGGGCGGGACGCCGAGGACGGCGACCGGCGTTGAAGGAGCGGCGCAAGGGACCGATCGGCCGGGCCGCCGACCTGGCCGAGGGAGTGGCGGCGGCCGTCCGGCGCATGCAGCGCGAGCGGGAGCCGCGTGTGCTCGTCTACGACCACAGCGGCTACGCCCGCCTCATCCAGCCGGAGGCGCGCGGGCACGAACAGATACTCGAGATCGGCGAGGACATGGTCCGGCTCGCGGCTGCCGACGGCGGCGCCCCGGCCGCCATGCGCCGGCCGGCGGAGCCCGAGGGCGAGTAGAGAGTGACCCTCGTCGAGCCCAGCCTGGCCGCGAACGTGCTCGAGCACGCGCTGCGGCGAGGCGGGGACCTGGCCGAGCTGTACGCGGAGGCGCGCGAGGGATTCTCCCTGGCGCTCGACGACGGCCGTGTCGAGCGCCCGCACGGCGGCCGCGAGCGCGGGGCCTGCGTGCGGGTGGTGCGAGGCGAGTCCACCTACTACGGCCACGTGGACGGGCTGGCGGAAGCGGACCTGCTTCGCGTCGCGGACTCGGTGGCCCAGGCGGTGCGGAGCGAGGCACGGACGCCGGCCGGGCTGTCGGCGGTCGAGGCGGCCCGCGAGCATCCCGTGCGGGTGCGCCCCGAGGAGGTCGAGGCCGTGCGCAAGGCCGAGATGCTCCGCGCCTGCGAGGAACGGGCCCGAGGGGCCGGGACCGACGTGGCCCAGGCGCGGATCGGCTACGGCGAGTCGCGGCGGCGGGTCGAGGTCTACAACTCGACCGGGCGCGCGGCCTCCGACGACCGGACCCGCGTTCGGCTCAGCGCGCAGGTGGTGGCCCGCCGCGACGGGCGCGTGGAGACCGGAACCGACACCCGCGGCGGTCACGCCGGGTGGGAGCTGATCGAGGCCGATCCCGGCGAGGTCGCCGAGCGCGCCGCCCACCGCGCCCTCACCCTGCTCGACGCCGTGGACGCCCCCACCGGGCGCCTGCCGGTCGTCGTGGGCAACGGGTTCGGCGGCGTGCTCCTGCACGAGGCGGTGGGTCACGGCCTGGAGGCGGACGCCGTCCAGAAGCGCGCCAGCGTCTACGCCGGGAAGCTGGGAGACCAGCTGGCGCCGGCCTTCCTCACCGCGTATGACGACGGCAGCCGCGAGGGCGACTGGGGCAGCGACGGGATCGACGACGAGGGCACGCCCACCCGGCGCACCACGATCATCGAGGAGGGCCGCCTCGCCTCATACCTCTACGACCTGTTGCGCGCCGGGCGGGATGGGGTCGAGTCGACGGGCAACGGGCGCCGCGAATCGTTCCGGCACGTCCCGGTTCCGCGCATGACCAACACCTTCTTCGCCCCAGGAGCGGCCACGCCCGAGGAGCTGATCGCGGGGGTCGAGCGCGGGCTCTACGCAGTGTCGTTCGGGGGCGGGCAGGTCGAGCCGGCCACCGGCGATTTCGTGTTCGGGGTGTCCGAGGGCTACCTGATCGAGGACGGCAAGGTCACGGCGCCCGTGCGCGGGGCAACGCTCGTGGGCAACGGGCTGGAGGCGCTCGCCGCGATCGACGGCGTGGCCGCCGACCTCGAGATCGCCACCGGCTACTGCGGCAAGGCCGGCCAGTCGGTGCCGGCCGGGGTGGGGCAGCCGCATGTCCGCATCCGGGAGCTGACCGTGGGCGGCACCGGGTGACGCTCGAGGACGTCGCGGGCCGCGCGGTCGAGGAGACGCTGGAGGCCGGGGCCAGCGACGCCGAGGCCTGGGCGGAGGAGAGCACGAGCCGCAGGGTGCGGGTGTACGAGGGCCGGGTCGAGAGCCTGAGCGACGCCGGCGGCCGGGGGGTGGGAGTCCGCGCGTTCGTGGGCGGGCGCACCGGCTACGCCTACGGCACCGACCTGTCCGCCGCCGGCGTGGCCGAACTTGCCCGCTCGGCGCGAGACACCGCGGAGGTGGCCGACGAGGACGAATACGCGGGTTTGCCCGACGACTTCGGAGCCACCTCCGTCGACGGGCTCGCCTCCCCGCGGCTGGCGGAGTGGTCGACAGAGCAGAAGGTCGAGCTGGCGCTCGAGGTGGAGCGCGTCGCCCGGGCGGTCAGGGGCGTGACCCAGGTGGAGAACGCCGTTTACTCCGATGCGGAGGGCTCGGTGGCGCTGGCGAACTCGCGCGGCTTCGCCGCCGGCTATGCGGCCACGCAGGCCTGGGCCTACGCCTCGGCCTTCGCCGGCGAGGGCTCCGACCTGATGACCGGTCTGGGCGTGGGGCTGGGGCGCGACCCCGGGGCCCTCGACGCGCAGGCCATCGGGGGCGAGGCGGCCGAGCGCGCGCTCGCGCTGGTGGGCGCCCGCCGGCCCGCGAGCCGGCGCTGCCCGGTCCTCCTGGACGCGATCGTCGCCGCGTCGTTTGTCGGCTTCATCGGGTCGATGCTCTCCGCCGAGGCCGTCGAGCGCGGACGCTCGCTGTTCGCCGGGCGCGAGGGTGACGAGGTGGCCGACCCGGTGCTGCGGATAACCGACGATCCCACCGATCCCGAGGGGCCGGCCAGCGCACCCTTCGACGGCGAGGGCAGCGCCAGCCGACCCACCACCCTCGTCGAGGACGGGCGCCTGCAGAGCTTCCTGTTCGACACCCGAACGGCCCGGCGGGCGGGACGGGCGAGCACCGGCAACGCGAGGCGCGGGTCCTATCGCTCGGCGCCGTCGGTGGGGGCCAGCAACCTGATCGTCGATACGGGCTCCGACGACCTCGAGGCGCTGGCCCGCGCGGCCGGCGACGGCCTGTACGTGACCGACGTCGCCGGGCTGCACTCCGGGGTGAACCCGGTGGCCGGGACCTTCTCGGTGGGCGCGGCCGGCCGCCTGATCGAGGGAGGGCGGCTGGGAGCGCCGGTTCGGGAATTGACCATCGCCGGGGACCTGGTCTCGATGCTGAAATCGGTGCGCGCGGTGGGCTCCGAGGCGCGCTGGGTTCCGTTCGCCGGAAGCGTCAAGGCCCCGCCCCTGCTCCTGGCCGAGATGTCGGTCTCAGGGGACTAAAAGCACCGGAAGGAGCGCGTTCTTTTCGCTCTGGAAGCGGGATTCCCCGCGCCGTCGTCCGAAGGCGTTGTTACGTTGCGGCCGGATATTGCCCCCGGGAAGTTCCTTCGGCAAGGAGGAGATCGTGACCAAGCAGGAATTCGTGGAGCAGGTGGCTCAGGAATCGGGCCTCGGCAAGGGTGACGCCGAGAAGGCGGTGAACGCCGTTTTGGACACGATCGAGGAGGTCCTGTCCCGCGGTGGCGAGGT
Source organism: uncultured Thermoleophilaceae bacterium (assembly GCA_963821275.1). Taxonomy (GTDB): domain Bacteria; phylum Actinomycetota; class Thermoleophilia; order Solirubrobacterales; family Thermoleophilaceae; genus JACVRW01. The sequence goes on from CAWGDF010000009.1 coordinate 118,859, forward strand.
CAGCTTCACCGGCTTCGGAAAGTTCTCCGTGGCGGACCGCGGAGCGCGCCAGGGCGTCAACCCCCAGACCGGCGAGAAGATCCAGATTGCGGCCACACGGGTGCCTCGCTTCAGCGCCGGGTCCGCTTTGAAGTCGTCCGTCAAGGGCTCCTACTAGCCAACCGCCGCGGTCCTTGACCGGGGGCGCGCGGCCACATTTCGCCGACCGGCTGGCGGCGCTCGTGGAGGAGCGCCGCAGTCGTGTCGTTCTTGGACTCGATCCGGATCCCGCCGCCCTCTGGCCGGCTGCGCTCGAGCGGCTCAGGGGGGCGGGCGAGGGTTCGCACCTCGCCCGCATCCACACCGCCGAGGCGGTGACCGAGCATTGCCGCGCCGCGATCGTGGCCGCCGGGCCCTCGGCGGTGGCGGTGAAGCTCCAGCTGGCCTGCTTCGAGCGCCTGGGCGCCGCCGGCTGGGAGGCGCTCGAGCAGGCGGTCGCGGTCGCCCGCGACCATGGGCTCCTGGTTCTGGCCGACGGCAAGCGCGGCGACGTGCCCGTGACCGCGCGGGCCTACGCGCAGGCGCTGGTGGGCCGGACGCCCGGCCCCTTCGGCGACATCGAGGGCATGGGAGTGGACGCCTTCACGGCCAACCCCCTCCTCGGCCGGGACGCGCTCGAGCCTCTCGTCGAGGCGGCCGCGGAGGCGGGTGCGGGATGCTTCGTGCTCGTTCGCACGTCCAACCCGGGGGCCGCCGAGCTGCAGGACCAGGGCGAGCCGCCGCTGCACGAGCGCCTGGCCCGCCTGGTCGACGAGCTGGGGGCGGCTCGGGTGGGGGAGAGCGGGCTGTCTGCCGTTGGCGCGGTCACGGGCGCCACCAGCCCGGAGCACCTCGGCCGCCTCCGCGAGCTGATGCCCCGAGCCGTCTTTCTCCTTCCTGGAGTGGGCGCGCAGGGCGGCAGGGCGGAGGATCTCGGCCCCGCCTTCGAGAATCATCAGGCGGGCGGGCTGGTGGCGGCATCCCGTTCGATCGTCAACGCGTACCGCGAGCGCGGCGGGGACCCGGAGGTGGCCGCAGCGGCCGCCGCAGAGGAGCTCCGGGAGGTCTCGTGGAACCTATAGTGGCCGCAGGGCCTCCTGCGTCCCCCCTATCCTCCGCGGCGCGAGTCCGGAGGACCGATGCCCGCGAACCCACGCCGACGACGCCTTGCCCGCCTGTTTGCACCGCTCGCCCTCCTGGTGTGCACCGGCGCGCTGGTCGGCGTGGTCTTCAGCTCCAATGTGGTGAACGGGGACGAGGGGGGCGGCGAGCGCACGAGCGGGCAGACGTCCACTGGGGCCGCTGAGAAGAAGGAGCGTCCTCGGCGACCGACCCGAGCGGTGTACAGGATCAAGGCGGGCGACACCCTCGGCGCCATTGCCGTGAAGACAGGCGTCCCCGTGGAGCGCCTCCTGGCGCTGAACCCCGAACTCGATCCCCAGGCGCTCGTGGCCGGTCAGAGAATCAAGCTGCGCGAGTGAGACGCGGCGCCGTCTCCATCCTCGCAGCGCTCGCGCTTCTCGCGGCGACGGCGCCCGCGCAGGCAGCCACGCCGCCGCCCGACGTCGGCTCGGCCGCCGCCGCGGTGGTGATAGACGGACGCAACGGCGAGGTGATGTTCGCGAAAAGCCCGGACCGGCGGCGGGCGATTGCAAGCACGACCAAGCTCATGACCGCCCTGCTGACCTTGGAGCGCACGAGGCCGAGCCAGGTGTTCACCTCGCCGGGCTACGACCCGCTGCCGCCGGAGTCCCGGATCGACCTGCGGCGCGGGGGAGCGGATGCGCGTGGACGACCTGCTGGAGGCGCTGCTCCTGGAGAGCGCCAACGACGCGGCCGTCACCCTCGCGGAGGGGATCTCCGGCTCGCGCGAGGCGTTCGTGGCGGAGATGAACAAGCGAGCGGCGGAGCTGGGCCTGGCGGACACGAGCTACGCGAACCCGATCGGATTGGACGATCCGGGCAACTACTCGACAGCGAACGATCTCGCCGCGCTGGCGCTGCGGCTGATGAAGAAGCCGCGCTTCCGGCGCATCGTGGACCTGCCGCTGGCCCGGCTGGAGACAGGCCTGCGGCCGCGGGTCGTTGACAACCGCAACCGCCTGGTGGGGCTCTACCCCTGGGTCACCGGAGTCAAGACCGGATACACGAGCCTGGCGGGCGACGTTCTGGTCGGCTCCGCCCGGGCCAAGGGCGGCGCCCGGGTGATCAGCGTGGTGCTGGGCGAGCCGAGCGAGGCCGCGCGCGACGCCGACACCGTTGCCCTGCTGCGCTGGGGGCTCGGCCGCTTCCACCGCGTGCGCGCTCTCGACCCCGACCGTCCCCTCGCCCGAGCCGACGTGGAGTACCGCGACGGGCACGCCCCGCTGGTCCCCGAGCGCGCGGCCACGGTGCTCGTGCGCGACGGCGAGAGGCTGCGGCGCCGGGTACGGGCACCGACAGAGGTCGAGGGGCCGCTGCCGGCCGGCAGGCGTGTGGGCTCCGTCACGGTCCTCGTGGACGGGCAGCCAGTCCGCCGAATTGCGCTGGTAACCGCACGCGATGTGCCCGGAGCGGGCACAATGAGGGTGCTCGTTTCGGCACTGGGGGTCCCCTTGACCTTGCTGGCAGCCCTCGCAATCCTGGGCGCCGCCGCGTTTGCCCTGACCCGCTACCGGGTCCGACTGCGGCTCGTCAAATGATCATCACCGTCACCCTCAACGCCGCCATCGACAAGACCCTGGCCGTGCCGAACTTCCAGCTCGGCCGGCGCCACCGGGCCGTGGAGCAGACCGCCACCGCTGGAGGCAAGGGGGTCAACGTGGCCCGTGCTCTCCGCGCGCTCGGTCAGCCGGTGATCGCGACGGGGGTGGCCGGCGGGCCCACGGGCACGCGCATCGTGGAGCACCTGACCGACGACGGGATCCTCAACGACTTCGTGCGCATCCGCGAGGAGTCGCGCACCTCGACCGCCGTGGTCGACCCGACCTCCGGCGAGCAGACCGAGATCAACGAGCGCGGGCCGCACGTGTCCGAGCAGGAGCTCGAGCTGTTCGTCGACAAGCTGCTGTACCTGGCCAAGGGCGCCGCTGTCTGCGTGTTCGCGGGGAGCCTGCCGCGGGGCGTCGACAGCGGGCTGTACGGCGAGGCTGATCGAGGAGATGCGGCGCCTCGGCGTTGTGACGATGCTGGACTCCGAGGGCGAGGCGCTGCGCATCGCCGCGCGGAGCGGCCCCGCCGTGGTCAGCCCCAACGAGCTCGAGGCCGAGGGCCTCGTGGGCCACGAGTTCTCCGACGACGAGGACCGTCGCACCGCCGTGGGTGAGATGGTCACCCTTGGCGCGCGGGAGTCGATCATGACCCTCGACGACGGCTGCCTCGCAATGCTCGAGGACGAGGGCGACCGGCGCCTGTACCGGGCGACCCTCCAGCCGCTCGAGCCGGTCTCCGCGGTCGGATCGGGCGACGCGTTCCTGGCGGGCTTCGCGGCAGCGCGCTACAGCGGGCGCGGGCCCGAGGCCTGCCTGCGCTTCGCCGTGGCCTGCGGCGCCGAGTCCACCCAGCACTTCGGCGCCGGTGTGCTCGACGCGCGCGAGGTGGAGCGCCTGGTGCCCGAGGTGCGGCTCGAGACACTGGACGCGCCGGCGCTGCACGTCGGTTAGGGCTACGAGGGCTCCGGCTGGGAGCCCGGCACGGTTACCGGGGTCACGCAGTCCGGAAGGTCCATCCGCCGGGCCAGCGCATTGCCCTCACGGGCGAGGCGTTCGAGCTCGGGGAGGTTGCTCCGAAACGCGTCGAGCGGCTGCCGGCCGCCGCGCAAGGCCGTCTGCAGTTCTTCAAGCAGCTGGTCGCCCTCTTTGGAGAGGCGCACCACGCGGCGGTGCTGGGCGCGCAGCTCGGGCGGCGGCTCGAGGGCCTCGAAGGCGCGGTCGTAGCGCCGTCCGATCCCCTTGACCCGCGCGAGGTAGCGCTCGAAGCCCGCAGCGCTCGTCGGCGGCGGGAGGGCCTCGACCTCGCGCTTGCTGTCCGCGCAGATGCGGTTCGCTTCCTCGCGGTAGTCGTCCGCGGAGGGCCCGTCGTCGCCGCCGCAACCCGGAGCGGCGCCGAGCGCGAGCACCGCGGCGAGCGTCGCGAGGCACCATGTCCGTTGCACGCGGGGCAGCATAGGTAAGGTCAGAGTTCGTCCGCCTTCGAACCTAGGATCCCTCCATGGAAGTAGAGATTGGGCGCGGGAAGAAGGGTCGCCGCGCATACGGCTTCGACGACATCGCCATCGTGCCCTCGCGGCGCACGCGCGATCCGGACGACATCGACATCACCTGGACGCTCGGCCCCTACCGCTTCGAGCTGCCCCTGCTCGCTTCCGCCATGGACGGCGTCGTCTCGCCCCACACGGCTGGGATCCTGGGGCATCTCGGCGGGCTGGCGGTCCTCAACCTGGAGGGCATCTGGACCCGCTACGAGGATCCCGACGCCGAGCTCGCGCGCATCGCCGGCTATCCGCGCGAACTCGCCACGGCCGAGATGCAGCGCATCTATGCCCAGCCCGTCCGGGAGGACCTGATCGCCGAGCGCATCCGCGAGGTCAAGGCGAAGGGCGTCGTGGCGGCCGCGTCGCTCACCCCGCAGCGGGTGCGCACCTATTACGAGACCGCGCTCGAGGCGGGGCTCGACGTGCTCGTCATCCAGGGCACGGTCATCTCGGCGGAGCACGTATCCGCGCGCAGCGAGCCGCTCAACCTGAAGGAGTTCATCCGCGAGGTGCCGGTGCCCGTGGTGGTGGGAGGCTGCGCCTCGTACGCCACCGGGCTGCACCTGATGCGCACCGGCGCCGTGGGCGTGCTGGTCGGGGTCGGCCCCGGCGCCGCCTGCACCACGCGCGGGGTGCTGGGCATCGGCGTCCCTCAGGCCACCGCCATCGCCGACGTGCAGGCCGCCCGCTCGCAGCACATGCTCGAGACCGGCGAGTACGTGAAGGTGATCGCCGACGGCGGCATGCGCAACGGCGGCGACGTCTCGAAGGCGATCGCCTGCGGCGCGGACGCCGTGATGATCGGCTCCCCGCTCGCCCGCGCCTACGAGGCGCCGGGCCGCGGCTTCCACTGGGGGATGGCCACCTTCCATCCGTCGCTTCCCCGCGGCGCGCGCGTCAAGACCACCCAGAACGGCACCCTCGAGCAGATCCTGCTCGGCCCCGCCCACGAGAACGACGGGACCTTCAACCTGATGGGCAGCCTGCGGACCTCGATGGCCACCTGCGGCTACGAGGACGTCCCCGCCTTCCACAAGGCCGAGGTGATGGTGGCTCCCGCCCTCCAGAGCGAGGGCAAGCAGCTGCAGCGCGCCCAGGAGGTGGGGATGGGGGCGACCGCCGCGGCGGTGGCCCACCCGGCGGCCGACGGCGTGACCGACCACCTGGGCGGCGCCGACGACCCCGGGACCCCCTCGACCGACCCGGCTTTGGTCGGCGACTAGGTGACGACCCAGGCGGTCACCGGCCCCGCCAGCGCCCGGCCGGGCACGCCTGCCATCGACGAGGTCCTGGTCCTCGACTTCGGCGGCCAGTACTCCCAGCTGATAGCCCGCCGGGTGCGGGAGTGCGGCGTCTTCGCGGAGCTTCTGCCCCACCACGTGCCGCTGGAGGAGATCACCCGCCGGGCGCCCAAGGGCCTGATCCTGTCCGGCGGCCCGGCCTCGGTGTACGCGGACGGGGCGCCGCGGCTGCGGTCGGAGCTGCTCGAGCTGGGCGTTCCCGTGCTGGGGATCTGCTACGGCATGCAGGCGATGGTGCTGGAGCTCGGGGGGCGGGTGGTGGGCGCCGAGGTGGGCGAGTTCGGCCGCTCCCGGCTGACGGTCTCCGAGCCCGGGCGCCTGTTGCGTGACACGCCGGCGGAGCAGAGCTGCTGGATGAGCCACCGCGACACGGTCTACAAGGCGCCGCCGGGCTTCACTGCGCTCGCCTCCTCCAGCGAGTCACCGGTTGCGGCGATTGAGCACACCCAGCGCCGCCTGTACGGGATCCAGTTCCACCCGGAGGTGGTGCACACCCCGTACGGGACCCACATCCTCGAGACCTTCCTGCGAGACATCGCCGGCTGCGACATGACCTGGAGCGCGGCGTCGGTGATCGACGAGCAGGTGGCCGGCATCCGCGATCAGGTGGGTGACGGCCGCGTCATCTGCGGGCTATCCGGCGGGGTCGACTCGTCGGTGGCCGCGCTGCTGACCTACCGCGCCGTCGGCGACCAGCTCACGTGCGTGTTCGTCGACCACGGCCTGATGCGCAAGAACGAGGGCAACCAGGTGGTGGCCGCGTTCCGCGACCAGTTCCAGGTGCCGCTGATCGCGGTCGACGCGGAGGAGCGCTTCCTGCGCCGCCTGGCCGGCGTGGTCGAGCCGGAGCAGAAGCGCAAGATCATCGGCGAGGAGTTCATCCGCGTTTTCGAGGAGCAGGCCGCGCGGCTCGACAATCCGCGCTATCTCGTGCAGGGCACGCTCTACTCCGACGTGATCGAGTCGGGCGGCGGCACGGGGGCGGCCACGATCAAGTCGCACCACAACGTGGGGGGACTGCCCGAGGATCTCGAGTTCGACCTCGTGGAGCCGCTGCGCTGGCTGTTCAAGGACGAGGTGCGCCAGGTGGGAGCCGAGCTGGGGCTGCCCGAGCGGCTGGTGTGGCGCCAGCCCTTCCCGGGGCCGGGGCTCGCGATCCGGGTGGTCAGCGGGGAGGTGACCAAGGAGCGCCTGGACATCCTGCGCGACGCCGACTTCATCCTCCAGGACGAGATCCGCTCGGCGGGCCTGTACCGCGAGTTGTGGCAGTCCTTCTGTGTGCTGCCGGCGGACCTGCGCAGCGTGGGCGTGCAGGGCGACGAGCGCAGCTACGGCTATGTGATCGTCATCCGCGCGGTCACGAGCGACGACGCCATGACCGCGGACTGGGCCCGGCTGCCCTACGAGCTGCTGGAGCGGGTCGCCTCCCGGATGATCAACGAGATTCCCCAGGTCAACCGGGTGACGCTCGACATCACCTCGAAGCCGCCGGGCACGATCGAGTGGGAGTAGCCCCGGCCGCGCGGCCCCGGGCGGGACGGGGCGTGTGAGCGCTTAGGGCCCGGCGCGGCTTTCTCTTGCTCGGTAGAGGAGGGGTCGGTTGCGCTGCTGTCTCGTTAGGTATGCGGGTGCTCCCGTAGCTCCATGCAGGACCCGCACACGTCAAGCATTCTCCAGATTCCCTCACGGCCGCGCTACGGGGCTGGGGCCGGCGATTGCGCTTCGGCCGCCGCCGCTCGATACTCAGCTCAACCAGCGAGGAACGGAGGAGAGCGATGTTCGCCCGGGTTAGCGCCTACCACGCCGACGAGGACAGCCAGAAGCTGATGGAGGCCTTTCAGGACACGATCGGCCCGCTCCAACAGGTCGAAGGTTTCTCACATGCCTACTTTCTCGTTGACGCGGACACCGGCCGGGCCGTCTCGATGACGATCTGGGAAAGCGAGGGGGCGATGGCGGCCAGCGAGGCCGGCGGAGAGGAACGCCGCCGGCGGCGCAGCGAGATCAGCGGCGCCTCGGTGGATTCAGTCGATCACTACGAGGTTGGCCTGATCGCCGTGGCTCCGGACGTCGAGCCGGCCGGACGGCGGACCGACCCGGCCGAGGAGCCAGGCGAGGAGCACGTGTGACGTGCGCGCGTCCAGCCGGGTTCGGTGAACGACGGGAACGGAGAGCCGATACCGCACCCTGAACGGACGTCCGCGGCCGGCCGGGTGAAGAGCTGGCCCGACACTCATGGTCGCTGGCCCTGGGTGGCCGCCGGTGGCGCGCTGCCCGCTTCGGTGGCGGTGCTGATCAAGCGCGATCGTCTGCTCCGGAACGGTAACTGGGCGTTCTGGCTCGCCGGCCCGGCTCTGCTCTGGCACCAGACCGAAGAGTGGGTGTGGCCCGGCGGCTTTCTGCCTTGGTTCAACCGGGACGTATTGGGGGGAAGCGACGAGTTTCCCATCACTCGTCGCGACGGCCTGAGAATCAACGTCGGGCTGGGCTGGGGGGTGTCGCTGGCCAGCTCGCTGGCCGGACGGCGGGCGGCGGCGCTGGCCACGCTGAATCTCGGGCTGATGGCGGGAAACGTCGCCGTCCACGTCGGACAGGCGGTCGATCAGCGGCGCTACAACCCCGGTCTGGTCACCGCCACGGGCGTGTTCACCCCGCTAGTAGCGCTCGCCGCGGTCCGTCTCTGGCGCGATCCCGCCGTCGGACCAGGTCGCACCGCTGCCGGGACTGCCGCCGGGCTGATCGCGTCCGCCGGCGTCTTTGCCGTCATGCGCCGCCGCGCACGGATGGGACCCCTCCCGCCCGATCCACGCGGCTGATTCACCGCCGAGCACATCGGGCGGCAGCTGGACCCTCGATGGGGACCCATCTAAGCTGGCGCTGTGGCCGAGCCACCCGGCGACGCCGATCCAGCGTCCAGCCGTCGAGCCTGGAAATTCGCCGGTGTTCTCGGCACCGCTCTGCTGGTCGCGATGGTGACGGCCATCGGAACCGGCTTGGGGTCTGCTGTGTTGGAGCTGTTCGGCGGCGGCGACGAGGAGCGAGAGCCCGTTTCGTACTCGGCGAGTGAGGAGCTAAACGGGTGCGGCACGCCCTTGTTCATTCCCGAGAGACAGGCGCGGCGTCTTGTCTCGGGCGCGAACTCGGGTCCAATCGCGGACTGGGGGGCCTTTCGGAGCGCAAACCGCGGTGCGGTCGCGGATGCGAGCGTGGTCCAGGTCTCGATCCAGGGCGAGTCCTCTCGCACAGTCACCCTGACCGGCATCGATTTCACGGTTGAGCGCCGGCCCCGTCCCCGCGGCGCAATCTTTGTCCAGCCCTGCGGCGGTCCGATATCCGGTCGCTACGTCCGGGCCGATCTCGACCGCCAGCCGGTCGCTGTCACGGGTACCGCCGACGACCCCGAAGCGGAAGTGGATCCGGCCACCGGCGCGACGCGGAGTTCGTACAAGCCGATCAGGTTCCCCTGGACCGTCTCGGTGACCGACCCACTGCTGCTGCAGATCATCGCGTCGACCGAGCGTTGCTCATGTACCTGGCGCGCGGAGATACCGTGGAGCAGCGGCGAGCAGACCGGGGTGATATCCATCGACAACCGCGGCAGGGGCTACACCGTCGTCGGCAGCCAGGGCGCCACAGGATTCAGTCCCACCGGGGCGGGGTGGACCGAAGCTGCCCACTAACCGACACGACGTGGCCCGAGCCCGCTCAATCGCAAACCGCTCTCTGGTGGAGCGTGGGTATGACTTGGTGGCTGATCGCTATGCCCGGTTGGAGGGTGACGTCGGGGCATGGCCGCGGCTGGAATGGCTGGACCGGCTGCTCGATGCGTTACCCGACGGCAGTCGAGTGCTCGATGTGGGCTGCGGCAATGGTGTTCCGGCCACTCAGCGGATGGCGCAGCGCCATCACCCGATCGGAGTCGACATCTCGGCGGTCCAGATCGAGCGCGCTCGGCGCGCGGTTCCCGAGGCGAGGTTCGTGCACGCGGATCTCATGGACGTCGATTTCTCGGTCGAGCCGTTTGATGCGATCGCGGCGTTGTACGTCATCGAGCACGTGCCGCGCGAGCAGCACGCCGCGGTCTTCAGGCGCTGGCACCGTTGGCTGAGGTCTGGGGGCCGCCTGCTGTTCACCATCGAACCCTACGACGAGGCCGGCCGGGTCGGCGATTGGTTGGGCGAGCCCATGTTCTTCAGCAACTTCGACGCCGACACCACTCTCGAGCTGGTTGAGGTGGCCGGCTTCGAGATCGAAGACAGCGAGGTGCAGACACAGTTCGAAGGCGACCGCGACGTCGACTATCTCTGGGTTCTCGCCCGCCGCCGATAGTCGGGACGCTACGGGTGGGAGCTGTAGCCGGCCAGGTCGGATGATGCCTTGTCCATGTACTTCGTCACGACCAACTCGCTGACAGCGGGGGTTCCGGCCTTCGCGTCGGGGGCGAGCGATGCGGGGACCGCGCCGGCGCCGAGCGCGAGCGCCGAAGCCAGGCCAAGCGTTACCAGGCGGGAGCGGGTGGAAGATGTGAGCGTCATGACTGACCTCCAGGGATCTTGGGATGTCCTCTCGGGAGATGTGCGGAAGGCGCTGTCCATTCCGGTGCGATGGCGCACGGTTCAGGCCCGGATCCCCGAGCGCGGCCGGGGCCTCCGCCGCACCGCCGAGCGCAGCCTGGAAGGGATGCTCGCCAAGAGCCTCGAGGCGAACTGCGACCCGGCCGGCGCCGGCTGAGGACTCGATGGCCCAACGCATACGGGTGGGCGAACTGTGGGTGGAGGCGTTCCGCGTCGAGCGGCGGGGCATCGACCCGCTCGCCGGCCTCGCCGGCGGGCTGGCGTGCTGCACGCCGCTGGCGCTCGGTATCGCGGCGGACGAGCCGGCGATCGGCGTCGTGGCCTGCTTCGGTGGGCTCAACGCGGCGCTCGCCGTGCCGCGCGGAGCGTTGCGCCAGCGTCTCGGATGGGGCACCGGCGCATCCCTCTTGTGCTGTGTGTCGGTTGCGCTCGCGACCGCGGTCCAGACCAGCGTCGTGGCCTCGGCCGCGGTTGCGTTGGTGTTGGTCTGGCTCGCCTCGTTCCTGCGCACGTTCGGCCACGACGGTGGCCTGGCCGGCTTCGTGGCCGGCGCGATCTACGTGATCACGAACGGCCTCCCGGCGGCACCGCTCGACGTCGGGTCGCGGGTGCTGTGGTTCGCGCTGGGATCCGCTGCCGGAGTCGTCCTGATGGTCGCCGCGTACGCACGCGACGCTCCGCCGCCGAAGCCGGCGGCCACGCCGCTCCCCAAGCTGCTCCTCGCGGGCGCGCGACAATTCCGCGACGCGATCACCGGCGACGCGCTGCTGCGCGCCCACGCCCTGCGGCTCGCGTCGATCGTCGCCGCAACGACGCTCCTCTACCAGCTGCTGGAGCTCGAGCACGGCTACTGGGTCCCGCTCACGGTGCTGGCCGTGCTGCAGCCGGACGAGCACGCGAGCGACGTGCGAGCAGTGCAACGCGCCGCCGGCACGTTCGTCGGAACCGCCGTGATCGCCCTGCTGACGATCGCGACGGGCGAGACCTGGCTGATGGTCGCCGCGCAGGGCGTCGCCGCGTTCGGTCTCTTCGCCCTGTTCTCCCGCGGCTACTTCTGGCTGGTCGTGCTGCTCACACCGACGGCGCTGCTCACGATCAGCGCGGTCGACTACCAGGGCGTGGCCGTCGCGCTCGAGCGCGCCGCCTGGAGCGCACTCGGGATCGTCGTCGGCCTCGTCCTCGCCGAGCTGCTGTGGCGCCTCGCCGCGCACCGCCCGCCTGTCCGGGGGGGTCCCTGAAGAAACGTCCCCTAGTGGGACGGAACGTCAGGAACCCCTCGACGTCCGGGCTCGCGAGGCTGGCTCGGCGCCAGACGGTCTGAGCGCAATCCGAGCCATACGAGCGTGCACACCTCCAGGGCACAAGCCGGTCGCCCCGCACTCGCGCCATATTCCCGCTCCACAGGGAGCGCGCACCTTGACAAACGAAGCCTGAGCTGGAGATGATCGCCGCCGTGTCACGAGACCGGTCTGTCTACACACTTGCCCTGGCCACGGTCGCGCTGAGCCTGGGGGTCGTCTCGCCGGCGGCCGCCGCGTCACCCGCGCGGGCGGACCGGGCGCTCGACCGGGCGCTGGACAGGGTGGTGGAGACCGCGGGGCCACCGGGCGCGATCTCGCTCGTCCGGCGTGGCGGGAGGACGTTCGTGCACCGCGCGGGGGTCGCCGATCGCGCGACCGGACGCCGCTGGCGGCCCTTCGACCACATGCGGCTGGCAAGCACCTCGAAGGCCTTCAGTGGAGCGGTGGCGCTCTCGCTCGTGAGCCGCGGCCGGCTCGAGCTCGACGACACGATCGGCGAGCTGCTACCGGGTCTGCCGCGGGCCTGGCGGGCGGTCACGCTGGGCCAGGCTCTCCACCACAGGAGCGGACTCCCCAACTACACCGAGAGCCCCCGGTATCTGGCCGACCTGGGTGCTGACCCGCTTCGACGCTTCACCCCGCAAGACCTGATCGCCTACGTCGCGGACAGGCCGCTGCAGTTCAGGCCCGGCTCCTCCTACGAGTACTCGAACACGGACAACATCGTGGTCGCCCTGATGGCTGAGGCCGAAACCGACCGGTCCTACGAGCGACTGCTGCGCAGCCACGTCTACTCGCCGCTGCGGTTGTCGGAAACCAGCCTTCCCAGCGGACCGCTGCTTCCGCGACCGTTCGCCCACGGCTACGACATCAAGTCGCAGCCGCCGGAGGACATCAGCGAGGCCGTCGGGATGTCGGGCGTATGGGCCTCCGGAGGCATAGTGTCGACGGCGGCCGAGCTCGGACGGTTCATCCGCGGCTACGTCAAGGGCCGCCTCTTCGGCCCGAGGCTGCAGCGCAAGCAGCGCCGCTGGACCGAGGGGCACTCAGAGCCGACCGGGCCGGGCCGCAACTCCGCAGGCCTGGCGCTCTTCCGCTACCGCCTGCGCTGCGGGACCGTCTACGGGCACACCGGCAACTTCCCGGGCTACACGCAGTTCGCTGCGGCGAGCTCCGACGGTCGCCGCTCCGCGACCGTATCCGTCAGCGGTCAGCTCAACGAGGTTGACCCCGGCGGGCCTCGCTTCCGGACCCTGCGGCGGGCGTTTGCCCGCGCCGCCTGCGCCGCGCTCGCCCGGCGCTGACCTAGGCGCCGAACGTCCGGCTTCCTCCTGGCGCGGGAAGCACCGCTCGCAGGTCTTCGGACCGGATCCGGATGTCCCGTCGCGACTGCGACTCGGTCATTCGCCGATCCAGGCCGCCGGCGCTAGTGATCTTGCCGCCGCCGCGCGCGCTCGTCCTTGCGAGCGTTGTCCCAGAGCAGGGTCGTGGGATTGAACGGAATCGTTCCGATCAAACTCGTCACCCGGCGGAGGAAGGCCCGCACCGGGCCCGGGCTCCTGACGGATTCCCCACTCGGGTTATGCGGGTCTCTATCGGACATTCTTGGGCCGCTTGGCTCCACCCTACCGGCGCAGCCCCGCGGCTTGCCGTGCTTCGGCTGGATCGAGGTAGGCCTCGAAGCGCACGATCCTCCCAGCCCGTAGCCGATAGACGCCGGTGATGCGGCGTGAGCCGTCCTCGATGCTGCTGCCACTCGACCTCGGGTATCTCGCGCTCGCGCAGAGCGCCCGAGGCGCGGCCCGGCGGCGCTCAACCCGCCGCCGCGCAGAGGGCGGCGCCGGGAAGCTCGTAGCCGCGGCCGACGGCGAAGCGGGCGAACTCCTGTTCCAGCCGTTGCCTCAGCGCGTGGCGCTCATCTTCGGGCAGGGCGCGCACCACCATCGCAAGCGGTCCCGCAACGTCCATCACCCAGCGCTCGTAGTCGTCGAGGTCGCGGAAGCCGAAACGCACCGGCACCTCCTCGGTGCGCAGGTGCCGGAAGCCCGCGCCCTCCAGCAGCGCACGCGTGCGTTCTTCGCTCCGCCATGCTGAAGATCCCCGGGGCCCCGGGCTCCGGTGGTGGCACGTGCCCGCGCTCAATGAGGATCCGCGCTCCGATCGACGCCCACGGATTCCGCTCCGGCGCGCCCCACACCGACAGCGCCAAGCGCCCGCCGGGACGCAGCACGCGCCGCGTTTCGGCGAGCGCCCCGGCCGGATCGGCCATCAGCATGTAGCCGTTCTGGCAGACGACGCCGTCGACCGCACCGGCTTCGAGCTCGATGCGTTCCGCGTCGATCGCCCGATAGTCCACGTTTCCCAGCCCCAGCTCGGCGCCGCGGCGGCGGGCCACCTCGACCATCTCGGGCGAGAAGTCCGACGAGATCAGCCTGCCGCGCTCGCCCACCATCGTTGCGACAGCGAACCCGGTGTCGCCTGCTCCTGCGCTGAGCTCGAGCACCACCTCGCCCGGCCGCGGCGCCAGTTGGGCCACCAGCCACTCACGCACCGGCGTCAGCGCGTCCTCCAGCTGCGCACGCCAGCGCTGCCAGCCCGGAGCCATCGCCTCCCAGACTCCGCGACTGGCTCGACGGTAGTCCTCGGGCTCCACCTGGGCGACCCTAGCCCCGGCAGCCGCGCGGGGCAAGCCGAGCTGCCGCCGCTGGCGTCAGGTCGCCGCGGCGGGCGCCAGCCGGGGCTTGAGCGGGGGCTCGGCCCCCTTGGCCCGGGCGAGCAGCACGAGCCCGAGGAGCGTGACCGCGAGCGCGAGGAGGGAGACGGCGATCCCGAGCGCGGTCTCGTGCAGTTGCTCGTCGAACACGATGATGCCCAGCGGGATGCTAGACAGCGGATCGAAGGCCATGGTCGAGGCAACGGCAGCCGCGAGCGCGCCGGTCTGAAGCGCGGCCTGCTGGAGCCAGACGGCGGCGACGCTGAGGACGATCAGCGCGTAGAGGTGCCAGTCCAACACGACCTCCAGCACACCCTCGTCGAAGCGCGCCACCGTTGTCTTGGTCAATGCCGCGGTGAGGCCGAAGAGGATGCCCGCCGCCGTGCCGAGGAGCCCGGCGCGGACTGCGGGGCTGCGCCCGCGGGCGAGAACGAACAGGAGCCCGGCTATGCCGACGCAGACTGCGCTGACCGCCATCCAGAGGCCGAAGGAGGCGTCGTCACGGCCCGCGTCGGTCTTGCTGACGATCAGCAGCGCAGCGAGACCCCCGCTGACGATCAGAGCGCCGATCCACTCGAGGCGGTTGATCGGACGCCCGCTCACCACGCGCGCGATCGGCAGCGAGAACACGATCGTCGCGACGAGCAACGGCTGCACGATGACGATGCGTCCGATGCCGAGCGCGATCGCCTGCGCCACGAAGCCGACCGCCTGTGAGGCGGTGCCGAGCAGCCAGAGGGGATTGCGTATCAGGCGTACCAGGAATCCCGCGCCCACCGCGCTGTCCGGCTGTCTCGAGGCCGCTTTCTCCTGGAGCACCAGTCCGAGGGCGAAGAAGAACGCAGCGACCAGCGCCAGGACGATGTCCACCGGCCGAGTCTATGTCCTCGCTCGGCGTTCGCCGGTGGCCTGTCAGCTCCGCGCGTGGCGACTCTCGGGGTGGCGAGGCAGTCCGTCGTCGGGGACCGGCTCCCACGCCGCGGCGTAGGCCACGAACTGGCGCACGCTCGGCCGGATCCCCGGGTCGTCGTCGAAGGCCCCCATCCGGATGCCGATCGGATCGGCGTGATTCGGATTACGGCCGAATATTGCCGAGCCACAGTCGCCGCAGAACCACTTCTCGCCCCCGCCCTCCGGCTGCCACATGCGGAGCCGGTCCTGGCCCGCGACTATCCGAAACGCGTCCGGGGCGGGATGCGCGTTCGCCGCCGCCGCGGCTCCGCTGCGCCGCTGGCAGCGCTTGCAGTGGCAATAGCTCGCGACGACGAGCGGCTCGGTCACCTCGAACCGGACGGCGCCGCAGTTGCAGCCACCGGTGAGCAGGAAATCGTCCATTTTCCACACCCTACGCCGGGTGATGAGCTCCGCCCCTTAGCGGCGCCCCACACGGGGCCGGGCGTTCGCCTGCTCGAGCGGGCCGCGGACAACGGCCGCCAGGCGCTCGACCGCGGTCTCGAGCTCGCTCTCGGTCAGATGGCTGAACGACAGCCGCAGCGTGTGGTGGCCGTTGTCGCCGACGTGGAACGGCGGGCCGGGTACGTAGGCCACCCCGGCTGCGAGGGCGGCGGGGCGCATGGCCATCGTGTCGAGCTCCTCCGGAAGCGTGAGCCACGTGAGAAAGCCGCCCGTCGGCTCGGTCCATTCCACCTCGTCGGGCATGTGGCGCTCGAGCGCCGCCGACAGCGCCGCCCAGTGCGACGCGTACAGTGCCCGGGCCGCCGGCAGGTGGCGCTCGAAGCCTCCGTTGCGGCCGTACTCCTCGACCAGGCGTTGTCCGAGACCGCCGGCGCACTGGTCGGTGTTCTGCTTGGCCGCCGCAAGCTCGGCCACCACGTCGGGCGGGCCGACGGCCCAGCCGAGGCGCACGCCCGGGAAGAAGCTCTTGGAGAACGTTCCCGCCTGCAGCACGATGTCGGGCGCGAGCGACCACAGTGTCGGCAGCCCGGTTCCGTCGAAGGACAGCTCGCGGTAGGCGACGTCTTCGAGGACAAGCACGTGATGCCGGCGGCACAGCTCGACGAGCTCGCGGCGGCGGTCCAGCGGCAGCGTCCGGCCGGTCGGGTTCTGGTACTCCGGGATCGCGTAGACGAACTTGGGGTGCAGGCCGGCTTCAAGGCGTTCTGCGAGAGCATCCACGCGCAGGCCGTCGTCGTCCATTTCGATCGGGACCGGCTCGGCCTCCGCCCGGCCGAAGGCCATCAGCGCGGCCAGGTAGGTCGGCGCTTCGAGGACGATTGGGTCGCCCGGATCGATCAGCGCCTGGCACATCAGCGTTATGCATTCCATGCCGCCGCTGGTCACGATCAGCTCCGCGCGCTCGGGACGCCGGCCCTGCAGCTGCTCCTGGCGGTCGATCAGGTACTCGCGCACGCTCCCGAGCCCCTCGCACGGGGTGTACTGCAGCGCGACGGAGGCGTCCTCGCGCACCAGCCGCCCGGCGATCTCGTCGACCTCGTCGGTCGGAAAGGTCGCGGCATTGGGAAAGCCGCCCGTCATCGACAGCACGCCCGGTGGGCTCCCGGCGAGGATCGTGGCCAGCTCGCTCCCGCCGGGGAGCTGCGTCCTGCGCGCGAAGGCGTGGGCGAAGTCAGTCATCGACCCGGAAGGCCAGGTCACTGGCCTCGCCGCGGTCGAGCGCGGCGACGTGCTCACGGTGATTGGTCAGGTCGTGCAGGGCCTCGCCGCGAGCTTGAGCGGCCAGGATCGCCTGCTCGCTGCGCCCGATGAGCTCCGCGGTCTCCAGGGCGGAGGCGATCCGCTCCGCCGAGGCGATCAGGAGCCCGTCGTCGTCGCCGAACACGATGTCGCCGGGCGAGACCTCCACGCCGCCGCAGGTGATCGTCGCCCCCAGCGGGGAGCGCGACACGGTGGTCCCCGCGCGCGGAGTCGTGCCCCGCGCGAACACCGGCAGCCCGATGTGGCGCAGGCCCCGCAGGTCGCGGCAGAACCCGTCGGCGACGATCCCGGCGAGCCCGCGCCGCCGCGCCTCGGTCGCGAACAGCTCGCCGAAGACGGCGCGCGACCCGGCGTTGGCGGCGATCACCAGCACGTCCCCGGGCGCGGCTTCGGCCAGGGCGTCCAACACCGGCAGGTGGTCGTTCTCCGCGGTCACCGTGAACGCCGGTCCGGCCACGCGCACGTCGGGGATCATCGCCCGGACCGCGGAATCGACGATGGGCAGCGTCTTGTCGGCATCCGACAGCGCCGAGACGTCGATTCGCACCAGCCGCTCGACCAGGTCCACGCCAAAAAGCGTCCCACACACGCGTGTCGATCTGAGCGGCCGCCCTTCGTGTAGAGGGTGAAAGCGATGAATTCGAGAGGAGAATGTGGACGTGAGGACACTCCGCGTGATCGAGTTCCTGTCCCTGGACGGCGTGATGCAGGCACCCGGTGGGCCCGAGGAGGACACCGAGGGCGGGTTCCGCCACGGCGGCTGGCAGCGGCCGTATTTCGACGAGGTGCTCGGGGCCTCCGCGGCCGAGGGCATGGCTGCGACCGACGCCTACCTCTTCGGAAGGAAGACCTACGAGAAGATGGCCGCCCACTGGCCCAACATGCCCGACGACGACCCGTACGCCCGGCACTTGAACAGCAATCCGAAGTACGTAGCCTCCAGGACCCTTCGGGATGTCGAGTGGCGAAACTCGACCCTGCTGGAGGGTGAGGTTGCCGAGGCGGTGGCCGACCTCAAGGAGCAGGCGGGCGGCGACATCGCCGTGCTCGGGAGCGGTGAGCTCGTTCAGACGCTCATCGCACACGACCTGGTCGACGAGTACTCCATTGCGGTGTTCCCGATCGTGCTGGGAAGCGGCAAGCGGCTGTTCGGTGAGAGCGAGCGGGTCAGGAAGCTGAAGCTCGTCGACTCCAGGCCCACGCGCACCGGTGGCGTGATCCTCACCTACCAGCCTGCCGGCGAGACGACCTAGGGAGGGAGACCCGGTGAACCAGTACCTCCTGAGCATCCAGCAACCCGACGGACCTCCCCCGCCGTCGGTCGACATGGACGAGGTCATGCGCAACCTGGCCGCCCTCAACGAGGAGATGAGATCCGCCGGCGCGTGGGTCTTCGCCGGCGGCCTTCATTCGCCGAGCAGTGCCACCGTCGTCCGGGTCGCGGGCGGCGACGTGCTCATGACCGACGGCCCCTACACCGAGGGCAAGGAGCACATCGGCGGCCTCTCGATCATCAGGGCGCCCGACCTCGATTCCGCCCTCGAGTGGGCCCGCAAGCTCGCCTCCGCGACCACCCTCCCGGTTGAGGTA
Organism: uncultured Thermoleophilaceae bacterium; assembly: GCA_963821275.1. GTDB lineage: Bacteria > Actinomycetota > Thermoleophilia > Solirubrobacterales > Thermoleophilaceae > JACVRW01. The sequence goes on from CAWGDF010000009.1 coordinate 137,263, forward strand.
CGGCCGTTCCAGGACCAGGGCGACCACTGACCTCGGGCCTCGCTGCCTCGGAGATCGAGCGTGTCTTCCGCGAGGAGCACGCGCGCGCGGTCGCCGTCCTGGTCCGCGTCTTCGGCGACATCGACATTGCCGAGGAGGCGGTACAGGAGGCGTTCGTGGCGGCGGTGCGACGCTGGCCGTCGACCGGGTCGCCCCCGAGCCCGGCGGGATGGATCATCACCACCGCGCGCAACCGGGCGATCGACCGCCTTCGCCGCGAGGCCTCGCGAGAGGACCGGCACGCCCAGGCCGCGCTGCTGCACGCTCGCGACGAGCCGGTCGAGGAGGGCGCCGTGCGCGACGACCGGCTGCGCCTGATCTTCACCTGCTGTCACCCCGCGCTCGCTCCCGCCGCTCAGGTGGCGTTGACGCTGCGGCTGCTGGGCGGCCTCACGACCGCGGACATCGCCCGCGCCTTCCTGGTGCCCGAGACGACCATGGCCCAGCGGCTGGTCCGGGCCAAGGCCAAGATCCGCGACGCGAACATCCCGTACCGGGTCCCGGAGGAGGCCGACCTTCCTGCCCGCCTTCGCGCCGTGCTCGCCGTCATCTACCTCGTCTTCAACGAGGGCCACACCGCGAGCTCGGGCGACAGCCTCGTCCGCCAGGAGCTCTGCGCGGAGGCCATCCGCCTCGGACGGCTCCTGGCGGAGCTGATGCCCGACGAGCCGGAGGTCCTGGGGCTGCTCGCCCTGATGCTGCTCCTCGAGTCGCGGCGGGCGGCGCGCACCACCCCGGAGGGTGAGCTCGTGCTGCTGTCCGACCAGGACCGCGGCCGCTGGGATCGCGACCTGATCGCCGAAGGTCAGGCCATCGTCCGGCGCTGCCTGCGCCGGGGCCAGCCGGGCCCATACCAGATCCAGGCGGCGATCGCCGCCGTGCACAGCGACGCGCCCACCACGGCCGCCACCGACTGGTCTCAGATCCTGCAGCTGTATGACCAGCTGATGGCGGTCGCTCCCAGCCCGGTGGTCGCCCTCAACCGCGCCGTCGCCGTGGCCGAGGTCCAGGGACCGGAGACGGCGCTCACCCTCGTCGACGGGCTCGACCTCGATGGCTACCACCTCTTTCACGCCATCCGCGCCGACCTGCTCCGGCGCTTGGGTCGCTACCCCGAGGCGGCGCTGGCGTACGAGGCCGCGAGCGAGCGCGCGGAGAACACGGCCGAGCGCGAGTTCCTCGAGCGCAGGCGGCGCGCGCTGCCAGCCGCCTGACCAGGCCGCGGGGAGCGCCCCGGGAGGGCCGGGTTGCGCAGTACCCCAACAGGACGGTAGGGTCGCCACAAGGGTCACTGAACTCGCGGATCGAAGGGTGGCCAGTGCAGGCAGACTGGGCAGTCGGACCAGATCTTTGGCTCAAGGCTCGCCGGGCCGGCATCTGCTTGGCCGCGCTGATGGGCGCCGCCACGCTCGCGTGGGCGGCGCCGGCTGAGGGCGCGTCGTTCGCCTACGTCGCGAACCTCGGCGGCACGATCTCCCAGTTCGACCTCGGGGGCGGGGCGCTCACGCCCAAGAGCCCGGCAACGGTGGCTAGCGGCGGCACTTACCCGAACGGCGTTGCGGTGAACCCGGACGGGAAGTCGGTCTACGTCACCAATTCAAGCGGCCGCTCGGTGACTCAATATGACGTCGGCGCGGGTGGGACGCTCTCGCCCAAGAACCCCACGACCGTGCCCGCCGGCGACCAGCCAGAGGCGCTGGCGGTCAGCCCGGACGGCAAATCCGTCTACGTCGTGAACACCGGCGGCGGAGTCTCTCAGTACGACGTAGGGGCAAACGGGGCGCTGTCGCCCAAGCGCATCCCCACCGTGGCGACCGGTTCGTTGCCCAACGGCATCGCGGTGAGCCCGGACGGCAAGTCGGTCTACGTCCCTAACCTCGGCAGCAACAACGTTTCCCAGTACGACGTGGGCGCGGACGGGGCGCTCTCCCCCAAGAGCCCTGCCACCGTGGCTGCCGGCCAATACCCCTACGCCGTCGCCGCTGCTGGAAAGTCGGCCTACGTACTCAACGTAGGCGGCTCGATCTCCCAGTACGACGTCGGTGCGGGCGGGGCGCTAACGCCCAAGAGCCCGGCGACGTTGGCCACGGGCGGCGCGCCGAGCGGGATCGCGGTGAGCCCGGACGGGGGGTCCGCATACGTCACCGACCCGATTGGCGGCTCGGTCTCCCAGTACGACATCGGTGCGGGCGGCGCACTATCACCCAAGAGCACATCGAGGTTGGCCGCAGCCGGCCAGCCGACCGGCGTCACGGTGGGCCCGGACGGGCGGTCCGCCTACGTGACCGACGCGAAGGGCGGCTCGGCCTTCCAGTACGACATCGGCGCGGGCGGGGCGCTATCGCCCAAGAGCCCCACGACCGTGGCCACCGGCCAACAGCCGCTCGGGATCGCCGTGAGACCGGACGGCCGGTCGGTGTATGTCGCAAATTCAGAGTCGAACACGGTGAGCCAGTACGACACAACTCCGGTAGGCGCGCTTGCGCCGCTCTCCCCGCCCACGGTCCTCGCGGGGGGACAGACACCCGGCGTGGCGGTGAGCCCGGACGGCAAGTCCGTCTACGTGGCGGACACCCGGCGCGCGGTCCAGGGCGACGGGGTCACGCAGTACGACCTGGGGTTGGGGGGGTTGCTCTCTTACAAGAGTCCCGCAAGCGCGCCGGCGGGCAGTGTCCCGCGCTCGGTTGCGGTGAGTCCGGACGGCAAGTCGGTCTATGTCGCAAACCAGGGCGACGGCTCCGTCTCCCAGTACGACATCGGCGCGGACGGGGCGCTCGCGGCCAAGAACCCGGCGACCGTCGCCGCCGGCACCTTCCCCTTCGGCGTGGCCGTGAGCCCGAGCGCGGGCAACAAGTCCGTCTACGTCACCAACCGCGGCAGCGACACGGTGTCTCAGTACGACTTCGGCGCGAACGGGGCGCTGACGGCCAAGAACCCCCCCACCGTAGCGGCCGGCGACTCCCCCTTCGGGGTCGCCGTGAGCGCAGACGGCAAGTCGGTCTACGTCACGAACGCGAGCGGCGGCACGGTATCCCAGTACAGCGCCGGGCAGGCCGGCGCGCTGTCCGCGAAGAGCCCGGCCACGGTGGCAACGGGTGCGCTGCCGCTCGGCGTCACGACGAGCCCTGACGGCAGATCGGTGTACGTCGCGAATCAGGGCAGCGATTCGGTGTCCCAGTACAGCGTCGATGCGAGCAGCGGGGCGCTGTCGCCGAAGGCCCCGGCGACCGTTGACACGGGCGTCGAGCCGACCGGCTTGGCGATGAGCGCGGACGGCACCTCGCTGTACGTAACCAACCTGGACAGCGGGACGGTCTCCCAGTACGACGTGCAGGCAGGTGGGGCGCTGTCCCCGAAGAACCCGGCGACGGTCCCGGCCGGCCAGTTCGCGTTTGCGATAGCGGTCAGCCCGGACCTTGCCACGAAGACCGGGCGGGCGATCAAACTGGCGCGCCGGGCGGTCCGCGTCGGCCGCCGCGGCCTCGCCCGGATCCGGGTGCGCTGCCCTACCCGGCGCGACCGCTGCCGGGTGCGGGTGGCGTTTCGCCGACTCGGCTCGGCCGCGGTGATCGCTCGCGGGCGCAAGACGCTGGGCGGCGCCAAGTCCGGCCGCGTGCGGGTCAGGCTCTCGCGGCGGACGCTCCGGGTGCTGAGGCAGCGCGGCCGGCTGCGGGTGAGGGTGGCGGCGAGGGCGCTGCACGCGGCGGGCAACCGCAGCCGGCGGACGGCGGTGATCAGGCTCAGGGCTCCGAGGAAGCGGGAGCGGTCGCGGGCGGCGCCCCTCCAGCGGGGGGCGGGGAGGTCTCTTGTCGCCTCCCGCTAGCGGTCTCCTCCGTCAGGCCCGGCGACTCGGACGGGCGCTTCCGGTCGTGGCGGCGGTCGCGCTCGCGCTCGGGCCCGGCGCCGCGCCCGCGCCGGCCCAGAGCAAGATCTGTCCGCAGGTGAGCCCGCCGTACACGGGGCCGTGCGGGCCGACTTTCGTGCTGCCCGGTTGGGGGGATGCCGGGGGCTGGACCCATCCGGAGCAGTACGAGACGATCCAGCTGGCGGACGTCGACGGCGACGGCGACGACGAGCTGCTGGCCCGCACCCCGGGTGGGGTGGCCGTCCACGTGTTCGACAAGGCGCGCGGCCAGTGGCGGCCGCAGGTCGACGCGAAAAACGGGCCGCTCATGGTCACGGCGTTTGCGGACTCGCCGCCGCTCACGACGGCGAACCCGAAGCCGCCGGCGACCGACTGGACGCTGCCGCAGTACTACGACACGATCCAGGCGGCCGACATCGACGGCGACAAGCGCGCGGAGATCCTGGGCCGCAGCGCCGACGGGCTGATCCAGTTCAAGTTCACCCCCGGCGCCGCGAGCGGGCAGGGCAGCTGGCAACAGCTTCCCGACCAGTCACACACCTTCATCGGCGCCGAGCACGACGATCCCTCGCACTACACGACGATCCAGACCGGTGATTTCGATGGGGACGGCGACGCCGAGGTCATAGGCCGCCAAGGCAACGGCATAGTGGGGGTCAGGTGGACCGCCTCGGGTTGGGTGCGGCTGCCCGATCTGAACTTCCTCGGCGACACGGACGGCGGCAAGCTGCCGGCGTACTACACCTCCTTGCAGGCCGCCAACGTCGACGGCGACCGCCGACAGGAGCTGATCGGGCGCGACGATGTGGGGATCAGCGTCTACAAGCTCAGGTCCGGCACGTGGAGTCGGATGAACAGGTTCTCCAGCCCGTTCACCGACGAGCTGGAGCAGCCGGACTGCCCCTTCACGAGCCCCGGCACCACGTGTTTCGGTACGGGCCCCGCCTACTACGGCACGATCCAGTTGGCCGACGTCAACGGCAACGGTCGCGAAGAGCTGTTGGGCCGCGCCAGCGACGGCGTGCGAACGCTTCGCTACCAGGGCGACACGCCCGACGCCTGGGGCCGGCTCCAGACGCTGGCCGATCTCTCCGATGCAGGCGGCTACACCGCGCAGAAGTACTGGGAGACGATCCAGTTCGCCGACATCAACGGCGACGGCCGCGCCGAGGCGCTTGCGCGCGACCAGAACGGCTTGGGCGCCTGGTCCTACGACCCGGGCGCGAAGGCCTGGTCCAAGCTGGCCCCGAAGACGCCGCTGGCACTGGCCGACGACCCCTGGGGCCTCGACCGCTCCTACTACTCGACGATCCAGACCGGCGACGTAGACGGCGACCGGCGCGCCGACGTGGTCGCCCGCGGCCCCTACGGGATCCGCACCTGGTTCTACAACCGGCGCGGCAGCGGCGGCTGGGAGCGCTACCTGGCGGACGGCTACGCCGACTTCACTGACGGCCAGAAGACCGCTTTCGACGCGCTCAACCAGCAGGCCCACTCACAGGGGCTCATCACGCCTGCCGAGAGCACCGTGCGTGACGTGTGGGCGGACGCGAGTCCACCCAGCCTGGACGATCTGACAAGACTGCAGAACGGCCTGGTCACGCTCGGTAATTGCGTGAACGCCTCCGGGTCGCCGCCCCAGTACCAAGCCTGCACACCGCCCCAGGGCAGCAGCGGCTTCAACGCCACCGACTGGACGAGCGTCCTGAACGAGATGTTCGCCGAGATCTTCTGGGCGCGCAGCGTGTGGTCGTACCTGTACGACCCGGCCACCGGGCTCGCCGCGAACTGGCAGCAATTGTTCGCTGTGCAGCTTGCCCAACTTTCGGCCATCGCCGCCAAGCTCAACTTGGGGGCGGCGGGCAACGTCCAGACCGAGCTCAACCCGAGGGAGTTGCTGTCCGCGTCGCTCACTGTCGCGGCGACCTTCCTGGCCCTGGACCCCGCGACCGGGCCAGCGGCCGCGCTCGTGGAGACCGCCGCCGAGGTCTTCTCGCTGATCCCGTCGGCTTCCCCGCTCTTCACCGATCCCTTCCCGGGCGCGTACAACGACCTGCAGACGAAGTTCGCGGACGCGGCCTCCGAGACCGACAAGGCGATTCGCGAGCAGAGTCAGCTCGTACGGCAAGACGCCAACCTGCTCCGGTTGGTTGGAGAGCTCCACCAGTTCCAGACGTGGAAGCTCGACCCGGCCGCGATGGCAAGCTCCGGCGGCCTCGGCTTCGCTCTCTGGGTCTACCGAGAGCTCCTACCGGTGCTCTATGTCAGGTACGTCATCTCCTCATGCCAAGCCGACAGTCAACCGCAGGGTGTCGAACGCTGCACGGCGCCCGCCACGGATGCCGCGGGAATGCTGGGCTCGGCGACGGATTTCACGGTGATCGGTCCGCCCCCCGTGCCCAACAAGCCGTTCCAATGGGGCTCGCCCTGCTACGTCAACCTCCTCCTTCGGGACGATTGCACGTACACGGCGCTGGACTCCGGCCTCGCGAAGATCTGGGCTCCGCTGTCCGACGGCTGCGTCTACGACCCCAACGACAGCACGAAGGCCTGGACGTTCGATTGCAACCTCGGGGTGGACCCGAACAGGAGCATCTCGGATTCTCCGGCCACCGACCGAACGTGGAACTTTCCGACGTACGTAGGGACGCCGTATGTCGACTCCACCTACACGCCGCACACGGCCGGCAGCGCCACGACGGTGGGCCGTCGCGGGGTCGCGCTCCGACTGAGGACCCGCGTCGAACTGCCGAGGTCGGTCCCGCTCCGGCGGGCGACCGTCTCCGTCGAGCGCCTGTTGCATGAGCCGGCAGGCGAGCTCGTGCGTCGCCGCCCCAGCCGGCCGCTGCGCCTCGCGGGCGGAGCGGTCCGAAGTGATGGCTCGCGCGTGTTCTCCAGCCGGCGCCGTCGCGGCCCGCTGGTCCGGCTGCGGTTGAGGCGCGTCCGCTCGGGGTTCGTCTCGATCGCAATGCGGGTACGCCGGGCGCGCGTGTCGCTCCCGGGGGCATGCCGCGGCACGCGGCCGGGGCTCGATCTCGCCACCGGTGGGGTCCCCCTGAGCACGCGGCTGCGGGTGAGGGCCGGCGGCCGCGCCCGTGTCCTCTGGCTCAGGCCGGACTGGCGCTGTCGCCGCAACCGCGTCGGGGCGGTGCGACGGCTGGTCGTCCGCCGGCACCGGGTGCGCAGTCCGCGGCGCAAGGCGCTGGCGGTCGCCGTCGGCGGCCGGCGTCGGCTCCGGGCCGGTCGGACCGCGACCTTCAGGATCAAGGTGAGGAACCCCGGCCCGACGACCGCTTCCGACGTGATCGTTCGCGCCATTCTGCCGCGCGAGCTCACGGTGCGGCGCCGGCGCAGCGGCCGCAGAGAGGTCAGGTGGCGGTTCCGGGCGCTTGCCGCCCGCCGGTCGCGCTCCGTGCGGCTGCGGGCACGCGTCGCAGGGCCCGCTACCGGGAGAAGGCGCGTGGTGATCACCACCCAGGCGCTCGACACACGACCGTCGCAGCGCCAGGTATTGATCCGCATCCCGCGGTAACGGCGCAGGCGCGGACGAGCTCTGGCCACCTGAGGCGTTCACTCCGCCACCGCGCACAGCGCAGCTCCGGGAATCTCGTAGCCCTTTTCGCCCGCGAAGCGCGCGAGCGACTCCTCGACCTCGGCCTTGATCACCTCGCGGTCGGCCGCGGAGAGCACTTGCACGGCCAGCCCGAGTGGCCCCGAGGTGTCGGCGACGAAGTCGAGGTACCCGTCCGCGTCCGGGGCCAGAAAGCGCACCGGCACCTCCTCGGTCCGCACGCTCGAGAAGCCGGCGCCTTCGAGCAACGCCGCCGTGCGCTCGCTGCTCGCCATGCTGAAGACCGGCGGTCCCGGAGGCTCGGGCGGCGGCATGTGACCGTGCTGGACGAGGCTGATCGCAATGGTGAGGACGAACGGGTTCTGCTCCGGAGCCCCCCATACGGCCAGCGCCACCCGGCCGCCGGGACGCAGCACGCGGCGCGTCTCCGCGAGCGCCTGGGCTGGTTCGGCCATCAGCATGTAGCCGAAGCGGCACAGGACCCCGTCGACGGAGTCGTCGCCCAGCTCGATCCGCTCGGCCTCCATCACGCGGTAGTCGACGTTCGCGACGCCCAACTCGGTGCCGCGGCGACGGGCCGCGGCGAGCATCGCGGGCGAGAAGTCGGTCGAGATCAGCCGGCCGGCTTCGCCGACCATGGCGGCCGCCTCGAAGCCGGTGTCGCCCACGCCGGCGGCAAGCTCGAGCACGGTGTCGCCGCGCCGGGGTGCGAGCTCGCGCAGCATCCATTCCCGGACCGGGGTGGCGAACTCCTCGATCTGAGCCCGCCGGCGCTCCCAGCCCGGTGCGATGGCCTCGGCGATCTCGTATATCTCGCGCCGCTGCTCCTCGATCGTGTCCACGCCCATCTGGCCTCCTTGCTCGATTGCGGCGACGCTACGAGCGAGGCGGCGGCCGGGCAATCGGGAGTTCTCCCCATGTGACCAGCCCGTGCTCCATCGCGAACAGGGTGGCCGCCGCACGCGTCGAGACATCGATCTTGCGGTAGGCGTTCTGGATGTGGCGGTCCGCCGTCTTGGCCGAGATGCCGAGTGCGCGGGCGACCTGCTTGGTCTGGAGCCCGCGGGCCAGCATGCCGACGATCTCCACCTCCCGCTCGGTCAGGCCGGCGGGGCGTTCGATCCGTGGCGCCCGCTGCCCGGCGGCCTCGATGACCGCGTTCACCGCGTCGGCGTCCAGTCGCCCGGCGCCGGCCTGCTCGCCCAGGACCTCCGCCGCTCGGCCCGGAGGGAGCGCCTTCCGGTGGGGCCGCGGCTCGGTCATGGCGTGGTAGGCGTCGGCGGCGGCGAGCAACCGCGCCGGCAGCCCTAGCGTCGCGCCGGCCGCTCCGCGGTGGTAGCCGGAGCCGTCGAGCCGCTCGTGGTGGGCCCCGGCGACCGGCGCGAGCTCCGCGAGGAACTCCGAGCGGGCGAGGATCCGCTCGGAGTGGTAGGGATGAAGCCTGACCTGCTCCCACTCGTCCGCGTTGAGCGGTCCGGGCTTCTCCCAGATCCGCGGGTGGACGGCCACCCGGCCGAGGTCGTGGACCAGGGCCGCGCGCCGAAGCGCCGTCACGCCGGCTTCATCTATCCGGCACCGTCGCGCCGCCGCCTCGGCCAGCTCCGCCACGGCCGTCGAGTGACCCGCGAGATAGGGCGAGATCAGATCGGCGAAGTTGCCCATGGCCGCAAGCCCGCGATCGAGCGCCTCGCCCTCGAGCACCAAGTGCGGCCGCGGCTCGCAGGCCAGCGTCTCGTCCCACACCGAGGCGTCCTCGCCCACGCCCAGGATCTCGCCGGCATGGGCGATGAGGCAGGCGGCGACCTCCGGGTCGAAGGCGTGCCCCGCGCGCTCGCGGACGAGACGCACGACGCGCTCCTCGCCTCCGAGCATGCGTTGAAAGGCTGCGTCCACGGCCAGAGGCACGATGCGCATCGGCAGCGGGATCTGGTCGCCTTTGGCGCGGCGGAGCGGCCCGTGTCCGTCCCAGCGTTCGTACAGGTAGGCGAGCAGGCCCTCCTGCACCGCGCGAGGAAGGCTCAGCTCGTCGGCAAGCATCCGCGCCACCTCGCACGTCGCGGTGAGGTGCGGACGCTGCTCCCGCACCAGCCGAGGCAGCCGGCGGGCCATCTGGCCCGCGCGCGCCACGCCGCGGCTCTCAGGGTCGGGAAGCGCGCGCATCAGTCCGGCAAAGATTTCGCGTCCCGACCCGTATATGACTGGATGTAGATGGGTCGTGAGCGAGTCGCCGAAGACCTGAGGGGTGACGTGCGCGTCGGTGGTGCACCCCGAATGGGAGAGCAGGCAGGCGTAGTAGGTCTGCGAGACGTCCTCGCGCTCGAGGCCCAGGCGCTCGGCGAGCCGCATCGCGATCACGGTGCTCTGCAGGCCGTGCTCGAAGGGAAACCCCATGCCGAGGTCGGTCGCGAGGCACAGGGCCCCGACCAGCTCCGCGCTTCGGACCTGCCGGCCGCCTTCCGACGCTCCGGCTGACACGACGCGAGATTATCCCGCCGCTGCCGGCCGGCTGGGTTTACCCTGGATATGGGATGCCGTTCGTCGCCTACGTCCACGCCAACGATCCCGACCCGGGCCCCGAGCGCCGGCGGCCGTGGGAGCCCAACTGGCGGATGTGGCGCTGGATCGTCGTGGCCGTGGTCGCGATGTACTGCGTCACCCGCACGGACGGCGTGGCCGGGCTGGTGCTGGTGATCGTCTCCTTCGCCGCGGCCTGCCTCGCGTTGGACGAGGCGCTCCCCCAGGGAGACGGCCTGCGCGAGTGGCGTCAGTAGCCGCCGGCCGCTTTCTGCTCCACAGTGCTGACTTGACCCCCCAGTGGGGGGCAAAGTCAGCAGTGCACCGGTGTTCGCGCCCCCAGCCGGGCTAAACCGGCCCTAGGCGGGCCAGAAGTCCGGCACCTGCTCGACCTCGTTCCCCGGGTCGCCGCCCTTGACCGAGACCATGATCAGCACGGCATCCTCCGGGCCCTCGTTCCAGACCGAGCGCGCAACCTCGGGCGCGACCCGGACCAGGGTTCCGGCCGGGAGGTCCATCACGTCGTCCTCGAGCTTGAACTGCAGCGTCCCGGAGGAGACGAAGTAGAGCTCCTCCTGGGTGCGGTGACGGTGGCCATAGCTGCCCTTGCCGCCGGTCTGGGGAGGCATGCGCCGCCAGGTGAAGGCCACCTGCTCGGCGTCCAGCCCGAGCGAGCTCATGCGCATCTCGCCCGGATAGTCGCCCAGGACGTCGGGTATGTCCTCCAGCCGCGCAACCGTGAAGTTCGCCACGTGGTTTCCCCCTTTTTGGGGATCCTACGACCAGGAATCCCAGGCGCGCAGCGAGGGGAGGGGGTCGAAGGGGTCGCCCCCGTCGTACCAGCCGGGCGAGGCCCAGAGCTCGAAATGCAGGTGGCAGCCCTGGGCGTTGCCGGTCTCGCCCACGGCGCCGATCCGCTGCCCCGTGTAGACGCGGTCACCCGCACGGAAGGGGCTGGGCTCGGCAAGGTGCATGTAGACGTAGTCGTTGCTCGTGCCCGCCCCGTCGATCACGATGTAGTTGCCGGCGGCGCTGTGGTAGCCCTGGTACTGCACGCGGCCGCCACGCGCGGCCACCATGCGGGTCCCGCACTTCGCGAAGACGTCATGGCCCTGGTGGGAGTGGCCCGAGCGGCCGGCGCCGAACCGGGACCCCGAGCTGCCGAAATCGTGCTTGCCGCGGATCGGGAACTTGTGGTCGTAGAGGTCGAAGGCGTCGCGCTGATAGCCGCTCGCCTGCGCGCTGCGGACCTGGGCGCCGTTCGCCGTGGCTGCCGTGAGCTGGAAGGAATAGCGGCCCGCAGGGGCACCCGTCCGCCCGATCTTTCCGCTCCAGGTCACGCTCTGGACCTCGCCGGGCGCGGTCGCGGCGGGGGCCCATGTCTTGACGGCCGTGCCCGTCTGCGCGCTGACCAGCGCGACGTTCAGGGAGGCCGGGGCCGCTCCGGAGAGCCGGAAGGAGAAGGTCACCGCACGGCGGGCGTCCACGTAGGCCTTGGTGCGGCTGGTGCCCGTCTCGAGCGTCGGGGCGCCCGGCACCGGCGTGAGCTCCGTGTTGGCCGTCGGCGCGGGCGGAGGCAGGATCGGGACCGGGGCGGTGCGCCGGGAGCGCATGCCGTCGCTGGTGACGACGGCGAGCGGGCCGCTCACCGCGCCCATCGGGACCTCCACGCTGAGCCGGGTGTCCCTCGTGGCGCTGACCGCGACCTCGGCGTTGTCCGGAGAGCCGACGCTGCCGAGGAAAATGACCTCGGTTGCGCCGGCCAGACTGGTCCCGCGAAGCCTGAGCGTGCTGCCGGCCTGGGCGCGCTTGCGGGAGCCGCACTCGCGCAGGCAGCTGACCTTGGTCACCTTCGGCTTGGCGGCGTACGTCGCGCCGCCGCCCGGCCGCGTTCGAGGGCGCGCTTGCGGCGGGGGCGAGGGCGAGGAGGCCCAGCGCGAGTGCGCCTAGGCTTCGCCCAGCGGGAACGTGGATGTCTCGCAACTCCTTCGGCCTCTCTTCTTTCCGGCCTACGGGGTTAGCTGACGGGCTCGCGCCTGAAGAGCAGCGCTACGACCAGGGCAATCCGGTCGATTCGCCCCTCGAAGACCGTCTTTCGACGGACTCCGAACGGTTCCCCCGCTCCCCGGGACCACGGCGGCGGCCACGAGGACTCGGCAGGCACTTCAATTGGCGCGGCAGTATAACCACGGAGACGGCGAATGGGTAGTCATCCGCTTGTCGGTCTGCGACGGCGTCTGCCACACTACGGCTCCGGCCGCCTCAGGGCGGCCCCTTCGTGATGAAGACGTACGTGGCGACACCGGCTACCCGCGAGCGAAACTGGCTCGTCATCGACGCGAGCGGCAGGACGCTCGGCAGGCTCGCGACCCAGATTGCCGACGCGCTGCGCGGCAAGCGCAAGCCGGACTACACGCCGCACGTGGACGTGGGCGACTTCGTGATCGTGGTGAACGCGGAGCGGATCTCGGTCAGCGGCAAGAAGCGCGAGGAGAAGCGGTACTACCGCCACTCCGGATATCCCGGCGGCCTGCGCAGCCGGACGCTCGGCGAGATGCTCGAGCGCCGGCCGGAGGAGGTGATCCGCCGGGCGGTCAAGGGGATGCTCCCCCGCAACCGGCTCGGCCGGGCCCAGCTGCGCAAGCTGAAGGTCTATGCCGGTCCCGACCATCCCCACGTCGCGCAGAAGCCAGAGCCCATGGAGGTGGACGCTTGATGTCCGAGGATCCGCAGCGGCCAGGCGAGGACGCGCCCGAGAGCGGCGAGGGCGCCCCCGGGCCGGAGATCGAGGGCGCGGACCAGCTGGCCGGCGCCGTGCCGCCGCAGGAGCCCGCGGAAGAAGCTGCAGAGCCCGCCCCGGAGGCCGAGGAGCCCGCCCGGAGGCCGAGGAGGCGGCCCCCGAGGCCGAGGAGGAGGCGGCCCCGGAGGCCGAGGAGCCTGCCGCTCCCGAGGCCGACGAGCCGGCGGCCCCGGAGGCCGAGGAGGCGGCGGCCCCCGAAAGCGACGAGGCTGCGCCCGCCGAGGCGCCTCGAGGCGAGCGCCCGCGCCCCGGCCGCCGCCGCACCAAGGAGGACGGTCCCTCAGAGGAGGTCATTCCCGGGGCCCATCTCGAGCCCGATCTCGTGCTCGAGGAGCAGGCGCCGGAGGCGGAGGGCGAGTACGGCCAGTACGACGAGTACGCCGGAGATGAGGCGGCGCCGGTTGCGGCCGAGGACGCAGAGCCGGCCGAGGAGGCCCCCGCCGAGCCCGAGCCGGTGGAGCGGCAGCCGCTGGACCTCGCGCGCGACGCCCGCTACCACGCGACGGGCAAGCGCAAGAGCGCGGTGGCCCGCGTGATCCTCAGGCCGGGGGAGGGCAGCTACCGGATCAACGGGCGCCACCTGGACGAATACTTCCCGCGCGTGCGCCTGCAAAGAATGGCCCAGCAGCCGCTCGAGGCGGCCGGCTACAACACGCGCCTGGACGTGGTCGCCCGCGTCCACGGGGGCGGGGTGTCGGCTCAGGCCGGCGCGCTGCGCCACGGCGTGGCCCGGGCGCTCGTGGAGGCCGACCCGGCGCTGCGCGGCGAGCTCAAGCGCCGCGGCTACCTCACGCGCGACCCGCGCGTGAAGGAGCGCAAGAAGGCCGGTCTCAAGAAGGCCCGCAAGCGGCCCCAGTTCTCGAAGCGCTGACACCGGCGTGGGCCTCTTCGGGACGGACGGGGTCCGCGGGGTCGCGGGCGAGTACCTGACCGCGGATCTCGCCCTGGGCCTCGGCCGGGCCGCGGCCACGATCGCGGAGGCCGAGGCGCCCCAGGTCCTGATCGTGCGCGACACGCGCGAGTCGGGTGAGATGCTGGAGGCGGCGCTTGCTGCCGGGATCGCGGCCGGGGGAGGGCACGCGCTGCTCGGTGGCGTGCTGCCCACACCGGGGGCCGCCGTGCTGGTGCGCCGCTACGGCCTCGATCTGGCGGCCGTCGTCTCCGCGTCGCATAACCCCTACGAGGACAACGGCATCAAGTTCTTCGGCCCCGCGGGGACCAAGATCGACGACGACCAGGAAGCCGAGATCGAGCGGCTTCTGGCCGCGGGCTCCGGAACCCGCATCGGGCGTGTGCGCGAGCTGCACGGCGCCGCGTCCGACTACCTGCGAGCGCTGGAGCTCCGCTTTCGCGACCTGGACCTGTCGGGCCAGCGCGTACTCCTCGACTGCGCGAACGGGGCGACCCATCGCGTGGCGCCGGAGATCTTCCGCCGTCTGGGAGCGGAGGTCGATGCGCTGGCCGTCGAGCCGGACGGGCGCAACATCAACCGCGGCTGCGGCTCCACGCACGTCGAGGCGCTGACGGAGAAGATGGACGGCCACCACGTGGGCTTCGCCTTCGACGGCGACGGCGACCGCGTGCTGGCGGTCGACCGCGCCGGGGGCGTGGTCGACGGCGACGAGCTGATGGCCCTGGCGGCGCTCCACCTGCGCGGAACGGCCGGCCTCCCGGGGAACGGGGTGGCCGTGACCGTGATGACCAACTACGGCTTCCACACGGCGATGCAGACGGCCGGCATCGAGGTGGCCACGACCCCGGTGGGCGACCGCCACGTGCTCGCGGAGCTACTGCGTCGCGGCTGGGGCCTGGGCGGCGAGCAGTCGGGGCACATCATCGAGACGGGCTTCGTCCCGGCCGGGGACGGGACCGCGGCTGCCCTGCTGACCCTCGAGGCGCTCGCCGGGCGCGACCTTTCCGAGCGCCAGGGCATGGAGAAGCTGCCTCAGCGGCTCGTGAACGTTCGGGTGGCCGACCGTGAGGCGATCGAGCACGCGACCGAGGTCTGGGCTGCGGTCGAGGAGGAGACCGCGCGGCTGGACGGGCGCGGCCGCGTGCTGATCCGCCCCTCGGGCACCGAGCCGCTCGTGCGGGTGATGGTCGAGGCGCCGCGCGAGGAAGAGTGCGAGGAGATCGTTGATCGGTTGGCGAACCTCGTCCAAGCGAAGCTAGGCTGACCTTCTCTCATGTGCGGAATCATCGGATACGTCGGGCCCCGCGAGTGCCGTGACCTCCTCCTCGGCGGGCTGCGCCGCCTGGAGTACCGCGGCTACGACTCCGCAGGCCTGTCGCTCGTCAAGAACGGCTCCATCGGGAGCGTTCACGCCGTGGGCAACCTCGACAACCTGTACGACGCGGTGGCCCGCTCGAACGGAAGCCTGCACGGGTCGACGGGCATAGGCCACACCCGCTGGGCCACCCACGGCCGGGTCACCGAGGCGAACGCGCATCCCCACTGGGACACCTCCGGGCGGGTCCACATCGTCCTGAACGGGATCATCGAGAACTGGACCGAGTTGCGCGACCGCCTCCGAGGCGAGGGGGCCGAGTTCACGTCCGAGACCGACGCCGAGGTGGTCGCCCACCTGATCGCCACCCACCTGGAGGGGGATCTCGTGGAGGCGGTGCGCCGGACCTACAACGAGCTGCGCGGCCACTACGCCTTCGTGGCCATGTGCGCCGACGAGCCGGGCGTGCTGGTCGGCGCCCGCAAGGAGTGCCCCCTGGTGGTGGGCCTGGGCGAGGACGAGAGCTTCATCGCCTCCGCCATCCCCGCCTTCCTGGCGGAGACCCGCCGCGTGCAGCTGGTACTGGACGGCGAGATCGTGGCCCTCACACCCGGCGGCTCGCGCTTCCTCGCGCCCGACGGAAGCGAGCTGGTACGCGAGGTCGACGAGGTGACCTGGGACGACGACGCCGCCGAGAAGGGCGGCTACGAGACCTTCATGCTCAAGGAGATCCACGAGCAGGCCGACGCGGTCGCGGAGACCGTGGCCGACCGGGTGGCCGGCGACAGGTCGACCTCGGCGACTTCGGCATCGACGACGACTTCCTGCGCGACATCCGGCGAGTGGTGATCGTCGCCTGCGGCACCTCCTACCACGCCGGCCTGGTGGGCCGCTACGCGATCGAGACCTGGGCCCGGCGCCCGGTCGAGATGGACATCGCCTCGGAGTTCCGCTACCGCGACCCGGTGCTCGCCGAGCGCGACCTAGTGATCGGCATCTCGCAGTCCGGCGAGACCGCCGACACGCTTGCCGCCATGCGGTTGGCCCGCGAGCGCGGCGCCAAGGTGCTCGCGATCACCAACATCATGGGCAGCCAGGCCACCCGGGACGCCGACGGCGTGATCTTCACCCGGGCCGGGCTCGAGATCGGCGTCGCCGCCACCAAGACCTTCGTTGCCCAGGTCGCCGTGATGTACCTGTTCGCGCTCAAGCTGGCCCAGCTTCGCGGCGGCCTCGACCGGGACGCCCTGCGCGGCCTGTGCGGGCAGCTGCGGGAGCTGCCGCACGCCATCGCGACCCTCGTGGCGCAGGCCGACGCTCAGATGCTGACGATCGCGGAGCAGTGGAAGGACGCGGGCTTCTTCCTCTACCTGGGCCGTCACGCAGGGCTGCCGGTCTGCCTCGAGGGCGCGCTCAAGCTGAAGGAGATCTCCTACATCCCCACCGACGCCTACGCCGCCGGGGAGATGAAGCACGGCCCGATCGCGCTGCTGGACGAGAGAACGCCTGTGGTGTGCGTGGCGACCGACTCGCCGGTGCTGGACAAGATGCTCTCCAACATCGCCGAGGTCCGCGCCCGCGGGGCGCACGTGATCGCAATCGCCACTGAGGGCAGCGGCCGGGTGGCCGAGCACGCGGAGGAGGTGGTGGAGGTCCCGCCCACCGACTGGCTCCTGCAGCCGCTGCTGGCCGTGATCCCGCTTCAGCTGCTCGCTTACCACCTGGCCCGCGCCCGCGGCCTGAACGTCGACCAGCCGCGCAACCTCGCCAAGACCGTCACGGTCGAGTGACCCTGGATCGACCGGAGCTGGCCGTCAGAATCGGTGGATCCAGGGTGAGCGGGGTCGGGCTCGACCTCCTGGACATCGAGCGCCTCGAACGCGCGCTCCGGCGCCGGCCCCGTCTGGCCGAGCGCCTCTTCACCGAGGGCGAGCGCGCCTACGCCGCCGCCCGCCCCCGCCCGGCCATGCATCTGGCCGCGCGCTTCTGCGCCAAGGAGGCGGTGGCCAAGGCGCTGGGTCTCACGGGCTGGAGTTTCCGGGACGTGGAGGTGGTGGCCACCGGGGCCGCGCCGGCCCTGCGCCTCAGCGGCACCGTCGCCGAGCGGGCGCTGGAGCTGGAGGCCGAGCCGGTGATCTCGCTCACCCACACCGACACGACGGCGGGAGCGGTGGCCATACTGCGGCGGCCGTGACGCCGCTGCCCACCTGGCTGGACCCGCTCTTCGAGGCGGCCGAGATGCGCGCTGCCGACACATGGGCGATCGAGGAGCAGCGCGTGCCCTCGCTCGACCTGATGGAGCGGGCCGGCGCCGGACTGGCGCGGGTCGCGGCGGCCGCCGCCCGGCACGGGCCGGTGCGGGTGGTGGTGCGGCAAGGGCAACAACGGCGGCGACGGCCTGGTCGCAGCCCGCCTGTTGCGCGAGGACGGGCACGAGGTGGACCTCCTGGCCGCGGCACCGCTCGACGATCTCCGCGGCGACCCCCTGGCCAACCTGGAAAGACTGCCCGGAGCGGCCCCCGAGCCGTTCTCGCCCGAGCGCCTGGCCGGCTCCGGGGTGGTGGTCGACGCGCTTCTGGGCACCGGCTTCGAGGGCTCGCCCCGGGAGCCGCTTCGCTCGGGGCGATTGCCGCCATCGCTGATCAGGACGCCCCGGTGGTGGCGTGCGACGTGCCCTCCGGCGTGAACGCGTCCAGCGGCGAGGTCGAGGGCGAGGCCGTGCGCGCGGTGGCCACGGCCACGTTCCACGGCTCGAAGCTGGGCTTGCACGTGGAGCCGGGCAAGGCGTAACGCAGGGCGGGTGGAGGTGGTCGCGATCGGCATCCCTCGGGGGGCGCCCAGCGGCGAGGCCGCGGGCCTGATCCGCGAGAACGTGCTCGGCCTCTATCCGCCGCGCCCGCGCAGCGGCTCGAAGTTCACCTCCGGAGTGGTGGTCGTGGTGGGGCGGGGTCAATGGGGCTCACGGGTGCGCCGACGATGGCGGCGCGCTCCGCCCAGCGAGCCGGGCGCCGGCTACGTGCAGGTGGCGGTGCCGGGGCCGGTGCAGCCGGCGGTGGACCTGCGGCTGCTCGAGGCAGATGAGCCGCGGGCTTCCGGACGAGGACGGCTTTCACACGCCCGCCGGCGCCGATGTGGTCGCCGAGATGGCCGAGCGCGCCGGGGTGGTGGTGCTCGGCCCGGGGCTGGGCCGGTCGCAGAGCGCGGTCGAGTTCGCCCGCGCGGTGGCAGCCCGGGGTGCAGACGCCGCTGCTGGTGGACGCCGACGGCCTCAACGCGCACGCGGGCCGGATCGAGCTGTTCGCCGAGCGGAGCGCGCCCACCCTGCTGACCCCCCATGAGGGTGAGCTCGGCCGCCTCCTGGAGATCGACTCCGACGCGGTTCATGCCCGGCGGGTGGCGCACGCCCGCGAGGCCGCCGAGCGCAGCGGGGCGGTGCTGCTGCTCAAGGGCGACGACACCATCGTGGCCCAGCCCGGGGGACCGCTGGCCGTCAGCGCCGCCGGCACTCCCGCCCTGGCCACAGCGGGCACCGGGGACGTGCTCTCCGGGCTGGCGGGAGCCCTGCTGGCCAAGGGCATGTCCGCGTTCGAGGCGGGGGCGCTCGGAGCGCTCGCCCATGGCCTGGCGGGACGCGCCGCGGCCGAGGACCTGGGCGCCGATCACGTGATGGCGGGCGACGTGATCGAGGCGCTGCCCAGGGGACTCCGGAGCGTTAGGTAAGGTCGGCCCCTGGAATGGCGGAGCTCGTGCGGGACATCATGGATGCCGAGCCGGCCACCGTGTCGCCGGACGCGTCGGTCGAGGAGGTGGTCCGCACCCTGCGCGAGAACGAGCTCCCCGGCGTGCCCGTGGTGGACGCGGACGGGCGCCTCGCAGGGCTGGTCACGGAGGCGGACCTGGTGCTGCCCGACGACCAGGGCGACCTGCACATACCGCACTACATCAACCTCTTCGGGGGCACCGTCTTCCTCGAGCCGCTCGGCCGCTTCGAGGAGCGGCTGCGCAAGGCGTTCGCCTCGAAGGCCTCGGACATGATGACCCCCGACCCCGACACGGTCGAGCCGGACACCAGCGTGCCGGAGGCCGCCCGCCTGGTGCACGACTCCGGCCACAACCGGCTCCCGGTTGTCGAGGACGGCCGGCTGGTCGGGGTCGTCACTCGCCTGGACCTGCTCGGCGCCCTGGCGCGGTGAGCGCCGCCGAGCGCGCGGTCGCCCGGGTCGATCTCGGAGCGATCGAGCGCAACTGCGCTCACCTGCGCACGCTCCTTACGGGCGGGGTGGAGCTGTGCGCGGTGGTGAAGGCCGAGGGCTACGGGCACGGCGCGACCTGGGCCGCGAAGGCCGCCCTCGCCGGCGGCGCCACCTGGCTGGCGGTGGCGACCGCGGCGGAGGCCGAGGACCTGCGCCGGCACGGGATCGCGGAGCGCATCCTCGTGATGGGCGCGCTGACGCGGGAGGAGCAGCGCCTGGCCGCCGAGGCACAGGCCGATGTGGTCGCCTGGACCCCGGGCATCGAAGGGGGGGGCGGCTCCACGTCAAGCTCGACACCGGGATGGGACGGCTCGGCACCAAGGACTTCGACGAAGCCGTGCGGCTCGCCCACGACGACGCGGTGGTCGGCCTGATGACCCACTTCGCGACCGCGGACGAGCTCGGTGACGACCACTTCGATGCCCAGCTCGAGCGCTTCGGCGAGTTCCTGGAGGCGGTGGACCGGGACGATCTGCTCGTGCACGCCGCCAACAGCGCCGCGACGTTCCGCGACCCTGCGGCGCACTTCGACATGGTGCGCTGCGGCATCGCGGTCTACGGCATGGACCCCTTCGGCGAGGATCCGGCCGAGCGCGGCCTGGAGCCGGCGCTGTCGCTGATCTCGTACGTGGCGGCGGTCAGGCGCTTCGAGCCCGGGGACAGCGCCGGCTACGGGCGGCGCTGGCGGGCGCGGGAGCCGACCATCGTGGCGACCGTGCCGATCGGGTACGGCGACGGCTGGCGCCGGGGGCTGAGCAACGACTGCGACGTGCTGATCGGCGGGCGGCGACGTCCGCTGGCGGGGACCGTCAGCATGGACAACGTGACGGTCGACCTCGGAAGCGATGCCGGTGTGGCGGTGGGTGACGAGGTGGTGCTGATAGGGCGCCAGGGAGAGGAGCGGATCCTGGCGGAGGAGGTGGCAAGCCGGCTCGGCACCATCAACTATGAGGTCACGAGCGGCCTCACCCCGCGGGTACGCCGGCAGCACGTCAGGTGAAGCTGGCCGAGGTCCTGGCCGGAACCGAGGCCTGGGTCGTGGGCGGGACCGTCCGCGACGAGCTGCTCGGGCGCCGGACCACCGACGTGGACCTGGTCGTGCGCGGCGATCCGGAGCCGGCGGCACGGGTGGTCGCGGCGGCGGTTCGCGGCCCGGTCTTCCGGCTGTCGGAGGGCTTCGGCGCCTGGCGGGTGATCGAGCGCCGAGCCGGGCGGGTCTACGACCTCTCGCCCCTGCAGGGCGGATCGATCGAAGAGGACCTCGCCCTGCGGGACTTCACCGTGAACGCCATGGCCCGGCGCCTCGGGAGCGGCGAGCTCATAGACCCGGTGGGGGGGCGGGCCGACCTGGCTGCGAGCCGGCTGCGGGTGCTCGGCCCGGAGGCCTACGAGCGCGACCCGCTGCGCCCGTTGCGGCTGGCGCGCTTCGTGGCCCAGCTCGGCTTTGCCCCCGACCCGGAGACCGAGCGCCTGACGGCCGCCGCCGCGCCGGGCGTGCCCCAGGCCGCCGGCGAGCGGGTGTTCAGCGAGCTGCGCCGGCTGATGCTGGCGCCCGGAGTGCTGGACGGGCTCGCCCTGGCCGACCGCCTGGGGCTGGTGCGCTGGGTCCTGCCCGAGCTGGCCGAGCTGCACGAGGTCGAGCAGAGCCAGTACCACCACCTCGACGTGTACGGGCACACCATCGAGGTGCTGGAGCGCCAGATCGGGCTGGAGGGCCGGCTGGAGGAGTTCGACGCCCGCCTGCGGCCGCTGATGGAGGCCCCGCTGGCCGATGAGCTCAGTCGCCTCGAGGCGCTGCGCTTCGGCGCGCTCCTTCACGACATCGGCAAGCCCGCCACCCGCTCGGTGCGCGCCGACGGCCGCATCACCTTCATGGGACACGACCGCGTGGGCGAGAGCATGGTGGGGGAGGTCTGCCGCCGGCTGCGGACGAGCGACCGGCTCAGCCGCTTCCTCGCCGCGCTGGCCCGCCATCACCTGCGGCTCGGCTTCCTGGTGCACGAGCGACCGCTCGACCCCCGCGCGATCTATCGCTACCTGACGCTCACCTCGCCGGTGGAGGTGGAGGTGACGCTGCTCTCCTGCGCCGACCGGCTGGCCACCCGCGGGCGCAACGCCGCCGCGGCCACCGAGGCCCACCTCGACCTGGCCCGCGAGCTGATGCGGGCCGCGCTCGACTGGCGCGAGAGCGGACCACCGCGACCGCCCCTTCGCGGAGACGAGCTGGCCCGCGAGCTGGGCCTCGAGCCGGGACCCGAGCTGGGCCGCCTGCTGGCGCAGCTCCAGGAGGCGGTGTACGCCGGCGAGGCGACCGATCGTGCTCAGGCGTTGAAGCTCGCGCGCCGGCTGCGCGAGAATCCCCGCGAGTGATCGTCGACTGCGCCGTCTACGAGGATGGCCGCCGCCGCAACGGCCAGGTGGAGCTGGACCACGCCTACCAGGCCTGCCGGCAGTCGGGGAAGTTCGCCTGGATCGGCCTCTACGAGCCGACCGAGGAGGAGTTCGACTCGCTGCAGCGCGAGTTCAACCTGCATCCGCTGGCGGTGGAGGACGCCATTCACGCCCACCAGCGCCCCAAGCTCGACGTGTACGAGGGCCTGGTGTTCATCGTCCTGAAGACGGCCCGCTACGTGGACGAGCGCGAGGTGGTGGAGTTCGGCGAGATCCTCATCTTCCTCGGACACGACTACCTGCTCACCGTGCGTCACGGGGAGGCGAGCGCGCTTCAGGAGGTGCGCAAGGACCTGGAGAGGAACCCCGACCAGCTCAAGCACGGGCCCGGGGCGGTGCTGCACGCCATCGTGGACCGGGTGGTCGACGACTACACCCCGGCGCTGATCGGGCTCGGCGAGGACATCGAGGAGGTGGAGAACGAGGTGTTCTCCGACTCGCGCACCAACCCGGCCGAGCGCATCTACAAGCTCAAGCGCGAGGTGCTCGACTTCAACCGCGCCGCGTCGCCCCTGGTCGAGCCGGTCGACCACCTGGCCCGAGGGGACTATGAGCAGGTGCACCCCGAGGTGCGGGCCTACTTCGGCGACGTGAACGATCACCTGATCCGCGTGCACGAGCAGCTCGAGAGCTACCGCGACCTGCTCACCAGCATCCTGGAGGCCAACCTCGCCCAGGTCACGGTGCGCCAGAACCAGGACGTGCGCACGATCTCGGCGATGGTCGCGATCGTGGCCGTGCCCACGATGATCGCGGGGATCTACGGAATGAACTTCGAGCACATGCCGGAGCTCTCGTGGACCTTCGGCTACCCGCTGGTGCTGGGCGTGATGGTGTGCATCTGCTTCGGGCTCTATCGCTGGTTCAAGAAGGTGGGCTGGCTGCAATAAATTCTGGACCTATGCCCGACGACTGCATCTTCTGCCAGATCGTCGCCGGTGAGCTGCCGTCCGAGATGGTCCAGGAGGACGAGCACACGGTGGCGTTCATGGACATCAACCCCTGGACCCGCGGCCACGCGCTCGTGATCCCGCGCGCCCACTCCAAGAACCTCTGGGAGGTGGACGAGGCCGACCTGCACTGGACGGCGTCGGGCGCGGCTCGGCTCGCCCGGCGGATGCGGGACGTGCTCGGCTGCGACGGGATCAACCTGCTGAACGCCACCGAGCCGGCGGCCTGGCAGTCGGTCTTCCATTTCCATATTCACGTGATCCCGCGCTACGACGACGATCCGCTCGAGTTGCCGGTCACACCACGGCAGGCGGAGCCGGAGGAGCTGGCCGCGGTCGCGGCTGAGCTGCGTGGCTAGGGCTCGGCTCGAGCGTCAAGGCGACGTCGGCGTCCTCGTCATCGACGACCCGCCGCTCAACCTGTTCGGGCCCGAGATGGCGCGCGAGATTCACGCGGCCATCCGCGAGGCCGAGAGCTGCCGGGCCCTGCTGGTGAGGGCCGAGGGGGAGATCTTCACCGGCGGCGCCGACGTGAACGTGTTCGACGGCCTGTCCGTGGAGGACGCGGAGGACTTCACCCGCGGGCTGCTCTCGATCACCCACGACATGGAGGCGCTGCCCATCCCAACGCTGGCGTCGGTCCACGGGCTCTGCCTCACGGCGGGCCTCGAGCTCGCCCTGGCCTGCGACATGATCTGGGCGGCCGAGTCGGCCCAGTTCGGCCTGGTGGAGGCGGTGGTGGGGCTCACTCCTCTCATGGGCGGCACGCAGCGCATGGCCGAGCGCGCCGGCCCCGCGCGGGCCCGCCAGTTCGTGATGGGTGCCGGTCTCTACGACGCCGCCACCCTGGAGCGCTGGAACGTGATCAGCCGCGTGCTGCCCGATGCCGAGCTGCCCGGGAAGTCGATGCGCTTCGCGCAGCGCCTGGCGGCCGGGCCCACCAAGGCGCACCACGCGACCAAGCAGATCGTGCGCGCCTTCATCGAGCACGGGGTCTCGGGCGCGGACGACCGCTCCCCTGCCATCGGAGCCTCGCTGTTCGGCACCGACGACCTGAAGCGGGCCGTCACGTCGTTCCTCGAGGAGGGGCCGGGCAAGGCCACCTTCGAGGGCCGCTGAGCGCCCGCTCCCACCGGGGCCGGGGGCGCCTCCGGCGTCCTCCCCTGGTAGCGTCTCCGCCTGTTGGGTCGGCCGATGGGTCGGCGTAGTTGAAACATGCAGGTGCCGACGTTCGGGCTCGCTTCGCCGACCGATACCGGGGCACACGCAGGAAGGGGCATTAAGTGCCTACCGGAACCGTTAAGTGGTTCAACGACGAGAAGGGCTACGGGTTCATCACGCCTGACGACGGCGATCGGGACCTGTTCGTCCATTACTCCGGGATCGACGGCCAGGGCTTCAAGTCGCTGGCCGAGAATTCGAAGGTGGAGTACGAGGAGGAGACGGGGGACAAGGGCCCCAAGGCGGTGAACGTTCGCCTCATCTGAGGCATTTCGGGTCGTGCCCAAGGAAGAGAAGATCGAAATGGAGGGCGAGATCGTCGAGGCCCTCCCGAACACGATGTTCAAGGTCGAACTTGACAACGGGCACGAGGTCCTCGGACATATCTCGGGCAAAATGCGGAGGCACTACATCCGCATCTTGCCCGGCGACCGGGTCAAGATCGAGCTCTCGCCCTACGACCTCGACAGGGGTCGCATCACCTATCGATACAAGTGAGGCGCAGCTTCCCTTGTCCGTTCCGGTAGTTAGCGGAGCCGCCATGCCTCGCGTAGCGGGGCGTATGCGGCGGAGCCGATAAGTAGGGAGGCGAAACTCGGCCGCGGGTCGAGTGTTGCAACCGGGTCATGAAGCGAATTCTGCTGCCGGCCGTTTTCCTGCTGATCGCCTGCCTGATCGCACCCGCGGGTGCGTCGGCCCGTGTCGTCGAGCTGGGCGCCGACGCCACGGCGGTCACGCCGAGCTGCCCGGCGAACCCGTGCGAGGCCGCCGTGCGGGTCACCGGCCTGCAGGGCCGCTCCGCGGGCGGCAAGAAGAACCCGTACTACATCCGCCGCAGCGGCTGGATCGTGGGCTTCACGGTTCAGCTCTCCGCACCCACGGCCGAGCAGATCGACTTCTTCAACGACAACTTCGGCAGCCCGTCGCAGGTACGGCTGGCGGTGCTGCGGCGTGGCGACACCAAGAGGACGCGGTTGAACTACCGCCTGCTCGCCGAATCGCCGGACTTCGAGCTGAACGACTACTTCGGCTCGAGCCCCACGTTCGCTCTGGAGGAGGCGCTGCGGGTCCGGAAGGGCAACTGGATCGGGGTGACGGTCGACACCTGGGCGCCGATGTTCGCCCGCGACCTCACCCGCCAGGACTGGTGGCGGGCCTCGCGGGCCAAGAACAGCTGCGAGCAGCCGCGGAGCTTCAACCAGTTCGCGATCGAGGACCTGCGCGAGGTGGCGACCTTCGGCTGCACCTACAAGACTGCCCGGCTGCTCTACACCGCGACCTACATCCCGGACAACCGGCCGACCAACACGGACGACGGCGACTCGTAGCGCCCGCTCGGCGCAGAGGCCTCTTTCGCCGGCCCCGGTGTCGCGCTAGCATCGGACTGTGACCACGGAGGGGTGGATCTTCATGGTCGGCTTCCGGGTGTTCGACGTCGGCCTGCTCATCGTGTGGCTCATCTGGTTCTTCCGGCTGCGCGATGACGACGACGATTCCCACGAGGAGGGCGGCGGCGGAGGCGAAGGACCGGAGCCGCGGCCCTCGGGCGACGGCCCCGGAGGCGACGGGATCCGGCTGCCGCTCGGGCGCTGGCCGCTGGGGCGCGGAAGGGACCGCGACCACGGACCGTCGCGCTCACCGGGGCGGCGCCGGGGCGACGAGCCGCCGGTGCCCAGACCGCTCCCCTCGCGGGTGCGCAAGCCGCGCTCGCCGGTCCCGACACACAGCCTGCGGTAACCCTGCCCGATGCGAGTGATAGGTTCTCCCGCTTGATGGGGGGGCTGATCGACTTTGGGCTGGTGAATGAGCCCGTCGATGGCGTCAAGAACGTCATCGCGCTGCAGGGGGAGGTCGACGCACACACGGCGCCCAAGCTGGGAAGCTGCCTGTTCGGGCTGGCCGAGGAGGGGAAGAAGGGCGTGGTGGTCGACCTCTCCGAGGTGACCTTCCTGGACTCGACCGGCATCGGCGTGCTGGTGCACGCCCTGCGTCATTTCTCCCTACGGCACGCGCGGATGGTCCTCGTCTGTCCCACCGAACGTGTGTTGCGCCCGTTTCAGATCGCGGGGCTCGCCGGCCACCTGACGATTCTCGACTCCCGCGAGAAGGCGCTCGCCGTCCTCGCCTGACCGCGCTCCGCCGCTATCCGCAGGCGCCGGGGTTCTCTTCGCAGAACTCCTCGAAGCGCTCCGCCGGGCTGTCGGCCGGCGGCGGGACGTCGTTCTCGGGGGTGTCCGCCGGGGCCTGCGGCTCGCTCGGCTCGGGGGCCGGCGTGCCACCGTCCGCGGGCGGTTGCGGCTCGACCGGCTCGGGGGCGGGAGGCTGGGCCTCGGTCTGCGTGTCGGTGTCGGGTGGCCGCGGCGGCTCGGGCTCCGTCTCGGGGACCGTGAGCTCGGGCAGGGTCTGCGTCGTCCGGGCCTCCTCGTTCCCGTCGTCGCCACCGCAGCCGGCCACGAACGCGGCCAGCACGAGCAGGAGTAGGAGCGCGGGTTTCAGCGCTCGACGGCCGGGAGGCGCCGGCCGCAGTGCGGGCAGTCGTTCAGGTCCTTCTGAACGAGCTGCTCGAGCGAGCAGCCGCACAGTCGCAGGTTCTCGACGGCATAGGGGAGATCGCTCGGCGAGGGCGCCAGCGGCAGCAGTGCCCCCACCACCTTCAGCTCCTCGCCGGACTCGTGGTCCACGTAGGTCACGCCCGGCTCCACCTCGCGAATCACCTCGCGGTCGGAGCGCGCGCGGAGCCGGTACTTCTGGCGGCGCGGCGACATGAGGCGGGAACAATAGCGTCGGCCCATGCGGATTCTGATCTTTCACGGCTATCTGCTGCGCGGCACCGGCAGCAACATCTACAACGTCAGCCTGGCGCGCGCGCTGGCCCGTCTGGGCCACCAGGTGGACCTCGTCTGCCAGGACCGCGAGGTGGAGATGCCGGAGGGCGTGACCGTGATCAACCCCGACATCGGGCGCGTGCTGCCGGTGTACGTGGCCGACACCTACGAGGGCTTCGACGCGGTTCCCTTCTCGGAGCTGGACGACGCCGCCCTGAACCACTACCTGGAGGCCAACGTGGCCGCGGTGCGCGATCTCGAGGCGCCCGACGCGGCGCTGGCCAACCACCTGGTGATGGGGCCCGTGATCCTGGCCCGTGGCCTGGCCGGCCGCGCGCCCTACGCGGTCAAGGTCCACGGCAGCGCGCTGGAGTACACGGTGCGCCCAGGCGGTCCGCGCTTCATTCCCTACGCGCTCGAGGGGGTGCGCGCGGCCGGAGGCGTGCTGGCGGGATCGAGCCACACGGCGCACAGCCTGTGGGAGGTGCTCGCCGAGGAGCCCTCGCTGCCCGAGCGGACGCGGCTGCTGCCTCCGGGAGTCGACGTTCACAGCTTCCGTCCCCGCCCGCCCGCGGAGGCGGCCGAGGGCCTCCGCCGGCTGGCCCGCAAGCTGGATGCGGGGAGCGATGCCGCCTGGGGGGGCGAGGAGGGCGCGGCCCGGGCGTTGCACGAGCTGCGCCCGGGGGAGGACCGCATCGTCAGCTACGTGGGCAAGCTGATCGTCTCCAAGGGCGTGGACCTGCTCCTGGCCGCCTGGCCGCTCGTGGTCGCGCGCGAGCCGCGAGCCCGGCTCGTGGTGGTGGGCTTCGGGACCTACCGCGAGACCCTCGGTCGCTTCGTCGAGGCCCTGGCCCGCGGCGACCGCCAGGACCTGCTCGAGATCGCCGCCCGCGGCCGCGAGCTGGAGGGCGGCCCGCCCGGCGAGCTGAAGTACCTGCGCGGCTTCCTCGAGAGTGCGGGGGAGGAGTGGCTGCAGGCCGCCCCGGCGGCGGCGGCGCGCGTGCATTTCACGGGCGCGCTTGCGCACGGCGACCTGCCCGATCTCCTGCCCGCCTGCGAGGCGCAGGTGATGCCCAGCACCTTCCCGGAGGCGTTCGGGATGGTGGCGGCCGAGGCGGCCGCCTGCGGGGCCTTCCCGCTGTCGGCCGGGCATTCCGGGATGGCCGAGGTCACGGCGGTGCTGGCTCCTGCCCTGCCCGAGAACCTGCGGCCGCTGTTGTCCTTCCGCGTCGGCCCCGGGTCGGTGGAGGAGATCGCCTCCAAGCTCGTCGCCTGGCTGGGCACCGACCCCGCCGAGCGCGACCGCGCCAGGTTGGCGCTGGCCGAGCGGGCGGCAGGCCGCTACAGCTGGGAAACCGTGGCCGAAGGGGTGATCGCGGCGGCCCAGGGAAGGCTCGACGGGCTTCCCCGTCCGGCCCCGCCAGGGGATAGTCTTCGCGGCCCGTGAGGGTCGCTCGCCACTCGCTCAAGCCCCTGCTTGCCGCGCTGGCCGTCGCCGCCGTGGCGCTTCCGATCGGCGCCTGCGGGAGGGAGGAGGAGCCGGACCTCTCGAACGGCAAGGCGCTGTTCGTGCAGAAGTGCGGCTCCTGCCACCAACTCGGGCGCGCGGGCACCCAGGGCCAGACCGGTCCGAGCCTCGATGCCTCCTTCAAGGCGGCGCTGCAGGATGGCTTCAACCGCGAGACCGTCGAGGGCATCGTCAAGGACCAGATCGCGAACGTCCGGAAGAACAGCGCAATGCCGGCCAACCTGGTCACGGGTGAGGACGCCACCGACGTCGCGGCCTACGTGGCCTACGCCACCTCCAGGTCCGGCGAGGACCAGGGCGCGCTCGCGACGGCCGGGCTCGAGGGCGCCACCAGCGGCAAACAGATCTTCGTGGCGGCCGGCTGCGGCTCCTGTCACACCTTCTCCGACGCGGGCACGACCGGCAACGTCGGGCCGAGCCTGGACGAGCTGGTCGACGACGCACGCCAGCAGGGCCAGGGGTCGCCCGAGGAGTACGTCCAGCAGTCGATCCTGGACCCGGACGCCGTCACGGTCGAGGGCTTCCAGTCCGGCGTCATGCCCTCCTACGAGGGCCGGCTCAGCGAGAAGCAGGTGCAGGCGCTGAGCGAGTACCTGCTGGGCGGGGAATAGGCCTTCCTGCCAATCGGCACGGGCCCTGGCGGGGTGGTGCCGGGGCCGCCGTGAGCGATCGCTGTAACCGAACGTGAACCGAGCCGGAACGGATAATGTGGGCGATGTCGCAGGAGCACGTCCGGGTCTTGCTTGAGATGTACGGTCGGCGCACAGTTGCTGAAGCGGCGGAGTTGATGCACCCTGCGGCGGAGATGCGTCAGCCCTCCTCGCTTCCTGACACCGACGTGTACCAGGGCCGTGAGGAGCTCGTGCGCGGCACGCTCCTCGTGCTTGAGGCATGGGAGGACTTCCGTTTCACCGCTGAGGAGGTTGCTGATCTGGGCGAGCGCGCTTTCATGCGGGTCCGCCTTTCCGGCCGCGGTAAGACGAGCGGCATCGAGCTCGAGCAGACCGTTTTTCATCTGTGGACGTTCCGTGACGGGATGCCCTGGCGTTGCGAGGTGTTCGTTGACGAGGAAGCTGCCCGGCAAGCCGCCGGGCTTCGGCTCTGAGGCACCCCGTCGGCGAGGGGCGGGCGCGGGTGGCCTACGCGTTGGCGGGCCGGGTCGGCAGCCTCGCGCAGCGCGCGCCACCTCGGATCAAGTAGTCCTCGAACAGGGCCCGCGCCTCTGGAGTAGCCTCGCCCCTCAGAGGCAGGTGCAGGCACTGAGCGAGTACCTGCTGGGCGGCCAGTAGCCCGCGCTCACTCGACCACGAGCAGCGGCTCCGACGCGCCCCGCAGGCGCGCCACGCCCTCGGCCTCGTCCGCGAGGTCCTTCCGCGCGAGCCGACCCAGCTTCTCCACGGTGATCTCGGCCTTCTTCCCCTTGGCCTTCACCCGCCAGAGGCCGACGAGCCGGCCGTCCTTGAGGACGGCGCCCGGGCTCGCGACGGGCCGGAACAGCCGCTTGCGCAGCGCCGGCTCGGGGGCCAGCAGGGGCCGGTTCGGCTTCTGCAGATAGGGGTCGCCGGGCGGAATCAGGCGGACCCCCTTCGCGGCGGACGGAGACTCGAGCTCCTCGAGGTCGTCGCTCGCCGCCCAGGCCGTGCGCCCGCCAACCGAGACCTCGCTCAGGCGGGGCTGGACCTTCTCCCAGAGGCGGTTGGCGTGGGGCTTTGCCAACCCCGCCCAATCGGCGAAGTCTCCGGGCGTGGCGGGCCCGTAGAAACCCAGGAAGCGCGTGACTGCCTCGCCGGCTGCCGCCCTCGGCCCGGGCTTGCCGGGCACGTAGCGGCGCCCGGAGTCGAGCCGCGCGCCGACCTTCACGCATCCGTAGCGCCACAGCATCGGGGCCACGTGGTGGCTCTTGCAGCCCCGACACCAGGGCATGAGCTCGGCGCCGACGAGCCCGCGCAGTTCCTCGTGGAGCTCGTTCTTGCTGAGCGGGCGACCGTGGGCCAGCGCGGTCCTGGTCGCCTCGGCGACCTGGTCGAGCGCTGCGGTCGGGGAGAACCCCTTCTCGGCCGCCAGCTGCTGGACCTGCCGGCCGAGCTGCACGCCCAGCTCATCGTCGTCGGTCGCCACGAGCGCGCGGCCGTAGAGCGGGAACCCGTCCGGCGCGAGCGCATGGATGGCCCCGCGCACGATGTGGGCGACGACGAGGTCACCGCGGTCCACGGCCTCGTCATACCCCTCTCTGGTGACCCCTTCCGTCCGTGCCGCGAGCGCCAGCAGCGCGGCGTCCCGCGAGAAGTCGGAGGCCGGGCAGGCCGCCGCCTCGGCGAGGCCGCCCGCGTCGCGACTCGCGAGCCCGGAGCGGGCGAGCCGGAAGGCGAGGATCTGCTCGGCGTCCACGACGCCGCGAGGCTAGCGCCCGCCGCCTGCCTAAGATCCGGCCATGGTTCCCGAGGCAGCGCCCGAGAAGACCGCCGAGGGGCTCGCGCCCGTCGGCGGAGGATGGTTCGTGATGAACGCCCGTGAGGCGCGCTGGCGGCGGCGCGAGGGGCGAGGTAACAGCCTGCCCTTCACCGGCTGGACCGACTTCGAGGCCCAGACGCACTTCCCCCAGGTGGGGATCCAGCTCTTCGTCCTCGGGCCGGGGGAGCCGATCGGGATGTACCACTGGGAGGCCGACCAGGAGGGCTTCCTCGTGCTCTCCGGCGAGGCGCTCCTGATCGTCGAGGGCCAGGAGCGGCCGCTGCGCCAGTGGGACTTCGTGCACTGCCCGCCCGAGACCAGGCACATGATCGTCGGTGCCGGCGAGGGTCCCTGCGCTCTGCTCGCGGTGGGCGCCCGCGAGCACATCGAAGCCAACTGCAACGGCGGCGCCTACACCGTGGACGAGGTCGCGCTGCGCCACGGGGCGGGCGTCGAGGAGGAGACGAGCGACCCCGACCTCGCGTACGCACGCTTCCCGGAGCCGGAGCCGACGCGCTATCGCGAGGGCTGGCTCCCGGGCGCCTGACGCGCCGCGCGGCGTCGGGCACGACGCCGCTCATGCTGCGCCGGACTTCTCCGCTTCCTCGAGCTCGCGCTTGAACTCGTCCGCGTCGGCGTCGATCTGCTTCTCGATCACCTTGCGGGCGCGCTTGGCGGCCTTCTCGATCTGCTCCTCGATCTTCGACTCGCCGATCACGATCAGGGCCGCGTCGCCCTCGTCCAGCGCCTCCCCCAGGTCCTTGAGATCGCCCCGCGACATGCCCCGCCACAGGTGCCCGATCACCCCGCCGGCGGCGCCGCCGACCACCGCGCCCGCGATGATCGAGGGCGGAAACAGGATCCCGGTGACCGCGCCGACCGCGATGCCGGTCCAGGCGCCGTGCTGGGTCGGCTTCTCGGTCTTGTGAACGTGGACCTTGCCGTCCTCCTTCTCGATCACGGCCGCGTCGAAGGTTCCGATCGCGCCCGCGGCGTGAAGGTCGAACACCGCGTCGCGGTCGGCCTCGGCGTCGGCGAGGTCGTCGTAGACCGCGGCGTAGAGAAAGACGGGTCGGTCGGCCACTATCGGGCTCCTTTCGAGCGCGGGCGTTCGCGTGTGAGCAAGTCTGTCGCACGGACGGGGTGCGGCGCTCAGGCGATCAACGCCCGAAGGTCTCGCAGCAGCTCGGGGGTCGCTGCCGCCGCCAGACCCTCGGGCTCGCCCTCGAGCACTGCCACCGCGCCGCCCGCCTCCTCCACCAGGAGCCGGCCCGCGGCCCAGTCCCAGTGGTGCAGCCCGCGCTCGTAATAGGCGTCCACCCGGCCGGCGGCCAGCCAGGCCAGGTCGAGCGCCGCGGCCCCCGCCCGCCGCAGGTCACGCACCCGGGGCAGCAGCCGCCGGGCCACGCCGGCCTGCTCCGCCCGGCGGACGGGTTCATAGGAGAAGCCCGTGGCCACCAGGGCGCGATCGAGCTCGCGCCGGTCCCGCACGCGGATCGCCTCCCCATTGAGTTGCGCGCCCGCGCCTCGCTCCGCGACGAAGCAGTCGTCCCGCAGCGGGTCGAGCACCACGCCCACGATCGAGCCGCGCCGGTCCTCGAGGGCCACGCTCACGCCCCAGGCGGGAAAGCCGTATAGGTAGTTGACCGTCCCGTCCAGCGGGTCCACCACCCAGCGACGGCCGCTGGCCGCCTCGGAATGCGAGCCCTCCTCCCCCAGCAGACCGTCGTCGGGTCGCTCGGCGGCGAGCAGCTCGCGCACCGTCCGCTCGGCCTCACGGTCGGCGTCCGACACCGGATCGGTCTGCGACGACTTCGATCCGAGGCCTTCGGGCGGCCGGCCGTAGTAGGACAGCAGGACCTCCCCGGCGGCCCGGGCCGCCCGCTCGGCCAGCTCTCGGTCGGAGCTCAAGTGATCGCCCGCACGAGGAAGACGATCCCGACCGCCACGGCGACGACGACCAGGACGTAGACGAAGAAGCGGAAGGCGTCCTGCTCGGAGCGGAGCGGGTTCAGAGCAGGTAGAGCGTCGAGAAAACGAAGATCCACATGATGTCCACGAAGTGCCAGTAGATGCCGGGCACCTCGACGCCGCGGTGCTCCTTGGCCGAGTAGTGGCCGCGGAAGGAACGGATGGTGACCATGGCCAGCAGCGTCAGGCCGACGAACACGTGCGCGCCGTGCAGTCCGGTCAGGCCGTAGAAGACCGTGGACTGGGCGTTCTCCGAGATGGCGAAGCCCAGGTGGAAGTACTCGTTGATCTGGATGGACAGGAAGGTGAGGCCGAGCAGGAACGTGGTGAGCACGCCGACCCGCAGCGCGCGGCGGTTCTCGTTGCGCGCGCCCTCGAGGGCCCAGTGCATGGTGAAGCTGGAGGAGAGCAGGATCCCGGTGTTCACCCCGGCGATTGCGACCGGCAGCTCCTGCCCATCGAACGGAAACCACTCCGCCCCGCCCACGACCCGCACGAAGAAGTAGGCAGTGAAGAACGCTCCGAAGAGCATGATCTCCGAGATGATGAAAAGCAGCATCCCGAGGAACTGGGCCTCGACGCGCGAGGAGACGTTGGCCTCGGGCGGGTGCTCCTCGTGCTCGTGCCCGTGAGCGACGGCATGGGTGGCCGCTTCCATCAGCTGCTCTCGCTCACGACGTGGTCGACGGACTTCCCGGTCGAGTGCTGCACGCGGCCGATGAGGTCGTTGCGCAGCCAGCCGGAGCGCGTTTCGGGAAAGGTGGAGATCACGATGTCGTCCGGCGCGTAGTACTGCAGCGCGTTCTGGATCGCCGTGTACGGGTCGGGATGGACCACCTGGCCCACAGCGTCGAGGCCCGCCCCCTCAAGCTCCGAGAGGGTGTGGGCCAGGCGCTCGGCGGCGTCGTCGGTGGCACTCTCTCCGTCGCCGTTCTCCGCCACGTCCTGGGGGCAGATCACGATGAAGCGCCGCGGCTCCTCGGCGGCCATCTCCTTGAGGTGCTCGAGGAGCTCGCTCCCGCCGACGGTCTGGTTTGCCACCACCAGCGTTCGCTTCGTGTCGTCGCGCTCGACGTCGAGGTCCACCACCACGTGCTCGACGTCCCGCCGGGTGGCCCGCTGGAGGCGGTCGACCAGCCCTTGGCGGAGCCAGCCGGAGCGGGTTTCGGGGTGGGTGGAGACGATGATCTCGTCGTAGTCTTCCTCCCCGAGGGCGTCCATCACCGCCGAGTACGGGTCAGGGTCCTCGAGCGCGCCGTCGGCCTCGATGCCGGCGTCGTGCAGGAGCGCCAGCGTCATCTTCAGCCGGTTCTCGGCGGCGTCGCGCACGTGGTCCTCGTAGATGACGTAGCCGTGCCGGGGCTGGTTCTGGGGGCAGATCACGTGCACGTGCACGTCCTCGCCCTTGGCCCGCCGCTTGACGGCGTCGATCAGCGGCCTCCCGGCCACCGTCTCGTTGGCTACGACGAGTATGCGCTTCACTGCTCCGGTGGAGGCGCCCCTCCGCCGCCCGCCGGAGTGGGCACCGCGCCGGCGGGCGCGCGCTCCTTGAACACCGCGTGCACGGCGCCCGGCACGCCGTACTCGTAGGGGCCGCCGACCACGGTGGGCACCTCGTCGAAGTTGAAGATCGGCGGCGGCGACGACACCTGCCATTCGATCGAGTGGGCGCGCCACGGGTTGGCCACGGCGCGCGGCCCGTGCCGCCACGAGGCGACCATGTTGTAGAGGAAGATCAGGAACGACAGCCCGAAGATGAAGGCCGAGATCGAGATGATCGCGTTCCAGGTCGCGAACTGCTCGGCATAGTCGGCCACCCGCCTCGGCATTCCGTCGATGCCCACGAAGTGCATGGGGCCGAAGGTGAGGTTGAAGAAGATGAACGACAGCCAGAAGTGCAGCTTGCCCAGCGACTCGTCGTACATCCGGCCCGTCATCTTCGGGAACCAGTGGTAGATGCCGGCGAAGATCGTGAACACCGAGCCGCCGAAGAGCACATAGTGGATGTGGGCGACGATGAAGTAGGTGTCCGACACGTGGATCGTGAACGGGATGACCGCGAGCATGATGCCGCTGATCCCGCCCAGGGTGAACATCGTGATGAAGCCCAGGGCGAACAGCATCGGTGTTCGCAGGTGGATCACTCCCCTCCACAGCGTTGCGAGCCAGGAGAAGATCTTGATGCCGGTGGGGACGGCGATGAGCATCGTGGTGATCATCATCGGCACCCGCAGCCACGAGAACATGCCGCTCACGAACATGTGGTGCGCCCACACGCTGAAGCCGAGGATCACGATGGCCACCAGCGAGAAGGCCATCATGCGGTAGCCGAAGATCGGCTTGCGCGAGTTCGTCGAGATGACCTCGCTGATGATCCCGAAGCCCGGCAGCATCATGATGTAGACGGCCGGGTGTGAGTAGAACCAGAAGACGTGCTGGTACATGAGCACGTCCCCGTTCGCGGCCGGGTCGAAGAACTGGGTGCCGAGCGTGCGGTCCAGCAGCACGAAGAACTGCGAGCCGGCGATGAAGGGCGTGGCGATGACCACCAGCAGCGAGGTGGTGAAGTTGGCCCACACCAGCAGCGGCATGCGCCAGAAGGTCATGCCCGGCGCCCGCATGGTGATGATCGTGACCAGGAAGTTGAGCGCTGTCGCGATCGACGAGGCACCCGCGAACTGCACGCCGAGCGTGAAGAACTGCTGGCCCAGCGGGGTCTGTGTGGAGAGCGGCGCGTAGGCCGTCCAGCCGGTGGCGAATGCCCCGCCCTCGGCGAAGAAGCTGGCCATCATCATCACGCCGGCCACCGGCAGCATCCAGTAGGACAGGGCGTTGAGGCGCGGGAAGGCCATGTCCGGCGCGCCGATCATCAGCGGGATCACGAAGTTCGCGATCCCGGCGAACACCGGGATGATGAACAGGAAGATCATCAGCGAGGCGTGCACCGAGAACAGCCCGTTGAAGGTGTTCGGGTCCACGAACTGAGTGCCCGGCGCCGCCAGCTCGGCGCGCATCACCATGGCCATCAGGCCGCCCGCGATGAAGAAGAAGAAGGTGGTGCAGATGTACTGGATGCCGATCACCTTGTGATCGGTGTTCACCCGGAAGTAGTCCTTCCAGGAGCGCGCGCCGTGGCCTGAGTGGTCCTCGGGCACGGTGGGGGCGCCCGACGCCCACCGGAACCAGTAGTCGAAGCACCCGATTCCCACCAGGAAGCCCAGCGGCGCGGCGATCAGCGCGCCCACCGTGATGATCGCGTCCCCGTCGAACAGCGGGTCCCAGCCGTAGGCGGCGCGCACGCCCACCACCAGCGCCATGCCGAACGCGAAGCCCAGAACGATGCCCAGCAGGGCTCGGTACCACCCAGGTGCGAAGAGCCTGTGCGTCAGGGTCATTGCTGCGACTCCAGAAGGTACTTGACGAGAGCGTCGAGCTCCCCGGCGGAGAGCTGGTTACCGAAGTCACCCGGCATCACATTGCGTGGGAAGCCCTTGACCACGGTCGCGTTCGGGTCGGTGATTGACTCCTTGATGTAGGCGGCGTTGGCCTGGCTGATGTCGTCCAGGTCCGGACCCACCGTCCCTTCGGTCCCGGCCGCCTCCAGCGTGTGGCAGGAGCCGCAGCCGTTCGCGGTGAACACGCGCCTCGCCGTCAGCGGCCTGGCCGCCCCCGCCGCCTCCGCCCTGACCACCACCGCCCGCGCCGCCTCCGCCGGCGGCCTGGCTCCGGCGGTCGAGCCAGGTGTCGAAGTCCCGTTGGGCCACCACGCGCACGTCCTGGCGCATCGTGGAGTGGCCGAGGCCGCAGAGCTCCGCGCAGACCACCTCGTAGCGCCCTATGCGGTCCGGCGTCAGGCGCACCTTGGTGGTCAGCCCGGCGACCGCGTCCGACTTGAGCCGGAACTGGGGCACCCAGAAGGAGTGGACAACGTCCTCGGTGTGGATCCGGAACTCCACCGGCTGGTCCTCGGGCAGGACGAGCTCGGTTGAGTTGACCTTGGCCGCGGGGTACTCGAAGGTCCAGGTGAACTGCCGGCCGGTCACGTTGACCACCAGTTCGTCGGCCTGTTTCGCCTCGATGTCGTCGAGCACGATCCAGCCGTAGATGGCCAGCGCGCTGACCATGAGAAAGGGGACCGTGACCCAGATGATCTCGAGCCGGGTGTTGCCGTGGATCGGCGGGCCGTCGCTCATGTCCCCCGGCTGGGCCCGGAAGCGGATGACCGAGTAGATCGCGATCGTCATCACCAGGACGAAGATCGGCACCGAGCAGATCAGGAGGACGTCGTAGACGGTGTCGATCTGGCCCGCGGCGCCGGAGGCCGCCACCGGGAACCAGTCGATCAGGAGCGAGATGCCGATTCCGATGAGCGAGGCCACGACTCCGATCCCGATCATCCGGGCGACCGGATGCTTCTCGCCGGAGATCCGCGGATCCTCCTCGGGGTGCCCGGCCCCGCCGTAGTCGGTCTCGTGGCCGGTGGCGGCCTCGGCCTCGCGGTCTCTCTCGGCCATCGGCGGGCGAGT
Source organism: uncultured Thermoleophilaceae bacterium (assembly GCA_963821275.1). Taxonomy (GTDB): domain Bacteria; phylum Actinomycetota; class Thermoleophilia; order Solirubrobacterales; family Thermoleophilaceae; genus JACVRW01. Next base: position 174,456 of record CAWGDF010000009.1, read on the forward strand.
TTATTGGCTCGTTCCGCTGCACGCGAGGGGGAGCGACGTCAGAAGGACGCGCGCCGTCGCTCAGGCGGCGATCCGCTCGGCCTGTCCCCGGAAGGCCGACGGCGGGGCGCCGTGGTGGCGCCGGAAGGCCTTGGCGAACTGGGCCGCCTGGCGGTAGCCGACGGCGCTCGCGACCGACTGCACCGAGAGCGAGCCCTCGCGCAGGAGCGTCGCCGCACGGGCCATCCGAACCCGCTGAACCTCGCGCCGGAAGCTGGTTCCGCCCGCCTCCGCGAAGGCGCGCTGGAGCTGACGGCGCGACGTGGCGATGGTCCGCGCCACGCTGGCGAGGGAGAGGTCCTCGTCCCCGTATTCCCGCTCGATCACCGCGATGGCATCGCGGTAGAGCTCGTTTCGCCTGTAGACCGTCGACTGTCGCACGCACCCTGGTTACGGACCGGCGGCACGGCCGGATGTTCGCTACGCTGGTTTGCGCCGATCGTCACTAGCAGAGAAAGGGGGATTTCATGCGGGTCAGTGTGGGGATGAGCACCAAAGTGCTGACCGTGCACCCCGGTCATTCGCTGCGTGACGCGGCGCGGCAAATGGCTCGACACAGGGTCGGAGCGGCGGTGGTGATCGATCCCGAGCAGCCCGGGCCCGGCATCATCACCGAGCGCGACCTGCTCGTCTCGATCGGCGAGGGACAGGATCCCGACACCGAGCTGGTGTCCGACCACCTGTCCGCGGATCTGACCTTCGCGTCGCCCGACTGGTCGCTCGAGCGGGCTGCCGAGGCGATGATCCGGGCCCGCGTGCGCCATATGGTCGTGGTCGACGGGAGCAAGATGGCCGGCGTCCTCTCGATGCGGGACATCGTCCGCGTCTGGGTGTCCGACGGCGCCACGAGCGACCTGCCAGACGACCGCCCGAAGGCCGTACGCCCGGCCTAGCCGGCCTGCCTGAACCTCGCGCGCAGCTGCTAGTGCTCGACCGGTAGCTCCGAGATCTCCTCGCGGGTCGCGCGGATCCAGCGGCGGAGCACGATGAGGAAGATCACCGCGCCGATCACGATGAGGACCGGCGAGATCACCACCCCGATGACGGCCAGCGAGATCCCCGCGGCGAGGAGCACCGGCTGGAAGGAGGGCCCGGGCAGGTGGATGGCCTCACCCGCCGGCTCGGCCTGGTCGCCGGCGATCCGGACTTCCTCGGCCATCAGTAGACCAGGCCCGCGACCCAGGACAGGGCGAACACGATCACCGCGATCGCCCCGGCGATGAGCCCGGTGCGGATGTTCTTGAGCGCCAGCCGGCGATCCACGGGCTCGTTGTATCAGAGAAGCCGCGCGCCGTCGCGCGGAGCCACCGTGAAGGCGCCCTCCGGCGGGGTCGCGCCGGGCGGGAAGAGCGCCAGCACCGAGCCGCCGAAGCCGCCGCCCATGATGCGTGCCCCGAGCGCGCCGCCTTCCCGGCAGGTGCGCACGACAGCCTCCACCGCGGGCACGGACACCTCGTAGTCGTCGCGCAGGCTGGCGTGGGAGGCGTCGAGCAGGCGGCCGAGCTCCGCCAGGTGGCCCCGCTCCAAGGCCGCGACGGCCTGGTCCACGCGCGCGTTCTCGGACACCACGTGGCGCACGCGGCGGTCGAGCGGCGGCGGCAGCTCACGAGCGGCGTCAAGGTCGGCCTCGCGAAGCGACCCGAGCCCGAGTGCGGCCGCCGCCCGGCGGCACTCCGCCCGGCGCTCGTTGTACCCCGAGGCGGCCAGGCTCCGCTCCGCCCCGGAGTCCACGGTCGCGAGCACGTGTCCGTCCAGCGGCAGCGCCACCGGGGTGATCAGCGGGCCGCGCAGGTCGATTCGCAGCGCGCGCCCCGCTTCGCCGCAGAGCGAGGCGAGCTGATCGAGCAGGCCGGTCTCCTGCCCGCACCAGTCGCGCTCGATGCGGGAGCACAGCCGGGCCAGGGCCACGCGCTCGGGCTCCGCTCCGCCCGCCAGCGCGCCGAGGGCGAGGCACAAAGCCACGGAGAGGGCGGCGGACGAGGACAGCCCGGCCCCGCGCGGCAGATCCCCGCTGATCTCGAGCCGGCAGGGCGGCACCCCGCTGCCCTCACGGCGCAGCTCCGCCACGGCGCCGCGCACGAAGCGCCGCCAGCCGTCGCCCGCGGGCCGCTCGCCGCCGAGGCGAAAGTGGTCCTCCTCGCCCAGGTCCAGCGCCCGCGCCTCGACCTCCCGGCCCCGCTCGAGCGCCGAGGCGGTGACGGTCACCCCCCGCTCCACGGCGAACGGCAGGCACAGCCCGTCGTTGTAGTCGGTGTGCTCGCCGATCAGGTTGACCCGGCCGGGCGCGAACGCCCGCACGCGCGTGGGGCCCATCAGGCGCAGCCTACGGTCAGGAAATGCGGACGTGCAGGTGGTTGTCGTGGTTGATCAGCGGCACCACCCGGCCGGACGGGCCCGTCAGGCCGGTCGAGGGGCCCACGAAGATGGTGCTCGCCCCCTTGGCGAGAAAGCGGTCGACCAGGTCCTGCGAGAGCGCCCGGTCGATCTGGGACGCGTACCTGGGCGCGCGCTCACGCTCGTCCGCCCGCGGGTAGTAGACGTCGACGTCCAGGCCGTTCTGGTGGCTTGCGTGCCCGATGTAGCCGAAGCGCGGGCCGAAGTCACCCCCGCGGGGTCGACTGAGGTCGCCGATCGCCACCCTCGGCGCGCCCGGGTGGGCGGCCGCGTACTCGCGCACCACGGAAAGGACCATCCGGACCAGCCGGTCTGTGCCGTAGCGGCGCCACCAGCGGTTGGGGGAGCGGCGCTTGACGGGGTCCCACGTGAAGTGATGCTCGCTCTCCACGGGTAGGCGGACGCCGCGGATCAGCCGGCCGGCGGCCGGGTCGCCGACCGCCACCGACCGGCGCCAGTGGATGCGCGGCTCCGGCTCGGGCGTGGGCTCGGGCAGCAGCGGCGGTGGCGGCGGCTCGGCCTCGACGGTGGGGGGCGGCGCCGGCGCGGTGCGAGCCGGGCGCTCCTCGCTCGTCACCGGCAGGGCGAGCGCGGCCGCCGTCAGAGCGGCGACGAGCACCGGAAGCAGCAGCGCAAGGCGGCGGAACGGGATCACGTGGAGCAGGATGGCTGGGCCGTGTGAAGGTGGGCTTACGAAACTACGGCCACCGACAGGGGGCAGGTCCCCGGCTATCGTGCAGCGCGTGGACGACCCCACCTTCGGCCGGCTGGTGACCAGCGAGCAGGAGCTGCGCGAGGTCGTGCCCGCTCCGCCCGGGGACGCGCCCTCGCGGCGCAAACAGATCGACCACCTCGACGCCCACTGCCGCGATTTCATCGCCCGCTCGCCCTTCTTCGTGCTGGGCACCGCCGGGGCGGACGGCCGCGGAGACGTGTCGCCGCGCGGGGGCCCGCCGGGCTTCGTGCGGGTGCTGGACGAGCGCCGGCTGCTCGTACCCGAGTACCCCGGGAACCGGCGCGCCGACTCGCACACCAACCTGCTCGAGAACCCGCGCGCGGCGCTCATCTTCATGATCCCGCGCCTCCGCGAGACGCTCCGCATCAACGGCCTCGCCCGGATCACGCGCGACGAGGAGCTGCTCGCCGACCTGGGCGAGCGCGGCCGTACGCCCAAGCTCGGCATCGGGGTGGAGGTCGAGGAGGTCTACGTGCACTGCGCGAAGGCCTTGATCCGCTCCAGCTTGTGGCAGTCCGAGTCCTGGCCGGACGAGGTGCCGTCGGCCTCGACGATCCTGCGGGACCACATGAACGTGCCCGGCGTGACCACCGAGGATGTCGCGGCGAGGCTCGACGAGAGCTACAAGAAGACGCTCTACTGACGTCGCGCGGGAAGCGCCGGCCCGTTTCTGGCGTCTGATCGGTAGATGCCCATTCAGCCGATCACCCACCAGTCCTGGCTGTTCACTCCGCCGCTGGACATGCCCATGGTCCTGCGGACCGAGAACGGCCGCTTCGATTCGGTCCGGCCCAAGCCGCTTCCTGGCGCGCCCCCCTGCGCGACGGACCACATCATCCCGGGAAGCGAGAACCCCACGGGGAACGACGTCTTCTTCGCCGCAGGCCTGCACCAAGCCTGCGACCTGGCCTCGGTCGCGGGCAACTGCGTCTATGCGGCCGGCAGCGGCCGCGTGGTGGAGGTCGAGACCAACGCCGCCCAGACGAGGGGCAATGTCATGATCGACCATCATTTTCGCGGGCTGGGTTTTCTCACCAAGTACCTGCACATCACGGGGATCCAGGTCTCCGAAGGGGACTTCGTCAGCGAGGGCGAGCCCTTTGCCCAGGTGTCGGCGCAGCCCGAGAGCCCCCACCTGCACTTCGCCCTGTGGGCGGTCGTGGATCGCCAGAACGGCGTGCCGGGCCCCACCGACACGGCGCCACTCGACCCCACCCGGCCGCTCTACGCGTGGGAGCAGCGCCTCGAGCCCGACGAGCCGCCGGCGGGAGCGCAGGTTCCCCTGTCGGTCGGCACGACGCGCCTCAACACTTTCCCCTTCTTCTTCGCCCGCCTCGAGTCCGGCGCGACCGTGCACGTGCCGATGTACGAGCCCATGACCGAGGAGGAGCGCCTCATCGTGACGCTGCTCGGCGAGGCCCACCGGCACGGGAACGCGGTGGAGTTGTCGTTCCGCCACTCGGCCTTCTGGGGACTCGACGTGGCGACACAGGTCACCCTGGTGTAGCCGATGCGCTGTGTGACATTCAGCACAGAGCAGCGCGCCGGTCGGGCGTACGGTCGCCCAGGAAGGTCAACCAGCGAAGGGAATCGCATGCACTGTCGCCGCACACACGGTCTGCACTGCGTCCTGCCGCCTGTCGTGCTCGAGAACATCGCGCGCAACGGCGACGAGGCACAGCGAGAGTGGGCCACAAGGGCCCTCAGCCGCGACCACTCGATCCGCCTGGCCCGCGTCCAGAACTCGATCACCACGCGCGGCCTGGCCCGCGAGCGGCGGGACGCGCTTGTGGGAGTGGCCGCACCCCGCCCGGCGCGCGTGATCAGCGACGCCGAGGGCCGCGAGGACGTGCGCGGGCCCATCGTCCGCCGCGAGGGTGAGCCGGAGACCGGCGACGTGGCCGCCGACCAGGCCTACGACTACCTCGGCGACACCTTCGACTTCTTCCTGTCCGTGTACGGGCGCAACTCGATCGACGCGGGCGGCATGCCGCTGCGCGGCGTCGTGCACTTCGGTGACCTGTACCCGAACGCCTTCTGGGACGGCCAGCGCATGGTCTTCGGAGACGGTGACGGCGAGGTGCTGGGTCAGATGACGGCCTCGCTCGACGTGATCGGCCACGAGCTGGGCCACGGGGTGACCGAGCACGAGGCCGGGCTCGAGTACTGGGGCCAGTCGGGCGCGCTGAACGAGTCGCTCTCGGACGCCATGGGCTCGATGGTCAAGCAGCACAAGCTGAATCAGGATGCCGCAGCGGCCGACTGGCTGATCGGGTCGGACGTGTGGACCCCCGCGATCGCCGGCGACGCGCTGCGCTCGTTGAAGGCGCCGGGCCAGGCGTACGACGATCCGCTCGTCGGCAAGGACCCGCAGCCCGCGCACATGGACGACTACGTCGAGACCGTGCAGGACAACGGCGGGGTCCACATCAACTCCGGCATCCCCAACAAGGCCTTCCACCTCGCCGCCACCAAGATCGGCGGCCGCACGTGGGAGGTCACCGGCCGCATCTGGTACGAGACGCTCCAGCATCCGGCCCTGCGGACGGACTCCGACTTCGCCGACTTCGCCCGCCTCACCGTGGGCACTGCCCAGCGCCTGCACGGGCGCGACAGCAGCGAGGCGATCGCGGTTGCGGACGCATGGGAAGATGTGGGCGTCCAGACCGAGCAGCCGGGGCTGCTCGCGTTCCACGCCACTGCATTCCAAGCGTCTGCGCGTTGAGCTGACACGAAGCGGCGGCTTCGCCGGCCTGACCACTCCCGTCGGGCAGCTCGACACTGCCGATCTGCCCGACGACGAGGCGCGCGAGGTCGAGCGGCTCTACCGCGATGCGGACCTGAGCCAGCTCACCCGCGGCGCGCCGTCACCGGGCGGCGGAGCCGACCGCTTCCAGTATCACCTCACGGTCGAGGACGACCAGGGCCGGCGCGAGCTGACCATGCAGGAGAACGAGGTGCCCGAGGGCCTGCGGCCGCTGATCGAGCGGGTGCGGGCCGCCGGAAGCCGCTAGCGCATACGCGCCAAGTTACGCCGAGGGCGCCTCAGACTGAACCAGGCCCTCCCATGGGAGCGAAGAGACGGGCTCAAGTGCCCCGACTCCCCTCAGGAGGACACCATGCCTCGAAGGATCCTCACGGCGCTGCTGGCCGGCGCCCTTTTGGTGATTGCCCTCGTACCCGCAGTGAACGCCTCGTTCGGCGGCAAGCACAAGCGCGACCGCGATTGTGGCGAGCGCTCAAGCGTGCCCTCGACGTGGTGGGACTGACCGGCGACGGACGTCTCATCTGCTTCTCCGAGAAGAACCCGCGCGACGCGCGGACCATCGGCCGAGTCAAGAACCTGGATGGCGACGCCAAGCTCGTCGGCATCGACTACCGGCCCGCGACCGGTGACCTGTACGGCCTCGGCGACAAGGGCGGCGTCTACGTCGTCAACGACGACAACGGCCGGGCGATGCTCCAGTCCCGCCTGAACGTGCCGCTGCAGGGCACCTCCTTCGGGGTGGACTTCAACCCGGTGGTGGACCGCCTGCGCATCGTCTCGGACACCGGCCAGAACCTGGCCGACAACGTCGACGCGAACAACGACACCGTCACCGACGGCACGCTGACCAACGCGGGCACTCCCCCGCCCACGGCTCTCGGAGTGACCGGCGCCGCGTACACGAACAACGACGCCGATCCGAATACCGGGACCACGCTGTTCGACATCGACTCGGCGCTCGACCAGACCGTGATCCAGTCGCGTCCCAACTCGGGACAGCTCGCGCCCACGGGCAAGCTCGGGGTCGACACCGACCCGACGGTTGGTGCGGACATCTACAGCACGATCCGTCGCGGCAGCACCGTTCGCGTCCAGGGCTTCGCCTCCCTGACCGTGAACGGCCGAAGCGGCTTCTACTCGGTCAACCTGCTGCAGGGACGGGCGGACTCGCGCGGGTCCTTCGCGTCCCGCAACGCCGTGACCGGCATCGCCGTTCCGCTGAACCAGCGTTAGGACAGCTCAGCGCCTCGTCACCGCGAGGCGAATAGCGACAGGGGGCCGGCCTTGCCGGCTCCTTGTCGTTTGCGGATCGCCTAGATGACTGTTCCGCGACCTCGCGCACGCGGGTGGCGCCCTGCTTGGCGCACCGCCTTCGCCGCCTGCGGCGGGGAAACGGGCGGGGTGGGGAGGGGGTTCCGCACGAAACGTCCGATAGTGGGACGCAACGTCGGGAACCCCCCCTGCCCGGCTCGGTCCCGTGCGCCCCCGCGCACACGCGGCCGCGGAATCAATCAGCTAGCGCGTTCCGCGCGACCAGTTCGAGATGGAAACGCGCTCGTCGCGGCCGGACGCGCTGCCAGGGCCGTAGGCGCCGGGCGCGTCGCTGTAGGCGCCGCCGTGGGGGTGTTCGGCGATCCCGCTGCCGTTCACGGTGTAGTAGCCGTAGATGACCGCGCCGAGCATCACGAAGCAGAAGATCACGATTTCCATGGCCGCAGCATCCCGCGAACCGGCGTCGCCGACTGTGAGACCGCGCACAGACGGACTCTCGATCTGAACCCAGGCCGCCCCCTCCTGCGAACTAACCCTTGGCAGTTCGCACAACGGAGGCGCCGAATGGGAGCGGGCCGCAAACCGCATGCGCGGCCCGCTCCCGCCTTGCGCGGCACGGTGAGGAGGGCGCGAGCTACGAGGAGATGCTCGGCTCGCCGCAGGGCTGGCCTTTCATGCTGGCTCACCCCTGGGCGTGCTGGAGCCTTGCCGCAAGCAGACTCCGATGACCCACCTCGGCAGTAGGCTGAAGTGCGTTGAGCGAAGACGCTTCGCAACACGATCACGAGCCCACAAAACCTCCGCTCGTGGACCCCGCCTCCCCGGAGGAACGCGCAGCCGCCGGCAAGGCGGCGCGGGAGAAGGTTCCGCGCTCGAGCCACGGCGAATGGGAGCCGCCGGCGCGCCGGCGAGATCCGGTCAAGGTGCTCGAGGATCAGGCCAAGAGCCGTGTCCAAGAGCTGGTGCCGATCCGCTACGGGCGGATGCTCGCCTCGCCGTTCACGTTCTTTCGCGGCGCGGCGGCGATCATGGCGATGGACCTCGCGAAGACCCCCGAGTCCGGGCTGCGGGTCCAGGCATGCGGCGATGCCCACCTCTCGAACTTCGGCGTCTTCGCCGCCCCGGACCGCCGTGAGGTGTTGGACGTCAACGACTTCGACGAGACCCTTCCGGGGCCCTGGGAGTGGGACGTCAAGCGCCTTGCGGCGAGCTTCGCGATCGCCGGGCGCGACCGCGACTTCACCCCGAAGGAGACCCGCGCTGCGGTCGTCCGCACGGTCCGCTCCTACCGTGAGGCGATGCGCGAGTTCGCCGCGATGCGCAACCTCGACGTCTGGTACGCCCGCCTCGACGTCGACACCCTGCTCGCCGACCTGGCCAAGGTCGCCCCCGCCAAGGCGATGAAGGAGGCGAGGAAGAACGTCAAGAGGGCCGGCAAGAAGAACAGCCTCAGAGCGTTCGATCGCCTCGTTCGTGTGGTCGATGGTGAGCCGCGGATCATCAGCGACCCGCCGCTGCTGGTTCCCGCGCGGGAGCTCGTCTCCGAGGATCAGGCCCAGGAGCTCGAGGAGCGGATGCTCGAGCTGCTCGGCCGTTACCGCGAGAGCCTCACAGGAGCCCGTCGCCACCTGCTCGACAGCTACCGGTTTGTCGAAATGGCCCGCAAGGTGGTCGGGGTCGGCAGTGTCGGGACCCGCGCCTGGGTGGTGCTGATGATGGGCCGCGACGGGCAGGATCCGCTCTTCCTGCAGGCCAAGGAGGCCGAGGCCTCGGTGCTCGAGCCCTACGTCGGCGAGAGCGAGTTCGGAAACCACGGCGAGCGGGTGGTCGAGGGCCAGTGGCTGATGCAGGCCGCGGGCGACATCCTCCTCGGCTGGCTCCCAGCCCTGGGCTTCGACGGCGGCAGACGAGACTTCTACGTCCGCCAGCTCTGGGACGGGAAGCGATCGGTCGAGATCGAGACCCTGCCGCCGGAGGGACTGGCGATCTACGGTCGGGTCTGCGGCTGGACGCTTGCCCGAGCCCACGCGCGGTCCGGCGACCGGATCGCGATCGGGTCCTACCTCGGCAAGGGCAAGACCTTCGACCGAGCCATCGCCGATTTCTCAGAGCGCTATGCCGACCAGAACGAGCTCGACTACGGCAAGCTCGCGGACGCGGCCAAGTCGGGCCGCATCAAGGTTGAGACCGACCTCATCTAGTTGCTCTTCCCGCTGGCCGGCCTGACGCTGCTGCGACGGGCGACTGCCCAGCCACGTCGCGTCTGTCGCTGGGTAAGGGCGCTCGGCGCTGCGGGTGCTCGCGGCGACGCGGCCTCTACTCCCGCACTCCGCCCGCTGCGAGGGCCAGCACAGGGTGCGGCAGCCGGACCGGGAGCGTGACCGCCCGCTCCGACCCCGGGCGGCGGGCCATCAGCCGGCCATGACCGGCGCTCCAGAACAGCCAGCCGCCCGGCGCCCAGGCGAGCGCGCCGAAGTCGCGGTCGAGCACGCGAGCCCGCCACCGTGCTCGCCCGCCCGCTCGCCGTCTCGATCAAGACGAGCCGGCGGGCGCCCCTCGACGTCGCCGCCGGGACGGCCAGCAGCGATCCGTCCGGGGAGAGGGCCCCCTCGAACACCTGGCTGAACGACAGGCGGCGGGGAGGCGGCACCCGGAGCGTGCCGCCGCTCTCCAGGTGGGTAAGGCGAATCGACCGGCAGCCGTGAGAGGGGCACCAGGCCACCACGTCGCCGCCGGCCGCCAGCGCAAACGCGCGACGTCGGCTCCACATCCGGCGCGTCGAGCCTGGGCGCCAGACCACCAGTCCGCCGCGGCGGCCGTGGAGCAGCAGGCCGCGGTCGAGGGCGGCGATGAGCCCGATCCCGGGCACCTCTCCGCGAATCGACCGGGTGACCCTCCCGCCCAGGGTGACCTCGTGCAGCGCCCGCACCCGCCACACGTTGCGGCAGCGCGGCACCTTGGCCAGCCACACCCGGCCCGGCGTGCGCGAGGGGATCAGCTCGTGCGCAGTGCCAAGCCTTCTCGGCTCGCCGCCGGCGCGAGGGTCGAGCGCGTAGGCGTAGCTCGCCCGCCGGGTGTAGCCGAGGTAGACCAGCCGGCCGCCGACGGCGTGAATGCGCGCGCCGCACTTGGCGAGGCCGCGCGGGCGTATCACCCGCGTCCGGCCGCTTGCGGCGTCGACTGTGAGCAGCCGGTCCTCGCGCCGGTCGAGCACGAACACCGTGCCGCTCGGGGCTGGCGCGCCTGCTTCGGGGGAGCCGCAGGCGGCCAGCCCCGCGGCTGCCAGTAGCAGGACTGCGGACGGCCGCCGCATGCCCTCACTACGGTCGCGACGCGCGCGGAGGTCCGCCTGTCATCCTCGGGGCATGCCTGCCTGCACGCACCTCGACCAGATCCGCATCGAGCCGCCCGAGTCCGTGGAGGGCTGCGAGGACTGCATGAGGATGGGAGGGCGCTGGGTTCACCTGCGTACCTGCCTCACCTGTGGCCACGTGGGCTGCTGCGACTCGTCGCCCAACCGGCACGCCAGCGCGCACGCTCGGGAGAGCGGTCATCCAATCGTCCACTCGGCCGAGCCCGGCGAGACGTGGAACTGGTGCTACGTCGACGAGGTCGCCTTCGAGCTGGAGGCCTAGAGCTGGCCACCTGGATCTTCGAGCCCGGCCACACCGAGGCGGAGTTCCGGGCCCGCCACATGATGGTCACGTGGGTGCGGGGTCTCTTCAAGGACATGCGCGGCAGCGTGGAGTGGGACCACGGGGGGATCGAGGAGACGGCGTTCGCGGGCTGGATGGATGCGGCGATGCTCTGGACGGGGGAGCCGGACCGGGACGCCCACCTGAGGAGCCCCGACTTCTTCGACACCGACAGGCATCCGGACATCACTTTCCAGGGCAGGTTCAGCGAGCGCCTGGGCGACAACGACTTCAAGGCGCTGGCCCAGCTGACAATGCGCGGCACGAGCGGCGAGGTGCCGCTCGACGTGACCTACCTCGGTCAGTGGGCCACGCCCTTCTGGGTGGGCGAAGAGAACCGGGGCAGCATGCGCCGCATCGGCTTCGAGGCCCGTGGTCGCCTGAACCGATACGACTACGGCGTGTCCTGGAACGATCAGCTTCCCGGGGGCGGGGTGGTCGCCTCGAACTTGATCGACCTGATCATCGACGTCGAGGCGATCCGCCTCGAGGACCTGAAGGCCACCGGCGCGATCGACTACTACCGCGATATCGGGGCGTTGCCCGACGGAGTGGCCTGACCGTCTCGGACGCGGGCCTCAGGCCCTGACCAGCACGCGGTTGTCGGATGGATCGGCGGCGAGCAGGCCGTCCCCGGTCCGCTCGGCGGCCCGGCCGGCCGCCTGCAGGCGCTCGGCCACCGCGTCCAGCTCGCCCTCGTCGGCCAGGACCAGCTCGAAGCGGTCGAGTCCCAGGGAGCCGGGCGGAGGAGCCGGGGCGCCGGCGCTGGCCCAGGTGTTCACGCCCACGTCGTGGTGGTAGCCGCCGTGAGATAGGAAGAGGGCGCCGGGATAGGTGCGCACGGTCACGTCGAGACCCAGCGCCCCCTCGTAGAAGGCTCCGGCCTCCGCGATGTCGGCCACCTGCAGGTGCATGTGGCCGATGCGAGTGCCGGCGGGCAGGCCGTCGGCCTCGGCCGGCGCGGCGTCCAGCTCGTGCAGCACACCGTCCAGGTCGAGCGGGAGCGTGTCCATGCGGAGCTCCCCCGCGTCGGAGGGCCACTCGTCGCGCGGGCGGTCACGGTAGATCTCGATCCCGTTGTGCTCGGGATCGCGGAGGTAGAGCGCCTCGCTCACCAGATGGTCGGACGCGCCGGTGAGGCCCCAGCCGGCGTGGGCCAGCCGCGGCAGTGCGCGGGCCAGCTCGAGCCGGCTCGGCACGAGGATCGCGAAGTGGAAGAGCCCCGTGCTCCGGGCCGGCCGCGGCGCCGCCTGCGGGCGTCCGGTCAGCTCCAGCAGCACCGGCCCGCCCTCGGGGCCGAGCAGCGCGGTGCCGTCCGAGCGCTCCAAGGTGTGCAGGCCCACGGCGCGCTCGTAGAACTCCCGCTGGGCGTCGAGGTCGGAGACGATGAGGGAGACGGTGCCGATCATCCGGCTCCGACCTTAGCGCTGGGGCGTGGCCTCGCTGGTGGGGAGCTTGGGCACCACCCGCTCTTCGGCCGCGGTAGCCGCGCGGTTGATCAGGCGCTCGGAGAAGCCGAAGATGAACGACACGGCCAAGGCGACCGTGGCAGCGGAGCCTGTCAGCCCGTCGCTGTTGGAGAAGATGCCCTCGAAGGTGGTGGTGTCGAGCACGCCGAAGTCGGGACTGGCCAGCGCCTCGGTGAGCACCACACCCAGCCAGCCGGCCAAGCCGCCGGCGATAGGGGCGAGGATCAGCGTCGACCACGAGGCGCCGTAGTCGTTGGCGCGCGGCCGGCGCGAGAGGATCCGCGTCAGCCGGCTCATCAGGCCGCCCACGGCGCCGACCAGGAAGAAGACGTGCCCCTGGTCCACCGCGGCGCCGAGGGCGATGATCGCCACGGCCCCGATGAGGGCCAGCCAGAGAGTCTTGCGGTATACCTCGGCCGCCTCCTCGTAGGCGGTGTCACGGCTGTCGAAGACCACCGCCAGCACCTCCCTGAGCGTGGCCCGCGCCTCTTCCTCGGCGCCCGCACGCGGAGGCACGGCGGCGAGGCGCCGGGCCCGCGCCCCGCGGACCGCCGGGCGGGCGGCCGGCGCCGGGTTCGCCTGCAGCGCCCGGGCCGCGTCACGCGCGGCCGCCCGCAGATCCTGGTTCCCTTCCGGCGGGAGGTCGGCGGCCCGGGCGCGGAGCTGGACGCGCAGGTCGGCGACCCCGAGGCTCTCCACCGCATCGACCTCCTGGGCGTGGAGGAAGCGCCAGCCCGCCAGGATGTCGGTCTGCCGGGGAACCCGCTTCTGAAGGTAGGGCCGTGGCGGGAGCCCGCCGGCCCGTTTCGGATGCTGCTCGACGAAGGACGCCCACTGCTCGCGCAGCAGCGCCTGGGTCGGGCGCACGATCACGAACACGTGCAGCAGCGCGAGCACGGCCGCGTACACGGCCGGGAAGACGTAGGGGATGTACTCCGCGAGGGCCCCGTCGAGCATGGGCAGGCGTTCCAGTGTCGTCGCGCCTGCCGCGCTGGTAAAGCCTGGCCTTCTCGCTGGTCGCAAACTTGCAGCGAGCCGACCGGCACAATGGCGCCATGAGCACTGCGCGCAAGGCCGCCCAGCCCGCCTTCCTGTTCGACCTGGACGGGACGCTGATCGACAGCGTCTACCAGCACGTGGTCGCCTGGCGCGAGGCGCTCGAGCAGGTGGGCGTGTCGCTGTCCGTGTGGAAGCTCCACCGCCGCATCGGCATGAGCGGCGGCCTGTTCGTCACCGCGCTGGCCCGCGAGCTGGGGCACGAGCTCGACGACAAGGCGATCGCCCGGCTGCCGGACCTCCACGCCGAGGCCTTCGAACGCTACTACCCTGGTGTCCGGCCGCTGCCCGGCGCCACCGACCTCCTGACCGCCCTCAGCGACCAGGGGATCTCGTGGGCGATCGCCACCAGCGGGGCGGAGCGGTCCGCCGGCCGGGCGCGCCACCTGCTCTCGCTGCCCGAGGACACGACCTTCGTGACCCGCGACCTCGTCCGCTTCGCGAAGCCCGACCCGGACCTGTTCCTGACCGCGGCCGAGCGCCTCGGCGCCGACATCGCCGACTCGATCGTGGTGGGCGACAGCGTGTGGGACCTGCTGGCGGCCCGGCGGGCCGGTGCGCTGGGAATCGGCCTGCTGTCGGGTGGCTACGGCCGTGAGGAGCTGCTCTACGCCGGCGCCTTCCGCGTCTACGAGGACCCCGCCGACCTGCTGTCCCACCTCGACGAGGTGGGAGTGCGCCGGCCGCTCTAGCGGGCCGCGCTGGCGACCCGGGCGTCGAGCTCGGTCAGGGCGTCCAGGAATACCTCCGAGAACGTGGGGAAGGGCTGGATCACGTCGTCCAGCACGCCGAGCGGCACCTGCGCGCGGATGGCCAGGGTGGCCTGTTGCAGCCACTCGCCGGCTTCGGGGCCGAGCGCGTAGGCGCCGGTGACCCGCTCGCCGTCGGACAGAAGCGTCATGAAGCCCGGTCGCTCCGCGTACGCGCGCGTGTACGTGGAGGTGCGGGGCACGCCGGAGAGCTGCACGGTCACGCTCAGCTCGCCGTCCCCGGCGCCCACCGACGCTGCTTGCGGGTCGGTGAACACCACGCGCGGCACCGCCTCGTAGCTCGCCTCACGCGAGCGGCCGAGGATGTTGGCCGCGGCCACCCGGCCCTGGTACTTGCCGACGTAGGTGAGCGGCCACACGCCGGTCGCGTCGCCGATCGCCCACACTCCCTCGCCGGCGCGCATGCGGGCGTCGACTTCGATGCCCTGGCGCCCGGGCTCGATGCCCACGGTCTCGAGGCCCAGGTCGCCGACCCGCGCCCGTCTTCCGGTGGCCACGAGCAGCCGGTCTCCGCGCAGCTCGTCGCGCTCGGGAAACTCGAGCACGTAGCCGCCGTTCTCCGTCCGCACGGCGGCTACGTGCTGGCCGAAGCAGAGCTCGATCCCCTCGCGGGAGAGCGCCTCGCCCAGACCCTTGCCGAGCGGGGCGGGCTCCCGCGGCAGGAGATGGTCCTGGCCCTCGACGAGCGCCACCGAGGCGCCCATGCGGGCCACCGCCTGGGCCATCTCCACCCCGACCGGGCCCCCGCCCAGGATCAGCAGCCTGTCCGGGACCTCGGTCAGCCCGGTGACCTCGCGGTTCGTCCATACGCCGCCGGCCTCCGCCAGGCCGGGAATGGGCGGGATCACCGGGTCGGAGCCCGTGGCGATGACCACGTGCTCGACGCCGTACTCGTCGCCGCCCACGGCCACCCGGCCTGGGCCGGCGAGCCGGGCCGCCCCGCGCAGCAGGTCGATGCCCTGGTCGCTGAGCCAGCCGGCCTTGGCGCTGTCGTCGTAGTCGGACACCATGAAGTCGCGCCACTCGAACGCGGCCGTTGGGTCGAGCCGGCCGCTCACCGCCTCGCGCGCCCCGGGCGCCTCGCGGGCGGCCTGCAGCGCCTCGCCCGGTCGCAGCAGCGTCTTGGAGGGGATGCACGGCCCAGTAGTCGCACTCACCGCCCACGAGCCCGCGCTCGGCCACCGCCACCCGCAGGCCGCCCTGCGCCAGACGCGCCGCGCAGTGCTCCCCGGCCGGCCCGGCTCCGATCACGATCGCGTCGTACTGCGTGCTCACGCGGCCTCCTCACGTGCCCGGTCGATGGCGTGGGCGGCCACGATCAGGCCGATGTGGCTGAACGCCTGGGGGAAGTTCCCCAGAAGCTCGCCGTTCGTCTGTGTCGATCTCCTCGGCCAGCAGCCCGAGGTCGTTTGCGTAGCCCACCAGGCCGTCGAACAGGCGCTCGGCTCGCTCCAGCTCGCCCACCATGGCCAGGCAGGATACGAGCCAGAACGAGCAGATCACGAACGTGCCCTCCTCGCCGGTCAGGCCGTCGGCATTCAGCCCTTCTTCGTTTCTGTAGCGCAGGACCAGGTCGCCTTCGGTGAGATCCGCAGCGATGGCCTCGATCGTCGAGCGCATGCGCGGGTCGTCGGCGCCGAGAAAGCCCAGGATCGGCATGAGCAGCTGGGCGGCGTCGAGCTCGTCCGAGTCGAAGGACTGCGCGAACGCCTGCCGCGACTCGCTCCAGCCCCGCTCGAACACCGCCGCGCGGATCTCGTCGCGTGCGGCGCTCCACTCCTCGGCCTTGGCGTGCTCTCCCAGCCCGGGCGCGAGCTTCACCGCCCGGTCGAGCGCCGTCCAGCAGAGCACCTTGGACGAGAGGTGATGGCGCGGCTCGCCACGCATCTCCCACATGCCCTGGTCGCGCTCGCCCCAGCGGCGAGCGGCGGTGTCGGCCAGGTCGGCCACGAAGGCCTGGATCTCGGGATGGAGCTCGCCGAGCCGCTCGCGGTAGAGCCAGAGCGCGTTGAGCAGCTCGCCGTAGACGTCCAGCTGGGTCTGGCTCCAGGCGCCGTTGCCGACCCGGGCCGGGCGCGAGTCGCGCCACCCGCGCAGGTGGGGGAGCTCGCGCTCGCTGAGGTCGTGCTCGCCCCCGATCCCGTACATGATCTGCAGCGAGCCCTCGCCCGCCCGCCCGCCGGCGGAGCTGGTCATGAAGGACACGAACTCCTCGGCCTCGTCCGGGCAGGCCCCGATATAGAGCGCCTCGAGGGTCAGGCTGGAGTCGCGGATCCAGGAGAAGCGGTAATCCCAGTTGCGCTCCCCGCCCACGGTCTCCGGGAGCGAGGTGGTGGGCGCGGCCACGATCGCGCCCGTGGGCCGGTAGGTCAGGCCCTTGAGCACGCGGGCGCTGTGGCGCACGAGCTCGCGGTGACGACCCTGGTAGATGTCGTGTTCGGCCTCCCACGAGCGCCAGGCCACGACCGTGTCCTCGATCCGGCGCGCCACCTCCGCCGGCGCGGTCACCTCGGGCGGCGTACGCCGCTCCACCGAGGCCCAGCGCAGGGCGAAGCCGGCGCTCTCGCCTTCGGCCAGAGAGAACGCAGCGCGGATGGTCGAGCTCTCGTCCAGCTCCAGGGGCACCCCGGCCCGCAGCACCACCGGAGAGGTCCCCCCGAAGGTCCGGGCCCCGCCCTCGGTCAGCCTGACCAGCGGCCGGTAGAGCCCGTACTCGGGGCGTAGCGCCAGCTCGAGCTCCAGCTCGGCGCCTCCCTCGAGGCACTCCACCGACCGAAGCAGCTCGTGCGGTGCGTCGTGGCCGAGCTCGTGCCCGCGCTGGCCGGCCGCGAAGACGAGCGCGTCCAGCAGGCGGACAAGCCCACGGTCGGTCCGGAGGATCGTCTCGATCACGAGCGTGCCGGGCAGGTAGCGCCGTTCGCTGGTGAAGGCGTCGCTGGGCCGGATCGCCCAGTGGCCGGCGTCCGGGTCCAGCAGGCGGGCGAGGATCGACGCGCTGTCGTAGCGCGGGAAGCAGAGCCAGTCGATCGAGCCGCCGCGGTCCACGAGCGCCGCCGAGTTGCAGTCGGCCAGGAGTCCGTAGTCCGTGATCGGCCGGAAGGGGTCTGACTCGTGATCGGCGCCAGGTTCGGGCATGGTGGCGGCGGAGAAGTCCATGAAGCCCTGTCCGCCCGTCCCGGGCGACGTTACAGTGACCCCTTGGCCGGACTCGCCACCGCCGACAGCGAACGGCTCGCGGCGCTGCGGGCGGGCGACGAGCGGGCCTTCGCCGAGCTGGTGGACGAGCTGTCGCCGGGGATGCTGCGCCTCGCGCGCGTTCATGTGTCCACCCATGCGACCGCCGAGGAGGTGGTCCAGGAGGCCTGGCTCGGCGTGGTACGGGGCCTGGAGCGCTTCGAGGGCCGCGCGGCCCTGAAGACATGGATCTTCAGGATCCTGGTGAACGTCGCGAAGACCCGCGGCGTCCGCGACGCGCGCAGCGCCCCGTTTTCGTCGATCCTCGAGGGGGCAGAGGGCGACGGGGCGGCACTCGATCCGGAGCGCTTCCTGCCCGCCGGCCACGACCGCTGGCCGCGGCACTGGGCCATCGGTCCCAGTCGGTGGCCGGAGCAGGCGCTGGCGAGCGCCGAGTTCCTGCGGATCATTCGGGCGACCGTGGACCGGCTGCCGGCATCGCAGCGGGAGGTGATAACGCTGCGCGACATCGTGGGCTGCTCGGCAGAGGAGACCTGTAACGCGCTCGAGCTGTCGGACACCAACCAGCGAGTGCTGCTGCACCGGGCCCGGGCCAAGGTGCGGGCGGCCCTCGAGCGCGAGCTCGACGCGATGGAGCCGACCGTATGAGTCACGCAACCGACATGACCTGCCGCGAGCTCGTCGACGTGATCACCGACTACCTCGAGGGCAAGCTCAGCAAGGCGGATCGCGCCCGCTTCGAGGAGCACGTGGCGAGCTGCCCGTACTGCACGAACTACCTGGACCAGATGCGCGCCACGATCGACGCCCTCGGCGAGCTCCCGGAGGAGTCGCTCACACCCGCGGCCCGCGACCATCTTCTCGAGGCCTTCCGCGGCTGGAACCGGCACACCCACCGGCCCTCATGAGCCCGCGCGTGATCGTCCTGGGCGGCGGGGTGGGCGGCCTGAGCGCCGCCCACGAGCTGATCGAGCGCGGCTTCGAGGTCACGGTCTACGAGACGCGCGACCGCCCCGGCGGCAAGGCGCGCAGCATGCCCGTGCCCGGGTCGGGCACCGGCGGGCGCCCCGACCTGCCCGGCGAGCACGGATTCCGCTTCTTTCCGGGCTTCTATCGCCATCTGCCCGACGCCATGCGCCGCATCCCCTACGGCGGCCAGCCGGACGGCGTGCTCGGCAACCTCGTTCAGGCCGGGCGCCTCCAGGTGGCGCGCGAAGGCGGCTCGGAGATCGTGGCTCCCGCCCACTTTCCCCGCTCCCTGGACGAGCTGCACCTCGCCTTCCGGGCGCTCTTCACGTTCGCCACCGACGTAGGGGTCACGCCCGCGGAGCAGCTTCATTTCGCCGATCGCCTGCTGCTGTTTCTCTGCAGCTGCGAGAAGCGGCGCTTCGCCGAGTACGAGCGTCAGAGCTGGTGGAGCTTCGCCGGCGCCGAGCAGCGTTCGCCCGCATACCGCAAGTTCCTGGCCGACGGCCTCACCCGCACGTTGGTGGCCGCCAAGGCGCGCGAGATCAGCGCCCGGACCGGCGGCACGATCCTGCTCCAACTGCTGTTCGACCTGTCCCGGCCCGGCGCCCAGGCCGACCGAGTGCTGAACGGGCCCAGCAACGACGTCTGGATCGACCCCTGGCTCGACCACCTGCGGGCGCTGGGCGTGGACTACCGCAGCGGGCATCAGGTGCAGTCGCTCCACTGCAGCGGCCGGCGGATCACCGGCGTGGGCGTCACCCATGCGGGGGGCCGGCTCGAGGACAGCGCCGACCACTACGTCGCTGCCCTGCCGGTGGAGGTGATGCGCCTGCTGGCCGGGCCGGACCTGACCGCCGCCGAGCCGCGCCTGGCCCGTCTCCACCGCCTGCGGACGCGCTGGATGAACGGCGTGCTCTTCTACCTCGATCGCGACGTGCCGCTCGTGCACGGGCACACCATCTACATCGACACGCCCTGGGCCCTGACCTCGATCTCGCAGGCGCAGTTCTGGCCCGGGGTGGACCTGGAGCGCTTGGGGGACGGGCGCGTGGAGGGGATACTGTCGATCGACGTGTCCGACTGGGAGCGCGAAGGAAGGGTCTTCGGCAAGCAGGCCATGTTCTGCTCCAAGGAGGAGGTGCGACAGGAGGTCTGGGCTCAGCTCCAGCACGGCCTGGAGGACGCGGGC
Organism: uncultured Thermoleophilaceae bacterium; assembly: GCA_963821275.1. Classification (GTDB taxonomy): domain Bacteria; phylum Actinomycetota; class Thermoleophilia; order Solirubrobacterales; family Thermoleophilaceae; genus JACVRW01. Next base: position 194,007 of record CAWGDF010000009.1, read on the forward strand.
CTCGACGTCCTGCAGGACGAGAACGTGGTCGGCTGGTTCCTCGATCCCAGCATCGTCTACCCCAACCCGACCCAGGCGGCCAACCTCGAGCCGCTCCTGATCAACACGGTCGGTTCCTGGGAGGACCGCCCCGAGGCGAGTACCGAGATCGAGAACCTCTTCCTGGCCTCGGACTACGTGCGTACGCACACCGACCTGGCCACGATGGAGGGCGCCAACGAGGCGGCGCGCCGCGCGGTGAACGGCATCCTGGAGGCCACGGGCTCGAGCGAGCCGAAGTGCGAGATCTGGCGGCTGCGCGAGCCGTCGCTGTTCGCGCCGGCCCGGGCCCTCGACCGGCTGCGCTTCGCGCTCGGCCGGCCCCCCAGTCAGCTGGTTCACGTGGAACCCGGGACGACCGAGGCGTCACCGCTGCTGCGGGCAAGCGCCCCGCTGGCCCAGCGTGCGACGGGGGAGAGGCCGTGACCGAGCTCCTGGAGCGCCACCGCCCGATCCTGCGCTACGACTCGCAGGGCAGCTTCATGGCCGACTCGCCGGCCATCATGACCAACCGCTGCGGGCCTGGCGGCGACCCCGCCAACCTGCTGCGGCGGGCCAACGGCGAGATCGTGGCGTCGGCCGCCGCCGGCCGGCGGCGGCCACGGCTCGAGCTGCCCTTCCTAGGCGAGACCAAGTACCGCGACGACGCCAGGGTGGGGCGTTCCGACCATCTCGACGCCCTCGGAGGCGACTACGTGCTCCAGGCCCGCGAGATGCACCGCCCGGAGTTCGCGGACCGGGTCTACGGTCACGCGGTGCCCGCCGAGGACGGCGGCGCGTGGCTGCAGTACTGGCTCTTCTACCTGTTCAACAACAAGGCCTTCCTGGGCTTCGGCCTGCACGAGGGCGACTGGGAGATGGTCCAGGTGCGGGTGGGGGCAGGCGGCGAGCCCGAGTCGATGGCCTTCGCGCAGCACACCCACGGTCAGCGCTGTGCCTGGGAGGTCGTCGAGAAGAAGGGCGGGCGCCCGCTGGTCTACGTGGCCCGCGGCTCGCAGGCCTCTTTCCCCTTCGCGGGCAAGCACGACGCCCCGATCGTGCCCGACCACGCCGACGGCAAGGGCGCGGAGGTGTCGCCGGCCCTCGAGGTGATCGCCGACCAGCCGCCCGGCTGGATCAGCTGGCCCGGTCGCTGGGGCTCCACCAAGGCCCGCAACGTGGCGGAGTCCAACAGCCCGCGGGGACCCGCGCACCAGGAGAAGTGGGGCGATCCCGAGACCTTCCACGAGGAGTGTGACGAGATCGACCCGCGCCGCCAGCGGCCCGAGCCGCCGCCGCCCGCGCCGCCGCGGCCCGAGATCAGCGTCCGTCGTGAGGGCGACCGGGCCGTGATCGGGTACCGCTTCGCGGCCGAGCCGGGCCTTCCGGAGCCGGCGCACCTGCTGGTGACCCTCGACGCGCCGGGCGACGACCTGCCGCCGGCCACGGACACCCAGCCCGTCGACAGGCGCGCGGGCGAGGTCGAGCACCCGCTCCCGCTTACCGACGAGCCGTACGACGTGCTGGTCAGCGCCGCCGACCGGGACGGCAACGTCAGCGAGCAGGCGACGGCCGAGCTCGGGCGTTGACTCCGTCCGGCGTGCCTGCATAGAGTCGCACCGACTCGCCCATTCCACACGCTAGGAGCCCCCATGGCGGACGCGGCGGACGATCTAGGTGATTCGGGCCTCGTCGAGGAGGGCGTGACCCACCACGGCGGCGCACCCCCGCGCGGGCTTACCGCGGTCCCCAAGTCGGCGGTGTTCGAGGGCCGCTTCGGCCGCATGTTCGGAAACCTGCCGATCCCGCGACCTCCGCGCGAGGCTCTCATCGCGCTGGGCAAGGCCATGCCGGAGGAGCGGCGCCCGCCCCCGCAGGCCGACAACGCGGCGATCCCCGCCGCCTACACCTACCTGGGCCAGTTCGTCGACCACGACATCACCTTCGACCCGGTCTCGACGCTCCAGCGCCTCAGCGATCCCGACGCGCTGATCGACTTCCGCTCGCCGCGCTTCGACCTCGATTGCCTCTACGGGCGCGGTCCGTCGGACAGCCCGTACCTGTACGAGTGGCTCGACCCGGAGTTCCGCGGGGTGAAGCTGCTGACCGGGCGCAACCCGCAGCTCGATCCCGAGGGCGGCGAGCCGCTCGACCGCCAGGACCTGCCTCGCAACCAGCAGGGCCGGGCGCTGATCGGCGATCCGCGCAACGACGAGAACATCATCGTTTCTCAGCTGCACCTGGCCCTGATCAAGTTTCACGACCGTGTGGTCGACCGCGTGCAGCGGGACACCGGCCTGTCCGGCCCGGCCCTGTTCGAGGAGGCCCGCCGGCTGGTCATGTGGCACTACCAGTGGGTGGTGATCAGGGACTTCCTGCCGCGGATCGCCGGTGAGGCGGTGGTGAACGACATCCTCAAGCCCGACCCCGTCAGCGGCCTGCCGGTGGCCGACCTCCGCTTCTTCACCTTCCCGGGCGAGCCGTTCATGCCGGTGGAGTTCTCCGTGGCCGCCTACCGCTTCGGGCATTCGATGATCCGCCCGAACTACGACCTCAACGAGATCGTCACCGGGGTGCCCATCTTCTCCCGCAAGGAGAACCCCGGCCCGCTCGAGCACCTGGGCGGGTTCCGCCGGCTGCCGCAGGCCTGGACCATCGACTGGACGCGCTTCGTGAAGATCACGAGCCAGCGCCCGCAGCCGAGCCGCAGGATCAACATCCGGCTGGCCCGGCCGCTGATGAAGCTGCCGGGCGGCGTCAACCCGGGCCGCAATCCGCTGTCGGTGCTGAACCTGCGCCGGGGCAAGGCGCTGCAGCTTCCGTCCGGCCAGTCGGTCGCCCAGCACATGGGCCAGACGCCGCTCGGCCCGGACGAGCTGGAGCTGGACCGGCTGCGCCTGCGCGCGGCACACCGTGCCGTGCTCCAGCAGGACACGCCGCTGTGGTTCTACGTGCTGAAGGAGGCGGAGAAGCGCGAGCAGGGCAGGCGGCTCGGACCGGTGGGGGGCCGGATCGTGGCCGAGGTCCTGGTCGGGCTGCTGAGCGCCGATCCCAACAGCTGGCTCAGCGTGGAGCCGGGCTGGACCCCGCGCGGGATCCCGGCGAAGACGGCGGGGGAGTTCACGCTCGCCGACCTCCTCGACTTCGCCACCCGCTGAGGCGATGGCCGCCGACGCCGCAAGCCCCTTCGAGGAAGCCTACGCCGCAGGAATCGCAGGTCAGCTGCCGGAGCCGAGCTTCGCACCGGGCCGCACGGCGCTCGTGCGGGCCGCCGCGGCCGAGCCGTTCGCTCTCAAGGGCTGTGTGCTCACGCCCGACGGGCCGCTGGAGCGCGCCTACATAACCGTCGGCGACGGAACCACGATCGGCGGGATCGGCACGCGCAAGCCCCAGGGCGTGCGCGTGCACGACACCGGCGGCGGCGTGATCGTCCCCGGCCTGATCGATCTCCACGGGCATCCCGAGTTCAACGTGTTCGCAGCCTGGGAGCCGCCGCGCCAGTTCATCAACCGCTACGCCTGGCGCGGGTCGGAGGTCTACCGGGAGCTGGTGCGCCGGCCGCAGGACCGGCTGATCGCCGCCCTGCCCCAGCAGACCCAGCTGCGCTACGCGGAGATCCGGGCACTGGTGGGCGGGGTCACCGCGATCCAGGGCACCTCGGAGCGGATCGAGCGGCTCGAGGAGGAGTCGCTGGTGCGCAACGTCGATCGCTGGATCTTCGGCCGCCACCGCGCGCGGGCGATGATCGACGTGCCCAAGGAGGGCCAGCGCGACTACGCCCGCCTGGAGAAGATCGTGACCGACATCGGGGCCGGCGAGGTGGACGCCTTCTACGTGCACCTGGCCGAGGGCCGGCGCGACAACCCCCGATCGGTCGAGGAGTGGGAGCTGGTCGACCCGCCCGGCGGCGGGGTCCGGGCGCTCACCGACGCGACCGTGATCATCCACGGCAGCGCTCTCGGCCGGGAGCAGCTCGGGCTGATGAGGGACGCGGGGGCCAAGCTCGTCTGGTCGCCCCAGTCGAACCTGCGCCTCTACGGCGAGACCACGCTGGCCGCCGAGGCGCTGGACGTGGGCGTGACCATCGGGCTCGGGGCCGACTGGCTGCCCAGCGGCAGCCAGAGCCTGCTCCACGAGATGAAGGTCGCCCGCCGTGAGCTGTCCCGCCAGGGCGCCAACCCGCCGGCGCGCCGCCTGCTGGAGATGGTGACGAGCGACGCTGCGGACATCGCCGCTGTCGGCGAGGAGCTGGGCCGCCTGCGCGAGGGCCGCCCGGCGGACCTGGTGGTCTTCGAGCGGCGGCTGGACGACCCCTACGAGAACGTGCTCGACGCCGAGCCGGCCTGGGTCGAGCTCGTGATGATCGACGGCGACCTGCCCTACGGGCGGGCGGACTGGCTCGAGACGCTCAGCGCCCCGGCCGACCGCGAGCGCTTCGAGCCGCTCATCGCCTGGGGCAAGCGCATGCTGCTGGACACCAGCCACACCGCGGCCCCGGCCACCGGAGGGCAACCGCGGCTCGAGGACCTGCGCGGCCTGCTCGTCGGCGAGTACCCGCAGGTTGGCCCAATCTTCGCCTGAAAGGAGTCGCACATGCTCACGATCAACCTCGCCCTGGTCTCCGAGATCGACGACCACGACCCAACCGACATGGCGCGGGTGGGGGCGGCCCTGCAGCGCCAGGCCACGCGGGACTTCAGCCCCGTCTGGGATGTCAGGGCCACGCTCGACGTCTTCCCCAAGCTCGAGGACGTGCCCGTCGGCTACTGGCCGATGATGATCGTCGAGGACGTGCAGGGCGCGGCGGGCATACACCTGGACAAGGACGGCCAGCCGTTCGCCCTGATCGAGATGTCCGACAGCTGGTCGCTCACCGCCAGCCACGAGATGCTGGAGATGCTCGCCGACCCATTCGGCAACCGGCTGGTGCCCGGCGCCTCGGTCAAGCGCGGGCAGGGCCGGGTCGAGTATCTGGTCGAGGTCTGCGACCCCTCGGAGGCGGCGGAGTTCGGCTACACCGTGAACGACATGCTCGTCTCCGACTTCTACACCCCGCGCTTCTTCGATCCGGTGCACTCGCCTGCGATCCGCTACAGCTTCACCGACGCGATCAAGCGCCCCCGCCAGGTGCTGCGCGGCGGCTATCTGTCCTGGCACGACCCGAAGACCGACCACTGGTGGCAGCAGACCTGGTTCGGGGCGCGCAAGGAGTACCGTGACCTGGGCGTGTTCGACGTGGCCAAGCACGGCAGCCTGCGGGCGTTCATCGATGCCAACACCGAGCATCCCGGGATCGACGACGGCCTGCCCAAGAGCAACCGCTCGCTGAAGGCGGCGGTGCGTGTCGGCCGCGAGACCGAGGACTCGGCGGCCTCGAAGGCGGCGGCGTGGCGGCAGCAGTCCGTGGCGCTGATCGAGGCCACGGCGGGGTCGTAGTGGGCCGAGTCGCAACGGTTCCCCGGAGATGCGAGGCCCAGGGGCCGCCAGGCAAGGACGCAGGGAGCCCGGGTAGCAGAGCTACCTGGGCGACCGAGGACGCCGCATGGCGGTACCTGGGGCCGCAGATTCGGGCGGAACGTTGTGGGGAGGTCCACTAGTGGCCGAGAAGCGGCCGCCCGAGGAGGAGGCCGAGAGCCTGCGGCGCGCCGACGAGCTGCGCGAGGCGGTCCAGGGGCTCACGGGAGGCGAGGCGGGCGACCGGCCGCGACCTCGGCCCGGGAGCCCGCACGAGTTCATCGAGGAGCGCATGCGCGAGGAGGCCGCGCGGCGAGAGGGCGAGGGGGAGCCCGAGGACGAGGAGGAGTCGTGACCGCAGAGCACCCGTTCGACGCCGGACCGGTGCGCCGGCCCTTCGGCAGCCTGGCCGCCAACTACCCCGGCGCCGACGCGTACCCACCCGCCGACTTCCGCATCGAGTGGGGTCCGGTCTTCCACCGCGGCCGGCTCGACGGCAGCGCGATCGTGCTCATCATGGGCCAGGACCCGGGCCAGCACGAGTGCGTCGCGCGCCGCATCCTCGTGGGCGAGGCCGGCCAGCGCGTGCAGGGGTTCCTGCGCAAGCTCGGCATCGACCGTTCCTACGTGATGATCAACGCCTTCCTCTACTCGGTCTACGGCCAGGCCGGCGGCGAGCGACACGTCGACTCCGAGCCGATCCTCGAGTACAGAAACCGCTGGCTCGATGCCCTGCTGGACGAGGGGCGCGTCCAGGCAGTCGTCGCCTTCGGCCACATCGGCCACGAGGGGTTCGACCGCTGGGCCGAGGCCCGTCCCGAGCGCGTGGCGGACCTCACCGTCGAGCACCTGACCCACCCCACGATGCCGGAGGCCTCCTCCAAGGGCGACGAGGAGAAGCGCCGCGAGGCCACCAAGCGAATGCTGGGTCAGTGGAACGGCGCGCTGGAGCGGCTCGACGACACGCTGACCGAGCGCGACGAGGAGCGCGCCCTGGAGCTCTACGGCGACGACCTGCTGCCCGACGACCGCGCCCCGATCCCCGCCATCGACCTGCCCGCCGGCAGCCCGCCCTGGATGCGCTCGCTCCGCACTTGGGCCACGCGCAAGGGCGATGACGAGGAGGCCAAGCGAGCCACCATCCAGGTGGTCGTCCCGCCGGCGGAGCGGCCCTGGCACGAGGCGTAGATTGCTGACTTCGCCCCCCAGCAGGGGGTCAAGTCAGCACTGTGGCCCTGGTCCCAGGCTGGGTCGAGCGGGCCTGGGGGCTCACGCTAGGTCCCCCCGCGGCTCAGCCCCACGCGCTTCGAGAACGGGCTGTCGAACACGCCGCTCGCGTTCAGCTTGGCGTGTACCTCCTGCCACTCGTCGTAGCGCGGGTACAGCGACCGCACCAGGTCGTGGCTGCCGGTCAGGGTGTTGACCTGGCCCCAGTGGGGGCGGCCGCCGAGGTCGTAGAGCGCCTCCTCGTAGGCGGCGAGCAGCTCGAACCCGCCCTCGGTGCGGGTGGCCTGGATGAGCTCGATCATCATCGTGTCGCGGCCCTCCATCATCGACAGACAGGCGGTGGAGGCCCGCACGAAGCGCAGCGAGATGGGGGAGGTGTGGTAGATCGAGCCGGCGTCGCGGTGGCGGGCCGCGATCCGCTTGATGCGCTCGACGGCCTCGATGTGGCTGCCCTGGTCGTCGACGGGCACGCCGATCTCCGACGAGTAGGCCGGGAGCAGGTTGGCGGTGCCGATGTTGAGCACCTTGAAGCTCAAGTTCGTGTACTCCGTGTCGGCGATCGCCACTAACGCCCGTTCGAGCAGCCAGGGGGTCAGCGACGGTCGCAGGTCGCTCACCAGGTTGAGCAGCTTGGACGTGATCGGCAGCGTCGCGAAGAACTCGGGCAGCGAGTTGCGCTCACGGTCGCGCGGTTCCCCGGCGGGCCCGTCGGTGGGCTCGCGGGTGGTCACGAGGCAGTGGTCGTCGTCCTCCAGGCTGTGTGGGCTGATGTAGACCTCGTAGTGGCGGTGCGCGCCGACCACCTCCCGCGCGCGCAGCTCCTCGCGCACCTCGCCCCAGGGCCGAAGCGTGCGGACCTCGCGCAGCCAGTAGCGCTCGCCCACCTCGAGGATGAGCGAATGGATCAGCCCGAGACAGCCCACGCCGACGCGGGCGGCGTCGAAGAAACGGTCGTCCTGGACCAGGGTGCGGTCGGGGTGGCGGGCGGCGTAGGCCTCGGCGTCGGTGGGGCCGTCCCCGGGCTCGATCCGGTAGACGGCGCCGCCGCTCGCCACCAGGTCGAGCGAGCGCACGAAATCGCAGATCGGGCCGAGCCGGATTCCCGATCCGTGCGTCGAGGTGGAGACCACGCCGGCCACGGTCTGTCCGTCGTAGCCCCCCATCTGGAGCAACGCCCGGCCCTCGGCGTCGAGGTGGGCGTTCAGCTCCCGCAGCGGGATGCCCGAGCCACAGCGCGCCAGCCGGGCCGCGTCGGTCCCCTCACGCAGCAGCTCGGGCTCCAGGGGGAGGGGGTGAGCCAGTCCCTGCGGCTCGACCAGGAAACCGCCGGTGAGCGTCACGTCCGACCAGGAATGGCCGGACCCGATCGCGCGGGCGTTGAGGTCTCTCTCCTCGGCCTCGCGCACCAGGTCCACCAGCTGCCCGAGCGACTCCGGGCGGGAGATGCGCAGCGGGTCGCAGCCCTGGTTGCCGGTGTGGTTTCGCCAGCTGCTGCGTACCTGGACCCTCACGGCCGGCCCTCCGCGACCAGCGCGGCCGCGCTGCGCTCGGCAAGGGCGGCGATGGTCTTCGCCGGGTTCACGGCCAGGGCCGTGGGCACCACCGACCCGTCGGCGATGACCAGCCCCCGGTGTCCGTGGACCCGCCCCACGTCGTCGGTGACCCCGTGGCGCGGGTCGTCGGCCATCGGCGCGCCGCCCAACGGGTGGACGGTCACGTACTTGCCCAGCGGTCCGCCGTCGAGCTCGAAGTACGCGTCGGCGCGGGCCTCGCGGGCGAGGGCCTGCGTGGTCTCGCGCATTCGCTCGAACAGCGCCCGGCTGTTGTCGCTGCTCCAGCGGATGTCCAGCGTGCGGAAGATCGGCGTCAGCTTCATCTGGCCATCGGCCGCGTCCTGGCCGATCATCAGGAACACGATCGAGTCGGTGATCGGCGGGTGCTTGGCCAGGCGCACCGAGCGCGGCGTGACGGGCTGGTCGCTGAAGCCGGCGCGGACTCCGAGCTCGCGCAGGCGCAGGAGCAGGTTGCGCTGCCAGCCGGTCAGAGCGTTGCCGCCGCGGACGATCTCGAGCAGCCCGGAGAACGCCTCGGGGAGCGCGCCGTCGGCGAGCATGAAGCGGCCCTCGTCCCAGTAGTCGAGCCGGGCCGTCATCACGGGGCCGATATGCATCTCGGCCCGCTCCAGCCCCGGCGCCCGGGGGTCGAAGGCGCCACCCAGGGCGTCGCCGTTGCCGGAGAAGCGGGTGCCGAGAGCGGGCGACAGGCCGCCGATCCGGCGCCGGTTGCGAAGCAGCAGCCGTGTGGTGCCCAGGCAGCCGGCCGCGAGCACGAGCACCGGGGCCCCGACCCTCCCCTTGGCCCCGTACTGGAGGTCGCGGAAGCCCACCCGCCAGCCTCCGCCGTGGGGCTCCACCCGCAGCACCTCGTGCAGTGGGTAGACCTCCGCGCCGAGCTGCTCGGCGCGGGCGAGGTAGGTGAGATCGACGCTGTTCTTCGCATGCCGCGGACAGCCGATGTTGCAACGGGCCAGGTTGGTGCAGCCGCCCTGGGCGACGCCGCCGAACGGGTTGACCCGGTCTTCCCCGAAGTGCACGGCAAGCGGCAGGCGGTCCGCCTGCTTGCCGCCGAGCCGCGCGAGCTCCGCGAACGCGCCGAGCTTGCGCAGCGGAGGCTCGTCCGGGGTGGGGCGCGGCTCGAGCGCGTCCTCGGTGCGGTCGTACCAGGGATCGAGCTCGTCCCGGTCGATCACCTCCGGCCAGCCGCTGTCGAACACCTCCCTGGGCGCGCGCAGCTGCACGTTGGCGTAGACGACCGAGCCGCCTCCCACGCAGGCGGCCTGGAGCACCGCGACGTCGCGCATGAGGCGGAGGTCGTACATGCCGTTCGGGTTCGCGCTCGGGTGCCAGAACAGGCGCGGGGCCTGCTCCGGGCGGTCGGGGAAGTCGCCGCGCCCGAAGCGCCGGCCCCGCTCCAGCACGCAGACCCGCCAGCCGGCCTCCGCCAGCCGGCAAGCCATGACGCCGCCCCCGAAGCCGGAGCCGACGATCAGGGCGTCGTACGCCCTCTCCACATCGGCGAGCTTAGCCGCAAGCAGCCGGCTCGGCCGGCTGCGCGCGGATGGCCTTTCTCCGGCCGGGGGCGGCGCTGCCTTGCTACGTGCTGTCAGGGAGAGGCGCAGACGGCGTAGGCCCGCACCGACACGTTGCCGAGGTCGTCCTCGTTGGAATCGAGGTTGTACGCACGCGCGTACCAGCCGGTGGGCTTGCCGGCCGCGTCGTGCTCGGGCATCGACGTGGTGGCCATCATGTCCCGGGTCTGCCCGTTGTTGACCTCGAGACCGCCGCCGGTCGCGACCTCGCCCGGCAGGCAGGCGACCGTCTCGGTCTCGCTCTCATCCGGGGCGATGAGCTTGAACTCGCTGACGCGCACGATCACCTTCGTCGCCCCCGACGGGCCGGGGACGCCCTGCGCGCCCTGCGCGCCCTGCGGACCCTCGGGACCGCGCAGCTCTCGCGGGCTGAGACTTCTTGAAGTCGCTCTTGAGCAGCGAACCGCGCTTGACCTTCACCGAGGTCACGGCGTTCTTCTCGAGCTGCAGGGGACCGACCGAGTTCTTCGGCAGGTTCAGCGCCGCGTAGCTGCTGCCGCCCAGAGCGAGAAACAGCGCCACGGTGGCAATCACGTTGGCATAGGAAAGACGGGACAACATGGCTAAGCCTCCTGGTCGTTTGGAGGCCCAACCGGCAGCTCCGCGGCGAATTACGGTCTCGTCTTCAGCTGGTTGCCGGCGCTGCCGCCCCGGCGGGGCGGAACTGGAGCGAGGCCCCGATGGCGCCGCCCAGGTCGCCCAGCTCGGCGAGGAGCACGGGCGGGGGATCGTCGCTCGCGAAGAGGTGGGGCATCATCGCCTTCTCGATCCGCTCGCGGTAGGGCTCGCCGAGGCGCAGCCCGAGCCCGCCGCCGATGATCACGGCTTCCACATCCAGGACGTTGAGCGTGGAGGCGACGCCCACGCCGAGCGCCTCGACCGCCTCGTCGATCAGCTTGATGGCCACCTTGTCGCCGTGGTCGAGGGCGCGGGCCCAGATCCCGCTCGTGAGCCGGTCGCGGCCGCGCTTCTCCATGATCTTGAACAGGTCGGTGTGGTGGCCCTTCTCCTGCTGGTGGCGAGCGCGCTCCTCGAGCGCCTTTCGCCCGGCGTAGGCCTCCATGCAGCCCCGGCGCCCGCACGGACAGCGGGCGCCGTCCATCTTCACGACCACGTGCCCGATCTCGCCCGCTCCGCCGCGCCCGGCCCAGGGGCGTCCGTCGAGAACGATCCCGCCGCCCACGCCGGTGCCCCAGAAGACCCCCAGTAGCGAGCGGTAGGGCCGGCCGGCGCCGAGCTCGAACTCGGCGTCGGTGGCCACGTCCACGTCGTTCTTCAGCTTCACGGGGGCGCCCAGCGCCTGGCTGAGCTCCTGCCCGAGGGGGAACGATCCCTCCCAGCCGGGCAGGTTGCGGGCGCTGGTGACGATCCCCTTGTCCGAGTCGATGATGCCGGGGGAGCCCACGCCCACACCCTCGAGCTCCGAGGTCTCGACGCCGGCGGCCTCCGCGGCGCTCCGCGTCGCGGCGGCCATGGCGGCGGCGACATCCGCCGGACCGCCGCTGGTAGGTGTGGGCACCCGGTCCTCGCCCTTGACCTCGCCGGCGTCGTCCACGACCGCCGTCTGGATCTTGGTGCCGCCCAGATCGATGCCGCCCCTCATGCCTCCCCGACGCTACCGGGTCGAGAGCAGACACGCGACCTGCCGCTTGACAGGAGCATGGCGTAAGTCTACACTAACCGTTAGTGACCACTTACCAGAACGGCCTGAACGCCCTCGGGGATCCAACCCGCAGGGCGCTCTTCGAGGAGCTCGCGCGGCGACCCCGGCCGGTGGGCGAGCTGGCGGAGCGGTTTCCGGTCAGCCGCCCGGCCGTCTCCCAGCACCTCAAGGTGCTGAAGGACGCGGGGCTCGTGAGCGACCGCCGCGAGGGGAGCCGGCGCGTGTACCGCGTCGACCCGCGCGGAGTCGGAGCGATGCGGGCGTACTTCGACCGTTTCTGGCACGAGGCTCTGGCCGCCTTCGAGGACGCGGCCGAGCGGAAGGGAGATTGATGACGGCACCGGCAAAGCAGGGCGCGACCTCGGTCCGCCATTCCGTGACCGTGGGACTGCCGCCCGAGAAGGCCTTCGAGCTGTTCACCGACCGGATGGACGACTGGTGGCCGAGCGACAGCCACAGCATCCTCGAGGGGCCGACGGTCGGCACAATCGAGCCGTTCGTGGGCGGACGCTGGTACGACCGCGCCGAGGACGGCACCGAGTGCAACATCGGCACCGTGCTGGTGTGGGATCCGCCCGCGCGGGTGGTGTTCGCCTGGCGGCTCACGCCGGCGTGGGAGTACGAGACCGACCTCCAGAGGTGCACCGAGGTGGACGTGACCTTCGCCGCAGAGGGCGCGGGCACCGTGGTGACCCTGGAGCACCGCGGCTTCGAGAGCTACGGCGAGCCCGGCGCGGCCATGCGCGATCAGGTCGGCGCCGATGACGGCTGGCCGCAGCTGCTGCGCCTGTACGCCGCGGCCGCGTAGACACGGGGGGCTGGCCCGGGCTGCGAGACTCGGGCCATGCCCAACCTCATCGAGCCGGACTTCGACGCCGAGCGGGACGACGGCCGCTTCCGCTGGCGCCGCGCCCGACTCGGGCGTCAGGCCGGATCCGACCAGCTCGGCGCGTCGCTGTTCGAGCTGCCTCCCGGGGCGGCCAGCTTTCCGCTGCACGCGCACTACGCAAACGAGGAGCTGCTGCTGGTGCTCGAGGGCGAGCCCACCCTTCGGACGCTCGAGGGCGTGCGCCCGCTCGAGCGCGGGGAGGTGGTGGCCTGTCCGGCGGGCCGGCGCGGGGCGCATGAGTTGCGCAATGAAACAGACGCTCCGGTCCGGATACTCATCGTGAGCACCATGCGCGCTCCGGACATCAACGAGTTCCCCGACAGCGGCGAGTTCTGGGTGCGCGACTACGCACCCGGCACCGAGGCTCCACCCGGCGCCCTCGACCGGCACCTAGAGGCCGGGGACTGAGCGTGGTCCTCGGCGTAGACGTTGGGGGAACCAAGGTCGCCGTCGGGGCGGTCGACGGCGTCAACGTTCTGGAGCAGAACGAAGAGCCCACGCTCACCGAGAGCACCGAGGCGCTGCTGGACGGCATCGAGTCGGTCGTGCGCAGCGTGATCGGAGTGGCCGGCGAGCCGGAGGCGATCGGCGTGGGCGTGCCCTCGCAGATCGAGTTCGCCACCGGGACGGTGGAGACCAGCGTGAACATCCCGCTCACCGGCGTCTCGCTGCGCGATGAGCTGGGCCGGCGCTTCGAGCTCCCCGTGTTCGTGGACAACGACGCCAACTGCGCTGCGCTGGCCGAGTCGCACCTGGTCGGCGTGCCCAACCTGGTGATGCTCACCCTCGGCACCGGGGTCGGTGGCGGCGTGGTCATCGCCCACAAGACCTTCCGCGGGGCACACGGGCTGGGCGCCGAGCTGGGCCATTTCGCGATCAACCCCGACGGTCCGCCCTGCCCCGGCAACTGCCCGAACCGGGGCTGCCTCGAGGCCTACTGCTCGGGCCAGGCGCTCGAGCGCGACGCCACCGAGCTGGCCGTGGACACGGCCGGCAGCCGGCTCGCCTCGCTGATCGGCGACGACGGCAAGGTCTCGGGTCACGTGCTGGTGGCCGCGGCGGATGAGGGCGACCCGGATGCCCTGCTGCTGTTCGAGAACTTCGCCCGCATGCTGGGCATAGGACTGGCCGGCTACGTCAACGTCTTCGAGCCCGACCGGCTTGCCGTGGGCGGGGGCCTCTCCCGCGCCGCGCACCTCTTCCTCGACCGGGCCAAGCGCGAGGCCGCCACGCGGGCGCTGCCCGCGCTGTGGCGGCGCACGACGATCGCTCCGGCCGAGGGTGGCGCCGACGCCGGCGTGATCGGGGCGGCGGTCCTGGCCGCGCAGGAGGTGGGAGGTGCAACGCCCGGGCCGCCCCGCGATACTGGAAGGGCCAGGGCCACCGCGACCGAGGGAGCCGAATGACCACCGCCACGTCCTCCGCGCTCGACGAGCTGTGTGTGAACACCATCCGCACGCTGTCCATGGACGCGGTGGAGAAGGCGAAGTCGGGTCATCCGGGCGCCCCGATGGGACTCGCGCCGCTGGCCTACGTGCTCTACACGCGGCTGATGAAGCACAGCCCCGAGCAGCCTGCCTGGTTCGACCGCGACCGCTTCGTACTTTCGGCCGGTCACGCCTCGATGCTGCTCTACTCGATGCTCTACCTGAGCGGCTACGGCCTCACCCTCGAGGACCTCGAGCGTTTCCGGCAGCTGAACAGCCCCACCGCCGGCCACCCGGAGTACGGGCACGCCCACGGGATCGAGGCCACCACCGGGCCGCTGGGCCAGGGGCTCTCGATGTCGGTGGGCCTGGCCCTGGCCGAGGCCATGCTGGCGGCGCGCTTCAACCGGCCCGGCCACGAGATCGTCGACCACCGCACCTACGTCATCGCCAGCGACGGCGACCTCCAGGAGGGGGTCGCCTCGGAGGCCTCCTCGCTGGCCGGGCACCTGGGCCTGGGCAAGCTCACGGTGTTCTACGACAACAACCACATCCAGCTGGCGGGCGAGACCGCGATGGCCTTCAGCGAGAACGTGGGCGAGCGTTACGAGGCCTACGGCTGGCACGTGCAGGACGTGGGCGAGGACCTGTCCCTGGACCGCCTGGCCGGAGCGGCGGAGGCCGCGCGCGACGTGGCGGACCGCCCCTCGCTCGTGATGGTCCGCTCCCACATCGGCTACGGCTCGCCGCACAAGCAGGACACCTCCAAGGCGCACGGCTCCCCCCTGGGCGAGGAGGAGGTGGCGCTCACCAAGGAGGGCTACGGCTGGGATCCGGACGCGCACTTCCTGGTCCCGGAGGACGTGCAGGCGCGCTTCCGGGAGGTGTCCGACCAGGGCAGGGAGCGGGCCGAGGAGTGGAAGCAGCGCCTCGACGCCTACTCGTCGGCCGAGCCGGAGGCCTACGAGCAGCTGCGGCTGGTGATGGAAGGACGGCTGCCCGAGGGGTGGGACTCCAACGTGCCCACCTTCCGCCCCGAGGAGGGCATGATCGCCACCCGCAAGGCCTCCTCGAAGGTGATCCAGTGGGCTGCGGCGGCCGTGCCCCAGCTCGTGAGCGGCTCCGCCGACCTCGAGCCCTCCACCCTGACGCTGATCGAGGACGGCGGGTCGGTGGAGCCGGGCGACTACAGCGGGCGCAACGTCCACTACGGCGTGCGCGAGCACGCCATGGGCGCGATCGTCAACGGCCTCAACCTGCACGGGCTGCGGGCCTTCGGCTCCACCTTCTTCAACTTCCTGGACTACATGAAGGCCGCCGTCCGCCTGGCGGCGCTGATGCGCCTGCCCTCGATCTTCGTGTTCACGCACGACTCGATCGGCCTGGGCGAGGACGGGCCCACCCACCAGCCCATCGAGCAGCTGGCGATTCTGCGCGCGACCCCCAACACCTACGCGGTGCGGCCCGCGGGCGGCAACGAGACCGCGCTCGGCTGGCGCTTCGCGATCGCGCAGACCGAGACGCCCGTGGCGCTCGTGCTCAGCCGTCAGGGACTGCCGGTGTGGAATCCGAGCGCAGTCCCCTCCGACGCGATCGACCGCGGCGCCTACGTGCTGCGCGAGTCCTACAAGGAGGGCGAGCCCGACCTGATCCTGATCGGGACCGGGTCGGAGGTGCACATCTGCACGGCGGCGGCCGACCTGCTCGAGGCCGACGGCGTCGCCACGCGAGTGGTGTCCGCCCCCTGCCTCGACCGCTTCGCCGAGCAGGACCAGGACTACCGCGACAGCATCCTGCCGCCGTCGGTGCGCGCCCGGGTCTCCGTCGAGGCCGCCTCGGCGCTGGGCTGGAGCACGTGGACCACCGAGGAGGGCGAGCAGATCGCGATGACGACCTTCGGTGCCTCGGCGCCCGCCCACGATCTGTACGAGCATTTCGGCTTCACGCCCGAGCGCGTGGCCGAGCGCGGCAGGGCGGTGGTCGAACGCCTCGGGGCCACGGCGAGCTGAGAGGAGCGATCGGATGAGCGTCGAGCAGGCGGTGAACGAACGGCTGGCGGCGCTCACGGCGGCGGGCACGAGCGTCTGGCTGGACCAGATCCGCCGCACCCTGATCACGAGCGGCGAGCTCGGGCGGCTGGTGACAGAGGACTCGCTGCGCGGCGTGACCTCCAACCCCGCGATCTTCGAGAAGGCCATCCTGGGCTCGACCGACTACGACGACCAGATCGAGAGCCTGGCCGGCGAGGGGGTCGACTCCGAGGGCATCTACGAGGCGATCGCCATCGAGGACGTGCAGCTGGCCTGCGACGTGTTCCGGCCGCTGTGGGAGGAGTCCGGGAAGGGCGACGGGTTCGTCTCATTGGAGGTCGGGCCGGCCGCGGCCCACGACACCGCCGAGACCATCCGCCAGGCGCGCGACTTCTGGGGCCGGGTGGAGCGGCCCAACCTGCTGATCAAGATCCCGGGGACCGACGAGGGGCTGCCGGCAATCGAGCAGGCGCTCTCCGAGGGCATCAACGTGAACATCACGCTGCTGTTCAGCGTCGAGGCCTACGAGCGGGTCATGGAGGCCTACATCCGCGGGCTCGAGCGCCGGCACGCCGACGGAGGCTCCCTAGACATCGCGTCGGTCGCGAGCTTCTTCGTCTCCCGGGTCGACACCGAGGTGGACAAGCGGCTCGACGAGCTCGGGCGCCCCGATCTGCGCGGGACGGCCGCGGTGGCCAACGCGCGGGTCGCCTACCGCCGTTTCGGCGAGGTCTTCGGCGGCGACCGCTTCGCCGAGCTGCGCGAGGCAGGCTGCCCAGTCCAGCGGCCGCTGTGGGCCTCGACCGGCGTTAAGGACCCGCACTACCCGGAGACCAAGTACGTCGCCACCCTCATCGCGCCCCACACGGTCAACACCATGCCGATGGCGACCCTGCTGGCGTGCAAGGACCAGCTCGAGGTCACGGGCGGCACCGCGGAGCAGGACCCGAGCGCCGAGCTGAACGCGCTGGCCGAGGCCGGCATCGACCTGAAGGACGTGACCGACAAGCTCCTGCGCGACGGGATCGAGAAGTTCATCGAGCCCTTCGACAAGCTGTTGGAGAGCATCGAGCTCACGCGCGAGGGCATCGTCACCGACCGCCCCAAGACCATCCGCTCCTCGATCCCCGACGAGCTCGAGCCGCCGCTGGTCGAGCGGGTGCGGGCGGCGGAGTCGGAGGGCGTTGCCCGCCGGGTCTGGCAGCGAGACGAGGCGCTCTGGGGCGGCCCCGGCGTGCCGGAGATCGCCAACCGCCTGGGCTGGCTCACGATCAGCGAGAAGATGCTGGAGCACGCGGAGGAGCTCACGGCGTTCGCCGCCGACTGCCGGGCCTCGGGCCTGACCGACGTCGTGCTGCTCGGCATGGGCGGCTCCTCGCTCGGCCCCGAGGTGATCCGCCGGAGCTACGGCGAGATCCCGGACGCCCTGCGGCTGCACGTGCTCGACTCCACCGACCCGGGCGCCGTGCTGTCGGTCGAGCGCGCCGTCGACCTCGAGCGCACGCTGTTCCTCGTGTCCTCGAAGTCCGGCGGCACGATCGAGACGCTGTCCCACATGCGCTACTTCTTCGAGCGCAACGGGCGGGACGGAAGCCGCTTCGTGGCGATCACCGATCCCGGCAGCCCGCTCGTGGACCTCGCGCGCGAGCGGGGCTTCCTGCGCGTGTTCGAGAACGACCCCGACATCGGCGGCCGCTACTCGGTCCTCTCCTACTTCGGGCTGGTGCCGGCGGCCCTCGCGGGCGTGAACATCGAGGCGATGCTCCACCGCTGCCAGGTCGCCGAGCAGAACTGCGCGGCCTTCGGCGCCGGCGCGGCCAACTCCGGCCTCTGGCTCGGAGTGCTGATGGGAGAGCTCGCGCTGCAGGGGCGGGACAAGCTCACCTTCGTGGTCTCCGAGCCGATCGGGAGCTTCGGGCTCTGGGTGGAGCAGCTGATCGCCGAGTCGACCGGAAAGCAGGGCAAGGGCATCCTGCCGGTCGCCGGCGAGCCGCTCGGCGAGCCCGCGGTCTACGGGGACGACCGGGTCTTTGCCTACCTGCGCAACCCCGAGCAACCGGACGAGCAGCAGGAGGAGCGCATGCAGGCGCTCGCCCGGGCCGGCCACCCGACCGTCACCCTGGCGGTCCACGGCGCCGCCGACCTGGGCCGCATCATCTTCTTCTCCGAATTCGCCACGGCGGTGGCCGGCTCGGTCCTGGGCATCAACCCCTTCGACCAGCCGAACGTGCAGGAGGCCAAGGACAACACCGCGCGCGTGCTGGCCGAGGGCCTGCCCGAGCTGGACCCGGGCGACCTCGACGATCTTCTCGACCAGGCGGCCCCGCCGCACTACGTCGCGATCATGGCCTACGTCGAGCCGACGCCGGCGTTCGACGCGGCGGCCGAGGAGCTGCGCGCGAGGATCCGCGAGCGGACACGGGCGACGACGACCTTCGGCTACGGGCCGCGCTACCTGCACTCGACCGGGCAGATGCACAAGGGCGGGCCACCCACCGGGCTCTTCCTCCAGCTCGTGCACGACGGCGAGGAGGACGTGGAGATCCCGGAGGGCGGCTACACGTTCGGGCACCTGAAGACGGCCCAGGCCGTCGGCGACCTGCAAACACTGCGCGATCACGGCCTGCCCGCCGTGCAGGTGCGCTTGGAAGGCAATGCCGCAGACGCGGTGAGGAGGCTGATCTGATGCAACTGGGCTTCATCGGGCTGGGAAAGATGGGGGCCAACATGGTCCATCGCATCCACCGGGACTCCGACCACACATGTGTGGTGTTCGACTTCAACGCGGACGCCGTGACCGAGGCCGAGGGGGTCGGCGCAACCGGGGCCTCGTCGCTCGAGGAGCTGGTGGGTCAGCTCGAGGCGCCGCGCTCGGTCTGGATCATGGTGCCCGCCGGCGACCCGACGCAGCAGACCGTCGACGCGCTGGCCGACCTGATGGACGAGGGCGACACCATCATCGACGGCGGCAACTCGCGCTGGACCGACGACAAGGCGCGCCAGGAGGCGCTCAGCCCCAGTGGCATCCACTACGTGGACGTGGGCGTGAGCGGAGGCGTCTGGGGCCTGCAGGTGGGCTACTGCATGATGGTCGGCGGCCACGACGAGGCGGTCGAGCGCCTGTCCCCGATCCTCGACGTGCTGGCGCCGCCCAAGACCGAGGAACACGGCCCGGGCTGGGGCCACTTCGGGCCGACCGGGGCGGGCCACTACGTCAAGATGGTCCACAACGGGGTGGAGTACGGGATGATGCAGGCATACGCCGAGGGCTTCTCGCTGTTCGACGCCTGCGAGTACGAGCTGGACAATGCCAAGATCGCCCACCTGTGGATGCAGGGCTCTGTGGTGCGCTCCTGGCTGTGCGAGCTGGCGGCCCGCGCCTTCGAGCAGGAGGGCAACGACCTTGCCCGGCTCGAGCCCTGGGTGGAGGACTCGGGTGAGGGTCGCTGGACGGTCGAGGACGCCATCGGCCGGCGCATCCCCATGCCCGTGATCAGCACGTCCCTGTTCGAGCGCTTCTCCTCGCGAGGCCAGAACGCGTTCGCGGCCAAGGTCAACGCCGCGCTTCGCAACCAGTTCGGGGGGCACGCGGTGCACGCCAACGATCCGGTCGCGCAGGCGCAGCCGCACGCCGAGTAGCGATGGCGGTCGTCGAGCAGGAGAACCCGCTGGTCGAGGGCCTCGAGCGGCTCCCGATCCATCCCACCACGCTCGTGATCTTCGGGGGCACCGGCGACCTGGCCCAGCGGAAGCTGCTCCCGGCGCTCTACAACCTGGCTCACGAGGGCGCGCTGCCCGAGCGCTTCAATCTGATCTCGGTGTCGCGCTCGGACATCCCGAACGACGACTACCGGGGCATGGCGAAAGAGTCGATCATCCAGCACTCGCGCCGCGAGCCGGACGAGCAGGTGCTGGCGAAGCTCCTCGACCGCGTTCGCTATGTGCCGGGCACCTTCGACGACGACATCGTCTTCAACCGGCTCAGCGACGAGCTCGAGGCCTTCGACGCGGACGCGGGGATCGAGTTCAACCGCGTCTTCTACCTCTCGACGGCGCCCAGGTTCTTCCCCTTGATCATCGAGAAGCTGGGCGCGCACGGGCTCGAGAAGCACAAGGACACCGAGGTGCGCGTGGTGATCGAGAAGCCGTTCGGGACGACGCTGGCGGAGGCCCGTGACCTGAACCGACAGGTCCTCGCGGTGCTGAAGGAGAAGCAGGTCTTCCGGATCGACCACTACCTGGGCAAGGAGACCGTCCAGAACATGCTGGCCTTTCGTTTCGCGAACGGCCTGTTCGAGCCGGTCTGGAATCGCAACTTCATCGACTACGTCCAGATCACCGCCGCCGAGGATCTCGGCATCGGACGCCGAGCCGGGTACTACGACTCGGCGGGGGCGCTGCGCGACCTGGTCCAGAACCACATGCTGCAGCTGCTGTCGCTGCTCTGCATGGAGCCGCCGGTGACGTTCACCGCCGACGAGGTACGGGACGAGAAGGTGAAGGTGCTGCACGCCATTCCCGCCCCCACGCTCGAGACCGTGCCCGACGTGTCGGTGCGAGCGCAGTTCACGGCCGGAATGGCCGAGGGCAAGGAGGTCCCGGGCTATCTCGACGAGGAGGGAGTGCCCGACGACTCGCACACCGAGACCTACGCGGCGCTCCGGCTCGAGGTGGACAACTGGCGCTGGGCGGGCGTGCCGATCTACCTGCGCACCGGCAAGCGGCTGGCCCGCAAGGTCACCGAGATCGCCGTGACGCTCAAGCCGGTGCCGCACCTGGCCTTCGAGGCCGCCGGCTCGGTCGGCGTGCAGCCGAACCAGCTGATCCTGACCGTCCAGCCCAACGAGGGCGTGTCGCTGTCGCTCGGCGCCAAGATCCCGGGCACCCGGATGCGCATCCGGCCCGTGAACATGGAGTTCCTCTACGGCACCGCCTTCCTGTCCCAGTCGCCGGAGGCCTACGAACGCCTGATCATGGACGCCATGCGCGGCGACGCGACGCTCTTCACCCGCAACGACGAGGTCGAGGCCCAGTGGCGCATCTGCGATCCGATCCTCAGGTGCTGGGCGAGCGACAACACTCCTCTCCTGACCTATCCGGCCGGCTCGCAGGGCCCGGAGGAGGCCGACCGGCTGCTGGCCCCGGGGCATCGCTGGCGGACGATCTGAGGACGCCATGGTCGACGCCGGGGCCCTCTGGGGAGCGCAGGACACCACGCCGAGCGACATCGACGGCGCGCTTCGCGCGCTGCTGAAGGAGGAGTACGCCAAGGACCGAGCCTGCGCGCCCGCTCGGGTGCTCAACCTGGTGGTGATCGTCGACCGGGAGTGGCGCGGCGAGATCCTCAACCGGCTGGAGAAGGTCGGGCGCTACCACCCGTCGCGCCTGATCCTGTGCGCGGTCGAGCCGGGGCGGAGCACACTCGACGCCTCGGTGGCCCTCACGATGGACGCGTCCGAGGAGCCGGGGGAGGCGGCGCTCCTGCGGGAGCGGGTCGTCGTCGACATGGGCGAGGCCCATCTCAAGGCCCTGGACACGATCGTCGACCCGCTGGTCGTGCCGGACATCGCCACGCTGGTCTGGTCACCCCACGGCCACCACGACGCCGTCGACGCACTGCTCAAGCTGGCCCAGGTGGTGCTCGTGGATCTCGTCGAGGAGCCCGACCCGGTAGTGGCCGTGCACCGAGCGCTCGCCCTGGCTCGGTCCGCCTACGTGGTCGATCTCGCCTGGCTCCGCTCCACGCCCTGGCGCGAGCGCGTGGCGGCGAGCTTCGATCCGCCTCGCTACCGGGAGGAGCTGGGCCGCATCGACTCCGTCACCGTGCGGCACCGGGCCGACTCCAGCATTGCCGGGGTGCTCTTCTGCGGCTGGCTGGCGGTACGCCTGGGCTGGCAGGCGGGCTCGCTGATGAGCGCCAACGGCGACCTGCACGGGAGCGCCCGCGGTCGCCGCCAGGAGGTCGCGCTGAAGCTCGTTCCGGACGCGGAGCAGGCCGTGCCCGGCCTGGCGGGGATCCACATCGGCAGCTCCTCCGGGATGCAGCTGGCGCTGGATCGCGGCCCCGGCGGCCTCGCGGCCCACCGCGTCGATCCCGACGGCAGCGAGTCCTCGTGGACGGTGCTGGGCGCCTCGCGGGGCGAGGCGGGCATCCTGGGCGAGGGGATCCGCCAGGCGCTGCTGCGCGATCCCGTGTACCGCCGCGTGCTGGACCAGGCGGCGGCGATGGTGGGCTAGGGCCGCCGCCGGTCCCCAGGTGCTTTCCGCCGCGGGCGGGGTCAAGTACGTTCTTAATTGAGGCCGATGAAGTTTCTGGTCCTTGGACCGCTGGAGGTGCACGGCGAGCGCGGCGCGGTGTCGTTGGGAGGCCCGAAGCAGCGTGCCGTCCTGGCCGTGCTGCTCCTGCACGCGAACGAGCCGGTGAGCTGGGAGCGGTTGGCCGTCGCGCTGTGGAACGAAGACCTCCCGGCCGCGCCCGCAAGACGGTGCAGGTGCATGTCTCGAGGTTGCGCAAGGCGCTCGGCGACCCGGACCTGCTGACCACGAGGCCGGCTGGCTATGAGCTGCGAGTCCGTCCGGGAGAGCTCGACTCCGAGCGCTTCGAGCGGCTGGTCGAAGAGGGACGACGTGCGCTTGCCGAGGGCCGGGCCGAGCATGCTGCGACCGTGCTGCGGGAGGCGTTGGCGCTCTGGCGCGGTTCGCCGCTCGCCGAGGTGACCTTCGAGCCGTTCGCGCAGGCGGAGATCGCCCGGCTGGAGGAGCAGCGGCTGGCTGCCCTCGAGGCGCGCATCGAGGCCGAACTGGCCGCCGGGCGGCACGCCATGCTGATCGGCCAGTTGCAGCAGCTGGTGGCTGAGAACCCCACCCGCGAGCGGCTGGCCGGGCTGCTGATGCTCGCGCTCTACCGCTGCGAGCGCCAAGCGGATGCGCTGCAGGTCTACCAGGACGCTCGCAGGGCACTGGTCGAGGACCTGGGAATAGAGCCGGGCGAGGGCCTGCGGGAGCTCGAGACCGGCGGCTCGCTCCGGCGGCGGCAGTCTGAGGCCCTCGAGGAAGTGCTGGCCGCAGCCCATGAATCAGGTCGCTATTGGAGGACGATCGTTCCACTCCACTCAGGGGATCAACGTGGGTCCGCGTACTCGTCGTGGCGGCGCAGCCACAAGACCGCTGCGTCGCCCTCGTTGCGGCCGACCGGAGTGCGGTCCAGAAGGGCGTAGTAGCCCATCGCCGGCTCGAGACCGCGCGCGGTCGTCAGGTAGGTCCGGTAGACGGTGCCGTCCGAGAGCGCGTAAGCGCTCAGACCGGGCCCCTCCGCCACGTAGGTCGCCACATCGACCCCACAGGCCTCGGCGAGCTGGTCGACCGCCGGCGGCAGCCCGCCCTCGAGGAACGGCTTCAGCTCCTCCTCGGTGTGCAGGAACCCAAGCTCACGATTGAGCTCGCTGCCCACCGTCGAGGCCCAGTCGAGGGTCCAACCCATCCGCTTCCTGTATTCCTGGAGTTTCTCCAGCGGGGCCCGCGAGACGAGCATCAGCTTCACGTCCCGCGCCGCCAGGTGGATCGCGTTGGGGTTGAGGTTGTCCACGATCGACGAGCAGACCGGGCAGCCGGCCGCGTAGGCCGGGCCGAACATGAAGTGGTAGATGAGCAACTGCGAGTGACCGTCGAACAGCTCGGAGAGCGACTTGGTCCCGTCGGCGGTCTCGAAGCGGTAGTCCTTCTCGACCGCCACCCAGGGAAGCTCCCGCCGTTTGCGCGCCAGCTCGTCGTTGCGCCGGGTGAGCTCCTTCTCCTCCGCCAGCAGCTCGTCGCGGGCGGCCTGCCACTCCTCTTGGGTCCCGACCGTGTGCTGCGTCATTGCCTTGCCTCCTATCTCAGCGCGGGTGCCCCTTGTCGTCCCGGTCCTTCGTTCGAATAGGAAATATCGCTCCGGGACGTCGCCGGGTGCAACCCATTCTTCCCCCGATGAGTTCTGCGCGCGACCCGGGTTCCTACCTGAGCGCAGAGACCTTCACGACCGGCGGGCTGAGCCTCAGCTACGCGCCGGTCAAGGACTGACCGCCCGCCGCGGACGGAGCAGACCGCGGCTCTCGACGAGCGCGAGCGTCGCTCGGGCCGCGCTGTCGGCGGCGCGCTCGATCGCGTCGACCCCGTCGCCGAGCGCGCCGTCGAGGAGCAGCGCGGCGTAGCCGTGCGCCGTGGCCTCGACAGCCACTGCGAGGTCGTCGCCGGCTGACAGGGCCCGCACGCAGTCGCGGAACGCGTCGTCGATCGGTCGCTCGGCGGCGGCGACTTCGGGATGGCGCGCCTTGTCGATCCCGCCCTCGAGGAGCACCGCGAACAGCGGGCGGTTGGCACCGGCGAAGCGGACGTACGCGGCGGCGATGGCGGCGAGTCGGCGTCCGGGCTCCGGCTCGACGCGGATCGCCGGCTCCAGCTGGGCGGAGAAGGTGTCGTAGGCGCGCACCGCGACCGCGGCGAGGAGCTCGTCGCGGTCGGCAAAGTGGGCGTAGGGCGCGCTCGCGGCGACGCCGAGCCGACGGCTCGCCTCAGCGAGCGAGAAGCCGTGCACGCCGCTGGCTGCGATGAGCTCCACGGCCGTTTCGATCAACGCCGCCCGGAGGTCACCGTGGTGGTAGCGGCCCGCCTTGGCCGGTCGCGGCATGGAGATCAGGGTAAGCGACGCCGGTGAGCCGCTCGGACAGCTCCCAGAGCCGCCGGCGTGCCTCCGCGTCGTGCGAGGCGGTGCTCGACTCCACCCGGACCGGGCGTCCGGCGTGCCCGAACCGGCCGGCCGGTCCGTAGTACTCGCCGCCCTTCGCGGCCGGGTCGAGCGCGGCCCGCAACGTCGGGCGCGCCCCCTCGCGCGGGCGCTGACCGAGCCAGGGCAGGCGGATGACCGCCCGCTCGAGCGCAGAGCTCGTCCGCCACAGATCCGTGACGACGATTCCGGGGTGGGCGGCGAGCGAAATCGTGTCCGCGCCGATTGCGTCGAGCCGGGCCTGGAGCTCGGTCGCGAAGAGCAGGTTCGCGAGCTTCGACTGCGCGTAGGCCTCCGACGCGTCGTAGCCGCGCTCCGACTGGAGATCGTCGAGGTCGATCATGCCCTGCTTGTGGGCGTTGCTGCTGACCGTCACGATGCGCGACCTCTGAGTCTTCAGGAGGAGGTCGAGTACGAGCCCGGTCAGCGCGAAATGGCCGAGGTGGTTGGTAGCGAGGGTCAGCTCGAATCCGTCTTCGGTGCGTTCGTACGGCACCTCCATCACGCCCGCGTTGTTGACCAGGAGATCGAGGCGGGCACAGGTCGCGCAGATCTCCTCTGCTGCGGCCCGCACGGAGCGCTGAGAGGCGAGGTCGAGCTGGACAACCCGCGCCTTCGGGATCCGTGCCGCCGCCCGCTCGGCCTTGGCGGTGTCACGACACGCGAGCAGCACTTCGACCCCTCGCGCCGCGAACGCCACCGCTGTCTCGAACCCGATGCCGGCGCAGCCGCCGGTGATCACAGCAATCTGAGTGTCACTCATAATCTGAGCACCATTAAGATAGCAGGCCCGAGAGCCGCCACGGCTGACGCCGGCGGCTCGCCACACCGCGGCGAGGTCTCGCGCGGGGCATCATTGGAAGGGGATGACGCCAGGAGTTCCCACCGGCGGCGGGCAGGACAGCCACGGGCGGCTTGCGGCGGCGCGTCGCAACCGCCACGGCGCTGTCGCGCTGTACGCGGGCTCCGTCGCGCTGGTGGCCCTCTCCTACTACCTCACGGGACGGCTCGGCCTGGAGCTCGCGTATCTCGACGGGGCGGTGGCGGCCGTCTGGCCGCCGGCCGGGCTGGGAGTCGCGGTGCTGTTCCTGTACGGCATCCGCCTCTGGCCGGGCATCGTGATCGGCGATCTACTGCTGGCCGACTTCTCGACCCCGCTGGGGACCGTCCTCGGCCAGACTGTCGGCAACACGCTGGCGCTCGTTGTTGCCGCACTGCTGTTGCGGCGCCTGATGGGCGGGCGGGGCAGCCTCGAGCGCACCCTCGACGTCCTGGCCCTCGTCGTCTGTGCGCTGGTCGCCGCGCTGGTCAGTGCCGCCTTCGGACCGACGGCGCTGCGTCTCGGCGGGGTGATAAGCGCGGACGAGCTCGGGCGCGTATTTCGCACCTGGGCGTTGGGCGACGCCACGGGCGTCCTCGTGGTGGCCCCGGCCGTGCTGACCTGGGCCACGCTGGGCGTGGCCGGCATCCGCCGGCGCGACGTCCTGGAGGGGGCGGTGGTGCTGGTCGTGCTCGCGGTCCTGGCCGAGGTGGCGCCCCAGCGCGACGTGCCCTACATCGTCTTTCCCGTTCTCCTCTGGACGGCGCTGCGCCTCGGCCCTCGCGGCGCCGCCACGGCGATCGTCGTCGTGTGCTCGATCACGGTGTGGAACACGGCTCACGAGGAGGGGCCGTTCGTGCGCGAGTCGATCACCGACAGCCTGCTCGCGACCCAGTTCTTCATCGCGACCGCTGCCCTCACCTCGCTACTGCTCGCTGCGGTGACCGCCGAGCGCACCCGCGCGGCCGAGGCGCTGATGGTCAGCGAGGCGGCGCAGCGAACGCTTGCCGATGAGCACGCGGCGCTGCGCCGGGTCGCCACGCTCGTCGCCGAAGAGTCGCCGCCGAGCCGCGTCTTCCAGCAGGTGACCGAAGAGGTCGGCCGGCTGCTGGAGCTACCCGGCGCGACGGTCGTCCACTTCCGGGGCCCGCAGAACGCGACGGTCGTCAGCGCTTGGAGCGAGGACGGGAGCCTGCGCTTTCCGGTGGGGTCCTCGCTCGAGCTCGACGGCGACACGGTGGTCGCCAAGGTGCTGCGCAGCGGCAGCGCGCAACGGGTCGAGCGCTACGACGAGGCCGGCGGGAGCCTGGCCCAGACGCTGCGAAGCGCCGGGTACCGTGGCGGGGTGGCCGCGCCGGTCAGGGTGGCGGGCGGCTTGTGGGGGGCGCTGGTTGCGGTGACCGCTTCGGACGAGCCGCTGCCGGAGGGCCTCGAGCAGCAGCTGTGCGACTTCGCGGACCTCGTGGGGCAGGCACTGGCCAACGCCGATGCCCGGGAGAGGCTGGCTGCGTCGCGAGCCGAGCTGGTGGAGGCCAGCGACGCCGAGCGCCGGCGACTCGAGCGCAACCTGCACGACGGCGCCCAGCAGCGTCTCGTATCCGTGGCCCTCGGCCTGAACGTGGTCGGCGCGAGGCTCGAGGACGATCCGGGGACCGCTCGTCAGGCGCTCTCCAAGGCCCGGGACGATCTCGCGCAGGGGCTCGACGAGCTGCGCGAGCTGGCACGCGGCCTGCACCCCGTCCTGCTCACGGAGCGTGGTCTCGGCCCCGCGCTCGATGCATTGCTCACGCGTGCGCCGGTGCCGGTCGAGATCACGGAGCTGCCCGAGGGTCGCCTCACGGCGCCGGTCGAGGCGGCGGCCTATTACGTCGTGGCGGAGGCGATCACGAACGTGGCGAAGTACTCGCTTGCGTCACGCGCGACGGTGAGCATCCGTCGCTCGAACGGTTACGCCACGGTGACGGTGTCCGACGACGGCATCGGCGGCGCCGACCCCGCCCGCGGCTCGGGTCTGCGCGGCCTCGCGGCTCGCGTTGAGGCCCTGAACGGCCGCCTCGACGTCGAGAGCCCGCCCGAGCGGGGCACCCTCATCAAGGCAGAGATCCCCTACGGAGGAGAGTGAGCCCGCGCTCACGGCGCTGACCTCCAGTGTGCCCGCCACTCGGGTGGCTCCCAGCCCTCGCTGACGTAGATCGTCTCACGCGCGATCTTGTCTCCTCGAAACTCGAGGATGCTCAGCCCGAAGTTCGGGGGGCCCTCGTCGTAGCGGAGCGAGATCTCGGCGACCCAGAAATCGTCTCGGCCTCTGACCTCACGGAACTCGACGGTCACCGAGGCCGGGTAGTTGCTTCTCCACTCGCGGAGGTTCTCGACTCCGACGAACCGCTCGCCGGACTGCGGGAACTCGAGCACAGCGTCGTCTTGGTACATCGCGTGCGAGCGCTCGGGATCGCCGGAGGTGAAGTGCTGCTCGAGCATGGCCCTGACCGTTTCCTCGTCCATGCCGCAGAGATTGCCAGTCAGCGCCGTCGAGACCCCTCGCAGATACTGGGGATGGCGATGCCGAGCGCGAACTTGGAGATCGTCCGGGGCGGGTTCGCCCTGGTGACCATTCCCGGAGATCCAGAGCCGATGAGGCCGCGGGAGTGGCGGACGAGCACCGTCAACATGGGCCCTGATGAATCCTCTCGCTGAGGTGGCGGCCTGGCTGGAGCCGCGCGCGGATGAGATGGCGGCGTTGCTGGAGCAGTTGGTGGCCATCGACACGGAGAACCCGCCGGGTCGTGGGCTAGGCCGCTGCGGCCGAGCTCTTCACGACTCGATGAAGGGGATGGGCCTGTCCCCGGAGATGATCGAGCTGGCCCCGAGCCGGGAGCTGGAGGAGCCGTGCGTGGTTCGCGGCAGCGTCGGCGATGGTCCTCGCAGCGTCTACTTTCACGGGCACTTCGACGTCGTGCCGGCACAGAGCCCGGCGCAGTTTCGCCCGCAGAGACGCGACGGCAGGATCACCGGCCGCGGGACCGCCGACATGAAGGGCGGCCTGGTCAGCATGCTCTACGGCGCCCTCGCGGCGAGGGAGCTCGGCCTCCTCGAGGGGTCCCGGATCGTCTTCCATCTCGTGTGTGACGAGGAGACCGGCAGCGCGGCCGGCGCCGGGCACCTCCGCGACCGGGGGATGATCGACCCGGAGGCGCTGGCGATGCTCACCGCTGAGCCGACCGGTGGGGTGATCTGGCACGCCTGCCGCGGCGCGATCACGCTGCGGGTCGAGACCGCCGGGCGGGAGGCGCACGTCGGCTACGTCCACGAGGGCGTCAATGCCTTCGAGCACATGGTCCGCATCGCGGAGCCCCTCACGGCGCTCTCACACGAGCTGCTCCAGGAGCGCACCGGCTTCCCGGCCGAGAGCGACGAGGCCCGCGGGTCCATGCTCGTGGTCGGCGGCCAGGCGGGCGCCGGCGCCACGTTCAACTCGGTTCCGGGCTCGGCGTGGTTCTCGATCGACCGGCGCTTCAATCCAGAAGAGGACCTCGCGCAGGAGCTGGCTCGCCTGACCGGCATGATCACCGAGACCGCCGAAGCCATCGGTGCGCAGGTCGACATCGAGGTGCTGCAAGAGCAACCCTCCGCGAGCACCGCGGCGACACACCCGGCCGCCAGGGCGCTGGCGGAAAGCGTTGCCGCCGTGGAGGGCAGCGAGCCGGCCTTCCAGCTATGCCCGGGCGTGCTCGAGACGCGCTGGTACTCGCAGCTCGGAATTCCGGCCTTCGCCTACGGCCCCGGCGGGCTCGACGTCTCCCATGGCCCGCGCGAGTACATCGACGAAGCCGCAATGCGCCGCTGCGCCGCCGTCTACGCCCACTTCGCGCACGCGGTCATGGGGATCGCTCGTAGGCGCTGACGTGGCGCCAGCTGGTGGCTGTGTACGGCTCCCCGTTCCATCCTCCCCACCTCTCGCGCAACCGCAGGCCGGCGATGCGAGCCATGAGGTCGAACTCGGGCGGGTAGGCCAGCCGCAGGCTGATCGGGCTCAGCTCGACGCCGTCGGCGCCGATGCGGACGTGGCTCTCATCGAGAATCTGCGTCACGGGGTCGTACCGGCAGACGTCCAGCGCCACGTGGTCGACCGCGATGTGCTCGGCGGCGATGCGCTGGTGGCCCGGCCACGACGGGGCGGTCGGCACCCGGCATTCGAGAACGAACACGCCGTCTGGTGACAGGTGACGTGCGGCGTTATGGAAGCACCGGACCTGGTCGTCCTGCGTGAGCAGATTCCCGATCGTGTTGTAGACGAGGTAGACCAGCCCGTACGTGCGTCCGGTGGTGACGCGGGACATGTCGCCCATGGTCACCTCCACCTCGTCGCCGCCCGGCTTCTCGCGCATGCGGTCGACCATGTCCTGCGACAGCTCGATGCCGTCCACGCGCAGGCCCGCGCTCCTCAGAGGGAGAGCGATTCGGCCGGTGCCCACGGCGAGCTCCAGCGCATCCCCCCGGCCGGCGAGCCGGGCGAGGAGCGCAACGGTGTCCTCCTCGTCGCCGCGGGTGTCCTCGGCGTCGTAGCGCTGTGCGACGTCAGCTCCAAAGCTTGTCCTGGGGTCGAAGCCCTCCACGCTGCTCAGGCTTCCTGCTCGCCGATCGCCGGACCGACCGTGGTCACCTCGGGGATCGGCTTGGAGGCCTCCGGTGGCGGTTCGACGCCGGCGATGCGGGCTGCGATGCGGTCGAAGTAACGCTCGAACCCCGCGGGCGTGCAGACGAGCAGGGCCTGCGCGGTCGCGCCGCTCAGGTTGGCGTAGGTGTGAGGTTCTCGGCGAGGCGCGAAGGCGACCTCGCCCGCCGCGCGGGTGAACAGCTCGTCCCCGAGCTGGAAGGTGAGCTCGCCTTCGAGCACGTAGAAGGTCTCGTCGAAGTCATGGTGATGGAGCTTCGGCCCGCGCCGCTCGGGGGAGGAGTCGATCACGATCACGGAGACCTCGCCGTCGGTCTGTTCGCTTCGCAGCAGCACTCTCGGTCCACTCGTTGCCATCGTTGCGCTCCTTTCAGAGTCGTTCCTTTGCAGACAGAACTCCGCCAGGGTCATACACGGCCTGGAGCTGACGCAGGCGATCGAGGTTGGCGCCGTGGTAGGTGACGCGGCCCATCAGGTGAGTCCCGGCCTTGCTCACGGACTCGAGCTTCCACCTCTTGGTCGCCTCGTCCTCGCCTTCGTAGCCCCAGTCGTGCGATCCGTCGAGGCCGGCTACGAAGCCGTCGACGGACACGCCCGTCTGCAATATCAACCTGCGCACCGGAGGCCTGCTCGATTTGTTGCTCTCATGCCGACGAGGTTGCCGTCAGACTTGGCGACGTCCAATCCCAGGATCCTGGGTTCGCCACGTCCGACGGGCTCAGGCGCTTCGTGCCAGGCTGCTCGGCGGCTCGAACCAGCCCGTCCACGCGACGGGCGCAGCGTCGCTGAGCCGAGGTGCATAGTGCTCGAAGAAGATGCGGGCGATGAGTTCCCCACGCGAGCTCACCCCGACTTTCTCGAAGATCGACTTGAGGTGGTCCTGGACGGTCCACGGCGATAGGTAGAGGCGACCGGCGATCGCGTCTGTGGTCAGGCCTTGCGCCACGAGCTGGGTGACAGCGCGTTCGCGCTCCGTCAGCTCGTAGGCGTCGGCGATGAGCGGAGCGAGCTCGTGTGGGCGGGCGGGCTCGAACATGACAGCCGTTTGTGCGTCGTCGTCGTAGCCGAGCGTCGAGCCCCGGACGGTCAACCAGGCGCCCGAGGATGTTCGGACTCGTGCACGGGCAAGTGCGCCGCTCTGTTCGCGGCCGTCCGCGATTCCGCGAGCGCGGCTCGCGACAGCGGCCACGACCGGGGGAAGGGGGTCCTCCAGTCTGAGGGCGCCAAGGTCGGCGAGCCAGGTCTCGGCGGCGGCGTCCGCCGCCACGATCGAGGTGTCCGCGGCGAGCAGCGCCAGGCCGGCCGACCCCTCCTTGTCTTGCCCCCCAGCGGACAGCGCGGTGAGCGACATCGCGCTCCGGAGCCCCTCGGCGAGGGAACCGGAGAGGGAGGCCACGAGCGCGATGTCGGCCTGGGCAAAGGGTTCCCGATCGGAGGCGCGGAGCAATATGAGAGCGCCCCAGGTGGCGGCATCGCTAACCAGCACGGCTCGTAGCTCGTCGCCGAAGCCGTTGGGCGCCAGGACCTCACGGTGACGCAGGCTGCGGTGCAGGTCGCCCTCGGTTGTCTTGCTCAGACCGGCCGCGACCCGGCCGGAGCGCTTGAGCGCGTCGAACGTGTTGACGTCGCTCTCGCCGAACTCGATCTCGGCCACGCGCACACGCGCGTCAGGGGGAAGGCAGTTCTCAACGAACTCGCTCGTGGCAAGGCAGGTGGCCGGGTCCATCGTGAGCACGCACACGGCGTCGAACGGGACTGCGCGAGCAAGGATCTGGGTCGCGCCGAGCGAGAAGTCATGTACGCCGCGACCACGGTGGACGAGTTGAGAGACGGCGCCGCGCAGGCGATCAGGCGACGCCACCGCGGGGCGGCGGTGCCGCAGCCGACTGGTCGCGCCTGCCGCATTCCGGGCGATCGGCGTCTCGCGAGGATTCTGGTGGCTATGTGGGACCGGCATCATCTTTTCCCGCAATACCCCTTGGGGGTATAGCCGGCACCGTACCGTAGCATACCTCCGGGGGGTATCTCCATCCGGTCCGCAGCCTCGCGCAAGACAACGCGGCTCCTGATCGCGGCTGGCGCGCGCCCCGACCAAGACCCCAGGAACCTGGGATTGCCGGATCGCAGGCGGGCGCGCACCCTCGACCGCATCAGAGCGATTCCTGATTCAGGCGGGATGAAACCCGCCCGCGCCGATGCTGCGTAGCGCGGCCGAGCTCGCCTACGCCCGCCCGCGGCGCGTGCTGGCCGCGACCGTCGCGGCCTTCGTCGTCTGCGTCGTGCTGGGCGGCCCCGTAGCGGGCCTTCTGTCCACCGGCGACGACTTCGCCGACCCCGGCGCCGAGAGCGAGCTCGTCCAGGAGAGGATCGAGCGCGCGACCGGACACAGCCGCTCGCCGCAGATCGTCGCTCTAGTGCGGCTGGCCGAGCCGCTGCCGGCGGTGAGCTCGGAACGGCGGTTGAGTGAGATCGCTGCGACGCTCGCTCGCGACCGCGACGTCGCGGCGGTCGCGGGCTTCCGCCACGGCGGCGACCGAGCCTACGTCTCGGAGGATCGACGCGCCGTCTATCTCACGGTCTTCCTGAAACCCGGCGCGGACGAGCACGACGTTGGCGAGCGCGTGGAGGAGAGACTGGGCGACGAACGCGACGTCCTCCTCGGCGGCGACGCGATCGCCGGTCGGGAGGTCGGCGAGCAGGTCGGGAAGGACCTCGCCCGGGCGGAGCTGCTCGCGTTCCCGATCCTGTTCGCGCTGTCGCTGTGGGTCTTCCGTGGCTTCGTCGCAGCCCTGCTCCCCCAATTCGTCGGGGTTCTGACGATCTTCGGGACCTTCTTCGGGCTGCGAGTGATCAATGAGGCCGCCTCGCTGTCGATCTACGCGCTGAACCTGGCGATCGGACTCGGTCTCGGGCTCGCGATCGACTACAGCCTGTTCATGGTCTCCCGCTACCGCGAGGAGCTCGAGCGCGTCGGGCCGGGCCGCGAGGCGCTGACCCGGACACTCGCGAGCGCCGGGCGTACGGTGCTCTTCAGCGCGCTGACGGTCGCCGCGGCGCTTCTCTCGCTGACCGTCTTCCCGCAGCGCTTCCTCTATTCGATGGGGGTCAGCGGGGCGCTCACCGCGCTGATCGCCGCGACGGTCGCGCTGCTCGCGCTGCCCGCCCTGCTCACCCTGCTCGGGCCCCGTGTGAACGCGCTCTCCCCCGCGCGCTGGCGCAGAGCGGCACGCCAAACGGCGCGCGGGGAGGAGGGTGGCTGGTACCGCCTGGCGCACGCGGTGATGCGTCACGCGCTCCCGGTGGCTCTCGTGACCTCGCTGGTGATGGTGGCGCTCGGCCTGCCGTTCGCGCGCGTGGCGTTCACCGGCATCGACCCGAGCGTCCTGCCCGCCTCCGCGGAGGCGCGTCAGGTCGACGACGCGCTGCGGACGGAGTTCCCGGCGCGGCGCACCGAGCCGGTCACGGTGGTCGTGCCGGCGGCGGACGCCAGCGGCTACGCGCGCTCGCTCGAGAGGCTGCCAGGCGTCGAGCAGGTCGCGCCCCCGCGTCCACTCAGCAAGGGGGAGTGGGTGCTCGACGTCTTCCCCGCGCGTCCGTCGCTCGACGACGCGACGCTGGATCTCGTGGGCGCGATTCGGGACCGGCCCGCGCCGGGCGAGGTCGAGGTCACCGGCGAAGCGGCGGAGTTCGTCGACCAGCAGAAAAGCCTCGCCGACCGCCTTCTGCTCGCGCTCGCGGTCCTGTCACTCACCACGCTCGCGATCCTGTTCGCGATGACCGAGTCGCTGGTGCTGCCGGTCAAGGCGCTCGTCATGAACCTGCTCACGATCAGTGCGGCGTTCGGCGTCCTCGTCCTCGTCTTCCAGGACGGCCGGCTGGAGGGGCTTCTCGACTACACGAGCCAGGGCGCGATCGAGTCGACCCAGCCGCTCGTGCTGCTCGCGATCGTGTTCGGCCTCTCGACGGACTACGGGGTGTTCCTACTCTCCCGCATCAAAGAGCTTCATGACGCCGGGGCGTCCAACGAGGAGGCCGTTGCGCACGGGCTCGAGCGGACCGGGCGGATCGTGACCGCCGCGGCCCTGCTGTTCACGATCGCGATCGGCGCGTTCGCCACTTCGAGCATCGTCTTCATCAAGCAGGTCGGCCTCGGCACGGCCGTCGCGGTGCTCATCGACGCGACCATAGTCCGCGCGCTGCTCGTGCCCTCGCTGATGAAGCTGCTCGGAGAGTGGAACTGGTGGGTGCCCCGGTGGCTGCGTCACGCGCACGCGCGAACACGCTGACGGACGCTTGCGCCGGTGCCCGGCGAGGCAGATCATCCGTCGAACGACACGGCACCGGGAGTTCCGGATGCCAACGATCGCCGTGCGCGGCGTGGAGGTGTTCGGCACCAGCAGCGGGGCGAACATCGACCTCGCTTAACACGACCACCCCCGGGAGCTCGCGCGGACGATAGGGCCGTTCCTGTGAGAGGTAGCGCGGTACGGCGCCGCCGCTCTGGGCGGAACGAGTCAGTGTGCACGCGCTCGCTGGCACGCTTCGTACCTTAGGTGCGCTATGGGACCTCAAAGTACGGCGCGTGACGCTCAACGGTCGGGCGGCGGATTCCGGCACCGATGGCCCCGTCTCGCTTGGAACTCGATCTCTTGATGCGCAGAGGTAGGGGAGCGGTCCGCCACATCGAGGCCGTGTTGCATTGGCGACCCGTATCCCTGCCCGCGAGCGCATGGGCCTTCCCGGTGGCGAGGTGGTCGAACCCATGACGGCGCAGGGCGCGGGCGAGGCGATCGCGACCTTTCGCGATCCCGCCGGCAACGTCCTCGGCGTCTTCCACCAGAACCGGCGCTGAGCCCCCTACCTGCTGCGCGCCCGGTAGCGGAGATAGACGACCCGGGAGCCGAAGGTCCGTGTCTCCACCAGCTCGAGGCCGATCCGCTCGTCCAGGGCGGGGAAGAAGGGCGTCCCGGAGCCCAGGACGACCGGGCTCACGAAGAGCCGGTACTCGTCGATGAGGCCGTGCTTCATGAGGCTCGAGGCCAGCCCCGCGCCTCCGACCGCCAGGGGCTCTCCCGGCTCCTCCTTCAGCCTGGCGACCTCCTCGGCCGCGTTTTCCTTGACCAGCCTGGAGTTGCCCTCGACAGTGTCGAGCGTCCTCGAGAACACGACCTTGGGTGTGCCCTGCCAGATGCGGGCGAACTCGAGTATGTGCTCTGGGGTCGACGGCTGCCGGTCGGCGGTCTCCCAGAAGAGCATCACCTCGTACAGTCGCCGCCCGCAGAGATGCGCCCCCAGCTCACGCGCCTGGTCGTTGTGGAAGCGGTGCAGCTCCTCGTCCGGCGCCGACCAGTCGATCTCTCCGGCGGGCCCGGCGATGAAGCCGTCCAGCGACACTCCCATCGAGTAGATCAGCTTCCTCATCACGCTCCTCCGCGGTTCGCACACATACGGCGCTGAGTCCCCCCGCGGTCGTAGGCCCCGGATCCGTCCCGGGCAGGATGTCGCATTCGGAGTGGGCGCAGTACCGTCGGCATGTGTCCGGGGGGTCGGCTCAGGCGTGGTCGGAAGGCGATGACGTGCGCCGCTGGGTACCGGTCTTTTCGCTGGCGGTCGGGATCCTCGCCGTGGTACTCGATCCTTCGTCTGCGACCGACGTGATCTTCGCGGCGATTCCGGTCGCAGCGTTCGCGTTTTGGGCGTACGTGCGCGACGTGCCGCTTCTGGGGCTGACTGTCGCTGTGGTCGTGCCGGTGGTCGCGGCGCAGCGCCTGGGAAAGCTCGAGCCGCTCATGTTCGATGCGTCGGTGTTGGGTTTCGTCGTCGGCCGCTGGTCCCGCACGCTTCTGACGGCGGCCGCGCTGGGGCTGCTGGTCACGGCGTCTCCCGTCGCGGCGGCCGTGATCCAGGACCCCTCGGAGCTCGCGGTCGGCATCTGGATTCTGGGCATCGTGTTCCCCTGGCTGATCGGCCGGGCGGCGGCTCGCCAGCTGCAGCTGGCGGCTCAGCTCGATGCCACCCGGCGGGAGCTCGCCCAGCAGGCGCTGCTCGCCGAGCGGCGCGGGATAGCCCGCGACGTCCACGACCTCGTGGGGCACGGGCTGGCTGCGGTGATGCTCCAGGTCACGAGCGCCCGGCACGTGCTGCGGCGCGACCCGGCGGCCGCCGAGGAGGCGCTGCGGTCCGCCGAGGACGTAGGCCGCCGCAGCATGGAGGATCTGCGCCGGACGGTCGCGCTGCTCCGCAGCGACGAGGACACCGACGTCGCGGCGCCGCTGCCGTCGGCAGGGGAGATCGGTGCCCTCGTCGACCACGCACGGGCCGCCGGCCTCGACGTCGAGTTGCGGGTCCGAGGGGACATCGGCCGGATCCCGCCAAGCGTGGGCGTCGCGCTGTACCGGATCGCCCAGGAGGCGCTGGCGAACGCGGCTCGGCACGCGCCGCGGGCGCAGACCCTCCTGGAGCTGGAGCTCGCCGATGGGCGTGTGGCGCTCGAGGTCCACTCCCGCGGGCCGGCCGCGACGGTGCCGGCCGACGGGCCGCGCCCCGGGTTCGGTCTGATCGGGATGCGCGAGCGGGCGACGGCGCTCGGCGGCGAGTTCGCCGCCGGCCCGACTCGTGACGGCTGGCGGGTGCGCTGCTCGCTCCCGCTGGCGGCGGGCGCCGAGCGCGTGGGAGGGGAGCCACGGACATGATTCGCGTCGCGCTGGTCGACGACCAGGCCATCGTCCGTGCCGGCCTCGCGCGGATCCTGTCCCCCACGGACGGCTT
Organism: uncultured Thermoleophilaceae bacterium; assembly: GCA_963821275.1. Classification (GTDB taxonomy): domain Bacteria; phylum Actinomycetota; class Thermoleophilia; order Solirubrobacterales; family Thermoleophilaceae; genus JACVRW01. The sequence goes on from CAWGDF010000009.1 coordinate 230,884, forward strand.
CGTGGTGGTCGCCGAATGCGCCGACGGCCAGGAGGCCGTGCAGCAGCTGCCCGCCCTCCGCCCGGACGTGGTTCTCATGGACATCCGCATGCCGGTCCTCGACGGCATCGCTGCGACCGCGCAGCTGTCCGCCGCTCCCGAGCCGCTTCTCGTGCTGGTGCTCACCACGTTCGGCGAGGACGAGGTGCTGTGGGGGGCCATCGAGGCCGGCGCCGCCGGGTTCGTGCTCAAGGACTCCTCCGCGGAGGACCTGATCGCGGCGGTGCGGGCGGTCGCCGGCGGCGGGGCGTGGCTCGATCCCGGGGTCGCGCCGAGGGTGCTCGACCACTACCGCCGGCTGGTGGCGCCGGCGGCGCGGGAGGCCGCGCGTCTCGACTCGCTCACCGATCGCGAGCACGATGTCCTGCGCCTGATGGCGCGCGGCGCGACCAACTCCGAGATTGCCGGGGCCCTGCATGTGGCAGAGGCCACCGTGAAGACCCACGTCGGCAGCATCTTCGCCAAGCTCGGCGTGCGCGACCGCCCCGCGGCGATCGTGTTCGCCTATGACCACGGCGTCGTAACCCCGGGCGCGACGCCGCCGTAGCCTCCGACCGCGGTCGGAGCGCAGGAAGGGTCCGTGGGCCGATGTGCGACCGCGTTTCCAGGCGTAGCGTCGGCGGCATGACCGAGTTTGCAGCGCCCCCGCCCGATCCCGAGCTTCAGCGCCTGGAGCCGTTGCTTGGCACATGGACGGTCGAGGGGCAGACCCTGGACAGCGTGCTCGGCCCCGGAGTGCCGGTGACGAGCACGGAGACCTTCCAATGGCTCGAGGGCGGCTACTTCCTGGTCAGCAGCTACGAGACGGTGTTCGGGGATGAGCCGGCCCAGCGGGGCGTCAACTACTGGGGCTATGACTCCGCCGCCGAGAGGTTCCGCATCGTCTTCTTCAGCAGCAACGGGCCCTTCACCGAGGAGGGCAACCGCTACCAGGGCGAGCTCATCGACGGCGAGCTCATATTCGAGGGCCCGGCCCGCTTCCGCTATGAGGTCGATGACCAGGGGGCGATCCGGGTGAACCCGGACGGCACGATCTCGGTGGCCTGGTGGCTCCGCGACCAGAACGGCGACTGGCAGCCGTGGATGAACAACACCTACGCCGAGGCCGGGGGAGGCAGCGCGGTGATCAAGGGCGTGAGCAAGGTTGTCCTCGCGGTCGACGACCAGCAGCAGGCCAGGGAGTTCTGGACCACCCGCATGGGCTTCAGCGTCACCCAGGACGAGGCCTACGGCAACGAGCACTGGGTCGAGGTGGCTCCCCCCAACGGCGGGCCGGTGCTGGTCCTGAGCCCGCGGGCGCCCGGCCAACCCAGGCCCGAGGTGCCGGACATGCTCCCGCACTCCCCGGTCTTCTTCACCTGCGACGACATCCAGCGCACGCACCGCGAGCTGACCGAACGGGGCGTCGAGTTCACCCTCCCCCCGGCGGAGATGCATTTCGGCTGGTGGGCCCTTTTCAGCGACCAGGAGGGCACGCGCTACGCGCTCGGGCAGTGGGAGTAGCCGGCCAGTGGGCAAGGTGACGTTCGACAGATGACAGAGCGGCTCGCTCGCGCGTGCGGACGCCGACCCGGCCGGGTGATCGCGATCTGGGTCGTCGCTCTGCTGGCGTCGTTCCCGGCGATCGGGATGTTTCTCGGCGACGTGCTGACCAGCGACGTCGAGATCACGACGGAGACGGAGTCGAGCCGCGCTGCGGCGCTTCTGGACCGGGCATTCCCGGAGACCCGGGCCGAGCGGGAGCGGCAGGTCACCGAGGTGGTCGTCGTGCGGGCCCCGGACGGCGATGTCGCCGATCCGGCGGCCCGCGAGCGGGTGGAGGCGCTGGCGCGCGAGCTGCGCGCGGCCGGCTCGTCCGCGGTGGTCACCTCGCCCGAGGGCACAGCGCTCGTCTCGCGGCGAGGCGACGCCCGCGCGCTGCTAGTCGGGCTCGGATTCGACGGCGACGACGACGTGGAGGACGTCTACGACGTGGTCCAGCGCCTCGACGACGAGCCGGGCTACGAGGCCACCATCACCGGCGAGCTGACCTCGGAGGCCGACCAGGGCGAGCTCTCCGGGGACGACCTGCGCACCGGGGAGCTGTTCTTCGGGCTCCCGGCCGCGCTGGTGATCCTGCTGCTGGTCTTCGGCGCGGTCGTGGCCGGCCTCGTGCCGCTGATCCTGGCGCTCGTGTCGATCTTTGTCGCGCTGGCGCTCGCCGGCCTGCTCGGGCAGGCCTACGAGCTGTCGATCTTCACGGTGAACATGCTGAGCGGCATGGGGCTCGCCCTGGGAGTCGACTACTCGTTGTTCGTGGTCTCCCGCTACCGCGAGGAGCGCCTGCGCGGGCGGGAGAAGCTCGACGCGATCGCCGCCACGGGGGCGACGGCCAGCCGGGCTGTGCTGTTCAGCGGCATGACGTTCGTGCTGGCCATGTTCGGCCTCGTCCTCGTGCCGAGCACGATCTTCCGCAGCCTGGCGGCCGGGGCGATCCTGGTGGGGATCGTGTCGGTGCTGGCGGCCCTGACGCTGCTGCCCGCCGTGCTCGGCCTGCTCGGCGACCGCATCAACGCGGGCCGGATTCCCGTCTTCGGGCGCGCGGCCGACCAGGCGGGCAGCGAAAGCCGCTTCTGGGGACGAGTCGTCGCTGCGGTCATGCGCCGGCCGGTGATCAGCCTTGTGGTGGCCGCCGGGCTGCTGCTGGCGCTGGCCCTGCCCGTCCTGAGCCTGGAGACCGGCACGCAGGGGCCGAGCACGCTCCCCGACCGCTTCGAGTCGAAGCAGGGCTACGTGCTGCTGAACCAGGAGTTCCCGGGCGAGACGACCGATCCCGTCGAGATCGTGGTGGCCGGCGACGCGACGTCGCCCGGGGTGCGGTCAGGGATCGAGCGGCTCGAGGGCGAGCTCATGCGCCATCCGAGCTTCGCCCCGCCCACGGCGGAGGTGAACGACATCGGCGACGTGTCCATGGTCACGGTTCCGGTCGCGGGTGACCCCGTCGGAGAGGCCGCCATCGACGCGGTCCGGGAGCTGCGTGACCACGTCATCCCGCGCGCGTTCGCCGGCGCCGGCGCCGAGGTGCTCGTGACGGGCGACACCGCGGAGGAGCTCGACTACCACGACACCGTCGACGCCTGGCTCCCACGCGTCCTCGCGTTCGTTCTGGGCCTGAGCTTCCTGCTGCTGACGATCGCCTTCCGCTCGATCGTGGTCCCGCTCAAGGCGATCGTGCTGAACCTGCTCTCGGTGGGAGCGGCCTACGGACTTCTGGTGCTGGTCTTCCAGGAAGGGGTCGGCGCCGAGCTGCTCGGCCTCACCCAGTCCGAGAGCGTGGCCGCCTGGGTACCGCTGTTTCTCTTCTCCGTGCTGTTCGGGCTCTCGATGGACTACCAGGTGTTCCTGCTCAGCCGCATCCGCGAGCGCTACCAGCGAACCGGCGACAGCGACGAGGCCGTCGCGTACGGGGTCAGCTCGACCGCCCGGCTCATCACGGGGGCGGCGCTCATCATCATCGCCGTCTTCTGGGGCTTTGCGATGGGCGACCTGATCATGTTCCAGCAGATGGGATTCGGGGTCGCCGTCGCCCTTCTCATCGACGCCACCGTCGTCAGAGGCGTGCTCGTGCCGGCCGGCATGAAGCTGCTCGGCCGCTGGAACTGGTATTTCCCGGCCTGGCTCGCCTGGCTGCCCGACGCACACATCGAAGGGCCACGGCCCGCTCGCGCCTAGTCCGAACCTCTCGGCCCTTCCGTGCGTAGGTCTCCCCCAAGACCCTTGGTGCATCGTTTAGGGCGGCGCGATCGCGGAAAGGCGGAACACATGAAGAGACTGCTTGCTCTGTTGGGGACGGTGTCCGCGGCGGCCCTGGTGGTTGCGGCCGTGGCGGTCGCGGGCAGGGGGCCGGACCGCATCGAGCTGCCCGACGGCTTCAGGCCGGAGGGGATCGCGTCCGGCAAGGGCCGGAGCGTCTACGTCGGCTCGATCCCCACCGGGCAGGTGCTCGAGATCGACTCAAGACCGGGCTGTCGCGGGAGGCCGTGCCCGCGCGCGAGGGGCGTGCGGCGATCGGCCTCAAGTACGACCGGCGGGGGGACCGGCTGTTCGTCAGCGGCGGCCCGACCGGCAAGGCCTTCGTCTACGACGAGGACACCGGCGCGAAGCTCGCCGCGTTGAAGCTGACCACGCCGTCGTTGACGTTCATCAACGACGTGGTGCTCACTCGCCGCGTCGCATACTTCACCGACTCCGAGCAGCCGGTGATCTACGCGGTCAAGGGAGACCTGTCGGGTGTCAAGCGCATCAAGCTGAAGGACTTCCCGATGGACCCCGTGGAGTTCGACCTCAACGGCATCGAGGCGGCCCGCAACGGTCGCGTGCTGCTCGCCGTCCAGGGCTCGACCGGAGTGCTCTGGAGGATCGACCCGGCGACCGGATCGTACGCCGCGGTCGACCTCAGAGGAGCCGAGCTCCCAAACGGCGACGGGCTGCTGCTGCTCGGACGGCGGACCCTGCTCGTGGTGCAGAATCTCCTCAACCAGATCGCCGTGGTCAGGCTCGATCGAGGCTACACATCCGGCCGCGTGGTGGGCACGATCACCGACCGCGGCTTCGACGTCCCGACGACCGTGGCGCGCAAGCGCGGGAGCCTCTACCTCCCCAACGCGCGCTTCACGACGCCGCCGACGCCGGAGACCGAGTACTGGGTGACCCGGGTCAGCAAGCGCTGACCGACCCGGCGGGGCGGCTCCTGCACCTCTACTCCGGCGCGCTGAGGAACGGCATCTCGGGGTCATGGCGTCTCTTTCGGTCGCCTGAGGCCTACGACGCCCGCCGAGCCGCGTAGATTCCCGGGGGTGACCCCTGACTTCCGTGTGAGCGACGATCCCGCCGGCGCCGCCGCGGAGCTCCTCGCAGGGGCCGGCGGCCATCTGGCCCTCACCGGGGGCTCCACGCCCCGGACCGCCTACGAGCGTGCCGCCGGGCTGCGCCCCGACTGGTCGGGGGTGCACGTCTGGTCCACCGACGAGCGTTGCGTGCCGCCGGACCACGAGCACTCCAACTTCCGCATGGTCGACCAGGCGCTTCTGTCAAGGGTGCAGGGCGCGGACGTGCACCGAATGCAGGGCGAGCTCGGCCCGCACGAGGGAGCGAAGGCCTACGAGGAGGAGCTGGACGAGGCGGGGGTCGAGGCGCTCGACCTGATCGTCCTGGGGCTCGGACCCGATGCGCACATCTGCTCGCTCTTCCCGGGCGCCGCCGAGCTCGGCGAGCGCGAGCGGCGCGTGGTGGGGGTGGACACGGCCGGAATGGCGCCTCTGGTGTCGCGAATCACGCTGACCCTTCCGGTGGTGAACGCCGCGCGGCAGATCGTCTTCCTGGTCACCGGGGAGGACAAGGCCGAGGCGATGGCCCGCGCCTTCTCCGGCCGGCCCGACCCGCATGCCCCGGGCTCCCTGGTCGAGGGCGAGCCCCTCGTCCTCTGTGACCAGGCGGCGGCGTCGCTGCTGTGACCCCGTGGGTGCCTGACTCCAGCATCGGGGCCAGCCCCTTCCCGCCGATCGCCGAGTACGCCTTTCTCTCCGACTGCGAGACCTGCGCGCTGGTCGCGCCCAACGGCAACGTCGAGTGGCTCTGCCTGCCGCGCTTCGACTCGCCCAGCGTGTTCGGCTCGATCCTGGACCGCGACGCCGGGCGGTTCCGCCTGGGGCCGGCCGACGTGGAGGTTCCCGCCGCCCGGCGCTACCTGCCGGGCACGAACGTGCTGGAGACCAGCTGGGGGACAAGCGGCGGCTGGATCATCGTGCGCGACGTGCTCCTGATCGGCCCCTGGCATCACGAGCGCGAGCGCTCGCACACTCACCGCCGGGCGCCCACCGATTACGACGCCGACCACGTGCTGCTCCGCCTGGTGCGCTGCGTGAACGGGGAGCTGCAGGTGACCCTCGACTGCGAGCCCTGCTTCGAGTACGGCACGCGCTACGGCAAGTGGGAGTACACGGGCCCTGGCTACCGCGAGGCCGTCTGCCGCGCCGAGGGCTGCGACGTGGAGCTCAAGCTGGCCAGCGACCTCAACATGGGCTTCGAGGGTGCGCGCGCCACCGGCCGGACGCTCATGCACGAGGGCGACACGCTGTTCGTGTCGCTGTCCTGGTCGGAGCACCCCGGGCCCACGACCTACGAGGACGCCTACGACCGCCTGGTGTGGACCGCCCACCACTGGCAGCACTGGCTCGACCACGGCGAGTTTCCCGACCATCCCTGGCGGACGCACCTTCAGCGCAGCGCGCTCACCCTCAAGGGGCTCTCGTACTCGCCCAGCGGCGCGCTGGTGGCCGCGGCCACCACGTCGCTCCCCGAGAGCCCCGGCGGCGAGCGCAACTGGGACTACCGCTACACCTGGATCAGGGACGCCACCTTCATGCTCTGGGGCCTGTACACCCTGGGCTTCGACTGGGAGGCAAACGACTTCTTCTACTTCATCGCCGACGTGGCCGAGGCGGAGCAGGGCACGCTTCAGATCATGTACGGCATCGACGGCACGGCCGACCTGACCGAGAGCACCCTCAACCTCTCGGGCTACGAGGGCGCCCGCCCGGTCCGCATCGGGAACGGTGCCTTCAACCAGGAGCAGCACGACGTCTGGGGCGCGCTGCTCGACTCGGTCTACCTGCACACCAAGTCGCGCGACCACCTGCCCGAGCGCATCTGGCCCATGCTGAAGAAGCAGGTGGAGACGGCGCTGGAGAAGTGGCGCGAGCCCGACCGCGGGATCTGGGAGATCCGGGGCGAGCCCAAGCATTTCACCTCCTCGAAGCTGATGTGCTGGGTGGCGGCCGACCGCGGCGCTCGCCTGGCGGAGCTGCGTGACGAGCTCGAGTTCGCGGCTCGCTGGCAGTCGGCGGCCGACGAGATCAAGGCCGACATCTGCGCCAACGCCCTCGACGAGCGCGGCGTGTTCACCCAGCACTACGACACCGACGCGCTCGACGCCTCGGTGCTGCTGATGCCGCGGACCCGCTTTCTCCCTCCGGACGACGAGCGGATGAGGAAGACAGTGCTGGCCATCGCCGACGAGCTCAGCGAGGACGGGATGATCCTGCGTTACCGGGTGGACGAGACCGACGACGGTCTCAGCGGGATCGAGGGGACGTTCACGATCTGCTCGTTCTGGTGCGTTTCCGCGCTGGTCGAGATCGGCGAGGTGGCCCGCGGCCGCGACCTGTGCGAGAAGCTGCTCTCACACGCCAGCCCGCTCGGCCTCTACGCCGAGGAGATCGACCCGCGCACCGGCCGCCACCTGGGCAACTTCCCGCAGGCCTTCACCCACCTGGCCCTGATCAACGCGGTCATGCACGTGATCCGGGCCGACCAGGGCCTGGAAGGCGGGCTGCTCCCGCTCGACCGCGAGCTGACGCGGCAGCGCAGCCAGCAGACCTAGCGCCTAATCCGGCGGCGTGGACTCCTGGCCCTCGGCGAAGTCCCGCTTGACGTGCTTCTCGGGGTCGCGCGTCGGGCAGTTGCTCCTCGCCCTCGCTGAAGCGGCCCTGTCCTCGGGGTCCGGGTCGGGAATGGTTTCCTCGCCCTCGCTGAAGCGACGCCGGCGCTCCTCCTCGGGATGGGCGTCCGGATCGTCGTCTCCCTTGGCGTAGTCGTCATCGTGGCGCTCGTCGTGTTCGGCGGGCTCGTGGGTCATGCGATCGACCTCCTTGGTAGCCGCAACGGTACCCGGGTAGTCAACTCTACGCCGACTATGTAACAGGCAGCACGGAGAGGGGTATCACCGGCGGTGCAGCTCTTCCGCCGCAAGCGCTCGCTGAAGGACCGCGCCATCAAGCGCGGACGCCAGCTGCGCAAGGCCGCCCCGCAGCTCGACCGTCCCTGGGCCCGGTCGCGCCCCGCGGGCACGATCCGCGAGAGCTTCCTGCGCTTCGTGCTGCGCCCGGCCATGAACGTGTACACCCGCCGGCGGTCCACCGGGAAGGACGCGCTCTCCCGCATCAAGGGGCCGGTCATCCTGGTGGCCAACCACGCCAGCCATATCGACACCCCGGTGATCCTGGCTGCGCTCCCCTGGAGGCTGCGCAGGCGCACCGCGGTGGCGGCGGCAGCGGACTACTTCTACCGCAACCGGCTGGTGGCGGGGCTCGTCTCGCTCGCCTTCAACACCGTGCCGATGGACCGCGACGGCGGCGGCCTCGGCAAGCAGGCCACCGAGCACCTCGACCGCCTGCTCGACCAAGGCTGGAACCTGCTGCTCTACCCGGAGGGCACCCGCTCGCGCAGCGGCGGGCCGGGCCGGGTCAGGCGCGGCGCCGCGGTGCTGGCCAAGCGCCACAAGCTTCCCGTGGTGCCGATCCGGGTGAGCGGCACCAGCGAGGTGATGCCGCCCGGCCGCTTCTGGCCGAAGCGGCTCCACGGGCGGATCATGTCCAAGCGGCACAAGGTGCAGATCTCCTTCGGCGAGCCGATCAGGCCGCTGGAGGACCCGGCCGCGGTGATCGAGCGGGTGCAGCGCTTCTTCGAGCAGGGGGATGGCGACGGCGCCGCCGCGCGCGTGCGCGAGAAGCTGACCGCCAAGTACTGACGGCGAGGCGCGTGCATTGTCGACTTTGCTCCCTGGTGGGGGGTCAAGTGAGCAGTGTGGAAGGAACGCGGGCAGGGCCCGATCTCCTTACCCCGCGCCGTACGATTGACCCCGGCATGGCCGCCCAGCCCGAGCCGCCGCCCTTCGCCGGCTTCCCCCGGGCTGCCTTCGACTGGTTCGCCGGGCTCGAGGCCGACAACTCCAAGGCCTACTTCGAGCGCAACCGGGCGCTGTGGGAGAGGGAGGTGCGCGACCAGCTCGAGGCGCTGCTCGAGGAGCTGGCCGACGACTTCGGCGGCCGGGTGAAGATGTTCCGCCCCAACCGCGACATCCGCTTCAGCGCGGACAAGTCGCCCTACAAGACCGCCACCTACGGGCTCATCTTCGGGCGCCCCGCAAGCCACGCCGGGCTCTACGCGCAGCTCACCTCGGCCGGGCTGTTCGCCGGCAGCGGCTACCACACCTTCGCCCGCGACCAGCTCGAGCGCTACCGCGAGAAGGCGGCCGGCCGCGCGGGCGCGAACCTGGCCACGATGCTGGCCGAGCTCGGCGGCGAGGGCTTTCAGCTGATCGGCGACGAGCTGAAGACCGTGCCCCGCGGCTACGACCGCGACCACCGCAACGCCGCGGTCCTGCGGCGCAAGGCCGTGGCCGCCGGCCGCCGGATCGCGCCCAAGGGCCGCGGAGGCATCGGCCGCGAGCGGGCGCTCGAGCACGTGGCCGGGACCTGGAAGCGGCTGGGGCCGATGAACCGCTGGCTCGACCGCAACGTGGGCCCGAGCGACGAGCCGCCGGAGCAGCGCTTCCGCCGCTAGTCGTCGTCGTCGACCCAGTCGGTGGTCCGCTCGACCGCCTTGCGCCACTTGCGGTAGCCGCGCTCGCGCTGCTCGGGGTCCATGCTCGGGCTCCACTCGGCCGCCTTGTGCCAGTTGGCCCGCAGGCTCTCCGTGTCGGCCCAGAAGCCCTCGGCCAGCCCGGCGGCGTACGCGGCGCCCAGCGAGACGGTCTCGGCGACGATGGGGCGCACCACCGGCACGTCCAGCACGTCGGCGAGGAACTGCATCAGCAGGTTGTTGGCCGTCATGCCGCCGTCCACCCGCAGCGATCCCAGCGCCACCCCGTAGTCGCTGTTCATCGAGTCGACCACCTCACGCGTCTGCCAGGCGGTGGCTTCGAGCACGGCGCGGGCCAGGTGCCCCTTCTGGATGTAGCCGGTGAGCCCGGCGATCACCCCGCGCGCGTCGCTGCGCCAGTGGGGCGCGAACAGACCCGAGAAGGCCGGCACGAAGTAGCAGCCGCCGTTGTCCTCCACGGTGCGGGCCAGGGTCTCGATCTCGGGGGCGCTGCCGATCAGGCCCAGGTTGTCCCGGAACCACTGGACCAGGGCGCCGGTGACCGCCATCGAGCCCTCGAGCGCGTAGGTGGGCGGCTCGTCGCGTAGCTTGTAGCCCAGCGTGGTCAGCAGGCCGTTGGCGGAGCGCACCGGCTGGTCGCCGGTGTTCAAGAGCAGGAAGCTGCCCGTCCCGTAGGTGCACTTCGCCTCGCCGGGCTTGAAGCAGGTCTGTCCGACGAGCGCGGCGTGCTGGTCGCCGAGAGCCGAGGCCACGGGGACCCCGCGCAGCGGCTCGCCGGCCTCGCCGTAGATCTCCGAGGAGGCGCGAATCTCCGGGAGCATCGCGCGCGGGACGCCCATGAGGTCCAGCAGCTCGTCGTCCCAGTCGGTGGCGTCGAGGCTCATCAGCATGGTTCGGCTGGCGTTGGTCACGTCGGTCACGTGCCGCCCGGTGAGCTTCCAGATCAACCAGCTGTCCATCGTCCCGAACAGCACCTCGCCGGCGCGGGCGCGCTCCTCGAGCTCGGGGATGCGATCCAGCAGCCAGCGGATCTTCGGGCCGGAGAAGTAGGTGGCGAGCGGAAGCCCGCAGCGCTCGCGCAGGCGCTGCTGTCCCACGTCGCCCTCGAGCTCGCGGCAGAGCTGGTCGGTACGGGTGTCCTGCCAGGTGATCGCGTTGCTCACCGGCTCGCTGCTCTCTCGGGACCAGAGCACCGTCGTCTCCCGCTGGTTGGCGATGCCCAGGGCGACCAGGTCGCGCCCCTCGAGCTGCGCTCCGTCGAGCGCCTCGCGCACGACCGTCAGCACGTTGTCCCAGATCTCGTTGGGGTCGTGCTCCACCCAGCCCGGGCGGGGGTAGTGGTGGCGGTGCTCCTTCTGGGCCACCGAGACGATCCGGGCCGAGTCGTCGAACACCAGGCAGCGCGATGACGCGGTGCCCTGGTCTATGGCGGCGACGAAGCGCTTGCTCATGCTGGGCGTGCTACCACGGAATGGCGCCGAGCTCGCGGGAGACGGATCGGGCCGCCTCGCGGACGTAGGCCACGAGCTCCTCTCGGGGCCCGCCATCCTCGCACAACCGCTCGGGAGGCCCGGAGATTCCTATGGCTCCCACGGTGAGCCCGCGGCGGTCGTCGATCGGCGCGGCCACCGACACCTCGCCGTCGATGAGCTCCTCGCGGTCGATGGCCCAGCCTCGCTCGCGGACGTCCTGCAGCTCGCGCCGCAGGCGGTAGAGGTCGGTGATGGTCGAGCCGGTGTACGCCCTCAGGCCGGCGCCGCTCAGCTCGGCGGCGAGGTACTGGTGATGGGCGAGCAGCGCCTTGCCCATGGCCGTGGCGTGCACGGGCAGGAGGGCGCCGACCTCGAGCGCCTGGCGGCTGTCGTCGGGACGGAAGACGTGGTGGACCACGAGCACCTGATTCTCGTGCAGGGTCCCGATGCGGACGCTCTCCTCGCTGCGGGTGGCGAGGGCGTCCGACCAGTTGATGGCCCGCGTGCGGAGCTCGTTGCCGTCGAGGTAGCTCGAGCCCATGTGAAGGAGGGCGGCGCCCAGCTGGTACTTGCCGGAGTCCGGGTCCTGCTCGACGAAGCCAACGCGCTGCAGCGTGCGCAAGAGCCCGTGCACGGTGCCCTTCGGGAGCTCGAGCTCGCCCGACAGCTCACCCACCCCGAGGCGATGCGTCTGCCCCGACAGCAGGCGTAGGATGGCGGCCGCGCGCTCGATGGACTGGATGTGACCGGGCATGGGCGGGACACCAGTTTGTGAACTGCGTTTGACATTGTCAAACGCTCTCGGTTAGTGTCGCGCCGCCAGTCTTTGTTCACAGAGAGAGGGGGAGCTCTTGAGCATTATCGGGGCTGAGACGATCGGGACCGCGCTCCTGATCCTGTTGGGCGACGGGGTGGTGGCAGCGGTGCTGCTGAACAGGTCGAAGGCGCAGAACCCGGGCTGGATCGTGATCGCGTTCGGCTGGGGCTTCGCGGTCATGGTCGGCGGCCTACGCGGTGGGCCAGTTCAGCGGCGCTCACCTGAACCCCGCGGTCACCCTCGGCTTCTGGATCAGGGACGATCGAGGGAGCGAGGTTCCGAGGTACTTCGTCGGCGAGTTCCTGCGGCGCCATCGCCGGGGCAACGCTCGTGTTCCTCGCCTACTACCAACACTTCGGGGATACCGAGGACCCCGGGCTGAAGCTGTCCGTATTCTGCACGGGCCCGGCGATCCGCAATTACGGCTGGAACATCGTCACCGAGGTGATCGGGACGTTCGTGCTGGTGTTCGGGGTCTTCGCGATCGTCTCCAACGCCGCACCCGGCCGAGAGCGGCCTGACACCGCTGCTGATCGGGCTGCTTAGTGCGGGGCATCGGGCTGTCACTCGGTGGTCCAACCGGGATACGCGATCAATCCCGCCCGCGACCTGGGCCCGCGCATCATGCACGCGATCATGCCGATCCCGGGCAAGGGCACGTCCGACTGGGCGTACTCGTGGGTCCCGGTCATCGGCCCGCTGATCGGCGGGGCGCTCGGCGCGTTGCGTTACATGTGGTGGTGGCCCTAGAAGGCCCGGCAGGCCCAGACCCTCAGGGGGGGAGATGACGTGAAGAAGCTGATCAACGCGCCCGACGCGGTGCTCCAGGACGCCCTGCGGGGGGTGGAGGCCGCGCACGGCGACCGGCTGCGGGTGAACTACGACCCGGCGTACGTGGTCCGGGCCGACGCCCCCGTCCAGGGGAAGGTGGGGCTGGTGTCCGGCGGCGGCTCCGGCCACGAGCCGATGCACGGGGGCTTCGTGGGCCCGGGCATGCTGGACGCCGCCTGTCCGGGCGAGGTGTTCACCTCACCCACGCCGGACCAGATGCAGGCCGCCACCGAGGCGGTGGACGGCGGCGCCGGCGTCGTGCACATCGTGAAGAACTACACCGGCGACGTCATGAACTTCGAGATGGCGGCCGACCTCGCGAAGGGAGAGGGGACCGAGGTCGAGTCGGTGCTCACGAACGACGACGTGGCGGTTGAGGACTCCCTGTATACGGCGGGCCGGCGCGGCGTCGGGGTGACCGTACTCATGGAGAAGATCTGCGGTGGCGCGGCCGAGGAGCGCAAGTCGCTCGCGGAGGTGGCCGAGCTGGGCCGGCGGGTGAACGCCAACGGCCGCTCGATGGGGATGGCGCTCACGCCCTGCATCACCCCGGGCTCGGGCGAGCCCAGCTTCGAGCTGGGCGAGAACGAGGTCGAGATCGGCATCGGCATCCACGGCGAGCCGGGTCGCTTCCGGGAGGAGATCGGCCCGGCCTCGCAGATCGCGGAGCGGCTCTTGACCCCGATCGTCGAGGACCTGCCGTTCGAGTCCGGCGACCGCGTGCTGGCCTTCGTCAACGGCATGGGAGGCACCCCGCTGATCGAGCTGTACGTGATGTACGCCGAGGTGGCACGGCTGCTCGACGGGCACGGTCTCACGATCGAGCGCAACCTCATCGGCAACTACATCACCTCGCTCGAGATGCAGGGCTGCTCGATCACCCTGCTCAAGCTGGACGACGAGCTGGTCCGGTACTGGGACGCGCCGGTGGACACCCCGGCTTGGCGCTCTGCCTAGGGCGGTGCCGGTCACCCGCGACACGACCCTCGATTGGATGCGCCGCTTCGGGGCTGAGATGGAAGAGCACCGCCAGGAGCTCGTCCGGCTCGACACTGCGATCGGCGACGGGGACCACGGAACCAACATGGACCGGGGGATGCGCGCTGCGCTCGAGAAGCTCGACGCCACCGAGCAGGCGGACCCGGGCGCCGTGCTCAAGACCGTGGCCATGGCGCTCGTCTCGAAGGTGGGGGGTGCCGCGGGGCCGCTCTACGGGACGCTCTTCCTGCAGATGGGCAGTGCGATGGCCGGCAGCGACGAGGTCGACCTGGACGGCTACGTGGCCGCCTGGCGGAAGGGGCTCGAGGGCGTTCAGGCCCGCGGGAAGGCGGAGCCGGGCGACAAGACGATGGTCGATGCCCTCACCCCGGCCGTCGAGGCCATGGAGCAGGCCGACGACCTCGACGCTGCACTTGGCGCGGCGGTTGAAGCCGCGGAGAACGGAATGAAGGAGACGATCCCGCTGGTCGCCCGCAAGGGCCGGGCGAGCTATCTCGGGGAGCGCAGCAAGGACCATCAGGATCCCGGCGCCACCTCGACCTATTACCTGTACCGGAGCGCCGCCGAGGCGCTTGGCTGAAAGAGGAGAGGAACACATGGCGGAGTACGCGGCAGCGCTCGATCAGGGGACCACCAGCTCGCGCTGCATGATCTTCGACCACGGCGGCCAGGTCGCCGCGATCGAGCAGGAGGAGCACGAGCAGATCTTCCCGAAGGCCGGCTGGGTCGAGCACGACCCGGCAGAGATTTGGCAGCGGGCCCAGCAGGTGATGGACGGAGCGCTGGGGAAGGTGGGCGGGAACGCCGGCGACATCGCCGGGCTCGGGATCACCAACCAGCGCGAGACCACGGTGGTCTGGGACCGCAACACCGGCGAGGCGGTCTACAACGCGATCGTCTGGCAGGACACCCGCACGGACAAGATCTGCGACGAGCTGTCGGCCGACGGAGGCCAGGACCGCTTCCGGGGGAAGACGGGCCTGCCCATCGCCACCTACTTCTCGGGGCCGAAGATCCGCTGGATCCTCGAGAACGTGGACGGCGCCCGGGACCGGGCCGACGCCGGCGACCTCATGTTCGGCAACACCGACACCTGGTGCATCTGGAACCTCACCGGCGGGACCGACGGCGGCGTACACGCGACCGACCCGAGCAACGCCAGCCGGACGATGCTGATGGACCTGGAGACGCTGGACTGGGACGACGAGCTCCTGGACGCCATCGGCGTGCCGCGCTCGATGCTGCCGGAGATCCGGTCGTCGAGCGGCGAGTTCGGCGAGGTCAAGGGCGGCGCGTTCGCGGGTGTTCAGGTGGCCGGTGACCTCGGCGACCAGCAGGCGGCCACCTTCGGGCAGACCTGCTTCTCGGTGGGCGAGGCCAAGAACACCTACGGCACGGGCAACTTCCTGCTGCTGAACACCGGCAACGAAGCGGTGCAGTCGGAGAACGGCCTCATCACCACCGTGGGCTACAAGATCGGCGATTCGGATGCGGTCTACTGCCTCGAGGGCTCGATCGCGATCACCGGGTCGCTCGTGCAGTGGCTGCGCGACAACCTCAAGCTGATCAAGTCGTCGAGCGAGGTGGAGGACCTGGCGGCCACCGTGGAGGACAACGGCGGCGCCTACTTCGTGCCGGCCTTCTCGGGGCTGTTCGCGCCCTACTGGCGGTCGGACGCCCGCGGCGCGCTGGTCGGCCTGACCCGCTACGTGAACGGCGGCCACATCGCACGGGCGGCGCTTGAGGCCACGGCGTTCCAGAGCAAGGAGGTCGCGGACGCCATGAACGCGGACTCCGGTGTGGACCTCGAGTCGCTGAAGGTCGACGGCGGCATGGTGGTCAACGAGACCCTCATGCAGTTCCAGGCCGACATCCTCGGGGTCCCGGTGATCCGGCCCAAGGTGGCGGAGACGACGTCGCTCGGCGCCGCCTACGCGGCCGGGCTGGCCACCGGCTTCTGGGCCGAGGTCGAGGACCTGCGCGAGAACTGGGTCGAGGACAAGCGCTGGGAGCCGCAGATGGACGAGGCCGAGCGCGAGGAGGCCTATCGCTTCTGGAAGAAGGCCGTGGAGAGGACGTTCGACTGGGCGGAGTAGGCGGCGACGGCTGTCGGCGGGGGCGGGCGGCGGCGCCCGCCCCGGCTCGTCCGCCAGGTAGGCTGACGAGGAAGTGGCTGCGCTGGAGACGGATGTCCTGGTCATCGGGGGTGGTGCGACAGGCGCCGGCGTGGCCTGGGACGCCGCGCTGCGTGGCCTGAACGTCGTGCTCGCCGACCGGCTCGACCTCTGCGAGGGCACGAGCGGGCGCTTCCATGGCCTGCTGCACTCCGGCGGCCGCTACGTGGTCAAGGACCCCAAGGCGGCGGAGGAGTGCATCGTCGAGAACCGCGTGCTGCGCCGGATCGTTCCGGACTGCATCGAGGACACCGGCGGGCTGTTCGTGACCACCCCCTACGACGACCCGGACTACGCCGACCGCTTTGCCGCCGGCTGCCGCGCCACCGGCGTGGACTGCGAGGAGATCGAGCCCGCTCAGGCGCTCGAGGACGAGCCCCGCCTCAACCCGGGCATCACGCGCGCGTTCCGGGTGCCCGACGGGGGCATCGACGCCTGGAAGACCGTCTGGGCCCTGGCCCGCGGCGCCCATCAGCATGGCGGGGCGAAGATCATGCCTTACCACGCGGCGGTGGCCGTCGAGCGCGACGGCGACGAGGTGACGGGCGCGAAGCTGCGCGACAGCCGCAGCGGCGACGAGGTGGACGTCCGGGCGCGGGTGACCGTGAACGCCGCCGGCGCCTGGGCCGGCCAGATCGCCGACTTCGCCGGGATCGAGGGCGTCCACATCTTCCCCGGCCGCGGAATCATGATCGCGATGAACCACCGGCTGGTGAACACGGTGGTCAACCGCTGCCAGATGCCCACGGACGGCGACATCCTGGTCCCGATCCGCACCGTCTGCGTGATCGGGACCACCGACGTGGAGACCCCCGACCCGGACGACCAGACCGTGGCCCAGGAAGAGGTCGACGCCATGCTGGAGGACGGCGAGCGGCTCGTCCCCGGCTTCCGCCGCGCCCGCGCGCTGCGGGTCTGGACCGGCGTCCGTCCGCTCTTCCAGGACGCCAAGGAGGACGTGGCGTCCACCCGCGACGTCACCCGGGCGCACACGCTGCTCGACCACGCCGAGCGCGACGGGGTGGGTCGCTTCGTCACGATCACCGGCGGCAAGTTCACGACCTTCCGCCTGATGGCCGAGGAGACCGTCGACGCGGTCTGCCGCCAGCTCGGCGAGGAGCGGCCCTGTACGACCGCGAGCACGCCGCTGCCGGGCTCGGAGGGCGGCGACCACTACCACCTGTCCGAGCGTCTGGCCCGGCGCGAGTCGACGCTGCTCGACGACCAGCTGATCTGCGAATGCGAACTCGTCTCCCGCGGCAAGCTCGAGGCGGCCATGCGCCGGAGGGGCACGGCCAACCTCAACGACATCCGTCGCGTCCTGCGCCTCGGCATGGGGCCCTGCCAGGGAGGGTTCTGCACCTACCGCGCGGCCGGCATGCTCCACGGACTCGACGGGATGTCCACCGAGGAGGCCGACCACGCGCTGATCGCGTTTCTCGAGGAGCGCTGGAAGGGCACATGGCCGATCCTCTACGGCGACCAGATGCGCCAGGCCAGGCTGGACGACTGGATCTTCCAGGGGGTGCTCGACGTGACGCACCTGCCGCGATGAGGCGGTTGCTGCACTACGACGCGGTGGTGGTGGGTGCCGGCGTGGCCGGCCTCGTGGCCGCCACCCGGCTGGCCGAGGGCGGGGCACGGGTCTGCGTGCTGGCGCACGGGGTGGGCTCCACCCACCTGGCGCCCGGCACCGTTGACGTCCTGGGCTACGACCCCGAGCCGGTGGAGGAGCCGGCCCGAGTGCTGCCCGCGTTCGTGGAGTCCCGGCCCGGCCATCCCTACGCCCTGCTGGGAGTGGACGCCATCGCGCCCGCGCTCGACTGGTTCGCCGAGCGCATCGAGCGCGGCCCGCAGCCCGGCTACCGCTACACGGGGGGCCTGGAGCGCAACCTGCCGCTGCCGACCGCGGTGGGCGTCGCGCGACCCTCGGCGCTGGTGCCCGAGACAATGGCGGGCGGCGACCTCGGCGGCGACGCGCCGCTGTGCCTGGTGGGCGTGCCCCGCCTGCGCGACTTCCACGCGGCGCTGTGCGCCGCCAACCTGCGCGAGCGCGGGACCGAGGCCCGGGCCCTGCAGATCGACATCGACGACGGCCGCGCGGAGATCAACGCTCTCGGTCTGGCCCGTCGCTTCGACGATCCGGCCTTCCGCGCGGGCTTTGCCGCCCGCCTGGCGCCGCTGCTCGAGCCCGGCGAGCGGGTCGGGCTGCCCGCGATCCTCGGCCTGCGCGATCCGCACGGCGCGTGGAGCGACCTGGAGCAACGGCTCGAGCGCCCGCTGTTCGAGATACCCACCCTGCCGCCGTCGGTCCCGGGGATGCGTGTGTTCGATGCCCTTAAGGCCGCGCTGCGGGCCGCCGGCGGGCGGCTCGTGCTGGGCGCCCGGGTGGTGGGGGCAGAGCGCGCCGGCGAGCGGGTGACCGCGCTGCGTGCCCACACCGCGGGGCGCGACACCGACTTCGGAGCCGATCGCGTGGTGCTCGCCAGCGGCGGCTTCGCCTCGGGCGGGCTGGCGCTGGGCTCGGACTGGGTGGCGCGCGAGAGCGTGTTCGGGCTCCCGCTGCGGGGGCTGCCCGAGCCCGACGAGCCCCGCTTCCGCCCCGACTACTTCGGCGAGCAGCCCATGGCGCGCGTCGGCGTGGCGGTCTCCGCCGGCCAGGTCGCCGAGGGCACCGAGAACGTGCTCGTGGCCGGGGGTGCGCTGCCCGGCGCCGAGCCCTGGCGGGAGGGCTCCGGCGAGGGCATCGCGATCACGAGCGGTCACCGGGCGGCCGAGCTCGCGCTGGCCGAGACGGGACAGGAGGCGGCGGCGTGACCGACCTGGTGGACGGCCTGCTCGCCGAGGAAACGCTGCGCGGCTCGCTCGACCACTGCGTGAAGTGCACGATCTGCGAGACCGCCTGTCCGGTCTCCAACGTCACGCCGCTGTTCCCAGGTCCCAAGTACGCCGGCCCCCAGGCCGAGCGCTACCGCGTGCACGACGAGCCCTCCACCGAATGGTCGGTGGACTACTGCTCGGGCTGCGGGATCTGCACCCAGTCCTGCCCCCAGGGCGTGAAGATCGCCGAGATCAACAGCCGGGCGCGGGCGAAGGTCAAGGCCCAGCGGGGGATCGCGCCCCGCGACCGCCTGATCAGCCGTCCCACCGTGATCGGCCGGTTGGGCGTGCCCGTGGCGCCGCTCGCGAACGCCTCGCTGCGCTCGCGGCCCGTCCGGATCGCGATCGAGAAGGTGATGGGTATTCATCGTGACGCGGCGATGCCGGGCTTCGCGCGCCGCCCCTTCCGCTCCTGGGCCAAGGAGCATCGGAGCCCGGCCGCCACGCGCCGCGCGGTCTTCTTCCACGGCTGTGGCACCGAGTACTACGAGCCGGAGGTGGGCCGCCAGACCGTCGAGATCCTGGAGCACAACGGCTTTCAGGTCGAGATCCCCAAACAGGACTGCTGCGGGCTGCCGCTGCAGAGCAACGGCCTGTTCGACGACGCCCGCAGGTACGTGCTGCGGCTGGCCCGGGCGCTCGCGCCCCACGCCCGGGACGGCGCCGTGATAGTCGGCAACGCCACCAGCTGCACGCTCATGCTGAAGCGGGAGGCGCGCGAGATCCTGGGCCTCGAGGAAGACCCCGATCTGAAGCTCGTCAGCGAGAGCACCTACGACATCTGCGAGCTGCTGCTCGAGCTTCACCACGGCGGCGAGCTGAAGACCGACTTCAAGCCTATGGACGAGGTGGTGGCCTACCACGCCCCCTGCCAGCAGCAGGGCCACTTCATCGGCAAGCCGGCGCTGGAGCTGCTGGCCCTGGTGCCCGGCCTCGAGGTCCGCGAGATGGACGCGCGCTGCTGCGGCATCGCCGGCACCTACGGCATCAAGCGCGAGAAGTACGACATCGCGATGAAGGTGGGCGCCGACCTGTTCGCCCAGGTGGGCGCATCCGGGGCGGGGCTCGTGGCCTGCGACAGCGAGACCTGTCGCTGGCAGATCGAGCACGCCACCCAGCGGCCCGCGGCGCACCCGCTGGAGCTGCTGCACCGGGCGTACGGGCTGTAGGTCCCGCATGGTGGGCCTCGTGGTCGTCTCGCACAGCGCGGCGCTGGCCGAGGGCGTCGTCGAACTCGCGCGGGAGATGGGCGGGGAGGAGGTGAAGGTCGAGGCGGCCGGGGGGATGGACGACGGCTCGGTGGGCACCGACGCCGCCCGCGTCCACGCCGCCATCGAGCGGGCGATGTCGAACGAGGGCGTGCTGGTGCTGATGGACCTAGGCAGCGCGCTGATGAGCGCCGAGATGGCTACCGAGATGCTCGACGACGGCTCGCGGGTGCTGCTGAGCGAGGCGCCGCTGGTGGAGGGCGCCGTGGCCGCGGCAGCCTCCGCGAAGGGCGGTGCGTCGCTGGAGGAGGTGGCGGGCGAGGCGCGCGGCGCGCTGGCCATGAAGAGCTCGCAGCTGGGCGCGCAGGAGGACGGGGCTCCGGCGGGAGAGCCGGAGCCCGAGCGGGAGCCCGACGCGGAGGCCCGCATCCGTGTGGTCAACGAGATCGGCCTGCACGCCCGCCCCGCCGCGCTCGTCGTGGGGCTCGCCGCGCGCCATGACGCCGACCTGCGCCTGGCCAAGGCCGGCGCCGGTGGGGCGCCGGTCAGCGCGAAGAGCCTCACCGCACTGATGACCCTGGGCGCCCGGCTCGGAGACGAGCTGGTGGCGACCGCCTCGGGCCCCCGGGCGCAGGAGGCCGTCGACGCGCTCGCGGAGCTGGCCCGCGAGGGCTTTGGGGAGGGGGTGGCGGTCGCGGCGGCGCCCGAGGCTGATGCGGCGCCGGAGCCGGAGCCGCCGGCCGAGGCGGCTCCCCCGCAACCGGGCGAGATCCTGAAGGGAATCGCCGCCTCCCCCGGGGTGGCGATCGCTCCGGCGCGCTTGTTGGACAGCGCGCCCGGCCCGCCCGAGCGCGACGCCGAGGATCCCGAGTCCGAGCGCCGGCGCCTGGACGAAGGGCGGAGCGCGGCCCGCCAGGCGATCGAGGAGGACCGCCGGCGGGTCGCGGAGCGGGGCGCCACCGCCGAGGCGGAGATCTTCGCCGCCCACCTGGCCCTGCTCGACGACGAGGCGCTGCTCGAGCCCGCCGCCGCGGCCATCGACGCTGGAGCGGCCGCCGAGGCGGCGTGGGTGCAGGCCGCCGCCGAGGTGGCCGCCACCTACCGCGGCCTGGACCAGCCGCTGCTGCGGGAGCGCGCCGCCGACGTGGAGGACGTGGGCCGGCGCGTGGCCGCGGCGATCGCCGGCGAAGGCCCGCAGGCCGGTCCGCGCGAGGAGGGGGTGGTGCTCGCCGCCGAGCTGACGCCGGCCGAGGCCGCCGCGCTGGACCCGGACGTGGTGCGCGGGGTGGCGACGGCCCGCGGAACGCCCACCGCGCACGCGGCGATCCTGGCCCGCGCGCTCGGCATTCCGGCGGTGGTGGGCCTCGGCGACGGGCTGCTGGCCGTAAACGAGGGCGAGCAGCTGCTCCTGGACGGCGACGGCGGATGGCTGCAGGTGTCTCCACCCGACGAGGTGGTTCGCGAGGCCGGGGAGCGGGTCGAACGAGCGGAGACGCGGCGAGCCGCCGCACACGCGCGGGCCCGCGAGCCGGGCCAGACCCGGGACGGCACCCGGATCGAGGTGGCGGCCAACGTGGAAGACCCCGTCGCGGCAGAGGCGGCCCTGGAACTGGGGGCGGAGGGGGTGGGGCTGCTGCGCACGGAGTTCCTGTTCCTGGATCAGCCGGAGCTGCCCTCCGAGGACGAGCAGGCCGAGCGGATCGGGGCGATCGCACGGGTCCTGGACGGTCGCCCGCTGATCGTGCGTACGCTCGACGCCGGGGCCGACAAGCCGCTGCCCGCGGTCCCGATGGAGCCGGAGGCGAACCCCTTCCTGGGCCGCCGCGGCATTCGCCTCTCGCTCGCCCGGCCCGACCTGCTGGCCACGCAGCTGCGCGCGGTCCTGCGCGTGGCAGCCGAGCACCCGCTGAAGCTGATGTTTCCGATGGTGGCGACCGCCGCGGAGCTGCAAGACGCGCTGGCGGTGCTCCGGCAGGCCCGCTCCGACACCGGGATCGAAGCCGAGCTGGAGACCGGCGTGATGGTCGAGGTGCCCGCGGCGGCGCTCCTGTCGGAGCGCCTCGCACGGCACGTAGACTTCTTCTCGATCGGCACGAACGACCTCACCCAGTACGTCATGGCCGCCGAGCGGGGAAACGAGCACGTGGCGCCGCTGCTGGCGGGGCCGCAGCCGGCCCTGCTGGAGCTCGTGCGGGATACGGTCGCCGGTGCCGCCGAGCACGGCCGCTGGGTCGGCGTGTGCGGAGAGCTCGCGGGCGACCCGCCCGCCGCGGTCCTGCTCGCCGGGCTGGGCGTGCGGGAGCTGAGCATGGCCCCGCCGCTGATCGGTGAGGCCAAGGCCGCGCTGCGCGAGGTCACCCTCGACGACGCGCGAGCGGCGGCCGAGCGGGCGCTGGCCGCCGAGGACGCCGAAGAGGCGCGGCGGCTCGCCGCGGACCTCCTGTGAGCGGCCCGGCCGACGCCCCGGCGGTGGGCGCCGGCCGCGTGCAGCCGCGGCCCGACGCCGAGGCCCGCACGCGCCTGCTGGTCATCGGCACCTCCCTGCGCATCCTTCTCACCCCGGTGGTCATGGCCCTCGTCCTGGCGGGCTCGGACACGGCTGCGGTGATCGTGTTCGGTGTGGCCGCGGCGACCGACTGGTTCGACGGGCGGCTGGCCCGGCGCTGGGAGGTCACGACCCGCCTCGGCTCCTTCCTCGACACCACCGCCGACAAGCTGCTCGTCACGGGTGCGCTGGTGGCGCTGGTCGCGGTCGAGCGCGCCTCCCCCTGGCTCGCGATGGTGATCGTCGGGCGGGAGCTGATCCTGCTCGGCCTGCGGGCGGCGGTGGCCTCCGAGGGCCGTCACCTGGAGACCTCGCTGCTCGGCAAGTGGAAGGCGACGGTGCAGTTCGTGGCCATCGCTCTGGCGATGGTGCGACCCGACGTGGTCCTGGGCGGGGTCTACCTGGACGAGTGGGCCATGGTGGTCGCGGCGCTGGTCACGGCTTGGTCGGGGGCGGACTACCTGATCCGCTCCGCCGCCGTGCTGCGCTCGCCTCCGTGAGCCGGGTCTTCGTCACCGGAGGCAGCGGCGTGGTGGGAGCTGCGCTGGTCGACGCCCTCTGCGACCGCGGCGACGAGGTCGTGGCCCTCGCCCGCTCGGACGAGGCGGCAGGCCGGCTCGAGCGACGAGGCGCGACGGTGGTGCGCGGCGACCTGCTGGATGCGGGCGCGTTGGCACGCGGCATGGAGGGCTGCCGCACGGTCTTCCACGTCGCCGGCGTCAACCAGCTCTGCGTCGAGGACCCGGCGCCGATGCTGCGCGCCAACATCGAGGGCCCCGCCGTCGCAGTGCGGGCGGCCGCCCAGGCGGGTGTCGAGCGCGTGGTCCATACCTCGTCGGCGGCCACGCTCGGCGAGCCCGAGGGCAGCGTCGGGCGTGAGGACACCGAGCACCGGGGCTGGTACCTCTCGCTCTACGAGCGCTCCAAGACCGAGGGGGAGAAGGTGGCGCTCCGCAGCGGCCGCCAGGAGGGCGTCGAAGTCGTGTGCGTCAACCCCTCGTCGGTCCAGGGCCCGGGCCGCGCCAGGGGAACCGCGCGCTTCCTGCTGGCCTTTCTCGACGGGCGGCTGCGGGTGTTCGTGGACACGCACGTGAGCCTCGTGGACATCGGCGACTGCGCCCGGGGCCATCTGCTGGCCGCCGAACGCGGGGTGCCCGGCGAGCGCTACGTGCTGAACGGGGTGACCATGACGGTCCGCGAGGCGCTCGTCCTGGCGGCCGAGGTGGCCGGGGTCACGCGGCGGCCGCGGCTGGTGTCCCGGACCCCGGCCACCCTTGCAGCCTCCGCGGTCGAGCGCGCTTTCCGCCTGGCCCGGCGCCGGCCGCCGGTGTGCCGGGAGATGGTCCGGACACTGCTGCACGGCCATCGCTACGACGGCTCCCGCGCCGAGCGTGACCTCGGCCTGCGCTACACCGACCCGCGCGACACCCTCCGCCGGACCGTCGCCTGGGCGCGCGACGCCGGGCTTCTCCGCAACGGCTAGTCACAATGCCGCGATGGCCTCCTACACGGTCAACGATCGCGCCGTCGCCCGCGCCCGCCGGCTGATCGACAGCCGCCAGTACGTCCTGCGCAGCGAGTGGGGCGAGGTCCAGCCCCGGGCCGACGCCGAGAACGCCTTTCTCGAGTCCCACTCCTGGGCGGAATACGGCGAATGGCACCTGGGCCTCACCGAGGGCCCGGGCGACGACACGAAGGCCCGCTACGCGTTCGTCTACGGCGACTTCCGCCGGGTCCACCGGTCCGGCCTGATCGCCTGCCACTATCGCGCCGCCGAATGGCGCCACAAGGAGATCGAGCTGGCCGCGCACGAGCTGCTGCAGCATCTGGACAGGACCAGCGGCTGACGCCTGCGGGCCGCGCGTCTACGCGGCGGTCGCCCGGTCCGGCGGATCACCGCTGCTCGATCGCCTGAGCAGCCGCTCCACCAGCTCGGCCAGCACCGACACGTTGCGCCGGATCGATGGCTCGGGAAGCATGCCGAAGCCAAGGACGATGCTGGGCGGCGCCTGCGTGGGATCGGCCCAGTGCCAGGCCGCGTCTTCCAGCAGCAGCTCGAACTCGTAGGCGGCTCGGGCCAGCGAGCGCTCGTCGAGGCCGGTGGGCAGGAGCACGTGCAGGTGCAGGCCGGCGGCTGGGCCGCGCCAGCGCGCTTCGGGCAGCAGCTCGGCCAGCGCGGTGACCAGCGCATCGCGACGGCCGCGGTAGATCGGCCGCACGCGTCGCAGGTGCCGTGAGAGGTCACCGCTGCCGATGAAGCGCGCAAAGGCGCACTG
Organism: uncultured Thermoleophilaceae bacterium; assembly: GCA_963821275.1. Lineage (GTDB taxonomy): Bacteria > Actinomycetota > Thermoleophilia > Solirubrobacterales > Thermoleophilaceae > JACVRW01. The sequence continues at coordinate 255,545 of CAWGDF010000009.1, forward strand.
CTCCAGCAGCGGCGAGCCCATGTCGTCGAAGCGCTTCTCGCGCCCCACCGGGCGCACCAGCTGGGGCGGGAGCGCCATCCAGCCGAGCCGCAGAGCCGGCGTCACCGTCTTGCTCGCCCCGCCGACGTACACCACGTGCTCCGGAGCCAGCCCCTGCAGCGCGCCGATGGCGGTCCGGTCGTAGCGAAACTCGGCGTCGTAGTCGTCCTCCACCACGAGCGCGTTGCGCTCGCGTGCCCAGCGGATCAGCTGGTGGCGTCGCTCGGTCGAGAGGGTGGCGCCGGTCGGGTAGGAGTGCGCGGGGGCGACCACGACCGCGGCAAGGTCGTCGTGCCCGCCGAGCTCGGCCACATCGAGACCGTGCTCGTCGACCGGCACGGGCACCGGCTCGAGCCCGGTGAGCGCGATCGCCTTGCGATGCACGCCGAAACAGGGGTCCTCCACCGCCACCCGCCGCGCGCCGGAGCGCTGCAGGGCCCGGCACACGAGCGTGATGCCCTGCGTGAAGCCGGTGCAGATCAGCATGTGCTCTGGCGTGGTCGACACCCCGCGCACGCGGCCGAGGTACGCCGCCAGCTCCGTCCGCAGAGCGTCGGCTCCCTGGATCGGGGGGTAGGTGAGCTGGGCGTCCGGCAGCGCGCTCAGCGCGGCGCGGTAGTGGCGGGCCCAGAGCGCGCGCGGGAACAACGCCGGATCCGGGAGCCCTCCCACCAGCTGGATCGGCGGCCCGCCCAGCTCGGAGATGGGCCGGGGCCCCGCGGGAGGCGGCGCGGCCGGCTCGGGGCCACCGGGGTGGCGCACCTTGGTGCCCGACCCCTGAGCGGCCTCGAGGTAGCCGTCGGCGGCCATGTTCCCGTAGGCCTCGACCACGACGCTGCGCGAGACGCCGAGCTCGCCGGCCAGCACACGGGTCGCCGGGAGCGTCGTGCCGACTCGCAGTCGCCCCTGTTGGATCGCATGGCGCAGCCCGTGCTCGAGCCGCTCGCGCAGGCCGCGGCCGTCCTCGGGCCGGAGGTCCACGAGCAGGTCGCCGGGGAAGCCGCCGGCGTCGGAATTGGTCTGCTCCGCCATTGCAGGATTGGACGTTGACACATACCGGCGGCGGGCGCAGGCTGGAAGCATGCGGAACCTCATGGCGAACTGGTTCGTCCCGTTCGAGGGATTCGCCGCGGCCCGCGCGCTTGAGACGCGCTGGGTCACCGACCATTTCGGGCCGCAGACCGCGCGCTTCGTCCGCGACACCTGCCACGGCATCGACGTGATGCTGCTCGGAGGGGCCACGTACGAGGCGTTGGCGCCCTACTGGTCCAGCGCCTCGGTGGACGACGAGCCGCTGGCCGGGCGGATGAACAGCACCCCCAAGCTCGTCTTCTCGACCACGCTCGAGGAGCCGCTCACCTGGAGCAACTCCAAGCTCGCGCGGGGAGGCCTGATCGACCAGGTCATCGGCCTCAAGCAGCAGCCGGGCGGGGAGCTCGGGGTGGTGGGGAGCGTGAGGCTCACTCGTTCCCTGGCGGGAGCCGGGCTGCTCGACGGCTATCGGCTGCTGGTCGACGCCGTGGCCCACGGCGGCGACGGGCACAGCCCCGTCTTCGAGGAGTTCGACCGCAACGGGCTGCGCCTGGTCAGCAGCCGGATCCTCGATTCACGCGTGGTCGCGCTCGAGTACCGGCTGGCCGCGCGCGAGGACGCCGAGGAGTCCGGCGCGCTCCTGGCCGGAGCCTGAGCAGTGATCGTCCTCCACTCGCTGCGGCGGGCGCCGCGCCAGGCCGGCGAGCCGGCGCAGGGCAGGGCGCTGCCGGCGCGGGCGCCGGCGGCGGTACTCGTTCAGCGTGAGGCCCGCTGGGACGTCCGGGGCGACGACGTAGAGGGCGGCGGCGGGAACGTTCGAGGTCATGGGCCGATCGTCGCCCAGCCACCCCCGCCCCGGCATCGGGGGGATCCCCCATCCGTATCCCTACCTTTGGAGCCCGGCTAGAGCCGCACGTCCGCCACCATCGCCGCGAACAGCAGGGCGAGGTAGGCGAGCGAGAACAGATACAGCCGCAGCGCCGTCCGGCGGTCGGCCCGTCGCATCAGGCGGACTGCGCCGTAGATGAACGCGGCGCCGAGCAGCACCGAGCAGACCAGGTAGACGAGCCCGAACGCGCCCGCGCAGAAGGGCAGCTGCGAGACGGCGTACAGCAGCACCGTGTAGAGGAGGATCTGCCGGCGTGTCTCGGCCTCGCCCCGCACCACCGGGAGCATCGGGACGCCCGCCCGGGCGTACTCGTCCTTCATCAGCAGCGACAGCGACCAGAAATGGGGCGGCGTCCAGAAGAAGACGATCGCGAACAGGTACAGCGGGGTGCCGGTGAGCTCGCCGGTGACGGCGGCCCACGCCACGAGCGGCGGCACCGCCCCGGCGGCCCCGCCGATCACGATGTTCTGGGGTGTCGAGCGCTTGAGCCAGACGGTGTAGACCAGCACGTAGCCCAGCAGCCCCGACAGCGCAAGCACGGCGGCCAGCAGGTTCACGCCGATCGCCAGCAGCGCGAACGAGGCGCAACCCAGCAGCACGCCGAACGTGATCGCCGCGGCGGGCCTCACCCGCCCCGCGGCCACAGGCCGGTCGGCGGTCCGCTTCATCACGCGGTCCAGATCACGGTCCAGCGCGTGGTTGATCGCGCCGGCTCCGCCCGCCGACAGGGCTCCCCCGAGGCAGGTGAGGACGATCAGGCCGAGCGACGGGTCGCCCGCCACGAGCATCGTCGTGACCGTGGTGAAGAGCAGCAGCGACTGCACCTTGGGCTTGGTCATCTCCAGGTAGTCGGAGAGGACCCGGCGCCAGTGGGTCGCGGCCGTGACCGCGCGGGCCTCGATCACGCCGTCACCGCCTTGGCGGGTCGACCGGAGCGTTCGCGCGCGGGCGCGGGCACCCGGTAGAGCTGGAGGGTGAGGCCCAGCGTGGTGGCCCAGAGCAGCGTGCCCAGCGCAAGGTGGGCAAGGATGAGCAGCTCGTACTCGTCCAGCCAGACGTTGAGCGCGCCCACCAGCACCTGGATCGCCAGGAGCACGGCTAGCGCCTGGGCGAAGCCGACGAGTACGCGCCGCCGCAGCGCCAGCGACCACGAGCGCGATCACCAGCGCGGAGGCGAGGTACATGAAGGCCCGGTGGGTCAGGTGGATGTCCACGAGCTCGGCCCGACCGAAGGGCATGAACTCGCCGTTGCAGGTGGGGAACTGCTTGCCGCAGGCATGGTGCGCGCCGTCCCCCAGCCGGTAGTCCGCGCGACCGTAGTTCTGAGTGCCCGCCATGTAGCCGCCCGCGACGATCGTGCAGAGCACGGCGACGGAGGCCGCGACCGCCAGCGGGCGGAAGCCGGGTCCGCCGTCGACCGGGCCGGCCTCGATCACCTCGGGCCGCGTCGAGCGCCAGACGTAGAGGAGCAGCCCCAGGAGCAGCATCGCCAGGCCGAGGTGAGCGGCCACATAGGCCTCCTCGAGGTTCTGCTCGACTGTGGCGCCGCCGAGCGCCCCCTGACCGGCGACGAGCACGAGCAGTGTGCCGGTGGCGGGCACGAGCGGCCGATAGCGGCGCCAGGCCAGCACGAACAGCGACAGGATCATGAAGCCGACCACGATCGCGAGCGCCCGGTGGGCGTACTCGACGATCGTGTTGAGGTCCAGGCCGGGAACGACGTCACCGTTGCAGAAGGGCCAGCCGTGAAAGCCCGACCCAGCCGGCCCGCAGCCCAGGCCGGAGTCCGACACCCGGACCACTCCGCCCAGGATGATGAGCGCAAAGGTGGCCCCGATGGTGGCGAGCGCGAGTTTTCGCAGGCCCGTCACTTACATGCTGCGCGGCGCGTTCGGCTGCGCGACCGTCTCGGTGGGCGCGTTCGCGGCCAGCACTTCGCGGCGGATGTCCTTCATGGGCTCGACGCTGCGGACGCGCGGGACCACGTCGAAGTTGTTGGGCGGCGGCGGCGAGCTGGTGAACCACTCGAGCGTGTTGCCCTGCCACGGGTCGTGACCGGCCTTCTTGCCCTTCTTGACGCTCACCACCACGTTGATCGCGGTGATCAGCACGCCGATGCCCAGCACGAACGCCCCGATCGTCGACACGAGGTTGTAGCCGCCGACCCCCAGCTCCTCGGAGTAGTCGTAGATGCGCCGCGGCATCCCCGAGAGCCCGGCCGAGTGCTGGATCAGGAAGGTCAGGTTGAAGCCGATGAACATCAGCCAGAACGACAGCTTCCCGAGCGATTCCGACATGAGCCGGCCGGTCATCTTGGGGAACCAGTAATAGAGGCCGGCGAAGTAGCCGAACACCCCGCCGCCGAAGATCGTGTAATGGAAGTGAGCAACCACGAAGTAGGTGTCGTGGAGCTGCCAGTCCACGGGGAAGATCGCCAGCTGGATCCCCGAGATGCCGCCGATCACGAAGAGGGCGGGAAGCGCGGCGGCGAAGTACAGCGGCGTCTTGTAGACGATGGCGCCCCGCCAGAGGGTCGCGATCCAGTTGAAGATCTTGATCCCGGTGGGCACCGCGATCGTGAAGGACGCCAGCATGAAGAAGGCCAGCACCACCGTCGCGGTCGGGGTGGTGAACATGTGGTGCGCCCACACGAGCAGGCCCAGGAAGGCGATGGCCACCGTGGCCGCCGCGATCGCCTTGTAGCCGAAGATCGGCTTGCGGGCGAAGACCGGCAGGATCTCCGAGATCATCCCGAAGGCGGGCAGCACCATGATGTAGACCTCGGGGTGCCCGAAGAACCAGAACAGGTGCTGCCAGAGCAGCGGGTCGCCGCCGCCGGTGGGGTCGAAGAAGGCGGTGCCGTAGTTCCGGTCGGTGAGAAGCATTGTCACCGCTGCGGCCACCGCGGGGAGGGCCGCCACCAGCAGATAGCTGAAGACGAGGATGGCCCAGACGAACAGCGGCATGCGGCCCCAGCTCATGCCGGGGGCGCGCATGTTGTGGATGGTGGCGATGAAGTTGACGGCTCCGATGAGCGACGAGATGCCGGTGAGGTGGATCAGGAAGATCCAGGCGTCCACGCCGCCGCTCGCCGAATAGAGGTCGTCCGAGAGCGGCGCGTACATGGTCCAGCCGGCCTGCGGCGGCTCGAAGAAGAGGCTGCAGTAGAAGGCCACGCCGCCGAAGAAGGTCAGCCAGTAGGAGAGCGCGTTCAGCTTGGGGAACGCCATGTCGCGCGCGCCGATCATCAGCGGCACCAGGTAGTTGCCGAAGCCGGCGATGAGCGGGATGATGAACAGGAAGACCATCGTCGTCCCGTGCATCGTCACCAGGCCGTTGTAGACCTCGGGCGACACCAGCGTGCCGTCCGGCTGGGCCAGCTGCAGGCGCATGATCAGCGCCTCGACGCCGCCCAGGAACAGGAAGATGATCGCGCTGGCGATGTAGAGGATCCCGATCTTCTTGTGATCGGTGGTGGTGAGCCAGGCGAGCCAGCCGCGGGGCGGAGTGCTCAGCCCGTGCTGGATCACCTCGGGGCGGGCGATGCGGGGGGAGGCGGAGGTCTTGGCTTCCATCACTCGATCTCCTGCTCGCGCTCGCGGAGCCGCCGCTGCTCGGCCAGCTCCTCACCCGCCAGCCTGATCTCCTCGCGCTGATCCTCGGCCCAGGCCTTGAACTGGTTAGGGGTCACGGCGCGGACCTGGGCGCGCATGTCGGCGTGGCCGCTGCCGCAGAGCTCCGCGCACTGCCCGAAGTAGGTGCCCTCCCTGCCGGCGGGGATCTTGAACCAGGTCTCGTTCACGTGCCCCGGGACCGCGTCGGCCTTGCCGCCCAGCTCGGGGATCCACCAGGAGTGGATGACGTCCGTGGCAGTGATCGCGAGCACGACCGTCGTATCGGTCGGGACCACCATCTCGTAATAGTCGAAGAGCTGGTCGCCGCCCGCGTAGTCGTAGCGCCAGAGGTACTGCTGCCCGTTCACGCTGATGCGCAGGATGGGGCCGCCGCTCTTCGGGGGCTCGGGCTGGTCGATGGAAGCGAACTCGGCCTGCGAGGCGGTCAGGCCGTTCGGCCCCGACGGGGGCGGGTTCTCGATGTCGGTGAGGTAGAGGAAGGTGACCACCGTGAGGACCACGAGGATCGCCGCCGCACCGACCGTCCAGCCCAGCTCGAGCGGTGTGTTGCCTCGGATCTGGGCGGCCTCGGGCCCGCTGCGGCGGGCCCGGTACTTGACCAGCGACCAGAGCAGCGTGCCCTCGACGATCAGGAAGATCACGATCGCCACGTAGAGCGTGATCTTGTAGAGGGTGTCGATGTCGTCGGCGTTCGGCGAGCCGCCCGACTCGGGCGTGAACGCGTCGGCGAGGGCGCCGGGAGCGGCGATCAGGAACGTCGTCAGCACCGCCGCTAGGGCGGTGAGCAGCAGAAGGCGTGTACGGCGCCCGGGCAAGGCGGGCGGATCATATCTCCGGCCTCAGCCGAGGCTCCACTTCGTGCTGCTTGCCCCGAAGTCGGGCGCGTTGGCCCAAGCGGGGGACGCATTGACTTCCGCCGGGTGCCCCGGCGAGACTCGTCGTCATGGCACGGAAGCCCGACCTCAAATCCCACCGCCACTACGGACCCCTGCGCGAGTACAAGGCCACGATGGTCACGCCGTCCCGGCTCGCCGGCTGGAGCGCGCACTCGGCCGGCATCGGGCGCAAGGAGGTCAACGGCAAGCGGACCGGCACGCTGGCGCTGCTGGTCTACGTCGCGCGCAAGCGGCCCAAGTCGGAGCTCTCCTCGGCCCTGGTGCCGGAGACCGTCGGCTTCTTCTCGCGCAAGCAGAAGCGCGAGCTGCGCCTGCCCACCGACGTGATCGAGATGCCCCAGCCCGAGTTCGAGGTCGACCCCGAGAGCCGCATCCGGCCGGTGCCGGGCGGGGTGAGCTTCGGGACGATGGCCGCGAGCGGCACCCTCGGCGGCTGGGTCTGGGACACCACCGACGACTCCATCGTCGCGCTGACCAACCACCACGTGCTCTTCCACACGCCGGGCGTGGACATCGCCCAGCAGAGCCCGGCCGACGGCGGCTCGCTCCCGGCGGACAAGATCGGGGACGTCAAGCGGGCGATCCAGCGCAGCTCCACGAGCGTCAACACCGTGGACTGCGCCATCGGCGACGCCGACAGCTCGGGCATCCCCGACCTCCAGGTGCTCGAGGTCGGGCCGGCCGTGTTCGCCGTCGACACGCCCGTGCTCGACCTGCAGGTCGAGAAGTTCGGCCAGACGACCCAGCACACCTTCGGCGAGATCACCGACGTCGACTACGAGACCACCACCACCAGCGGCTTCTCCTTCGACGACTGCATTCGGATCGCGCCGATCGACCCCAGCGACGACTGGTCCGACGGCGGCGACTCCGGCTCGGTCGTGTTCGGCCAGGACCCGGTGTCCGGGGACAACAAGCCGGCGGTCGGCCTGCATTTCGCGGGCGGCGGGGTCTACGGGGTGGCCTGCAAGATCCAGAACGTCTTCGCCGCGCTCGATCTGACCACGGTGTGCGCCGGCCTCTTCGCCTCCTTCCTCGACTCCCTGTTCGAGAGCGAGGAGGAGGGCGAGGTCTCGGCCCTGCGGCCGGGGCTGCCGCTGCCGCCGACCCCGCGCGAGCGGAGGCGCGCCGACGCCCGCCGCCTGCGCCGCGGGATGGCGCGCGAGCTGCAGGCCCGGCTGGTCACCACCAGGCGCGGGCGGGTGATAGACGGCTTCGTCGACACCCACCGTGCCGAGCTGGCCACGCTGCTGTTGCGGGACGGCGACATGCGCCGGGCCACCGTCGCGGCGGTGGGGCCGCTGGTGACCGGCGCGGTGACCACCACCGATGTGCTCGACCGGATGCTCACCGCCGAGGACGTCGAGCGCCTGGAGACACTGGGCAACGAGCTGTCGCGGCGGGGGAGCGAGGAGATCCGGGCGAGCGTCAAGCCGCTGCTCAGGCTGAGTTCGCGGGCCGAGGGCAAGACACCGGCGCAGATTCTGAGGATCACGCTGTAGCGGCGGGCGAGGACACCCCTGAGCACGCCTTTCTGCGCGAGCTCAAGCAGCGCCACGGCGCGGAGCTCCGGCGCCGCCACGGCGCCCATGCGCTGGGCATCGCGAGAAAAGGAGGCAGCGGCCCCCTCGCGCTGGTCTTCTACGTGGAGGGAAAGGGCTCGGCAGCCGCCGCCCCGGTCCCGGCGGAGATCGAGTTCACGCCCGCCGGCCGGACCACCCCGGTCCGGCTCCCGACCGACGTGGTGGAGCAGCCGCGGGCGGCGGAGGAGTAGGCGCGGCTCAGGCCCCGCCGCCGAACGTAGGCGGCAGGCCGCCCGCCACCTCGAGCTCGCGCACCTTGAGCCGGCCCACCTCGAGCTCCTCGATCTGCAGCTGCCGGATCGCGGCCCGCCGCACCGACAGCCGCCCGATCGCCACGGCCCCCAGCGCGACGGCGCCCACGGCCAACGCGCCCACGGCGACGGCGGCCCGGGCCTGCGAGCCGATGGCCTGCAGTCCGGTGGCCTGGGCGCCGGTGGCCTGGGCGCCAAGGCTTGTCGGTACCAATGCTGTGCGTCCCATGCTCACCGAAGACCCCTTTGGTTCTTTTGTTGCCTATACGGACGCTAGAGCACCAAACGGGGTCCGGACTGCCCGCCCTCAGCTCCCCTGAAAGACCGCTTCGCGCTTCTCCACGAAGGCCGCCACGCCCTCCTGGAAGTCGCTCGTGCGCGCCAGCGCGTGCTGGAGCTCGGCCTCGAGGTCGAGCTGGCCGTCCAGGTCGGGGTACAGCATGCGGTTGAGCGCCTGCTTCGAGGAGGCGTAGGAGCGAGTCGGCCCCTCGGCAAGGCGCGCGACCAGCGCCGACGCCTCCGGCTCGAGCTCCTCGTCGTCCACCACCCGGTTGACCAGACCCCACTCCAGCGCCTGCTCGGCCGGCACGCGCTCGCCCAGCATCGCCATCTGGAAGGCGCGGGCCTTGCCCACCGCGGCGGGCACGAACAGGGTGGAGCCGCCGTCGGGCATCAGGCCGATGTTCACGAAGGCCAGGCCGAAGAAGGCCGAGCGCGCGGCCAGCACGAGGTCGCAGGCGAAGGCCAGCGATGCCCCGATCCCGACCGCCGGCCCGTTGACCGCCGCAACGACCGGCTTCTCCAGCCGCCGCACCCCGGCGATGATCGGGTGGTAGAGCTCGTGCAGCTCCTTGCGGATGTCGGGGAGGCCGTCCTCGGCCGGGTCGAAGCCCTCCTTGAGGTCGGCGCCGGAGGAGAAACCGCGTCCGGCGCCGGTGATCAAGACGGCCCGGACCGCGGGGTCGGCCGCGTCCCCGGTGACCGCCTGCTTCAGCTCCCGGCCGAGCTCGGCGGTCCAGGCGTTGAGGGAGTCAGGGCGGTCCAGCGTGATGCGCCCGACGCCCCCCGACAGCTCCCACTTGACGGTCTCGTAGCTCATGGCTGCGAGCGTATCCGGCGCCGTCCTGACTTTGGGCCTCTATGGGGCCCAAACTGAAGACGGCGGAGCAGAAACTGCTACCGCCGCGGCCAGCTCCCGCACGCCGGCCTCGATGGCGGGCTCGGCGATGCGCCCGTAGCCCAGGAGCAGCGCGGGCGGCGCATCGCGCAGCCGATGCTCGGCCACGCCCTGGAGCCCCACGCCGCGGCCGCGCGCCGCCCGCAGCACCGCGAGCTCGTCGATGCCCGGCGCCAGATGGGCCACGAGATGCAGCCCCGCTGCGGCGCCGGACGGGCGCACGGCGGGCAGGTGTCGCTCCAGCGCGCTGATCAACGCGTCGCGACGGGCCCGGTAGACGAGACGGGTGCGACGCAGGTGACGGTCGAGCCCGCCCCGCTCGAGGAAGTCGGCCAGGGTGAGCTGCTCGAGCACGGGCGTGCCCAGGTCGTCCTGCGCCTTGACCCGCGCCAGCGGGGCCACCAGGTGCTCGGGAGCCACCAGCCACCCCAGCCGGAGCGCCGGGGCCAGGGTCTTGCTGACCGAGCCGGCGTAGAGCACCCGCTCGGGAGCCAGGCCCTGGACCGCGCCGACGGGCGCCCGGTCGTAGCGGTACTCGGCGTCGTAGTCGTCCTCCATCACCAGCCCGCCCGTGGCGGCGGCCCAGTCGACCAGCGCCGCCCGGCGCTCGGGGGCCAGCACCACGCCGGTAGGGAACTGGTGCGCGGGAGTGGTGAGCACGACGTCCACCCGCTCGGACAGGGCGTCGGTCACGAGGCCGTCGTCGTCCACGGGGATCGGCACCGGCTCGAGGCCCGTGGCCGCCAGCTGGAGCCGGCCGGGGCCGCTGCCGGGGTCCTCCACCCCGACTCGCCGGCCGCCGGCGGCCAGCAGCGCCCGCCCCAGCAGCGCCATCCCCTGAGCCATGCCGGAGGTGACGATCACGCTGCCCGGCCGGCAGGCCACGCCGCGCACCCGGCCCAGGTAGCCGGCCAGCGCACGCCGGAGCTCCGGCGCCCCGCGCGGGTCGCCGTAGTCGAAGCGGGCGTCCGGCGCCTCCCGCAGCGAGCGACGCAGCGACGCCGCCCAGGCGTCGCGCGGAAACAGCCCGACGTCGGGGCCGCCGGGCCGGAAGTCGAAGCGCGGGGGCCGCTCCTCGGCCGGCAGGCGGCCCGCTTCCAGCGGGGCGGCGGCGCTGTAGGCCACCCTGGTGGGCGCGCCCTGGCTCGCCACCAGGTAGCCCTCGGCCCCGAGTTGGGCGTAGGCGTCGACCACCACGCCGCGGGACACGCCCAGATCGCGCGCCAGGGCGCGGCTGGAGGGCAGCAGCGCGCCGGGCGCAAGGCGGCCCGAGCGCACGGCGCCGCGCAGCTGGTCCTCGAGCTGCGCGCGCAGTGGCAGGCCGCCGTCGCGGCGGAGGTCCACCATCAGGTCGAGCGCTGAACTGGTCCGCATACGGGGATCCGAACTGGACCTTCACAGTGAACCACTTGCGGCTTAGCCTCGACTTCGTGCCCGAGCCCGCGACCCTGCTCCTGTTCGCCCTCAGCGCGATGGCGCTGATCCTCGTGCCGGGGCCGAACCTCATCTTCATCGTCACCCGCGGGGCGAGCCAGGGCCGGCGGGTCGGGCTGGCGTCGGCCCTGGGAATCGAGACCGGCACGCTGATCCACATCGCGGCGGCGGCGCTCGGGCTCTCCGCGCTCCTGGCCTCCTCGGCCGCCGCGTTCGAGGTCATCAGGTACGCCGGCGCGGCGTACCTGCTCTACCTCGGCGTGCGCACGCTGCGCAGCCGGGAGGAGACCGTGAGCGCATCCTCTGCCTCCCAGCCGGCGCTCGGCCGCGTGTACGCCGAGGGCGTGGTCGTGAACGTGCTCAACCCGAAGGTGGCGCTGTTCTTCCTGGCCTTCCTGCCGCAGTTCGTCGACCCGAGCCAGGGCGCGCGCGGGCGGCCAGGTCCTGGTGCTGGGCGCCGTGTTCTTCGTGATCGCCCTCGTGCTGGACCTGCTGTACGTGCAGGCCGCGGTGCTGCTCGGGGCGCGCCTGGGGTCCCGCCCGGCGCTGCTGCGCCGCGTGAGCGGCGGGGTCTACATCGCGCTCGCGGCCGCTGCGGTCGCCGGCGGGCGCCGGTGAGCCCGACCCTCCGCGGCTCGCTCGCCGCTGCCACCGCGCTGGCCCTCGTGGGCTCCCTGGTCGCCGCCGCGGACCTGGTGGAGAGCTACCCGATCGCGCCCGGCCAGACCCTGCGCTACGCCCTCGCCGCCACGGTGCTCGTCGTCCTGGCTCGCGGCCGCCTGCCCCGCCTGCGCCCGCGCGAGGCGGCGGGGCTCGCCGCGCTGGCGGCCACGGGACTCGTGCTGTTCAACCTGTTCGTGATCGAAGGGGTGCGCGAGACCGACCCCGCCACGGTCGGAGTGATCGTCGGCTGCGTGCCCGTGGTGCTCGCCGTGGCCGGACCGCTCCTGGACGGCCGGGCGGTCAGCGCGCGCGTCGTGGGGGCCGCCGCGGTCGTCGCCCTGGGCGCGGCCGGTGTCCAGTGGGCGGACGGCGGGATCACCCTGCTGGGCCTCGTCCTGGCCCTGGGCGCCCTCGCCTGCGAGGCGGCCTTCTCGCTGCTGGCGGCGCCGCATCTCGAGCGGCTGGGGCCACTGGCGGTCTCGGCCTACGCCTGCCTGTTCGCGGTCCCGATGCTCGCGCTCTGGACCCTGATCGCCGAGGGCCCGTCGCTGCCCGCGCCGAGCGCCGAGGAGGCCGCCGCCCTGATCTACCTGGCGCTGTGCGTGACGGCGGGTGGCTTCGTCTGCTGGTACAGCGCGGTGCGCCTGCTCGGGGTGGAGAAGGCCGGTCTGTTCTCCGGTGTGCTGCCGGTGAGCGCGCTCGCCTGCTCGGCCGCGCTGGGGGTGGCGGAGGTCACGCCCCAGCGGCTCATCGCCGTGGCCGTCGTGGCCGCCGGCATCACGCTTGGCGTCCGGACTGGAGTGCCGCGGACCGCGCCGGCACCCGCCGGCGCCTGACCGATCGCGGGCCGCCGTATCCTGGGCCACATGCTGCTCGACTCCCTCGAGTGGCTCGGCCACGCCGGATTCCGTGTCCGGGTGGGGAGGGCCGTTGTGTACATCGATCCGTATCGCGTGCCGCCCGGGTCCCCGGAGGCGGACCTGATTCTCATCACCCACGGCCACTATGACCACTTCTCGCCCCAGGACCTCGAGCGGCTGTCGGGCCGGCACACCTGGCTGGTCGGGCCTGCGGCCGTGGCCGAGCGCGTGAGTGGCCGCGTCCATTCGATTGCGCCGGGAGAGGCGTTGGAGGACGAGCTCGTGCGCGGGCTGCACGTGAGCGCGGTGGCGGCCTACAACACGTCCAAGCGCGACCCCGAGGGCCGGCCATTCCACCCGCGCTCCGCGGGCTGGGTCGGATATGACCTCAACGTCCGGGGCGAGCGCCTCTACCACTCGGGCGACACCGACGTGATCCCCGAGATGGACAGGGTCACGGGGGTCGACCTCGCCCTGCTCCCCGTCAGCGGCGTCTACGTCATGACCGCCCAGGAGGCCGCCGAGGCGGCTCGCCGCATCCAGCCCCGGCTGGCCGTGCCCATGCATTGGGGCCAGAACGTGGGAACGGAGCGCGACGCGCGCACCTTCGCCGAGCGCGCCCCCGTGGACGTGCAGATCATGGCGCCCACCACCCGATGAGGCGGGGGCGCACTATGCTGCGCCCGCCTTGCGAAGCACGCGCGCCCTCCGCATCCTGGCGTGGGGCGTGGTGGCAGTCGGCGTCGCGACGCCGCTGGTCCGGCACCGGCTGAGACTCCGGGTGCCGGTGGTGTCGGCCCTCACCTGGCCGACCCCCGCCGCGCTCGCCCTCGCCGCTCCCCGCACGCCGCTGCGCGACGCGGGGATCTTCGCGCTGCAGATGTGGGCCTACTTCGCCCACTTCGACATGCCGGACGACGATCCCGATGCGCTGCTCCGCCGGCTGAAGATCGACTACCCGATCCGCTTCGACCGCGCGCTCGGAAGGGGGACCTGCCCGACGATCCGCCTCCAGCGGTCGCTGGGGACCGAGGGCCACCTGCGCCCCCACGACTATGCGCTCTCGGCCGTCCACTGGGTCTGGTTCCTCGTCCCGCACACCACCCTGGCGTACATGCTGCGCTACCACCGCGAGCACTACCCGCGCTCGGCGGTGCTGGTGGCCGCCTGCTTTGATCTCGGCTGCGTCGTCTACTGGACCGTGCCCACGGCGCCGCCCTGGTGGGCCGCCCAGAACGGCAACATGCCGCCGGTCCGGCGCATCATGGCCGAGGCGGGCGAACGCTTCTGGGGACGTCTCTGGCACCCGCTTTACCATTCCCTGCAAGGCAATCCCTTCGCTGCCATGCCCTCACTCCACTTCGGAACGTCCGTGATGTGCGCCCGCGTGCTCTCGTACGCCGGACGTGGCCCCAGCGCCCTTGCCTGGGGCTACTCGCTCGCCCTCGGCTTCGGCCTGGTCTACCTGGGTGAGCACTACGTGATGGATCTGCTCGCCGGGCTGGCGCTCGCTGAAGGGATCTGGCGCCTGGCCCCGCGGGCCGAGCCGGCCGTACGGCTGCTCGGCGGAGCGATCCGCCGCCTCGAGCCGCGCGCCGGCTGATGCGGACGCGCGAGCAGCGCCAGAGCGAGGAGGAGCTCAAGCTCGAGCTCGAGCTCGAGGACGAGGCCGACTCCCGCGAGGAGGACGAGGACGCACAGGTAGGCGCCTTCCAGGCGCTCCTGCAGGACCGGCGAAAGCTCCTGCTCGGGGTTCTCGGGGTGGTTCTGGTCGTGGTTGCGATCTACGTCCTCATCCCGAAGGTGCTCGGCACCGAGGAGGCCCTCGAGCGGATCGACAACGCCACTTGGTACTGGATCGTGGTCGCCATCGGCTTCAACGTGCTGGCGTTCGGGGCCTACGTGGCGCTCTTTCGGGGCATCCTCTCCGGCACCACCGACGACAGCGTGCACCGGCGCCTCGACATGCGGGCCTCCTACCAGATCACCATGGCCGGGCTGGCGGCCACGCGCGTGTTCTCCGCCGCCGGGGCCGGCGGGCTGGTGCTCACCTACTGGGCCCTTCGCAAGGCCGGGATGCCGAGGCGCCGGTCGGCCTGCCGCATGGTGGCCTTCCTCACGCTGACCTACCTGGTCTACACGGGCGCGCTGGTGATCTTCGGGATCCTGCTGCGCACGGGGGTGCTGCCGGGGAGCGCTCCCTTCGGGGGCACCGTGGTGCCCGCCGCCGTGGCCGCGGTCGTCATGGCGGTGTTCGCGCTGATCGCGCTGATCCCTGACGACTTCGAGCGCCGCATCCAGGGCTTCGGGCAGGGCTACCGGCACACGCGCTTTCTCACCCGGGTGGCCAGCGGGCCGGCCACGATCGCCAGCGGGGTCCGCACGGCCATCGCCTACCTGCGCCGCCCGCGCCGCGGCGCGCTGGCGGTCAGCGGGGCGGTGGGCTTCTGGGCCGCCAACATCGGCGTGCTGTGGGCCAGCTTCGAGGCCTTCGGCGGCGACGTGCCCTTCGCCGTGCTGGTCCAGGGCTTCTTCGTCGGGATGGCCGCGAACCTGATCCCCTCGCCGGCCGGCGGGGTTGGGTCCGTGGACGCTGGCATGATCGGGGCGTTCCTCCTGTTCGACGTCCCGAGCGAGGTGGTCTTCCCAGCGGTGCTCAGCTATCGGATCATTGCCTTCTGGCTGCCGATCCCGCCCGGCATCGTGGCCTTCTTCGGACTGCGTAAGACCGTGGGCCGCTGGGAGGCCGAGCGGGAGGAGGACGCCCGCGACAGCGCTATACTTCAGAAAGTAAAGTGAGGGTGATGGATACGGAGATCAAGGACATCGAGAACGTCGTAATCGTGGGGAGCGGTCCCGCGGGCTACACCGCGGCGCTCTACACGTCGCGCGCGGATCTCGAGCCGCTCATGATCGAGGGCTTCGCGTGGGGCGGCCTGCTCCAGCAGACCACCGACGTCGAGAACTACCCCGGCTACCCCGAGGGCGTGCTCGGCCCCCAGATGATGCAGGACTTCCGCACGCAGGCGGAGCGTTTCGGCACGCGCTTCATCACCGACGACGCCACGAGGATCGAGTTGTCGGACGATCCCGGCGACATCCACCGGGTCTACATCGGTGAGCGCGAGATCCGCGCCCGTGCGGTGATCCTGGCCATGGGCGCCGAGCCCAAGAAGCTCGGCGTGCCGGGCGAGGACGAGCTTGCGGCGCGCGGGGTCTCCTACTGCGCCACCTGCGACGCGGCCTTCTTCCGCGACCACGAGACGATGGTGGTGGGCGGCGGCGACACCGCGATGGAGGACGCCACCTTCCTGTCGAAGTTCGCCGACAAGGTCACCGTGGTCCACCGCCGGCCGGAGTTCCGTGCGTCGGCGATCATGCTCGACCGGGCGAAGGACACACCCAACATCGAGCTGCTCACCCCCTACACGGTGCAGCGCTTCGAGCCGGGCGACAACGGGTCCCTCGCCACCGCCGTGCTCGAGAACGGCGATGACGGCTCCACACGCGAGCTCCCGCTCACCGGCGCGTTCATCGCGATCGGCCACCGCCCCAACTCGCAGCTGGTCGAGGGCCAGCTGGAGACCGACGAGAACGGCTACGTCGAGGTGATCGGCCGCTCGACAAGGACGCACCGTCCCGGCGTGTTCGCCGCGGGCGATCTCACCGACCACGTGTACCGCCAGGCGGTCACCGCTGCCGCGACCGGCTGTATGGCGGCCCTGGACGCGGAGGCCTACCTGCGCGACCAGCCGATCGACCCGGAGGGCCACTGGGCCGGAGAGCCGGACAAGATCGAGACCGCGGCGGCCGAGTCGGCCTCGCGCTAGGCGCCGGCTCGGTCGCATGTCAGCGCGCAAGGCCGTTGTCGAGCGGTACATCGACGGGTTCCGCCGCATGGACCACGACCAGATCCTGTCGTGCGTCAGCGACGACGTCGTCTGGGAGCTGCACGGCTACAGGACCCTTCAGGGCAAGGAGGCCTTCGCGGCCGAGATCGACAACGAGGACTTCCAGGGCGCCCCGACGCTGGACATCGACCGCTTGGTCGAGGAGGGCGACGCCGTCGTCGCCGTCGGCGCGGGCAGCGCCGCGAAGAGCGACGGCGGGCGCCTGGAGTTCGTCTTCTGCGACGTCTTCACCTTCAGCGGCGACGCCATCAGCCGCCTCGAGACCTATCAGGTCAACGCGAGCTGACGGGCGGTGCAAGAGGGCGGGCGTCGAAGGTCACCCTGATCCTGGTGATCTTGCCGCTCTCGACGTGGCTCCAGTTGGCGCTGGGAGCGGCTCTGCGACCGACGTGTGCGGAGGCCTCGGCGTCATCGGCGCTGCCCAGCGGCCCGCGGAAACTTGCGTCGTCGGCCAGCAGCGAACGCAGGGTGGTCCAGTCCCTGGCCCTCCACGCCCGGAAGTACGCGGCGCCGATCTCGCCCGCGTCCCCGCTCACGGCGTGTAGGAGCCTGGCTCCCAGGCCCGGGTGCTGACCGCGATCGCATTCCAGGCGTTGACGGTCACGATCAGGCTGACCAGCGCGGCGATCTCGTGGTGGTCGAAGTGCGCGGCGACGGCGTCGAAAGCCTCGGCCGGCACGTGGTCGGCGGCCAGCAGGGTCACCGTCTCGGTGAAGGCCAGGGCCGCGCGCTCGCGTTGGCTGAAGAACGGCGTCTCCTTCCAGGCGGGCAGCGCGAACAGGCGCTGCTCGCTCTCGCCGATCGCCCGCGCGTCCTTGGTGTGCATGTCGATGCAGTAGGCGCAGCCGTTGAGCTGCGACGCGCGGATGCGCAGGAGCTCGCGCAGGCGTGGGTCGAAGTCGACCTCGTCGAGCTCCTTGGTGGCCGCGTGGTCGAGGTGGCTCATGGCCCGCGCGAAGACCGCGGCGTGCGTGTCGAAGTCCAGGCGGACCGGGATGCCCGGCGCTGTGTCAATGCTGGTCATGGGGTGAAGCTACCCCTTGATCGGCCCACGGGTAAGGTCCATTGCGGTGACGAATTCGTGGGCCACTTCCGGTGTCGACCTGCATCTCGAGCGTTCCGGCTCGCGCGTCCGTGTTGGGCTCGAAGAGGCGCTGCGCGACGCGGTGAGAAGCGAGCGGCTGGGTCCGGGGACGCGCCTCCCGTCGTCGCGGACGCTGGCCGTCGACCTCGGGATCGCCCGCAACACCGTGGCCGACGCCTACGGGCAGCTCGTGGCCGAGGGCTGGCTTGTAACCCGTCGCGGATCGGGCACCTGGGTCGCCAATCGCGCGCCCGTGGCGCAGGCTCCGGCCTCGCCTCCACCGGGCGGGGCCGAGGCGCTGCGCCATGACCTGCGCGCGGGCTCCCCGGACCTGGCTGGCTTCCCCCGCTCGGCGTGGCTCGCGACTGCGCGTCGTGCGCTGAGCGCCGCGCCCTACGAGGCCCTGGACTACGGCGACCCCCGGGGACGTCCGGAGTTGCGCCGGGCAGTCGCCGAGTACCTCGCGCGCGCCCGCGGCGTCCACGCGCACCCCGACCGGGTCGTCATCACCTCGGGGTTCACGCAGGGCCTGGCGCTCGTCTGCGACACCCTGGTGGCCCGAGGTGCGCAGACCCTCGCCGTGGAGGGCTACAGCCTCCCCGCTCATCGCGATGTCGCTGCCGCGAGCGGGCTGCGCCTGCATCCCGTGCCCGTCGACTCGCACGGCGCCGTCGTCGCCGACCTCGGGGCGGCCGACGCGGCGGTCCTGACCCCCTCGCACCAGTTCCCGCTCGGCGTGCCGCTCGCCGCCGAGCGCCGAATGCGTGCGGTCGAGTGGGCCGCGAGCGGCGAGCGGCTGGTGATCGAGGACGACTACGACGGCGAGTTCCGCTACGACCGCCAACCGGTGGGAGCCCTGCAGGCGCTGGCGCCGGAGAACGTCGTCTACGCGGGCACCACGAGCAAGACCCTCGCGCCGGGCCTGCGGCTGGGCTGGCTCGTGCTGCCGGCCCACCTCGTCGGCGGCGTCGTGGCCGTCAAGGGACGCGCCGACCGTCACAGCAGCGCACTCGACCAGCTCACCCTGGCCGAGTTCATCGCAGGCGGCGCCTACGACCGGCACGTTCGCCGGGCCCGGCTCGCCTACCGGCGCCGCCGTGACCGGCTCATCGCCGCGCTGGAACGGCAGGCCCCTGCCGTTGAGGTCACCGGCATGGCCGCCGGCCTCCACGCCCTGGTCCGGCTGCCGCCCGGACGGACGGAACGGGGGACGATCGCCCTCGCCGCCCGGCGCGGCCTCGCGATCGAGGGGCTCGCCGCCTACCGTGCCGCGGCGTTCCGGCACGACCCCGCGCTGATCATCGGCTATACCCGTCCCCCGGACCACGCCTACACCGCCGCCCTGGCCCGCCTGAGCGCGGTGCTCGGCGCCGGACCACGAACCTGAGGAGTCCCGCTGGACGCGAACGATCAGATCCGGGTCGCCGAGCTGATGGCGGCGCTGTCGCTGGCCACCGACCTCGGCCTGGGCCGGCCGCTCGAGCATGAGCTCGGTGTCTGCCTGTCGGCGCTCGAGCTGGCTGACCGGCTGGGCTGCCGCGCGGACGAGAGCTCCGACGTGTACTACCTCGCCCTGCTGGTCCACGTCGGCTGCACGGCGGCGGCGCCCTACTTCGCCGACTGGGTCGGTGGCGACGAGATCCACTTCCAGCGCGGAGTGCAGGCGCTCGGCCCGGCTGCGGAGAGAGCCGAGGAGATGCGCTACCTGGTGCGCGGCTTCGCGAACGACCGGCCGCTGCCCCAGCGCGCCCGCCTGATCGCCCGGCAGCTGGCCGCGGGCGACGAGCAGTTCGAGTTGGCGGCCGCCACCCTCTGCGAGGGCGGGCGGCTGCTCGCCCGGCGGCTGCACCTGTCCGACCAGGTGGTCCGCGCGCTCGGGCAGGTGACGGCGCGCTGGGACGGCAAGGGGGTGCCGGCCGGTCTCGAGGGCGACGAGATCTCCCGGCCCCTGCGCATCGTCCGCGTCGCCCACGACTTCGTCGCGGTGGCCCGGCTGCAGGATCGTGCCGCGGCGATCGGAGCGCTCGAGCGGCGCCGCGGGCACGGCTACGACCCGCGGATCGTCGATGCGGCACTGGCCGAGCCCGAGGCACTCCTCAGAGCGGCCGAGCCCACGGACGCCTGGGAGCGCGTCCTCGAGGCCGAGCCCGAGCCGGTAGCGCTTGTCTCGAGCGCCGGCGTGAGCTCGCTGGCGCGAGGCTTTGGCGAGTTCACCGACCTCAAGATCGGCTTCCTGCGCGGACACTCCGCCCGGGTGGCCGGGCTGGCGGCGACCGCAGCCGAGGCGCTGGGCTGCTCGCGTGCCGAGGTGTCCGAGGTGCGCGCGGCGGGGTTCTTCCACGACCTCGGCCGCGTGGCGGTCCCGAATGGCATCTGGGACAAGCCCGGTCCCCTGGGCGCGGGCGAGTGGGAGCGGGTGCGCCTTCATCCCTACTACACCGAGCGCGTGCTCGAGCGCTCCCGCGCCCTCGCCCCGCTCGCCCGGCTCGCGGGGTCGCACCACGAGCGCCTCGACGGCTCCGGATACCACCGCGGGGCCGGCGCCCCGCAGCTGCCCGTGGGCGCACGCTTGCTGGCCGCGGCCGACGCCTACGACGCGATGACCCACGAGCGCCCCTACCGGCGGGCTCTGCGGCCCGCCGAGGCGCGGGGCGCACTCGGCGAGATGGTGCGCGCGGGCACGCTCGACCGCCGCACAACGGACGCGGTGCTGGAGGCTGCCGGCGCGGCGCCATTGCAGGTGCCCCAAGGCCGCCCCGTAGGGCTCAGCGAACGCGAGGTCGAGGTCCTGCGGCTGGTCGCGAAAGGCCATACGAGCAGGGAGATCGCCGAGGCCCTCCTGATCACCCACAAGACCGCCGGCCACCACATCGAGCACATCTACGCGAAGACCGGCGTCTCGACCCGAGTCGGGGCCGCGCTCTTCGCGATGCAGCACGACCTGATCGATTGAGGAGCATGGGGAGTTCTCCCGATGCCGCGGGCGCGTCGCGGCGGTAGCGTCGTGCGCAGGATGCACACGATCAATGGTGTTCGCCTCTACGTCGAGGAGCACGGCAACGGCGCTCCGATCCTCTGCGTTCATGGAGCCGGCAGCTCCGCGCTGGCCTGGACCGACGCGCTACCGCGGCTGGCCCGGCTCGGCCGCGTGATCGCATATGACCGGCGCGGCTGCACCCGCAGCGAGCGTCCGGAGCCCTACGAGCGCACCAGCATCGCAGAGCACGCCGACGACGCGGCCGGGCTGCTGGACGCGCTGGAGGCAACGCCGGCCGTGGTAATCGGCCGCAGCTACGGGGCGACCGTGGCCACCGATCTCGCGCTGCGCCACCCCGACCGGGTCCGGGCGCTCGTCCTGCTCGAGGGCGATGCGCCGCGCGAGCTTGCTCCGGCAACGGGCAGATGGATGGATTCGCTCGCCGACCGCCTGCGCGAGGTGGCGGCGCGGGCCGGCACCGGCGCCGTCGGCGAGGCCTTGATCGGCGAGGTGCTGGGCGAGAACGCCTGGCCCTCGCTCCCCGAGGAGCTTCGGCGCCTGATCAGCGACAACGGCCCGGCGATCCTCGCCGAGGTGCAGGGCGAATGGTGGCTTCAGGCCGACGCCGCCGGGCTAGCCGCCCTCGACCAGCCGGCGCTGCTGGTGGCGGCGGCCGACTCGCGGCCCGAGCTCCGCCAGCCGACCGAGGCCCTGGCCGGCGTGCTCCCCAACGCTCGCTTCGTTCTGGTCGGCGGCGACCACATGATCGATCCGGCCGGGCCGGAGATACTCGCCTTCGTCGAAGAGGTGCTCAGCCGACCTGCGCGCCCGACAGCTCGGCCCGCAGCGTGGCAATCTCGGTGACCGCGGCCACGTTGTAGAGCCAGCGCCAGACCGCGATCTCCTCGTCGAGATCCGCCATGTAGCTCGCGATGTCCGCGACGCCGGTGGAGAGCGCCAGGCCGCGCTCCGCGTGGAGCTCGGCCAGATGGCTGCGCGCCTCGACGGCGGTCATCTCCGGCCGCCTCGGAGCAGCCCGCGCCGGCGCCCGAAGCGCGCCCTGCGGCTTGTGTGTGCCCGGGCGCGCAGGTCGGCCGCCCTCGAGTCGGCTGCCTGCAATGTGAGCCGGGAATCCATGAGCCCAGTGTGCTGCGCCCTGGGGGCCTCGCCAATAGGGCTTTCCCGCCGCGAGAGGTGGGGCTAGCCGTACCGGCTCAGGCCGGCGCGCCGGCCGGCAGCTCGCGGGGGCCGGTCCGCCGGCCCGGACGGGTCCCGGCCGGTGGCCGCCGCGTGCCCAGCCGCTCCACCAGGACGCTCAGAGCGAGCCCGGCCGCGGTGGCGAGGACGCCGGCTGCGATGTCGAGCAGGAAATGGTTCCCGGTCGCGACCACCGCGAGCGCCACCGCCGCCGGCCATAGCGCGGCCAACGCGCGTGCCACCGGCGTGCGGCTATGACGCGCAAGCGCCACGCCGACCGCGAGGGCAAAGCCCGCGTGCAGGCTGGGGACCGCGGCGAGCGGGTTGTAGAGGGCGGTGGTGAGCTTCGAGTCGAGGGCGAACCCGGTCTGTGTCGTGATGGTGTCGACCATCGCCGGGTCGGCCAGGCGAGGCGGCGCGACCGGGAACAGCGCGTAGACCGGGAGCGAGACCAGCCAGGTGGAGAGCACGACGTTTCGCAGCCGGCGATAGCCCGCCGGCGCACGAAGGCGGAGCCAGATCAGCGCAGCCGGCACCGCGACAAGCTGGGCGGCGAGATAGAGGTGGTTCAGCAGCCACAGCCACGTCGTGTCCTGAAGCGCGCGCTGGACCCCACGCTCGACCGTGATGCCCAGCGCGCGCTCGGCGTCGACGATCAGCTCGGCATGGCGCAGGGCGGTCTCGTAGTCGCCGATCGTGAGATAGCGGCCCAGCGCGTAGAGGAGATAGGCGCCTCCGAACAGCGCGACCTGGCCGCGCCAGCCACGCAGGACGCCCACCGCCTGCAGGCCGGTGAGCGCTCGTCCCGCCACGGCGCCCTCAAGCCGTCGCGCCGACCACCAGCGTCGCGACGTGAGCGTCCCTGCGCTCGCGGCGGCGGCGCCAGTGCTTGCTGATTCGGCGTCGCCAGAAGCTCATGAGACCAGGCTTCCACCGCAGACGACCTCCGAAAATGGGGCTATCCCGTGTCCCGCCGACCGGCCAGCCCGGCCGGGGCGGGTGCGGTTACCCGCCCTCGGCCGGGGTCATGCGCTGGGCCGGGCTACTCGGACACGCTGAAGCTGAACATCATGCCGCTCTCGTGATGCTCGGCGATGTGGCAGTGAGCCATCCACAGGCCGACGTTGGTCACGTCGAGCAGGATGTCCACCGTCTCTCCGGTTCGTACGAGCACCGTGTCCTTCCACACCAGGCTCGGCTCGACGACTCCGTCGCGACTGAGAACCAGGAAGCGACCCGCACCGTGCACGTGGAAGGGATGGTGCATCGGATGGTCTCCGGCCAGCTCGTTGAGCAGGCGGATCTTCACCTGGTCCCCGACCCGGAAGCGCCAGTCGATCGCG
The DNA here is from genome assembly GCA_963821275.1 of uncultured Thermoleophilaceae bacterium. Lineage (GTDB taxonomy): Bacteria > Actinomycetota > Thermoleophilia > Solirubrobacterales > Thermoleophilaceae > JACVRW01. Next base: position 278,516 of record CAWGDF010000009.1, read on the forward strand.
GTGTTCTCCGCACCCGTCTCGCGGTCGATCAGCTTCCAGCGCATGTTGGCCGGCGTGGTCAGGCGATTGACCTCGACCATGTCGTCTTCCCACTCGATGCCGTCGGCCGCCGCGTGCTCGTGGTGGTCGTGGTCGTGGTGCTCGTGCTCGTGGTCGTGGTGGTCGTGCTCGCCGCCCGCCTCGGCGACCAGCGCGGCCGGCAGGAGCTTCATCCCGCACTCCGGGCAATGGCCCGGCTGCCGCCTCACCACCTCGAGGTGCATCGGGCAGGTGTACTCGGTCGCCTCGTCGCCCTCCGCTGCGCCGAGGTCCATCTCGGCGATGAACGCGACGGTCTTGTCCGGCTCCCGCTGAGTGTGGGGGGCGATGCGCTCCCGCTCGGCGGCCATGTCGGCGTTGGTGCGTAGAACCTCGAAGCGGTCCGCGAGCGACGGCTCGGCCGGCTCCTCGCTCACGTGGACCGCCGCGAGCGGGTAAACCCGCTCCGGGGTGCGGTGCTCCAGCGTCAGCTCTCCGGGCTCGTCGAACAGAACGTCGACCACCACCCGCTCCGACGGAGCCAGGATGACCTCGTCGACGAGCTCCTCGTGCTCGACCCGGCCGCTGTCGCCGCCGACGAGCTTCATTCGCGCGCCGGGGAGCGCGACCTTGAAGACGCGCGTGTTCGCCGTATTGGTCAGATAGAGGCGCACGACCTCGCCCAGCCGCGCGCTGAGCGAAAGGTCCGTCTCGCCGTTGACGAGGAGGACGTCGCCGAAGCGACCCATCGCCGCGTGGGTGGTGACGCCGCGGCTGAAGGGCGCGACCTTGCCGTCCTCGAGCAGCACGTCGTCGAGGGTGAGGGCGAGCTCGCGGTGGGCCGGCGGCCAGTACTCGGGGTCGGCCGGCTCGACAAGGATGTTGCCGTAGAGGCCCATCTCCTGGCCGTAGTCCTCGCGGATGTGAGGGTGGTACCAGTAGACGCCGGGATCGGGGAAGCTGACGCGGGGCGCGAACCGCTGGCCGACACCGATCGGGGCCTGGGTCTGGTGCGTTCCGTCGTAGCGGTTCTCGAGCCGTAGCCCGTGCCAGTGGACCGTGCCCTCCATGTCGCCCTCGTTTTCGACGTCGACGACGATCTCCGACCCCTCCGGCACCCTGAGGGTCGGACCCGGGATGGAGCCGTTGTAAGCGAGCATCCGGACGTCGGAGTCGCCGACCCGCTTGACCACGGGCGCGATCCGAAGCTCGAACCGGTCCCCGTCGGACAGCTCGACGCTCTCGGATGCGCGGGCAGCGGGAAGGCCGGCGACCTCCGTGGGGAAGCGCGTCTCGAGTGGTGCGGGTGCTCGGTAGGCGGCGATCTCCCGCCCGATGTGCTCGGCGTCGTCCTTCACCCAGCCCAGCAGGGCGGAGCCTCTCGTGTGCTGCCAGGTGAGGCCGAGGAAGTAGAGCCCGGGTGACTCCGTCACGCCGCGACGGTGGACGACCCGGCCGTCCTCGCCGAACACGGGGGCGTCGATCCACGAGTGGTCGGGCCGGAACCCGGTCGCCCAGATGACGCTACGGACCTCGACCTCAGCGCGGTCGCTGAACTGCACGGTTGATCCTGAGGCGTCCACGGCGCGCCCGTGCAGGTGGACCCCGTGACGACGGCGGAGGGCGCGCGGGCTGGAGCCGATCAGCGTGTCACGGCCCGCCATGCGGCGGCCGATCCGCGACGCGGTGGTCTTCCGGATCAGCCCCGTGGCGTCGAGGTAGCGGAACAGGTCGCGCCCCAGGATCCGCTGGGGCAGCGGCATCTGGCGCGACCCGATCGACAGGTGGACCTCCTGCGAGCCGGCGAGCTCCTCGGCGATCTGGAAACCGGTGTTGCCGCCGCCGACCACGAGTGTCGGCCCCGTGGGAAGGATTCCGGGCGAGCGGTAATCGCTGCTGTGCAGCTGAACCACGTCCTCGCCGAGCCGCTCGGCGATCGCCGGGACGTAGGGCATCTGAAACGGCCCGGTCGCGATCACCACCTGGCTCGCCTCGTAGGCCCGGTCGCCGAGCTCCACCACGTACCGGCCGCCGCTCGGGCGGACCGAGCGGACGCGGCTGTCCAGCTCGACCGGCAGTTCGAAGCGACGGGCGTAGTCGGTGAGGTAGGCCACGACCTCATCCCGTCCCGGGTAGCGGTCCGGGTCTCCGGGGAAGGCCAGGCCCGGGAGCGCGTCGTAGCGGGCCGGCGTGAACAGCTTGAGCGAGTCCCAGCGCTCTCGCCACGCCGCCGCCGGCTGGGTGGCCGCTTCGAGGATCGTGAAGTCCTGCCCCTGCTGGGCGAGGTAGTAGCCGAGCGCGAGACCGGCCTGGCCACCCCCGACCACGACCACATCCCGGGTCGCGCTGCCGTCTCTCGAGTACTTGCGGCTTGCCAACTGCATCTGTGTCGTTCCTCCGTCGACAGGCGGCGCGGGAAGCGCCGCGGATTCCCTTGCTGTTCGAAAAGGAAGCCGGCCGGCGAGTGCCAGAGACCTCGCACGCCGGAGGGGCACGGATACACCATCGAATCTCGGCGCCCCCGATTCAGGTACAAAGGTAGCCACGGTTCGAGCCAGCGTCCACGAGCTCGCGGCCGGGATAGCCTTGGCCGTCATGGCCGAGGTCTGGACCAACTGGGCGCGCGAGCAGCGCTGTGCCCCGCAGCGAATCGAGCGCCCCGGCTCTCAGGAGGAGCTCGCCCGCGTAGTGGCCGGCGCGGAGCGGGTCAAGGTGGTCGGCTCCGGCCACTCGTTCACCGACATCGCCTGCAGCGACGGCGTGATGATCGACCTGTCGCGGATGACGCGGGTGCTGGGGGTCGAGGGCGAGGACGTGACCGTGGAGGCGGGGATCACCCTTCGCGACCTGGGCGAGGAGCTCCAGCGGCGCGGGCTGGCCATGGAGAACCAGGGCGACGTGGACCAGCAGACGGTCGCCGGCTCGATCTCTACCGCCACCCACGGGACGGGCGGGCGCTTCGGGAACCTCTCTTCACGGGTGGTCGGCCTCCGGCTCGTGGACGGGACCGGGACCGTGCGGGACCTGCGCGAGGGAGACGACTTGCTGGCAGCGAGGGTGGGGCTGGGCGCGCTGGGAGCGATCGCGGCCGTGACGCTGCGCTGCGTGCCGGCGTTCACGATCCACCGGGTCGACGAGCCGCAGCCCCTGGACGACGTGCTCGCGCGGCTCGACGAGCACGTCGACGCCCACGACCACTGGGAGGCCTTCGTGCTCCCCTACACGCGGCGGGCCCTGACCCTGGCCTCCGCGCGCACTCAGGAGGAGCCGCGCCCCCGCGGCCGCGCCGAGGCCTTCGCGCGCGACGTGCCGGCGGACAACGCGGCGCTGTGGGCGGCGGGCTGGCTCGGCCGCCTGCTGCCGAGCGCGATCCCGGCGGTCAGCCGCTGCTTCGCCGCCCTGCTCGGACGGGCCGAGCGCCTCGACCGCAGTTACCGCGTGTACGCGAACACGCGGCTGGTCCGCTTCACGGAGATGGAGTACGGCATACCGCGCGAACACGCCGCCGAGGCGCTGGAGCGCGTGCTGTCGCTGATCGAGCGGAGGCGGCTGCCGGCTGGGTTCCCGATCGAGCTGCGTGTGGTCCGCGGCGACGACGCTCTGCTCTCCACCGCGCACGGGCGGGACACCGCCTACATCGCGGTCCACCAGTTCCGGGGGATGGAATTCGAGACCTACTTCCGCGCCGTCGAGGCGATCATGGAGGACTACGGCGGCCGCCCGCACTGGGGCAAGCGCCACTATCAGTCCGCCGCCACGCTCGCCCCGCTGTACCCGGAGTGGGAGCGCTTCCAGGACGTGCGCAGGCGACTGGACCCCGGTGGCCGCTTCGAGAACGACTACCTGCGCCGGGTGCTGGGGCCGCTACCCGCAGCCCGGCAGCCGCCGGTCGAGGCTGGCCACGCGGCCGTCGGCGGTTCGGACCCGGGCGCGGACGCTTGATCCGGCGGCAAGCGTCGCGAACGGCGGCCGCGAGTCGCTGCGTCGCCGCTGGGAGCGGAAGCTGACCCGCTCGATCGCCGGCCCGCTCACGCGGACGCGGCAGCCGCTGGCCGAGAGACGCAGCTTCGGCCGCACGGCACAGGTGCGCCCGGCGCAGGTCTCGAGGGAGGCCAGCCGCCGGGCGAGCTGGGCCCGTACGGAGGCGTAGGCCGGGTCGGTGTGCACGCTGGTCAGCTGGTGCGGGTCGCGCTCGAGGTCGTAGAGCTCGCGCTCGCCGGTGCTGTAGCGGGCGTACAGGTAGCGGTAGGTCCGCAGGGCCTCGTAGCCGACGACCGAGTAGCCGTCCATGCCCTCGATGAGCAGGTCGCGGCCCCATTCGAGCCCGCGGTCGGCGAGCAAGGGGAGAAGCGAGCGGCCGTCCTGCGGCTTGGCGGGGCTGGCCCCGGCGACCTCGAGGATCGTGGGCGAGAGGTCGGCGTTGGTCACGAGCTGGCCCCTTCGCTCGCCTGCCGGCACGCCCGGCCCGCGCATGATGAGAGGCACGCGTACAGCCGGCTCGTAGACCAGCATCTTCTCGCTCGGCATCCGGTGCTCGCCGTGGAAGAAGCCGTTGTCGGAGGTGAAGACCACGAGCGTCTCGTCGAGCTCGCCCTCCTCGCGGAGTGCGTCGACGATCGCCACCACCGCCTCGTCGACCGCCAGCAGCGACTCGAGCCGCTGGCGGTAGTTCTCGCCGATGACCGCCCGCAGCGCCCCGATCCGAGGCCGCGCGCGCAGGTAGGCCGGCTTGTCGCTCACGTCGGCCTCGTCGAAGGCGGCGCGCACGGCGCGCGGCAGCGGCTCGCCGGCGAAGCGGTCGCGGTGGCGGGCGGCGGGTGACGGGGTGGCCAGGCCCCGCAGGTCGTCGGCGTCGCGGGGCGCGCCCGCGTGGGGTGCGAGGAAGCCCACGTTGAGGAAGAAGGGCTCGTCGCCCGCCGCGTCCTCGATCAGCTCGATCGCCCGCTCGCCGTAGAGGTCGGTCGAGTAGGCGCGGGGATAGGTCACGAGCTCGCCGTTCTCGTTCAGCGTGTAGCCGTAGTAGCGGTAGGTCGAGGGGTCGATCGAGGCGTGCCACTCGTCCCAGCCGGGAGGCACGTGGTGGGGCCCGAGGTGCTGCCCGTAGCGGTTGAGGAACTTGCCCACGTGCATCGTCCGGTAGCCCGCCCGCTGAAGCCAGACCGGGAGGGTCTCGTCGCGGTCGAGGCGCCCGTAGCCGCCATCGGGCGGCCGATTGCTGAGCACGCCGTGGTTGTGCGCGTACTGCCCGGTGAGGAACGTCGCGCGCGACGGGCAGCAGACCGCGAAGGAGGTGAAGCTGCGCGTGAAGGTCGTGCCCTGAGCGGCAAGGGCGCGGCGGACTCCTGGCATCACCCGCATCGACTCGAGCGTCTGGTCGTCGGTCATCAGGACAACGACGTTCGGCTTGACCTCGTCCGCGCTGCGGGGGTCGTCCCCGCCGCTGCAGGCCGCCACTGGGGCCCCGATGAGGAGGATCAGGGCGAGCCGGCGGCGCACCCCCATGTCAGCGGCAGGCGCGCACCCGCCGGTCCAGCGTCAGCCGGCGGCCGTCCCGTGTCTCGGCTCGCACCCGCAGTCGCACTGCGCGTCCGGCCCGCAGGCGCCTGTGCGGGATCCTCCGCACCAGCGGGGGCGGGCTCACCCGGGCCACCCGCCGGCGCCCGAGCAGCACGTCCGCGGCGGTCACGGCCCTGCGCTCGGGCCCGCCCACCCGCACCAGCAGGTCCTCGGGCACGCATGTGGTCGCGCGCGGACGCAGCTGGAGCCGCAGGCGCGGATGCTCCCGGCAGCCACTGCCCACACAGCGCTCGAGCCGGCGCAGCCGGCCGCGCAGGTCGCGCTGGATGGCGCGGTAACGGTCGGCGCCGTCCCGGCTCTTCATCTGGAACGGGTCCTTGAGCAGGTCGTACAGCTCATACTCGCCGGTGGTGTCGTGCTCGACGTACAGGAAGCGGTACGTGCGGATGCCCCGGTAGGCGGGCACCCCGTTGGCCCCGTTGCCGTTCTCGATCAGGATGTCGCGGCCCGACTCCGCGCCCGGGTCGGCAAGCAGCTCCAGCAGCGAGCGGCCGTCCTGGACACGGCCCGGCGGGACGCCGGTCGCGTCCAGGATCGTGGCCGGGACGTCGACGTTGGCCACCAGGCGACGGTCCACCCGGCCCGCGGGCACCCCGGGGCCGCGCAGGATCAGCGGCACCCTGATCGACTCCTCGTAGGGCAGCACCTTCTCGGCGAGCGCCCGGTGCTCGCCGTGCATGAAGCCGTTGTCGGCGGTGTAGACGATCAGGGTGTTCTCCAGCTCGCCGGTTCGCGCGAGCGTGTCCACCAGCTGGCCCACCCCCTCGTCCACGGCGATCAGGCTCTCCAGCTCCTGACGCCAGTTCTCCTCGATGGCCGCCTCCTTCTCGGGCGTGAAGCGCGGCCGGTCCGCCACGACCTGCGGCTTGTCGTACATGCTGGCCTCGTCGAAGCTGGGCGGGCGCGGCATGCGCACACCGGCGAAGGCATCCCGGTGCCGCGGCGCCGGTGAGGGGGTTCGTACGGGAGCCGGGTCGTCCGGGTCGCTCGGGCGGCCCCGGTGCGGTGCCGTGAACCACAGCGACAGGAAGAACGGGGCCGGGCCCGCGGCGGCGTCCTGGACGAGCTCGCTGGCGCGCCGGGCGAGGAAGTCCGTCTGGTACTCGCCCGGCCGGTCGGGCGTGGGGTAGGCGCGCAGCGTTCCGTTCTCGTTCACCTTCCACGAGCGGTAGTTGAAGGCGTTGGCGTGGGGCATCCCGTGCCAGTCGCTCCAGCCCGGCGGGACCCCCGACGCAGCCGTGTAGCCGTTGAGGTAGCGGCCGACGTGCATGGTGCGATAGCCGGCCTGCTGCAGCCAGGCGGGAAGCGAGGTGGTGTGGTCGAACACCGCGTAGCCCCCGAAGGGCCCGACGTTGTGCAGCACGCCGTGGTTGTGCGCGTACTGGCCGGTCAGGTGGGTCGTGCGCGACGGGCAGCAGAGCGGAAAGCTGGCGAAGGCCTGCTCGAATTTCGTGCCGCTGCCCCCAAGCAGGCCGTTGACGCGCGGCATCGACGGCAGCGAGGCGGCGGTCTGGTCATCGGTCATCAGCACGACCACGTTGGGCTGCGCGGCCGCAGCAGGGGCGGCCACGAGCAGCGCGACGACGGCCGTGAGCAGAATGCGTTGGGCCATAGGGAACGCAACACGTCCCGGCAGGGCGGGTTGCGCCCGGCCGCGGGCTACAGCTCCGTACGGCCCTCGCCGCGGTAGGTCGGTACCTCGTCGACGATTTGGCCGCCGCTGAGCAGAAAGAGGCTTTGGAAACGCTCGCACAGCTCGCCGGCTTTCGCATGGCGCAGGTAGACGTTGGCGCCGATGGGCAGGCTAGCGGCCCCGGGGCCGATGACGGGGGTCTGCACCTCTCCGGCGCCCTCCAGCGGGTCGAGCCGCAGCCCCCGCGGCAGGTAGGGCCGAGGCAGGCGATCCCGGCCCTGTGGGCCCGAGGCGTGGTAGCCGCCGCCCAGCAGCGTGGCTGCGCCCGGGGCCGGTTTCCTCACCACCGGCAGCGCGAACAAGGCGGCCGGGGTCGGCGAGAAGTCGTCGTAGCGGTCGAAGAGGGTGGGGGCGAAGAAGCCCGAGCCGGCGGTGACCTCGGTGATCACGCTCTCGCGCCGGGTGAGGTGCACGCTTCCGGTGCCGCCGCCGTTGACCAACTCCACGTCGGATACCTCCCTCACGGCGGCCACCGCAGCGGCCCGCCGCTCGGCGATCTCCGCCGCCGAGCGTTCCTTGATCACCCGGATCAGCGGCTCCTGGACTCTCCGCCAGCCCGGGAAGCGGTCGCCGACGCCGGCGATGTGCGCCTCATAGCCCATGATGCCGGCGAGCTCGAGGTGGGGCCGGGCGACGACGGCGCGCGCCAGCGCCTGAGCCTGGGCGGGCGTTCGCACCGGTGAGCGTTTCACCCCGACCTTCACCCGGCCCCCGAGGACCCACCACCCGACGTCCAGCTCGAGGCAGACCCGCACCGGGCGAGCGGCAGGGCCTGCGGCGCGCGCGATGAGGTCCAGGTGCTCGAGGCAGTCCACCATCAGCACGGGCGGGCGCTCGCCCTCGAAGCGGCCCAGCGCCGCCAGCGCCGCCCGGTCGGTGGTCGGGTAGGCGACGAGCAGGTCATCGAAGCCGTGCTCGGCGAGCCAGAGGCTCTCGCGCAACGTGAAGGTCATGAGGCCCCGGTAGCCCGGATCGCGCCCGAGGATCGCCTCCAGGAGGGGGCGGCAGCGCACCGACTTGCTCGCCACCCGGATCGGCGTGCCCGCGGCGCGCTCGAGCAGCCGGCGCCCGTTGGACCACATCGCGTCGAGGTCCACGAAGGCGAACGGCGCGTCGAGGCGGGAGAAGACCGCTTCGAGCTCTTCGTGGGTGCGCTCACGCGCCGGAGCGGCGGGCGAGGCGCCGGTCGCGACCATGGATCGGCACGTTATCCCGCCCTGCTGGGTTCAGACGCGTAGCGTGCGCTGCGTGACCCGGACCGCGCCTCCTCGCCCCGGCACAGCCCCGCCGGTGCTGCTGGTGCTGACGGCGATCGGCTCGGTGCAGTTCGGCTCGGCGCTGGCCAAGCTGCTCTTCGACGAGGTGGGTCCAGGCGGCAGCGTGCTCCTGCGCCTCGTGCTCGCAGCGGTCGTGCTGGTGCTGATCTGGAGACCGCCGCTGCGCGGCCTCCCCCGCCGCGACGTGGGGCTCATCGTCGCCTTCGGGTTCGTCCTGGGCGGGATGAACTTCGCCTTCTACTCGTCGCTCGACCGTATTCCACTCGGCGTTGCGGTCACATTGGAGTTCATCGGCCCGCTGGGAGTGGCGGTGCTGGGCTCGCGCCGGCCGCTCGACCTCCTCTGGGTGGGGCTGGCGGCGGCGGGGATCCTGCTGCTCTCGGACTTTGGCTCCGCCGACCTGGACGCCCTCGGCGTGGGCTTCGCCCTGCTCGCAGGGGCGTTCTGGGCGGCCTACATCCTGCTGGGGGTGAGGGTGGGTCGCGTGCTACCAGGCGGCCAGGGGCTCGCGCTCGCGATGATCGTGGGCAGTGTGGTGGTCCTCCCGGTCGGGGTCGCCGAAGGAGGCTCGAACCTTCTGATTCCGTGGGTGATCGCCGCCGGCCTCGCCGTGGCGGTTCTCTCGTCCGCGATCCCCTACTCCCTCGAGCTGGAGGCGCTGAGGCGCATGCCGACGGGCGTGTTCGGCGTCCTCATGAGCCTCGAGCCGGCCATGGCGGCGCTCGCCGGCTTCGTCATCCTCGGCGAGAGCCTGGTGAGCCGGGAGATCGTCGCCATCCTGCTCGTGGTGGCGGCGAGCGCGGGAGCGGCGCTCGGTGCGAGCGTGGCGCCGCGGGACTGACCCGGGTCACCGGCGCCGTACCCGCACCAGCCCGGTCATCGAGCCGTGCAGCGTGCAGAAGTACTCGACCGAACCGCGCCTGCGGAAGCGCCGCGTGCACCTCCCGCTGCGTTGACGCGGACACGGGCGCCGCCCGCCGTCGAACCAGACGTCGTGCCGGCGACGGCCCCGCCAGCGCCAGGTGACCGCCCGGCCCACGGCGACCGTGACGGTCCGCGGCCGGAACGAGTTGTCCTGGACCGTCACCTGGGCCGGTGCGGCCGGAGCCAGCGTCAGCAGAACGAGAGCGAGGGTCGTCATCGGCCGCGTACCTCCAGGACCTGGGTCATGTCGATCGGGTGCAGCGAGCAGTAGAGGCGATACGTGCCCGGAACGTCGAAGCGACGGGAGAAGGTGTCCCCGCGACTCGACCATCGGCTTGCGAACCCGACCGGGCCGTTTGCGAGCGTCACGTCGTGCAGGTCGCTGCCGTCGAGGAAGCGCCAGCTGACCAGGGCGCCGCGGGCGATCGAGAGGTTGCGGATGCTGTAGCTCGACTTCCCCACACGCACCCTCGCTCGTGCCCTGGCCCGCACCAGCGGACCGGGCGGGCGCAGGATCGTGCGCGCCCGCCCCCGGCCGTCCAGTCCGGTCAGCGGAACGGTCACCGCCGGGGGAGCCCGACGCCCGGGGGCCGCGGGCAGCCGGTTGCGCACGTCCCGGGGAAGCGGCGGGCAGACCAGGGGGGCGGGCGGCCCGGGCGCGAGATAGATGTGCCAGATCCCCATCACCCGGGGGTGCGGCCGTTCCCCGTCGTAGTGCGACGTCACCCGGAGCGACTGTCCTCGGCGGACGGATATCCCGGCGGCCGTGGTGATCCAGCTGGTGGCGAACGGACCGGGCTCGTGCAGCACCGGCAGGACGTTGTAGTAGGGGTGGCTGGGCCGGCCGTAGAGCGGTCGCGATCGCAGCAGCACGCGATCGCACTCCGGCTCGCTCAGGACGATGTCCTTGGCCCCCCCGTGGACGTGTGACCCCGCCGCGACGATCCGGCCGGTCCGCGGGACCCTCCACGGCTTCGACTCCACGTGGGTCGACCCGGGCACGCCGCCACCGGGCACGTTGAAGATCGGGTCACGTGCACCGCGGCAGCCGGTGACGCGGGCCCAGTAGGGGATTACCGGGCGCAGGCGCCTGCGGGTCTCTATGCGCGCGGTGTACTCGATGTAGGCCCGCTGGCGGCGGTTGGTGTGGTTCATCAGCATCCAGCCCGTGATCCAGCGGTCGCGCCGCCGCACGCGGTAGCCGTAGCCGCGCGGGAACCTGAGCGTCTCGTTCTCCTCCCCGGTCCCGTAGAAGGACTCGGGGCCGCCGCACACCGGGTCCTGGCGACGCCGGTTCTTATAGACGATGTGGTGGAGCATCACGCGCTGGACCGGCATCGCCCGGCCGCGGCGGTCGACCACCCGCACGTGCATGCCGACCAGGAAGCCGTCGAGGCGCGGCGCGCGCACCTGCCGGGTCGACGGCGACGTGAAGCGCACCTCGTAGGGAGCCACCGGCAGCGGCCCCTGACGGACCGTGACGCGCTTGACCGCAGCGTCAGCCGTAGCGGCGCAGACCAAGAGCACGACGAGCGAGAGGGCGGCTCCTACCGCCATGCATCCAATTATCACCCAGACGCGGACAGCGCGCCACCTCCCGTGGCCCCGCGCTACCCCTATCGGGTACCCGGCGAGCGCAGATAGATCGGGTTGGAGACGATCCAGGTCCGCTCGCGGCCGCGGGCCCGGCGCAGCGCCTCCACCCGATAGACCCCGGGCTCCTCCACCTCGTGCTCGAGCGAGGTCCCCTCGCGCTCGGCGATCTTCGTCCCGTCCCGCAGCAGCCGCAGGCGGGCGGAGAGCGGCGTGCGGACCTCAAGCGTGCGGCGGCCGGCCGGGGCCTCCGCGCCCATGGGAAGGTCGTCCGCCGCGAAGGTGAAGCCCTTCGCCGGAGCCACCACGTCGGCGGCGATGTAGCAGCGGCCGTCCCTGAGCGCGGCGTAGACCTGCTCCCGGTCGTGCTCCAGCACGCCGGTCGGAGGCTCGCTGCAGAGCACGTGCGTGCGGATGAAGCGGAACGAGCGCCGGTAGGCCATCACCCGCAGTGGCACCACTGGGCCGACGCGAATGCCGAACTGATGCGCGTCGAGGCCGCCGAGCGCCACCACCCGGCGCTCGCGGCAGAGCGCGTCCCACGCCCTGAGGTTGCGGTCCGGCGGATGGTCGAGAGCGCGCGACGGCAGGGCCACGAAGCGCAGCAGCTCGTACACGCTCCGTGCGGCCGCGGCCGTGTCGTTCACGAAGCTCCACAGCTCCACCCCGTCGAGGGCGTCGCAGTCGAGGCCGTCGAAGGGCATCGGCACGGCCCGCTTGAAGCGCGCCGAACCCTCCGAGAACGGGTGGGCCGCAAAGCCGAAGCCGCCCGCCTCCCTGACCGCATGGCAGATGCCGTGCGCGTCCAGCCCGTGGTGGTCGATCACCTCGTCCAGCCCGAACGCCAGGTAGTGGTTGCGCCGCGGGGGCGACACCTCGAGCCCCACCAGCACCAGGGCGCTGCCGTACCAGCCCTCTTCGCCCCGGTCCTTGGCCTCGAGCGAGTCGTGGTCGGTGAGCAGGACCACATCGGCCCGGGCGCGCCGCGCGGCGCGCGCGATCTGCGGGACTGTTCCGGTCCCGTCGGAGTAGCGCGAGTGCAGGTGGACGACACAGGCCAGATCGTGCATGCCGGGTAGTGTCTTAGACGTGAGCGACACAGACCGCTTCGGCGCCCGCGCGACCCTGGAGGCCGGCGGCCGGTCGTTCGAGATCTTCAGGCTCGACGCGCTGCAGCAGCGCTACGACGTGGCCCGGCTGCCGTACTCGCTCAAGGTCCTGCTGGAGAACCTGCTCCGCAACGGCGAGGACGAGGGGGCCGAGGCCGTGGCGCAGTGGGTGGCCGGCGACGAGCCCTCCCAGGAGATCGCCTACCGGCCCGCCCGCGTGCTGATGCAGGACTTCACCGGCGTGCCCGCGATCGTCGACCTGGCGGCCATGCGCGACGCGATGGACGAGCTGGGCGGAGATCCGGCGCTCATCAACCCGCTCGTGCCCGTGGAGCTCGTGATCGACCACTCGATCCAGGTCGACGTGTTCGGCGAACGGTTTGCCTTCCAGCGCAACGCCGAGCTCGAGTTCGAGCGCAATCGCGAGCGTTACGCCTTCCTGCGCTGGGGCCAGAGCGCGTTCGTGAACTTCAAGGTGGTGCCTCCCAACACCGGCATCTGCCACCAGGTGAACCTCGAGTACCTCGGCCGGGTGGTCGAGGATCGCGACGGCCAGGCCTTTCCCGACACCCTGGTGGGAACCGACTCCCACACCACGATGATCAACGGCCTGGGGGTGCTCGGCTGGGGCGTCGGCGGCATCGAGGCCGAGGCGGCGATGCTGGGTCAGCCCGTGTCGATGCTGATCCCGCAAGTCGTCGGCTTCCGGCTCGAGGGCGAGCTCCCCGAGGGATCGACCGCCACCGACCTGGTGCTGACCGTCACCCAGATGCTGCGCGAGCGAGGGGTCGTGGGGAGCTTTGTCGAGTTCTTCGGCCCGGGCCTTCAGAACCTGCCGCTGGCCGACCGGGCCACGATCGGCAACATGGCGCCCGAGTACGGCGCCACCTGCGGCATCTTCCCCGTGGACGCCGAGACGCTCCGCTACCTCGAGTTCTCCGGCCGCCCGCCCGAGCGGGTCGAGCTGGTGGAGGCGTACTGCCGCGAGCAGGGGCTGTTTCACGAGGAGGACTCCGAGGAGGCGGCCTACTCCGACACGCTCGAGCTCGACCTCGGCGACGTGGAGCCGTCGCTCGCCGGCCCGAAGCGGCCCCAGGACCGGGTGGCGCTGGCCGGCGCGGCGGAGGGCTTCCGGGCGGAGCTGGCCGACTCCCTCGACGACGAGCAGCTCGCCGGCTACGACGAGGCCGCCGCCGAGACCTTTCCCGCCAGCGACCCACCGACGTCCGATGGCGGCGGGGAGGCCCCCGCGCCGGGCGGGCGCCGGGGATCGACCGCCCTGGCCGAGCGTCGCGAGGGGCTCGACCACGGGGCGGTCGTGATCGCCGCGATTACGAGCTGCACCAACACCTCCAACCCCTCGGTCATGCTGGGCGCCGGGCTGCTGGCGCGGAAGGCGGTCGAGGCCGGGCTGGAGCGCCGGCCCTGGGTCAAGACGTCGCTCGCCCCGGGGTCGAAGGTGGTGACGGAGTACCTCGAGCGCGCCCGGCTGATCGAGCCGCTGGAGCAGCTCGGCTTCAGCCTCGTGGGCTACGGGTGCACGACCTGCATCGGCAACTCCGGCCCGCTGCCGGAGGAGATCTCGCGCGAGATCTCAGAGCGCGACCTGGTGGTCGCTTCGGTCCTGTCGGGCAACCGCAACTTCGAGGGCCGCATCCACCCCGAGGTCAAGATGAACTACCTGGCCTCACCGCCGCTGTGCGTGGCCTACGCCCTGGCGGGGCGCATGGACATCGACCTGGTGACCGAGCCGCTGCAGGGTGACGTCCACCTGCGCGATCTCTGGCCCTCCCGGCAGGAGGTCAACGAGGCGATCGAGCAGGCGATCGAGTCCGACATGTTCCGCAGAAGCTACGGCGAGGTGTTCGAGGGCGACGAGAACTGGAACGGCCTCCCGGTGCCCGAGGGCGACCGCTACGCCTGGGACCCGGAGTCCACCTACGTCAAGCGCCCACCGTATTTCGAGGGGATGGCGGCCGAGCCGCCGGCGGAGTTCGAGCCGATCCAGGGAGCGCGGGCCATCGCCCTGCTCGGCGACAGCGTCACCACCGACCACATCTCGCCCGCCGGTGCCATCAAGGAGGACTCGCCGGCCGGCCGCTACCTGGTCGAGCACGGGGTGGAGCGCCGCGACTTCAACTCCTACGGCTCGCGCCGCGGCAACCACGAGGTGATGATGCGCGGCACGTTCGCCAACGTCCGCCTGCGCAACCGGCTCGCGGGTGGGCGGGGTCCGCTTCCGGAGGGCGGCTTCACCACCAAGGACGGCGAGGTCACCACGATCTACGAGGCGGCGATGGAGTACGCCGACGAGGGCGTGCCGCTGTGCGTGCTCGCCGGTCGCGAGTACGGCTCGGGCTCGTCGCGCGACTGGGCCGCCAAGGGGCCACGGCTGCTCGGCGTGCGCTTCGTCCTGGCGCAGTCGTACGAGCGCATCCACCGCTCCAACCTGGTGGGGATGGGGATCCTGCCGTTGCAGTTCGGTGACGGCGAGTCGGTGGAGTCGCTGGGGCTTACCGGCGAGGAGAGCTTCGACCTCGACCCGCTCGAGGAGGGCGCGCGCACCCTCGGCGTGCGGACCTCGGCCGGACTGGAGTTCGAGGCGCGGGTGCGGATCGACACCCCTAACGAGTGGCAGTACTACCGCGGCGGCGGGATCCTGCACTTCGTGCTGCGCCACCTGCGTGCCTGAGCCTGACCCGCGTCGTGGCGCAAGCGCCGGGCTCGGCCCGGCGCGCAGCGAGGTGCTCCGGCACCACGACCTCTGCTTCGGCTGCGGCCCGGCCAACCTGTTCGGCCTGCAGCTCGAGCTGGAGCGGACGCCGGACGGTGGGGTGGAGGGGCGCTTCTTCGTCAAGCAGGACCACCAGGGCCCGCCGGGCCATGCCCATGGTGGCGTGCTCGCGGCGGCGCTGGACGAGGCGATGGCGCTGCTCGTGTTCGACGAGGGGTCCGTGGCGGTGACCGCGCGGCTGGAGGTCGATCTGAAGGCGCCGGCCCCGGTCGGAACGTTCGTGACGGTCTCCGCTCGGGTGGCCAGGTCGGAGGGCCGCCGGATCGAGCTCGTCGCCCGAGCCGCCGGCGCCGAGGAGCCACGCACCCTGCTCGCCGAGGCGCGGGGCGTGTTCGTACGGCCGGCGGGGTAGGGCGGCGGGTCCCGCGGCTCGAGCCGGCCGGCGATGGAAGTCTCCACCGCAGCGACGCGGGGCGGTTGCTGGGACGGGTTCTGTCACTGTCGCGCCCCGCCTTGACAATTGATAGATCAATCAATAAAGTGGTGGCTGTGAGTCCGAGAACCGCCTCCCGCCCCGAGCCCCGCGCCAGCTCCGACGAGCGGCGCGAGCAGGTGATCGACGCCGCGGTCAAGGAGTTTGCCGCCCACGGCTTCCACGCGGCCAGCACCGGCGCGATCGCCAAGCGGGCCGGCATCTCGCAGCCCTACATCTACGCGCTCTTCCCCAACAAGCACGAGCTGTTCCTTGCCGTGCACCGGCACGTGGTCGCGCGGATTCGCACGGCGTTCGCCGAGGCGGCCCAAGGGGCGGGCGACCCAGAGGAGCGACTCGCGCTCATGGGCCACGCCTATATGGGCCTGCTGGAGGACCGCGACGAGATCGTCGTCCAGATGCAGGCCCACGCCGCAGCGGGCGATCCCGAGCTTCGGGACCCGGTGCGGCGCGAGTTCATGCAGCTCATGGACGACGTCGAGCGCCTGAGCGGCGCGCCGCACGAGCGGGTCGTGGACTTCTTCGCCATGGGCATGCTGCTGAACGTGGCGGCCGCGCTCGACCTGCCGCGCGACTACTGCTGGGTGGGGGAGGCGTGAGAACGAGCCTCTCTCTTTTTTCGCATCGTCTTGATAGATCAATCAATCAGCTAGAAGGAGAAACCAAGTGACTACGCGCAGCGGCTGGACCCTGGCGATCGTCTCGATCGCGCTCTTCATGGTCACCCTGGACAACCTGGTCGTGACCAATGCTCTGGTGAGCATTCGGGAGGATCTCGGCGCTTCTCTCGAGGAGCTCGAGTGGACGGTGAACGCCTACACCCTCAGCTTCGCCGTCTTCCTGCTCACCGCTGCGGCCCTGGGCGACCGCCTCGGCCGCCGCTCGGTGTTCGTGGTGGGCCTGGGCGTGTTCACCCTGGCCTCGGCGGCCGCCGCGCTGGCGCCGAGCACCGACGCCCTGATCGCCTCGCGGGCGGTGCAGGGGCTGGGGGCGGCGATCATCACGCCGCTGTCGCTGACCCTCCTGAGCGAGGCCTTCAGCGCCGACAAGCGCGGCCTGGCGCTGGGCATCTGGTCCGGCGTATCCGGGCTGGGCGTGGCGCTCGGCCCCGTGGTGGGCGGCGCCGTGGTCGAGGGCTTCTCCTGGCAGTGGATCTTCTGGCTCAACGTTCCGGTGGGGCTCGCGCTCGCCCCGGCCGCACTGATGCTCCTCCGCGAGAGCCGCGGACCGGTGGCCACGCTCGACGTGCCCGGTGTGGCGCTCGCCAGCGGCGGGCTGCTGGGCGTCGTGTTCGGGATCGTCCGGGCCCAGTCGCTCGGGTGGACGAGCACGCCCGTGCTGGTCGCGATCGGCGGCGGGGCGCTGCTGCTGGCGGCCTTCGTCGCCTGGGAGCTCCGCACCCGCGCGCCGATGCTGCCGATGCGGTTCTTCGGCAACCGGGCTTTCGCGGCCACCAGCGGCGTGTCGCTGGCGATGTTCTTCGGCGCGTTCGGCTCGATCTTCCTGCTGGCCCAGTTCTTCCAGGTGGCGCAGGGCTACTCGCCGCTCGAGGCGGGCATCCGCACGCTGCCCTGGACGGCGATGCCGATCTTCGTGGCCCCGATCGCGGGGATCCTGTCCGACCGCATCGGCAGCCGCCCGTTGATGGCGGCGGGCCTGGCGCTGCAGGCTTCGGCGCTGTCGTGGCTCGCGCTGGTCACGGCACCCGACGTGGCCTACGGCCTCCTGATCCCGGGCTTCGTGATGGCGGGGACGGGCATGGCGCTCGTGTTCGCGCCGTCGGCCAACGCCGTGCTGAGCGCGGTGCGGCCGAGCGAGGCCGGGCAGGCCTCGGGGGCGGTGAACACGATCCGCGAGATCGGCGGCGTGCTGGGAGTCGCCGTCCTGGCCACGGTGTTCACCGGCGCCGGGGGCATGGGCTCGCCGCAGGCCTACGTGGACGGGCTGGTGCCGGCCGTTTGGGTCGGAGCCGCGGTCCTCGCGCTGGGCGCGGTGGTGGCCCTGCTGGTGCCGGCCAAGTCCGCCGAGGCGGCGGTCGGTGAGCTCGCTCCGGCCGCCGCGTAGCGCAAACGGGAGGTGGGTAGAAGGGACCCGATGGCCGAGAACCTCACCCGCCAGATCCTGCGGGACCATCTCGTCGACGGCGAGCTGAGCCCGGGGGAGTCGATCTCCCTGCGCGTGGACCAGACGCTGCTCCAGGACGCCACCGGCACGATGGCCCTGATGCAGTTCGAGCAGCTCGAGGTCCCCCGGGTGAAGGTCGAGCGGGCGGTCCAGTACATCGACCACAACATCATCCAGCTGGACTTCAAGAACCCCGACGACCACCGGATGCTGCGCGCGCTGTGCCGGCGCTACGGGATCGACTACTCGCGGCCGGGCAACGGGATCTGCCACTACGTGCACATCGAGCGCTACGCGCGGCCGGGCGGGATACTGGTGGGCGCCGACTCCCACACCACCACGAGCGGGGCCCTGGGCATGATCGCCATCGGCGCGGGCGGGCTCGACGTGGCGGTGGCGATGGCCGGGCACCCGTACGAGATCGCCTGTCCCGAGGTCGTCGAGGTGCACCTGGCGGACACGCTCGACCGCCCCTGGGTCCAGGCCAAGGACGTGATCCTCGAGCTGCTGCGCCGGCTCAGCGTGCGCGGCGGGAAGAACAAGGTGTTCGAGTTCACCGGCCCCGGCACCGCCGACCTGAGCGTCCCCGAGCGCGGCACGATCGCCAACATGATCGCCGAGCTGGGCGCCACCAGCGCGGTCTTCCCGCCCGACGACAACACGCGCGAGTGGCTGCGGCGCCAGCAGCGCGAGGACGACTTCGAGGAGCTCGCGCCCGAGGAGGGCTGCGAGTACGACGAGCGGGTGGAGATCGACCTGTCCGAGCTCGGGCCGCTCGTGGCCAAGCCCCAGAACCCCGACAACGTCGTGCCGGTCGAGGAGGTGGCGGGCACGCCCATCGAGCAGGTCTGCATCGGCTCGTCGGTGAACTCGGCCTACCTCGACCTGGCGCTTCCCGGCGCCGTGCTGGCCGAGGGCGACGGCCGCGAGGTGCACGAGCGGGTGACCGCCACCGCCACGCCCGGATCGCGCCAGATCCTGGTGGCCATCGCCGAGTCCGGCGTCTACCGCCAGCTCGTCGAGGGCGGGGTGCGGATGCTCGAGCCGGTGTGCGGGCCCTGCGTGGGCATGGGACAGGCCCCGCCCTCGGACGCCAACTCGCTGCGCACCTTCAACCGCAACTTCCCGGGCCGCTCTGGCACCCCCGAGGACTCGGTCTACCTCTGCTCGCCCGCGATCGCGGCCGTGTCGATGCTGCACGGCGAGATCCGCGACCCGCGTGAGCACGGAGATCCTCCCGAGCTGCTCGAGATGCCCGAGCTCAAGCCGTACGTGGACGACCGCCACATCCTCGCTCCGGCGACGGAGGACGAGGCCGACGAGGTCGAGATCCCGCGCGGGCCCAACATCAAGACGCCGCCCGAGCACGTCCCGCTCGAGGACGAGCTGAGCGCGAAGATCGCGACCGTGCAGCCCGACAACATCTCGACCGGCGACCTGGCCCCCGACGGAGTGATCGTCATGAGCTACCGCTCGAACATCCCCGCGATAGCCGAGTTCACCTTCCAGCACCGCGACCCGGAGTTCCGCAAGCGCATGCAGGAGTGGGGCTCGGGCTTCATCGTCGGCGGCGAGAACTACGGCCAGGGATCGTCGCGCGAGCATGCCGCGCTGGCGCCGCTGCAGCTCGGCGTGAAGGGTGTGTTCGCCAAGTCGTTCGCCCGCATCCACCGGCGCAACCTGGTGGCCCAGGGGATCCTGGCGCTCACCTTCGCCGACGAGGCCGACTACGACCGGGCCAAGGTGGGGGAGACCTGGACCCTGCCGCGGGTGCGGGAGGAGCTGGAGGAGGGGGCGGAGCAGATCACGGTCAAGATCGAGGAGTCGGGCGACGAGATCGCCCTGGCGCACGACCTCGCTCCCAAGGAGCGTGAGATCCTGCTGAGCGGTGGCCTCCTCCACTACCTCAAGGAGCAGGCGGCCGCTTGACGTGGCGGCCGTGCGCGAGCGCTTTCCCGCGCTCGCGAGCGGCGCCGCCTTCCTCGACGGGCCGGGCGGGTCGCAGGCGCCCGCCGAGGTGATCGAGGCGGTCGCCTCCTACCTGCGCGACTCCAACGCCAACCTGGGCGGCGCCTTCGCCACCTCGGCAGCCTCGGACGACGTGATGGAGCGCGGCCGGGCGGCCGCGGCGGGCTTCACCGGCAGCGAGCCCGAGGCGATCGCCTTCGGGGCGAACATGACCACGCTCAACTTCCAGCTGGCGCACGCGATGGCCCGCACCATGGAGCCCGGGGACGAGATCGTGGTGACCCAGCTCGACCACGACGCCAACATCTCGCCCTGGCTGCTGGTGGCCGGTGACCACGACCTGGTGGTACGCCCGGCCCCTATCCGGCCCGAGGACGTGACCCTCGACGAGGACGCCCTGGAGGAGATGCTGTCCGAGCGGACCCGGGTGGTGGCCTTCACCCTGGCCTCGAACGCGGTCGGCTCGGTCACCGACGCCGCCCGCATCGCCGCGGCGGCCCATCGCGTCGGGGCGCTCGCCTGGGCCGACGGCGTTCACCTCGCCCCCCATCGCCGCCTGCGCCAGGCCGAGTGGGGCCTCGACGTCCTGCTCTGCTCCCCCTACAAGTTCTTCGGCCCGCACCTCGGGGTCGCCGCGCTCCGGCGGGACCTGGCCGAGTCGCTGCCGGCGGACCGCGTACGGCCGGCGGACGAGGAGCCGGCCGGCCACCGCTTCGAGGCCGGCACCCAGTCGCACGAGGCGGTGGCGGGCACCACGGCCGCCGTCGAGTACCTGCGCTCACTGGGCGACGGGGACCTGGACCTCGCCTTCGCCCGGATCGAGCAGCACGAGACGGCTCTGGCGGACCGCTTTCTCGCCGGCATGCCGGAGGCTCTCGAGCTCTACGGCATCCCCCACGCCGAGGACCGCACGCCCACCTTCTGCTTCAACGTCCCGGGGCGCTCGCCGCGCGACGTGGCCGAGAGGCTGGGCGAGCGGGACATCTACGTCTGGGACGGCCACTACTACGCCCTGGAGCCCATCCGCGCGCTCGGACTGGAGCCCGACGGCGCCGTGCGCGCCGGCTTTCTCCACTACACCAGCGAGGAGGAGGTCGACCGCCTGCTGGAGGCGCTCGACGACCTCAGCGCCTGAGCGGCCGCGCTACAGGTCCTCCCCGAGCCGGTTCTCCACCGAGCGCACCTTGTCCTCGAGCGTCTGGTCGGGCCGGTCGCGGCGCTCGTCGAGCTTGAGCACCGTGTAGACGCGGGGCGCGCCCTGGTCGAAGGGCACGGCGTGCAGCTCGGCCACCACCGCCAAGATGTCCGCGGTGGTTCCCTCCAGCGACGTTCCCATCGCATGCATCTGAAAGCGCACCCGCGCCTGCGCCTGCAGCCGACGCTGAATCTCGGCGATGTAGCCGCTTGCGCTCACGTCGGGGCGGCCCAGGGTCAGCACGGTGAGGTCGGCGGTGGCCAACGGCTACACCTCCGCGGGTAAGGGGAACAGGCGGAGAAATCGCGCCACCGAGCGCGAGTCGCCCTCGACACTCGCATCTCCCGCGCGCCGTGCCTCGGGCAGGCGGCGACCCTGCCACAGGAGCGCGGTCAGGGTAATGGGGTCGGTCTCGAGTACCGCGTCGGGGCGGTCGGCGCCGCCGCGAGCGAGGTCGAGACGGCCGTCCTCCACGTGGGCGCGGAAGCGCTGGTCGCCGAGCCGCAACTCGAAGCTGCCGGTCAGCCCGTCCGCGGCGGCGGGCTGAAAGAGGGTCTCGAGCGCGAGAATCACGGAATCGGGCCCGATGGTCGCATCTCCCGGCGGAAACGGCGCGCGGCTTCCCCAGCGGCCCAGCTCGACGATCACCGGCTCGAGCTGCCGGCCGCGCTCGCTGAGCTCGTACACACGCGAGCCGGCCGGCGGCGCCAGCGTGCGCCGGCCCACCAGTCCCGCCTGCTCCAGGTCGCGAAGGCGTTGCGAGAGGACGTCGGGGCTCACGTGAGGCAGACCCGCACGCAGGTCGGTGAAGCGCTTGGGGCCGAGCAGCAGCTCGCGGACCACGAGAAGTGCCCAGCGCTCGCCGATCACGTCCAGGGCGCGGGCAATTCCGCAGAGGTCGCCGTAGGTGCGCTGGCCCGCCACGCAGTCGAGTCTACCCGGAAGGTCTTTTCCACGGAACTGTTAATAGGTTTTTCCAAGTAACTGCTAGGATAGACGGATGAGCGATCGAAACGGCTTTCAGCACGGCGTGCCGTGCTGGATCACGAACGTCCAGCCCGACGCAGCGAGCGCGGCCGCCTTCTACGGGGAGCTGTTCGGCTGGGAGACCGAGAACCTGATGCCGCCGGACGCGGACGGTGATTACATCGTCTGCCGCCTGCACGGCCGGGACGTGGCAGCCGTCGTGTCCCAGCACGGCGCGCCGCCCCCGCCGCAGCCGGTCTGGAGCACGCACATGTGGGTCGACAGCGCCGACGACACGCTGCGGGCCGTGACGGAGGCCGGCGGAAGCGTGGTGGGCCCCGCCTTCGACTCGCCCGGCGGCGGTCGCATGGCCGTGCTCGCCGACCCCGTGGGGCCGTCTTCTGCGTCTGGGAGCCGCATGAGCGGCGAGGCGCGCAGGTCGTCAACGAGCCGAACGCCTGGAGCATGAGCGCGCTGAACACCGCCGACCCCGACCGCGCCGCGTCCTTCTACGGCAGGGTGTTCGGCTGGACCACCGAGACGTTCGAGCTGGGGGAGCTCGAGGCCACGATGCTCCGCCTGCCGGGCTTCGTCGGCGGCGAGCCTGAGCAGCCGGTGTCGCGGGAGACGATCGCTGTGTTGATGCCGGCGGCGGATGCGCCGTCGCACTGGAGCGTCGACCTCTGGGTCGAGGATGCCGACAGGAGCGCCGAGCGGGCCGCGAAGCTCGGAGGCTCGGTTCTGGCGCCTCCGTTCGACACCCCTCTGTCCCGCACCGCTGTGCTGGCGGACCCGCAGGGCGCCGCCTTCTCGGTGAGCGAGATTCCCAACGTGTCCTGATCAGCCGAGGCCGAGCTCGCGCATTCCCTCGGCGGGCAGCGGAAACCAGCGAGCCCGCTCGAACTCCGGCGTCAAGGGGGGACCGTCCAGCGGCGTGGCCTCGACCTGACCGAGGATGCGCCGCGCCTCGTCGAGGTAATGCCGCAGAAGAGCGTCCTCCGGCTCAGTCGTGGTTCGTGCGTGCGTCCGAGCGGCTGCCGAGGCCGAGCAGACGTCCGCGAGGTCGGCCACCGGCCGTGGCGGCGCGTTCCGGTGGTGCCACAGACCGCTGACCGGGTCGAAGCGGTAGAGCGGGAGCAGCCTCCAGCCGTCGTTCGCCAGAAGGTGGACGGCCTCGACGACGTAGTTGAACACGGCCTCGCTGACGAAGTAGTTGAAGCCGACGCGGACGAAGGCGAGCTTCGCGCCCATGTTGCCCCGCGCGGCCTCCGCATCCATGCACGCCGACCACTGGTCGTCGATTGGGTACATGCGGTGGATGTAGGGGCCGGCGCAGAAGCAGCCGCTTCGGGCCTGGATGCCGAACAGGTCGCTGAGAACCGCGACGACGAAGTTCGAGTGCAGCAGCGCCGCGCGGGTGGCGAAGCCCGAGCGAGACGATGGCAAGCCGTTCGGCCTCGGTGTTGCCGAGGATCTCGATCTGCGGATTTGCTCTCCAGGAGTCGAGAGCGCGGCGGACGAAATCGGTCTCCCGCCGGCAGATCTCCTGGGTCCCGACCGCCTCCTTTAGCGCAAACACGAGTCCGGCGCGGATCGATTCGACGATCGCGGGGGTGCCGCCCTCCTCGCGGACCGCCGGCTCGGGGTGGTACGCCTGCCCCGTCGGGTTCACGAACAGGACCGTGCCGCCGCCCGGCACCGATGGGACCGGGTTTCCAAACAGCGAGCGCTTCGCGATCAGGATTCCCGGCGTTCCGGGTCCGCCGACGAACTTGTGCGGTGAGAGGAACACGGCGTCCTTGTAGGCCCGGTGCCCGTCCGAGCGGTCCGGCGCGGGGTTCATGTCGACCGGCAGGTAGGGACCGGCCGCGGCGTAGTCCCAGCACGAGAGCGCACCGTGGCGGTGGAGGACGATCGCCACCTGCTCCACGTCCGTCACGATTCCGGTCACGTTCGAGGCGGCGGAGAAGCAGCCGAGCTTCAGCGGCCGTCGCGCGTGCCGCCGGAGCTCGTCCTCGAGATGAGCCAGGTCGACCCGCCCGTCGGCGTCCTCGCGAATGGTCACCACGTCGGCGTCCGACTCGCGCCATGGCAGCTCGTTCGAATGGTGTTCGTAGGGCCCGATGAAAACGACAGGCCGCAGCGGCGCGGGGTCGCTGCCGTTTGGTTGGGCGAGCCCGAGGAGCCGCGCGAGGCGGTCGATCGCGCCGGTGGCTCCCGAGCCGCAGAAGACCACGACATCCTGGTCGCTGCCGTTCACCGCCCGGTGGATTATCTGGCGGGCCTGCTCCCTGAGCGCGGTGGTGTGGGCGCCGGTCGCCGAGGCCTCGGTGTGGGTGTTCGCGTACAGGGGCAGGACCCGATCGCGTATGAAGTCCTCGACGAAGGAGAGTGAACGCCCCGAGGCCGTGTAGTCGGCGTAGGTCAAGCGGCGAGGCCCAAAAGGGCCGTCGAGCACCGTGCCGTCGCCGATGACCGACAGCCGGATCCGTTCGATCAGGGTGGCCGAGGACATCCACCGCCTCCTTTGGGGGGCGGAATGCCCCCTCGTCAGAGGGACGCCCGGCGGTACGCCTGCATTCCCGCGCGGCGCAGCAGCGGCGCCACGCGGTAGCGCTCCTCGCGCCGCTCCGCCCACAGCCCGTCGAGTACCGCCAGCACGTGATCAGTGCCGATTGCCTCGCCCCAGCTCACCGGCCCGCGCGGGTGGCTGAGCCCAAGCGTCAGGCCGGTGTCCACGGCGTCCGGCGAGCCGACGCCCTCCCCGATCGCGAAGTGGGCCTCGTTTACCAGCTGGCAGACGATGCGCCCGAGCACGAGGCCCGGGGCGTCGTCCACCCACTCGCTGTGGAGCCCGAGCGCCGCGAAGAAGCGTTCCGCCTCCTCACACGTGGCCGCCGGGGTGGTGGGAAGGCGGGTCAGCTCCACGAGCCTGCACTCGTCGAGCGGGGGCAGCAGGTGGAAGCCGACGGTCCCGGGCGGGCCGCGGGACGCGAGGCTTCCGGCGGCGCACAGGGTGAGCGCGGCCTCGCCGGAGGGCTGGGTGAGCCCTGAATCGACGACCAGCCCGTCCGCGGCGTCGTCACGAAGCTCGAAGCCCGCGAACTCGACGCGCGAGCGCAGCTCGCCGGCCAGCCGGCTCTCGCCGCGCACGGCCACCGGGCGGCCGTCGCCGCCGCCGGGGGTGAGCGGCTCGGGGTCCTCCGGGCGATAGGGCCCCTCGCCGGGATAGCCGTAGTAGCCGCGCCCCGCCTTGCGGCCCAGGCGCCCCGCCGCGACCATGCGCGCCTGGATCGGGCTCGGCTTCCAGCGTGGCTCGCCGAAGGACAGCTCGCTGAAGGACTTCGCCACCTCGAAGCCCACATCGATGCCCACAAGGTCCATGAGCTCGAACGGGCCCATCCGAAAGCCTCCGCCCAGGCGGCAGATGCGGTCGATCTGGTCGTGGCCGGCCACGCGCTCGCCCAGGAGCCGCAGGGCCTCCGCGCCGAACGGGCGGCCGCAGCGGTTGACCAGAAAGCCGGGGCCGTCGGCGGCCACGATCACCTGCTTGCCCATCGCCTCGCCCGTCTCACGGGCCACGGCCAGCGCGCGCTCGCCGGTCTGATCCGCGCGTATGACCTCGAGCAGCGGCATCAGCGGCGGCGGGTTGAAGAAGTGCATCCCCACCACGTTCTCCGGACGGGCGGCGGCGCCGGCCAGCGAGGTGACGGGGATCGACGAGGTGTTTGTGGCCAGCACCGTTTCTGGGCTGCAGAGCTCGGACAGGCGCGCGAACAGCTCGCGCTTGAGGTCCGGCCGCTCGGGGGCAGCCTCGATCACGAGCTCGCAGGAGGCCAGCCCCTCGAGGGCGTCCACGGGTTCGAGCAGCCCGGCGGCCTCGTCGTCCACGCGTCCCTTCTCCACCCAGCGGCCCAGACCTCCGAGGGCCGCTTCGGTCCCCCGCTCCAGCGCCTCGGGCAGCGGGTCGTGCAGCAGCGTGCG
This sequence comes from uncultured Thermoleophilaceae bacterium, assembly GCA_963821275.1. Classification (GTDB taxonomy): domain Bacteria; phylum Actinomycetota; class Thermoleophilia; order Solirubrobacterales; family Thermoleophilaceae; genus JACVRW01. The sequence continues at coordinate 304,171 of CAWGDF010000009.1, forward strand.
CATGCCCGCGGCCGCTCCGAGCTGCGCGATCCCCGCCCCCATCGTGCCGGCGCCCACCACGCCGACGGTGCGGGGGAGGGAGCTCACCGCCCCCTGAACTCGGGCCGGCGCTTCTCGATGAACGCGGTCATTCCCTCGACGCGGTCCTCGGTGGCCATCGCCAGCTCGTAGAGCCGGCGCTCGTTCTCGAGCCCCGCGCTCAGGGGCGTCTCGTCGGCGCTCAGCACGGCCTGCTTGCCCAGCCGGACCGCGAGCGGCGGGCGGCTGGCCACGAGCCCGGCCAGCTCGACGGCGCTGTCGAACCACTCGAAGCCCGGCGCGACCCGGTTGACCAGGCCGAGCTCGAACGCCTCCTGGGCCCCTATCCGCTTGCCGGTGAGCACCAGCTCCATCGCGCGCTGCTTGCCCAGCACCCGGGCGAGACGCTGGGTGCCGCCGCCCCCGGGAATGATCCCCAGCAGGATCTCGGGTTGGCCGAACTCGGCGCTCTCGGAGGCCACGATCATGTCGCAGAGCAGGGCCAGCTCGCAGCCTCCGCCCAAAGCGTAGCCGGACACGGCCGCGATCAGCGGGGTCCGGACCGCCGCGAGCCGGGGCCAGAAGCGAGCCGCCGGCGCGTGCAGGGTCTCGACGAAGCTGCGCTCGGCCATCGACTTGATGTCCGCGCCCGCGGCGAACCAGTCGTCGTTCCCGGCGATCACGATGCAGCGCACGTCCGGGTCGGTGTCCCAGCGCTCGACCGCCGTGGCCAGCTCCTCCATCAGCTCGGGGGAGAGCGCGTTGCGGGCGTCGGGACGGTTGAGGCGCGCGATTCCCACCGCGCCCCGCGTCTCGACCTGGACCGTGGCCATCAGGTCATCGCGTTCACGCCGGTGGCGGCGCGAGCGATGATCAGCTTCTGGATCTGGGAGGTGCCCTCGTACAGGGTGGTGACGCGGGCGTCGCGCAGGTAGCGCTCGACCGGGTAGTCGTCCACGTAGCCCGAGCCCCCGTGGACCTGGATGGCGGCGTTCGCGCAGCGCACCGCGGCCTCGGTGGCGTAGAGCTTGGCGATCGAGGTCTCCGTGGTGTTGGGCTGATCGTTGTCCTTCAGCCAGCCGGCCCGCCAGACCAGCCCGCGGGCGGCGTCGGTCTCCACGACCATGTCGGCGATCAGCTCCTGCACCAGCTGGAAGGAGGCGATCGGCTTGCCGAACTGCTTGCGCTCCTTGGAGTACTCGATCGAGGCGTCGAGCGAGCCCTGGCAGATCCCGACGCACCCGGCGGCCACGCTGTAGCGGCCGGAGTCGAGGGCGCTCATGGCGATCTTGAAGCCCTCGCCCACCTCGCCCATCAGCGCGCCGTCCGGGACCTCCACGCCGTCGAGCGACAGCTCGGCGGTGTCGGAGCCCTTGAGGCCGAGCTTGCCGTGGATCTCCTGGGAGGAGAAGCCGGGGCTGTCGGTGGGCACGAGAAAGCAGGCGATCCCGCGGTGGTCCTTCTCCGGATCGGTCTGGGCGAAGATCAGCGCGAGCTTGGCGTAGTTGCCCAGCGAGATCCACATCTTGCCGCCGGTGATCTTCCAGCCGCCGTTGGTCTTCTCGGCCCGGGTCTTGAGGTCCGACGCGTCCGAGCCGGTATCGGGCTCGGTGAGGCCGAAGCAGCCGAGCGCCTCGCCCGAGCAGAGCTTGGGCAGCCACTCCTGCTTCTGCTCCTCGGTGCCCCAGCGGGCGATCGAGGAGCACACCAGCGAGGTGACCACCGAAACGACCGTGCGCATGGCCGAGCAGCCGCGCCCGACCTCCTCGACGATCAGCGCGTAGGTGCGGTAGTCCACACCCCGTCCGCCGTACTCCTCGGGAACGATCGCGCCCAGGAAGCCCATGTCCGCGATCTTCTGGACCAGCTCGGTGTCGAAGTGCTCGTTGCGGTCGTTCTCGCGCGCCCGGGGAGCGATCTCGCGGTTGGCGAAGTCGCGGGCCGTCTCGCGGACGAGCCGCTGCTCGTCGGTCAACTCGAAGTCGATCATCGGTCGCTGCCGAGCCTACACGCCGCCGAGCGTACACTCGGGCGATCGGGGAGTTCACGGTCTTCATCCTGTTCGCGTTCGTGGTCGCAATCGGGATCCTGCTGGCCCTGGGCAAGTGGTATCCGGGCTCGGGCGCCGAGCAGGTGGACTGGCGTCCCACGCGCTCGCCCGAGTTGGAGGCCGAGCTGGAGCTGCAGGACGTGGAGCAGATGCTCGAGGCCCAGAACGCCCGCCGCCGGGCCAGCGGCCGGCCCGAGCTCACCGAGGACGACGTGCGCGCGCAGGTGGCCGAGGACGAGCGCTGGAGGGAGGAGCTCCGCCGCCGGGCCGCCTCACCGCCGCCCGACTGACCGGAGTGGCGCGTGTGCTGATCGTGGGCTGCGGCTGCCGCGGCCGTGCGCTGGCCGAGCGGCTGGCCGCTTCCGGGCACGCAGTGCGCGGAACGACGCGTGACCCGGCCCGGGCGGCCGCGATCGAGACGGCCGGCGCCGAGCCGGTGGTGGCCGATCCCGACCGCCTGGGCACGCTACTGCGCGCGCTCTCGGGGGTGAGCGTGGTCTGCTGGCTGATGGGCAGCGCGGGCGAGGCGCCGCAGCTCCACGGCGACCGCCTGCGCACTCTGCTGGAGCGGCTCGTGGACACGCCGGTGCGCGGCTTTGTCTACGAAGGGGCCGGTTCCGCCGGCGGCGCGCTGCTGGGTGAGGGGGCCGCGATCGTGCTCGAGGCGGGGCAGCGATGGCGCATCCCGGTTGTCGTCCTCCACGACGATCCTGCCGAAGCCGAGGCCTGGCTGGGCGCCGCCGGCGCCGCGGTGGAGGGCCTGCTCGCGGCCGGTCAGCCGCGCTAGGCTAAATCCAACCGGAATTGAGGACATTCGAAACTGAGGAGAGCACCGTGGCCGAGTACGCGAAGGACGTCTTGGTGGATACGCAGTGGGTCGAGGACCATCTGAGCGACGACTCGGTCCGGATCGTCGAGGTCGACGAGAACACGGCGCTGTACGCCGAGGCCCACATTCACGGCGCCATCGGCTTCGACTGGAAGAACGACCTGCAGGACCAGGTCAAGCGCGACGTGCTCGGCCCTGCCGAGTTCAGCGAGCTGTTCGGGAGCCACGGCGTCTCCAACGACCACACGATCGTCCTGTACGGCGACCGCAACAACTGGTTCGCGGCCTACACCTACTGGTACCTGCGCTACTACGGCCACGACAACGTGAAGCTGATGAACGGGCCGCGTGAGAAGTGGATCTCGGAGGGCCGGCCGACGACCGCCGACGTGCCCAGCTACGAGCCGCAGCAGTTCGCCGCCCAGGAGGGTGACGACTCCATCCGCGCCTGGCGCGACGACGTGCTCGGGGCGCTCGAGTCGAGCATCCGCCTGGTGGACGTCCGGTCGCCGCAGGAGTACTCGGGCGAGCTGATCGCGATGGCGGGCTACGAGCAGGAGGGCGCGCAGCGCTCCGGCCACATCCCGGGGGCGGCCTCGGTGCCGTGGGCGCAGGCCGTGCAGGAGGACGGCACCTTCAAGTCCGCCGACGAGCTGCGCGAGCTGTACACCGGCAAGGGCGTGATCGACGGCAACCCGATAATCGCCTACTGCCGCATCGGCGAGCGCTCGGCCCACACCTGGTTCGTGCTCCACGAGCTGCTCGGCAACGACGAGGTGCGCAACTACGACGGCTCGTGGACGGAGTGGGGGAACCTGGTGAACGTGCCGATCGAGAAGGACGTTTAACGGCGAGACCATCCGGGGGCTCACGCCCCCCGGGCCCCCGCCGGGGTCAGATCAGCGGCGCCAGCCGCTCCAAGAGGGACTGCACGATCCGCGCCGTGGCGCCCCACACGAGGTGGCCGTCGACCGTGTAGGTCGGCGTCTTGATCGGGACCCCCTTCCTGAACAGGCGCCTCATCGCGTGACCACCCACCAGGTCGGGCAGGGAGAACTCGAGCACGCGCTCCACCTCGGCCTCGGCTGGGGTCCAGACGTGGCCGGGCTCGATCGTCCCGACGAAGGGGAAGATGCGGTAGCCGGTGACGAACGTGCTCACCGGGGGCAGCGCTCCTCGCAGCGTGACCGCGGCGGGGGAGAGGCCGATCTCCTCCTCGGCCTCGCGAAGCGCGGTGGTCCGCAGCTGCTCCCCGGGCCCCTCCTGGAGGCCGCCGGGAAAGGAGATCTCGCCCGCATGCCGGGGCAGGTCCGCGCGCCGCTCGGTGAACACCGCGGTGAGCGGGTCGCCGAAGAGCGGCACCAGCACGGCGGCGTCGGTAGCCCCGTGGGCGTCCATGGCGGCCGCCTCGTCGGGGCTCAGCAGGAGGTTCTCGAGCTGCCTCACGCGCCTATTATCGGGAGCATGGCGCGCGCGCTTCTGATCATCGACTTCCAGAACGACTTCGTGCCCGGGGGTGCCCTGCCGGTGCCCGAGGGCGACGCGATCGCCGGCCGGGTCCAGGAGCTGCTCGACTCCGGCGAGTTCGACCTCGTGGTCGCCACTCGCGACTGGCACCCCGAGGACCACCACTCCTTCGCGGCACAGGGAGGACCCTGGCCGCCACACTGCGTGCAGGGCACCCCCGGCGCCGAGCTTCACGACTCGCTGAACCCCGAGCGCGTGGACGTGGTCATCAACGCCGGCTACGAGCCTCATTTGGAGGGCTACTCGGGTTTCGAGGAAACCGAGCTCGAGAGGGTCCTGCGCGAACACGACGTGGACCAGGTGACCGTGGTCGGGCTCGCCACCGACTACTGCGTGCACGCCACCTCGCTCGACGCCCTGCGCCACGGGTTCGCCGTGACCGTGGACCGCGGCGGCATACGCGGCATCGACGTGGAGCCCGGCGACTCCGAGCGGGCGCTCGCCGAGCTGCGCGACGCCGGGGCGAGGGTCGACTGACCCTCCTCGAGCGCCTTCACGCCGGGCTACGCCACTGGTACGGGCTACTCGCGGGGGCCTCGGACGGCGCGCGCATCCTGAGCCTCGACGGAGTCTCGGCCGCGCTGGTGCCGGTGGCGCCCGAGCGTTCGTTCCTGAACGCCGTCCTCTACGAGCGTCCGGAGGCGCTGGCCGCGGCCTACAACGAGGTGGCCGCCGCCTACAACGAGATCGGGGCGGCGTGGACGGTCTGGGTTCCGCCGGCCGACCGCGAGGCGAGCGCGCTGCTCGAGCGAGCCGGGCACGTGCTCGACACGACGCCCGACCTGATGGGCCGCGAGCTGCCCGGGGTCGAACGCCCGCCGGGCGGCGCCCTGTCAGGCTGGACCCGAGACGGCGCGCTGGCCGACGTGGCGTCCGTCAACGACCGCGCGTACGGTTTCGGCCAGCGCTCCTTCGGCAAGGCGCTGCGGGGTCTTCCGGAGGGCGCGGCGCGCGCCTACACCGTGCACGAGCACGGCGAGCCGGTGGCTTCGGTCATGGTCGTCGACCACGAGGGCAACGCCGACGTCGAGCTGGTGGCGGTGATCCCCAGGGCCCGCGGCCGCGGCCTCTCCCGGAAGCTGCTGGCGCACGCCCTGGCCGATGCCGCCGAACGGGGCTGCGAGACGACCACGCTGATCGCATCGACCATGGGCCGCCCGGTCTACGAGCGGCTCGGCTACGGACCCCTCGGCCGGCTGCACATGTGGGAGCGGCGGCGGGACTGAGCCGATGTGCTTGGAGGAGTGGTGCATGTCCGATTCGGGAACAATCCATGTGTGGACCGCCAGGCCACTGCAACCCTGGCGCGCAGACGCGCTGAAGCATGCGACGAGCGCGCGGGCAAGGAGTGCGAGTTGGCGCGCCGGGCGCGGGCCGAGGCGCAGGCTTCGCAAGACCCCGGACGGCGTGCCGGTCTCGAAGGACTCGCACTCGTCCACGATCACGCGGTGGTGCTCCAGTCGCAGGCGGCGACCTACTACCGTGGGCTAGCCGACCGGATCGCGGTCGGCATGCTTACGTAGTGCTGCTGGCTAGCTGCAGGGACAGCCGGGGCGGCTAGGTCGGATGGGGCTGCGCCAAGGGAGCGCTGCTTCGCGCCGCCGCTTGGCTTCGCGCGTAGAGCAAGACTGCAGCCGTGAAGAGGACCAACCCGATCGGTCCGAAGGGCGGCGGGTGCGCGGCGATCATGAACCCGCATAGTCCGAGCAGGATTGGGACCGATAGGGGTACACCGGCTTGTCGCCGGAGCGCGATCCCAGCCGCGATCGTCGCGGTGATCAGCGAGAGGCTCCCGATGATGTTGAAGACACCGAAGTCGCGCACGAAGATGTTGTCGGTGAAATCAGTGACGAGGTTCGCCCCGGTGGCGCGCTCGTCGGCTGGGAGCCCGTTGACGGCTTGGACGAGAACGCCCGTGCCGATGCCCAGCAGCACCTCCCACGCGGTGTAGAACAGGGCGAAGGTCGCCAGCGCCATCCGGCAGACCTGCGCCGCCGTGTTCTCGATTCCGCGGACGAGCAGGTAGATCGCGACGGCTAGCAACGGGATGAAGATCATCGTCCCGACGTGCACGACCAGCCAGCGACTGACGTGTCCCGCAACCCCGCATATATGTCGCCCTCCCCTAGATGGTGGAAGAGCAGCAGTACCGCCCAGGCGAGCGGCACCCCGATCAGAAAGGCGAGTCCGCCGCGAGAGAACCCGGCCCCGCGTGTTCGCCACCCGGCCAGGGCCACGCCCCCCCAAGCCTCCGTTGCCGTCCCTTTACCGCCCTGTGGCTGCAGCGCAAGCGGTCGGCCGCATGATCGCCACCGATGCCATACCACGCAAGCACCACCGGGCCAGCCGCCGATGCGGTCGCCCGAGACAGGAGACAGTCATGGACCATGCAGTCCCCAGACAGCACCCAGCGGTCGTGCTCCGCTCCCGCTTCGACCATCTGCGTGCGCTGCTCGCCATCGCGCTGGTCGCCGTTGTCGGACTGACCGGCACCGTCGTGATCCTTGCCAGCGACAGCGACGAGGTCTCCAGCACCAGCGCTGCCGAGACGATCGAGCCCACCCGCGGCCCGCTCCCAGCGCAGCTACCGACCGCTCGCTATGAGCCCGGCACCCGCGGCCCGCTCCCGGCGCAGCTGCCGACGACTCGCTATGAGCCGGGCACCCGCGGCCCGCTCCCGGCGCAGCTGCCGACGACTCGCTACGAGCACGGCACCCGCGGCCCGCTCCCAGCGCAGCTACCGACCACCCGCCACGACAGCGACGGGGGACTCCCGCTCGCTGCGCCGGCCAAGGACTACAGCAAGAACGCCGCGACCGGCGATTAACGGCGACGAAGAAGGCGGAGGACCCGGGGCGCCCCCTCAGCGAGGGGGCGCCTCGCGCTAGTCCAGCTCCACCCGCTCGTCGAACATGACCTCGCCCTCGAGCGTTCGGTGCACCGGGCACTTGGCCGCGATCTGCATCAGGCGCTCGCGCTGCTCCTCGGGGAGCTCCTTGGGCAGGTGGACCTCCATGGTGAAGCGGGTGGGGGAGCCGCGCTGGGAGGGCTCGTAGTCCACGTCGACGACCACGTCGCCCACCTCCCAGCCCTTGCGGTTGGCGTACATCTCCATCGTTATCGCCGTGCAGGAGGCCAGGCTGGCGGCCAGCAGCTCCTGGGGGCTCGGCCCGGCGTTGTCGCCACCGGTCTCCCGCGGCTCGTCGGCCACCACGGTGTGGCCGCGGACCTCGACCTCGTGCTTGAGCGTGCCGTTCTCACGGCGGGCTATCGCCCTCATGTCCTCCCCTCGAACAGCTCAGGGTCGGGCTCGTCGGCGAAGCGCGCCATCGCGAACAGCGCGTCCGAGAGCCGGTTGAGGTAGATCAGCACGGTGTCGTCGGCGAGGTCGCCGTCGTGTCGCAACGCGCTGACGCGGCGCTCGGCCCGGCGCACCGCCGTGCGGGCGAGGTCGAGCCGCGCGGACAGCTCGGTGCCGCCCGGGATCACGAACTTGGGCGGCAGCTTCACCCGCTCCATGTAGCGGTCGATGTCGGCCTCGAGCCGGTCCACCATGGCCGGGGTGACCTTCGACACGCCGGGCTCGAGGCGCTCAGCCGCCTCGGGGGCGGTGGCCAGCTCCGCGCCGGCCACGAAGAGCTCCTGCTGTACACGGAGGATGTCGTCGTACAGCTCGGCGCTCCGGTCGGCGGCGGCCCGGCAGAGGCCGAGCGCGGAGGCCGCCTCGTCCACGGAGCCGTACGCCTCGGGGCGGCCGGCCTCCTTGGCCACGCGGCCGCCATACCAGAGGCCCGTGCTGCCGTCGTCGCCCTTGCGCGTGTAGATCTTCACGTCAGCAGATTGAACAGCAGGCCGGTCGGGACCTTCGGGTAGAAGTAGGTCGACTTGGGCGGCATCGACTCGCCCTCGGCCGCCACCTCGCGCACCTGCTCCACCGGGGTGGCCCGCATGAAGAACCCGGCGTCGGCGCGACCCGACTCCACGGCCGCGATGGCGTCGTCGAGGCTCTTCGAGTAGTCGAGCCCGCGCAGGTGCGAGATGTCGTCCTCGGACATGCCCAGCGCGCCGCGCAGGACCACGGCCTCCAGCACCGCGGTGTCCAGGTGCCGGTAGGCGTCCGGCATCCCCTCGAGAGCGCGGTCGGCGATGGCCTGGTCCTTGAGGGTCACGCGGAAGGGGCGGCGGAAGAAGCTGTCCATGTAGCCGAAGGCCACCCGGCCGTTGGCCACCGGGGGCTCGAGCTCGGCGGCGGAGCCCAGCTCCTCGATCTCGAAGTCGCGTCGCAGGACATCCCGGATCGCGATCTGCTTCGCCTGGTCGTCCTTGAGCCCGGAGAGCAGGCGATGGGTGGGGAACACCAGCAGCCCGGGGTCGGAGAGCGAGCACAGCAGCATGAGCACGTAGCGGTGGTCGCCCTCGCCGCCCACCTCGTCCGCGTAGACGCGCGCGGTCTCGTAGCGGTGATGCCCGTCGGCGATCAGGAGCTCGGCGTCGGCCAGCGACATCTGCAGCTCTGCGATGAGGTCGGGGTCGGCGGTGCGCCAGAGCCGGTTTACGGTGCCGTCGAGGTCGGTGGCGGTCGCGTAGGGCTCGTCGGCCGCGAGCTGCGCCATCGTGCGCTCCGCGGCCTCCTCGCTGTCGGGAAACAGGGTGAAGATCGGGGACAGGTTCGCCCTGGTGGCTCGCGTGAGCCGAAGCCGGTCCTCCTTGGGGCCGGGGTGGGTGCGCTCGTGCGGCCGGATGCGCCCGGGGCCGTAATCGTCCACGTACACGCGCGCGAGGAAGCCGGTGCGCACCCGCCGGTTGCCGTCCGGCGGCCGGTACTCCTGGCGCAGCACCCACACGGCCGGTGTCTCCTCGTGGACCAGTACGCCCCGCTCGCGCCAATCGCCGAGGGTGGCGGCGGCCTCGTCGTAGCTGGGGGGCAGATCCACGTGGACGACGTTGTAGGGGCTGCGGGCCGCCAGCTCCGCCCGCAGCTCGTCGTCGATCACGTCGTAGGGCGGAGCGATCAGGTCGTCCAGCCGGCCTGCCTGCGCCGGGTCGTAGCGGAGTGCACGAAGCGGCTGGACGTCGGCCATGGCCGCACCCTACCCACCTGGTGGGGGAATAGACCGGGGCCCCGGACGTCCTTGTGCACATGCCGGATCGAACCCCCGTCTCGCGCCGATGAGCGGCGTCGCGCCTGTCCTCGGCCTGCTCGCCGGGATCGTCGGTGTGCTCGGGATGATCCCCTACATCCGAGACACGGTCCGGCGCTCGACCCGCCCGCACCGCGGGACCTGGCTGATCTGGGGCACGCTCGCCATCGTCGTCTTCCTATCCCAACGGGCGGACGGCGCGAGTTGGAGCCTCGCGATGGCCGGCGCCGGCGCGACGACGGCCGCCCTGGTGGTTCTGCTCGCGATCCACGTCGACCGGGGCCGCGTCACCGCGTCCGACGCGCTGCTGATCGTGATCGCGGGCGCCGGCGTAGCGGGGTGGGTCGTCCTGGACGAGCCGATCACGGCGACCGCGTGCGTCGTCGCCGCGGACCTGATCGCCCTCGCCATGATGGTGCCCAAGACGTGGCGCGATCCCACGTCGGAGACGCTCTCCACGTTCGCGCTCGCCAGCCTGGGCGGCGCGCTGGCGGCCGGGTCCGTGGGTGCGCTCGAGCCGGCGCTGCTGCTTTACCCCGTCTACTACTGCGCCGGCAACGGCATCCTCGCGCTCATGATCTGGCACCGGCGCGCGGCGCTGGGTGGCGCGGCGTGGAGCCCGTCGCGGGCCTAGATGATTGATTCCGCGGCCGCGTGTGCGCGGGGGCGCACGGGACCGAGCCGGGCGAGGGGGGGTTCCTGACGTTGCGTCCAACTATTGGACGTTTCGTGCGGAACCCCCTCGCTACCCCGCCCGTTTCCCGCCGCAGGCGGCGAAGGCGGCGCGCCAAGCTGGTCGCCCGCGGGAATTTCCCGCTTCCCGGGAGGTCGCTCCGCAGGCCGAGGTCAACGCGGTTCGCTGGAGCTACCGCACGGGCGCGGGTCTCGGCTCGCTGGAGCTGAGCTGCGAGCCGGTCAGAGAGCTGAGCGCCGCCCCGGGTCTACGAGAAGCGGCCTTCCTGCGCGGCGCCTAGGGCCAGCCGGGCTCCCAGGAGCCCGAGCAGGGCGCCGACCACGCGGTCCACCACGGGCTTGACCCGTCCGTAGCCGCGCTGGACGCCGGGGCGCGAGAACACCACCGCCAGCAGGCAATGCCACCAGAGCGCGTTCACCGCGATCAGGACGACGGCCGCGACCCGCGCCGCGTCGGACACCCCGGCATCGAGAGCGGGAGCGAGGATGCTGCCGAAGAAGACCGCGGCCTTGGGGTTGGTCAGGTTCGTGAGGAGCCCGCGCCGGTAGTCGCGCGCCACGCTTCCGTCGGCGGGCGAGACGCCCGGTGACGGAGGCGGGTCCTGCGCGCCGCGCCAGGTCTGCACCCCGATGAAGACGAGGTAGGCGCCTCCCGCCAGCTGCACCGCCACTCGCAGCCAGCCCGCCTGGCCGATCACGAGCCCGAGCCCCAGGGCAGCGCCGCTGGCGAGCAGCAGCGCCCCGGACGCGACCCCCGCGGCGACCGCCAGCGCTCGCCGCCGCGAATGGGCCATCGCCGTCTGCGTCACGAGGAGGACGTTGGGCCCGGGCGAGGCCATGGCCGCCAAATGCATGGCGGCGATGGTGAGCAGGGTGGACGTGGGAGACACGGGACGGTTGACTCCTCAGGGGCGCTTCAATAGCGTCGCAGGCCCGAGGGAGACCGGTCTGTATCCGGCTCCGCGGGGCGCGTGCAGTCCACCGGGAGGAGTGAGAAGAAGATGGCGTACGACCCCCGCACCGACACCGGCATCCCCACCGAGCCCGTGGGGTCACTGCCCCGGCCGTCGAAGCTCCAGGCCGCCTATGCCGACTACGACGAGGGCAAGATCTCCAAGGAGGACCTCGAGGCCGAGCAGGACGCCGCGGTCAAGGACTCGATCGAGAACATGGAGGCCACCGGTTGCCCGATCGTGTCGGACGGCGAGCAGCGCTGGTCCAGCTTCGCCACGTATCCCGTGACCGACACCCTGGCCGGCACCGGCCTGGCCGATCACCTCGGCCCCGGCGGCCAGTACTTCGCGATCTTCGCCGACGGCCACCACCGCCAGCTCCCCAGGCTGGTCAGCGGGCCGTTCAGGTACCAGACCTACGCCGGTGACACGCTCGAGAAGTCGATCAAGTACGCCAGCAGGCCGATGAAGCAGGCGGTGATCGCCCCGTCGATGATGGCGCTGCTCTACCCCCTCGACGAGGAGGTCGACGGCTACCCCCGGGAGGAGTTCGAGGAGGACCTCACCAACGAGGCCGAGAAGGACATCCGGGGCGCCTTCGAGGCGGGGGCCGAGCGCGTGTCGATGGACTTCACCGAGGGTCGTTTGGCCACGCGCAACGACCCGCGCAACCCCTGGACCGGCGCGGGGATGCTGCCGCACTTCGTCGAGCTCATCAACCGGGTGATGGACCGCTTCACGCCGGAGGAGCGCAAGAACATCGGTCTTCACACCTGCCCGGGCGGCGACCGCGACTCGGTCCACAGCGCGGACGTCCCGTACAACAACCTGCTGCCCGAGATGTTCAAGATCAACGCGGGCTACTTCCTGATCCAGCTCGCCAGCGAGCGCGACAAGGACCCGGTCTACGAGTCGATCGGCAAGTACAGCCGGGAGGACGCGAACGGGGTGGCGCAGATGTGCTACGTCGGCGTCATCAACCCGCAGAATCCGCGGATCGAGAGCCCACAGGAGGTCTGCGACGCGCTGGTGCGTGCCGCCGACTTCATCCCGAAGGAGCGGCTCGGTGCCACCGACGACTGCGGCTTCTCGCCCTTCAGCATCGACGAGAAGCCCAACCACGGCTCGCCCGACTACGCGCGCGAGGTCGCGTTTGAGAAGGTCAGGAACCGCGTGGAGGGCACACGGATGGCCGCGGAGAAGCTCGGCGTCTCCTGACGGTGAGGCCGGGCTGGTGCCGGCTCACCCGGTCTCGTGCTCGAGCAGCAGCCGGCCGAGATCCTGGGCGCGGCGGGCGGCCCGCCGGTCGCCTTCGCCCGCCGCGACGATCGAGCCCTTCATGAGCAGGTGCCATTTCGCGGCCAGGGCCTCGGGATCGGACGCGCCGGCGTCGGTCGCGAACTCCGAGAGCATCCCGCGGATGTTCTTGAGGTGGGCGGCGCAGGCCAGGCGCACGGGGTGGTCGACCTGGTCGAACTCGAGCAGCACGTTGATGAACGAGCAGCCCTCGAAGTCCTCCTGCTGGAACCACTCGTCGAAGACGTCGAAGATGGCCAGCAGCCGGCCCGCCCCGTCCTCGGCGCGGGCCTCGGCCTGCGCGCGAAGCCACTGCTCGGTCCAGCGCCGCTCCCGCTCCTGCAGGAACTCCAGCACCAGCTCGTCCTTCGAGGCGAAGTGGCGGTAGAGACTCATCTTGGCCACCCCGGAGGTGGCGATGATCGTGTCGACTCCCACAGCCCGTATGCCGTGGCGCGAGAACAGGTCGTAGGCCGTCTCGAGGATCCGCTCCCGGGCGGACCCCGCTACAGCCGCGCCACCAGAGTCGGACACGCAACGAATATAGCGGCGTGGGTGCGCCATGAAGTCCGATCCAGGTGACGAGGCGGTGCTCGGAGAGCGCCACGGGACGGCCGGTTGTAGCCCACTATGGGTCGGTCGCGGCGGAGATCGCGGTGTGCGTGAAGGCGGCGGGCCTGGCCGAGCGCGCGGACGTCCACCAGCTGCTCGTGGCCGGACGCGAGGCGCTGCTGGAGCCGGTGCTGGCCCATGCCACGGGACCGGATCTGCCGGCACCGGGACGCGCCGTCAGCGTGGCGGGCACCTGGTGCTGCCGGACGGCACCCGACCGCGCGCTCGTCGCCGGAGCACCGGCGGCGATCGATCGCTGGCAGCGCGTGGTGCGGCAGGCCGGCCGGACTGCCGGCTCGGCCGTGTCCGCGGCGCGGGCCGAGAACGCGGCCGCCCTCTCGATCGTCGGCCCACGCGCCGCCGAGGTCATGGCCGGGGCGGGCCTCCCCGCGGGGGACCTGCCCGAGCACGGTGTCGCCGGCGGGTCACTGGCCGGGTGCCGGACCTGCGTGCTGCGCGAGCAGCCCGAGCGTTTCCTCCTGCTCTGCCCCGAGGGCTGCTCGGACGCCGCGCGCGAAGCGCTGTGGGAGGCGGGCAGCGGCCTCGGACTGGCGCACGTGGGGTGCGACGCGCTCGACAGGCTGAGCCTCGCCCAGCGCGACGCTCCCGGTCCCTGAGGCGCGGATCAGGCGCTGCCGAGCGCCGTCCGGGCCTCGCGCTCCGCCGCCGGCAGCCCGGCCTCGTGCGCCACCTCGAGCGCGCGGCGCAGAAGCGCCTCGGCGGCGGGCCCGTCGCCGCTCGCTCGCCGGCAGCGGGCCATCAGACACGCCGCCCGGGCCACGGTCTCGTGCCAGCCGACGCGCTCGGCCGCCGCGAGCAGCGGCTCGGCGAGCCGCTCGGCTGCGGCGGGGTCGCCGCCCTCGAGGCGCACATCCGCCACCGCGAGCTGGGCGTGGGCTCCGTACAGGAAGGTGCCGTCCGGGGGCGCGGTCATTCGCTCGAGGAGCTCCTCCACCCGCTCGGCCAGCTCGGCCGCACGATCTGCGTGGCCCAGGGCGCTCTCCGCCGCGGCCAGCAGTCCGCCGCAGAGGACCAGCTGCACCGCCGCGCCGGTGCCTGCCACCGCCTCGAGACCCTCGCCGAGGATCTCCGCCGCCCGGTCGGGGCGGCCGGTCTCGAGAAGAGTCCAGCCGAGGCTCGAGGTGCTCCACGCCACGAAGTCGCTGGAGCCGGCGGCTCGGGCCAATTCGTGCGCCTCGAGGCCGGCCTGCAGCGCGCTGCGGTAGTCGCCCCGGCTGCGCTCGAGCCAGCAGAGCGTGTCCAGGAACAGCGGCCTGCTGGACAGGTCGCCCAGCTCGGCGTTCACCGCCAGCGCATCCTCGAGCCGCTCGCGGGCTGCCGCGAAGGCACCCCGCGCCAGGGGGACGAAGGCCGATTCGAGCAGCGCGAAGGAGAGGAAGAAGCGGTCGTCCAAACGGCGGTGGATGTCGGCCGCTCGTCCCGAGCTCAGCTCGAGGGTGTCCAGGTCACCGAGCTCCAGCGCCGCCAGCTTGATCGCGTCGAGCGCGCGGCCCTCCAGCTGCTCGTCCGCGGCCTCGTGGGCCAGCCGGAGCGCGCGCTCGCCGTGGTCCAGCGCGAGGTCCAGCCGAAGGCGGTTCGAGAGCAGGATGGACACCCGGCTGAGGCTGTGCACGGTGGCGTGTGCGTCGCCGAGCGACTCGGCGATCCGGACGGCCTCCTCGCCGTGGGACAGGGCACGGTCCACGCCCTCGTGTCGCAGCTGGGAGAGGTCGATGAGCGCGTGCATGGCCAGGCGGCGGTCGCCGGCGGCGCGTGCGGCCTCCAGCGCAGCCTCGGCATCCGCCGCGCCGCCGCTGAGGTCCCCGCGGAAGAAGCGGATCTTGCCCCGCAGGCAGAGCAGCTCGCGCAGACGGGCCTCGTGGCTGCCAGGTCCTAGCCGCGCGCCCGCCTCCAAGCCCCGATCCGCGTGTTCGAGCGCCTCCTCGAGGGCGTACACGCCGAAGGCGCTCTCCGCGGCGAGCGCGTGACGCTCCAGCGCGCGCTCGGGGCGCCCCGCCTCCGACCAGTGGTGGGCCAGCAGCCCGTGGCGGTCGGGAGCGAGGCGCTCGAGCGCCTCGGCCGCGCGGGCGTGGAGGTCCTGGCGGCGGCGGCGGAGCAGGGAGTGGTACGCGGCCTCCTGGATCAGGCTGTGCTTGAAGCGGAGCTCGTCCTCCCCGCCTCGGAGCAGATCGTGCCGGTGCAGCTCGGCCAGTTCCTCGTCCAGGCTGCGGCCGGGCTCGACCACGGCGTGCAGCAGCGGGAGGGGGAAGCGGCGCCCGAGCACCGACGCCGCCCGCAGGACCTCGCCGGCCGGTCCGGGCAACCGGTCGATGCGCGCAAGCAGCACGCGCTCGACCGTCTCGGGCACCTCCACGTCGGTCCCGCCAACGTAGTGCAGGCCGTCCGCCCGGCGCTCCAGCGCGCCGGTCTGGAGCAGGGCGCCGACGAGCTCCTCGAGGAAGAAGGGATTGCCGTCGGCCCGCTCCAGCATCCGCCGCTCCAGCTCCGGCGGGAGCGTGCCCTCCCCGACCAGACCCACCAGAAGGTCCCGATCCGCCGCCCCGTGAAGCGGCTCGAGCGTCAGCTCGGAGGTTCGGTCCGAGGCCCCGACCGCGGCCGTCGCGCGCAACGCCGCGAGCGGGCCGCCCTGATCGGGGCGCCCGGCCAGGACGAGCAACAGGCCCGTGTCGGCCGTGGCCGCCACAAGGTGCTGCAAGAGCGCAACCGAGGAGCCGTCGAGCCAGTTCACGTCGTCGAGCGCCACCACGACGGGGCCGTCGCGAGCGCGACCCTCGAGCAGTGAGCGGACCGCGTCGAACGCGCGCCGCTGGACCGCGCTCGGGTTGCTGCCGGCCGGGGGAAGCCCGCCCGGCTCGAGGATCGGAGCCAGCGCCGCGGCGTCCTCGAGAGCGGCCGGCCAGTCGGCGAGCAGGGTTCGGAAGGGGAGGTAGGGGAGCGCCGCTCCATAGGAGACGCCGCGGCTGCTCAGCCATAGGACCCCGGAGGCAGCCGCGTGGCGCTGAAGCTCGCGCAGCAGCCGGCTCTTGCCGATGCCCGGCTCGCCGGACACCAGGAGCAGCCCACCCGACCCCGCCACCGTGCGGACCAGCCGGTTGCGGGCGATCGCCAGCTCCCGGCGGCGGCCCACGAAGCCGGACTCCGGTGCGGACGGAACCGCCACCTCGGACGCCGCACGCCGCTCGACGGCCTCCACCGCCTGGACCGCGGTTTCCTTGCCCTTGAGGCGCAGATCCCGCTCTGCGCCCCAGCGAAACAGCGGCGCCACCAGCTCGCGGCTCCTCGGCCCCACGAGCACGGTCCCCGGACGGGCAGCCCCCTGCAGGCGGGCTGCCGTGTTGAGGGCGTCGCCGGTGGCCGCGAGCCGCATGTGGCCGCCCGCATCGACCGGGGCGATCACCGCCAGCCCGGTCTCGATGCCCACGCGGACCGCCGGCGGATCGATCGCGTAGCGGGGGCCCGCCGAAGCCGCGTAGGCGCGGATGTCGGCCACGATCCGCAGACCGGCGAGCACCGCCCGCTCGGCGTCGTCCTCGTGGGCCACCGGGGCGCCGAACAACGCCAGCAGGCCGTCGCCGGCCAGGTGCTCGACCGAGCCTCCCAACGCGTCCACGGCGGAGACCATTCGCCCCACCGCCGACTCCATCAGCGCGCCGAAGTCCTCGGGGTCCATGCGCTCGCCGAGGGCGGTCGAGCCCACCACGTCGGCAAACAGCGCGGTGACCACTCGGCGGGTCTCCGCAGCCGGGGCCGGCGTGAGGGCGGCGCCGCAACGGGAGCAGAAGCGGGCGTCGGCCGCCACGGTTGCCCCGCAGGTTGCGCACCCCGCGGCCGCAGGTTCCACGACGCGATTCTACGTCCGGTAGCGTCGGCATGCCGATGGGGCCAGCGCGGGCAGAGCGGCTGCTGAGCCTGCTCGACGAGCGCGAGCGGGCCGCTCTCGACCGGCGCGCGCGCCGGACGCACTTCGACGCCGGAAGCCGTCTCCTGCAGCAGGGGGAGCCGGGGGACAAGGTGGTCGTGCTTCTCGAGGGCCGGGCCAAGATCAGCTACGTCACCCGTGAGGGGCGGGAGCTGGTGCTGCGCTTCTGCGGGCCCGGTGAGCTGGTGGGGGAGCTGGCGGTGATCGACGGGAGCCCACGCCTGTCGAGCGTTGTCGCGCTCGAGCCGGTGGAGGCGCTCCTACTGGCCGCCGTCGACTTCCGCGCGCTGCTCGACGCGGAGCCGTCGATCGCGTGGAAGCTGCTCGGCATGCTGAGCAGCCGCTTCCGGGACGCTGACCTCAAGCGGGTCGAGTTCGGGGCCTCCGACACCGTCGGGCGCGTCGCGGCGCGCCTGGTGGAGCTGGCGGACCGTTACGGCGAGCCGGCGGAGGGGGGTATCCGCATCACGCTGCCTCTGTCCCAGGACGAGCTGGGCGCCTGGACCGGGGCGTCGCGTGCCGGCGTGGCGGCCGCGCTGCGCACCCTGCGCGACCTGGACTGGATCGAGACTCGTCGGCGCCGCATCACCGTGCGGGATCGCGACGCGTTGGCGGCCCGGGCTTCCGTCCAGAATTAGATTGAACTGCCCGGGCGGGCGTTTTACGGTCGTTAGTACATGGCCACGATCGTCCTCTCCCCGCACCTCGACGACGCGGTGCTTTCGTGCTGGCATCTGCTGAGCGGGCCGGACGAGCTGCGGGTGCTCAACGTGTTCGCCGGCGTCCCGAGCGGCGCCGCGGGGTGGTGGGACGAGATCACAGGGGCGCGCGACGCTGGCGAGCGCGTCCGCGAGCGCCGGGCCGAGGACCGCGCCGCTCTGGCGATCGCCGGACGCCGGTCCACCAACCTGGACCTGCTCGACGCCCAGCACCGCGTCAACGGCAGCGAGCCCTCGGCGCTCGAGGCGGTGCTTCCTCACCTTCAGTCCGACGACATTGTGTGGGCTCCCGCCGCGCTGCGCCCCCACCGCGATCACGAGCTCGTGCGTGCGGTGGGCCTGGCGCTCCAGGCCCGCGGCCACCAGGTCTTCTTCTACGCCGACCTCCCGGCGTACACGCCGAGTGTCCCACTCGAGTTCGCGCCCACCCTTCAGCCCGACGCACGCGAGCTTGACGCGGATCAGTTCGAACGCAAGCTGACGGCGGTCGGCTGCTACGCCACCCAGGTGGAAGCACTCGAGCGCATGGCGCCGCTGCAGCTCCTGCGCCGCGAAGTGGTGTGGCGGCCGTGAGGGCCCGCTATCCCGACAGCGAGGGCTCCGTCGAGCGGGACGGCGTGAACGTGCATTGGGAGGCCTTCGGAAGCGGCGAGCCCACGATTCTGATGCTCCCGACATGGACCTTCGCCCCCTCGCGCGTGTGGAAGGCCCAGGTGCCCTACCTGGCCCGCCATTTCCGGGTGGTCACCTTCGATCCCCGCGGCAACGGGCGCTCGGACCGCCCCGTGGGTGTCGCCGCCTACGCGGAGCACGAGTTCGCGGCCGATGCTCTCGCCGTGATGGAGGCCACCGACACCGAGCGAGCGGTGATGGTGGCCCTCTCGCTCGGCGCCCAGCGCACGCTGCTGCTCGCCGCCGAGCATTCCGAGCGGGTCCTCGGCGCCGCGTTCATCGGGCCGTTCTTCCCCGCTTCGCTGGCGCTGGGCTCGATTCGCTGGCGCCTCATGGCGGATCCCCGCGTCGGCCGCCTGACGGAGGGCCAGCCGTTCACGACACGCGGCTGGTTCAAGTTCAACAGCGAGCATTGGCGGCGGGACTACGGCGACTTTGTGCGCTGGTGGGCCGAGATGTGTGCCTCGGAGCCGCACTCCACCAAGCAGATCGAGGACCTCACCGGCTGGGGGCTCGGTTCCGACGCCGTCACGCTCTGGGCGTCCGCCAACGCTGACCTGGCGGCGCCCCCCACCCGCGAGGGGCAACGGAAGCTGGCCCGCCGGCTGTCCTGCCCGGTGCTGGTGATCAACGGGACCAATGACAAGGTCACCCCGCTCGCCGACGCCCGTGCGCTGGCCCGGAGCACCGGCGGACGCCTGCTGGCCATCGAGGGCGGCGGCCACGTACCCATGGCGCGCACGCCGGTGCCGGTCAACGCCGCACTGCGCGACTTCACCGAGCGGGTGTCGAGCAAGCCCCGGCGCGATCCGACCGTGCACCGCCGCAACGGGCGCCGGCGGGCGCTGTACGTGTCCTCTCCCATCGGCCTGGGCCACGCCCGCCGCGACGTCGCCATCGCCCGCGAGCTGCGCGCGCTGGTGCCCGACCTGGACGTCGAGTGGCTGGCCCAGAACCCGGTCACGCGCGTGCTCGAGGCGGAGGGCGAGACCATCCACCCGGCCAGCCGCCACCTGGCCAACGAGTCGGGCCACTTCGAGTCCGAGTCCGCCGAGCACGACCTGCACTGCTTCCAGGCCTGGCGCCGGATGGACGAGATCCTCGTCGCCAACTACATGGTCTTCCACGATCTGGTCCGGGAGCGGCCCTACGACCTCTGGATCGGCGACGAGGCGTGGGAGATCGATTACTACCTGCACGAGCATCCGGGCAACAAGCGCGCCCCGTACGCCTGGTTGACCGACTTCGTGGGCTGGCTGCCGATGCCGGACGGCGGCGACCACGAGGCGTACCTCACCGCCGACTACAACGCCGAGATGGTTGAGCACATCGCCGGCAGTCCCGAGGTGCGCGACCGGGCGCTCTTCGTGGGCAACCCAGACGACATCGTGCCCGGCCGGCTCGGGCCCAAGCTGCCGGGGATTCGCGACTGGACCGAGCGCAACTTCGCCTTCGCGGGCTACGTCTCGGGGTTCGACCCGGCCGCCTTCGCCGACCGCGAGCGCCTGCGGGCGGAGCTGGGCTACCGCCCCGGGGAGCAGGTCTGCATCGTCACGGTCGGGGGCTCCGGTGTGGGAGCGAGCTTGCTGCGCCGGGTGATGTCGGCCTTCGACGGGGCAAAGGAGCGGGTGCCGGACCTGCGCATGATCGTGGTGGCGGGCCCGCGCATCGACCCGCGCTCGCTGCCCAGCGCCGAGGGCCTCCAGGTGTGTCCCTATGTGCACGACCTCTATCGCCATCTCGCGGCGTGCGACCTGGCGGTGGTGCAGGGCGGTCTCACCACGTCCATGGAGTTGACCGCAGCCCGGCGGCCGTTTCTCTACTTCCCGCTGGCGCACCACTTCGAGCAGAACTTCCACGTGCACCACCGCCTCGAGCGCTACGGCGCCGGCCGGCGGATGGACTTCGAGCAGTCCACCGCCGAGGACATCGCGGCGGCCATCGCGGACGAGATCGGCCGCGACGTGGACTACCGCCCCGTCGAGACCGACGGGGCGCGCCGTGCCGCGGAACGGATCGCGGAGCTCCTGTGAGCAGCCTGCCGGGAATTTCGCTGTCCTCCGGGACGTCTTACCGAAGACCTCTCCCTGCGATCTCGCGGCCGCGATCGCGGGGAGCCTTGCCGGAGCGCGGCCGCACCCGAAGAAAGGAAGGACCGTATGGCTAGCACCGACACGGCCGCCGGCGAGGCGCTGGCGACAGAGGGCTACCAGCTCCAGGGCACGCTCCTCGAGGCGTGCGACTGCAACGTCCTCTGTCCCTGCTGGATCGGCGAGGACCCCGACAACTCGACCTGCCAGTCAGTTGTCGCGTACCGCCTGGACCAGGGCACGATCAACGGGGTGGACGTGAGCGGGCTGACGCTCGCCAACGTCGTCTTCATCCCCGGCAACGTGCTCGACGGCGGCTGGCAGGCCGTTACGTTCGTCGACGACAAGGCGAGCGACGAGCAGGTCGACGCCATGGTCGCGGCGTTCACCGGACAGCTCGGCGGGCCGCTTGCCGACCTGGCTCAGCTGATCGGAGAGCACCGCGGAGTGATCCGGGCGCCCATCACACACACCGTCAGCGAGGGCGCCGGCACGCTGGACATCGGCGATGGACAGGTGGTGGCGTCGATGGAGCCCTACCGCGGCCCCGACGGCAGCGTCACCCTGCTCCAGAACTCGATCTTCTCGACCGTGCCGGGCTCGCCGGCTTGGGTGGGGAAGGCGAACCGCTTTGCCGTGGACCTGCCCGAGCAGGGCTGGACATACGAGTACAGCGGGCGCAACGCGATCCAGTCCGACTGGGTCATCGACTACCGCGGGGACGACGCCTAGTGAGCGTCGCCGTCCCCACGGCGACAGCCGCGCGCGGGCCGGCGCCGTTCGCCTCGGCCCGCGTCCGGGGGCTGCCCGTCGCGGTGGTGGCGGCTGTCGCCGCGGCCTGGGCGGCTGCGATCGCGGCGGAGCTCACCGGCACCGCCGGGCTGGTCGCACCACGACGCGCTTCTGGCCGGCGGCGCGCCGCCGGCCTGGGCGGTGCTGGCCTTCCTCGCCTCCTGGCAGGTGATGGTGGCGGCGATGATGCTTCCCTCGAGCCTGCCGCTCGTGCGGATGTTCGCCACCGCGTCGGCCCGGGCGCCCGGCGCCGGGCCGGCCATGGCCGCCTTCCTCGGCGGCTACGCGCTGGTGTGGACCGGCTTCGGCGCGCTGGCCTTCGCCGGCGACCTCGGCCTCCACAGCGCAGTGAACGCCAGCCCCTTCCTGGAGGAGCACGAATGGGTCATAGGCGGCTCGGTGCTCGCGTTGGCGGGGCTGTTCCAGTTCACCCCGCTCAAGGACGCCTGCCTGGACGCCTGCCGTCACCCCGCGTCGTTCATGCTCCGCCACTACCGGCGCGGAACGGCCGGCGGCTTCTCGCTGGGCGCTCGCCACGGGCTCTTCTGTGTGGGCTGCTGCTGGGCGCTCATGCTGGTCATGTTCGCCCTCGGCGCGGCGAGCCTCGTATGGATGGCGCTGCTGACCGCGCTCATGGTCCACGAGAAGACCCGGCCGCTGGGCGCCCGAACGGTGCCCCTGACCGGCGTGACTCTTCTCGCGCTGGCCTCGATCGTGCTCGCGTACTCGTGGTACGCGAGCACCGCCGGGTGAGGCCGGCGCCGTGCGCGCCCTCGATCCCGCCGAGGCAGGCTTCGTCGAGCGCGACGGGGTGCGGGTCTGGTGGGAGCGCTTCGGCGACGGCTCCCCGACCGTCCTCATGCTGCCCACCTGGTCGATCGTCCACTCGCGCTGCTGGAAGGCCCAGGTGCCATACCTGGCCCGGCACTTCCGCGTGGTCACCTTCGACCCTCGCGGCAACGGCCGCTCGGGCCGGCCCGCCGGCCCCGCGGCGTACGGCGAGGCCGAGTTCGTCGGCGACGCGCTCGCCGTGATGGAGGCGAGCGGGACCCCCGACGCGGTGGTCGTGAGCTGGTCGCGGGGCGCCCAGCGCCATCTGCTCCTGGCGGCCGATCATCCGGAGCGCGTGCTGGGCGCCGCCTTCATCGGCCCGGCGGTGCCACTGGCGCCGGTGTTCCCCGAGCGCGCCCGCTACATGATGCGCTTCACCGAGCGGCTCGAGACCGACGAGGGCTGGGCCAAGTGGAACGCCGACTACTGGCGCCGCGACTACGAGGGCTTCCTCCAGTTCTTCTTCCGCCAGATGTTCCCTGAACCCCACTCCACCAAGCAGATCGAGGACGGCGTCCGCTGGGCCCTCGAGACCGACCCCGAGACGCTCGCCGACACGGTGCTCGGCCCCTGGCTCGCCAGCCGTGAGGAGACGCTCGAGCTGTGCGACCGCATCGCCTGCCCGGTGCTCGTGATCCACGGCTCGCAGGACCTGCTGCGCCCCCCGGAGATCGGCCGCGAGCTCGCGGCCGCCATCGGCGGCCGGATGGAGGAGCTGCCCGGAGTAGGGCACGGGCCCCACATGCGCAAGCCGGTGCTGGTGAACGGGTTGCTCAGGGAGTTCGTGGAGAGTGTGGGGAGCGCACGCCAGCCGCCCGCGTCGCGGTTACACTCGGCCGACGCGGGGCGTGGCTCAGCCTGGTAGAGCGCTCGGTTTGGGGCCGAGAAGTCGCCGGTTCAAATCCGGCCGCCCCGACTGGCCAGCGAGGGCTGCAGTGGGGTGAACTTGCAAATTCCTCCTGCAAATAGCCCCCTCCTGGCCGTGCACGGAGGTGCACGCCGGGTGCAGGGCCTTCCCACCGCCGAAGGCGGAACGCGCCACGCGGCTTCCACATCGTCGGACGGTGGCTGCCACATGGGAGCTGCCACTGGATAGCCAGGAGGTTGGGACCCAGACTCACGACCCGTCGCAAGTGGCCGTCGGTGCTCTGATCGAGCAGGTGCATGCAGAGCCCATATGCGGAAGGCACCGCTTGAGGGGCAGAGCCGAGCAACAGCTGTAGGGGCTTCGAGCAGGGTGGGGACGAGATACCGGCCTGGGGCCAGTCACCGGGCAGCGGGCGGGCGTGAGGTTCATGCAGGCGGTTCGTGTGTCGGGTTGGTTGCTACGGCCACACCCCGACCGACACTTTGGCGGCACCACTGACGACGGAGAAACGGATGAGTTGGAAGACCAGAGAGAGAAGCGCCAGGCGAGGATGGCTGCCGGGGCGCTGAGAAGGGAGACCGCAGGAAGTTTCGGCGGAGACGGCTTCGCGCTGGTTTCTGACGGTGGCGCGGGAGAAGACGGCGTGCGCGAGATGTGGTGCGCTGATCGGGGCGGGCCGTGATCTGGTGTACCGCCATCAGCCTCGGGAGGGCCGGTGCCTTCCCTGCGGCTCGGCTTTCACGCACTCAAGAAGGTTCCGCACGTCGCTGCGGTGGGAGAAGGCGAGGCTGGACGGGAGTAAGGCGGGGTGAGGCTCCGGGTATGAAGCGCCGCCGTGTCTAGGGTCGTCGCATGGACGAGATTGGGTCGATGCTCGAAAGGCAGCTTCGGCTGCTGAACGGTCGGGAAGACCTCGCTGCAGGTAACCTCGCTTCCGAGCCGAGAGCCGCGCCCTCTCGCGAGAACTGATGGTTCTCGGTACCACTCCCGGGCGTCTTGAGGCCGTGTTCGACATCGTGACCGCACAGGCGCTGAGCCTGGCCGCCGCTGAGGCCCACTTTGACGCTGCCGTCAACAACGCGAGGCGCTTGAGCGGCTGCTTGGAGAGATGTAATGCCTATCCGGCTGTGCAACGAAACGGGCTGGCGTGAGCGGGCCACCCATCGCGGCAAGTGCCACACCCACCGCAAGACCTATGAGCGCGAACGCTCCGCTCGGCGCAGACGGGCCAACGACAAACGCTCTGCCGACTGAACCGAGGAGGGTCTGACGGCGCTGTGCCATCCCCTGACTACCGCCAGCTGGGGGAGCGTGTGCTTCGGTGGCCACCTACGCTTGCCGCTGACACCCCGCTTAGGGCTCGTCGTCCCAGTGGCTGTTACCCGATCCCGGGCGCTGCCTTCTGGCGTTGGCGCTCGGGGCTGATTCGCACCACCTGCCAGGCGAGTCCGGCCCGCTCGAGGGCCCTGATGAAGACGCCCCCGAGGTCGAGCTCGTGGCGGCGGAGGCCGTGGAACGCGGATGTGGGAAACGCATGGTGGTTGTTGTGCCAGGACTCTCCGAGGGTCGCGAGGGACAGCCAGGCCACGTTGGTGGAGCGGTCCTTGGTGGCGAAGCGTCGGCCGCCGAAGAAGTGGCAGATCGAGTTGATGCTGAAAGTCGCGTGATGCAACAAGAAGACCCGCACCAGCCCACCCCACACGAGAGTCATGAGCGCGCCTGTGAAGGTTCCCTTCACGAGGAGGCCCAGGAGAAAGGGGATCGCCAGGCTGGCCAGGATCAGCGGTTTCTCGGCACCATCGATCCGCCGCAAACCGGGGTCCTTGAGGAGGTCCGCCGCGAAGCGGCGCTGGTCGGCTTGCCCGACGGAGTTGAAGAGCCAGCCGATGTGGGCGTGCCAGAGGCCACTCAAGGCTCCAGCCACCCCGGGGCCGGCCTCGTGGGGGCTGTGAGGGTCACCTTCCTGGTCGGTGAAGACATGATGCTTGCGGTGGTCGGCCACCCACTTGATCACCGACCCTTCGACCGCCAACGTGCCGAGCACAGCTAAGGCGTACCGGACGGCGGGATAGGTCTGAAACGAGCGGTGGGTGAGCAGGCGGTGAAAGCCCACGGTGATCCCCAGGCACGTGGCCACGTAGGCCACACCCAATACCGCCAGATCAATCCACTCGACGAACCGGCCCCAAAGCATCACGGCCGCCAGCACAAAGGCCGCCAACGGGATCACGATCGCGGCTACATTCGTGAGCTGGTGGGCGACGCCATGGCCGCCGCCACAGCCCGACACCGCGCCGGGTTGCTGCCCCGGGAGCAGGCGGGCGACGTTGTCGGAAGGCAGGTGATCGGCTTGCTCGGCGTTGTCACTGTTGCCCCGGCCGGGCGGCAGCTCGGGGGTCGTCTCCATCGCGTTCTCCTCCAGGGGGGTGTAGCGGTGGGGCGCGCCACCGGCCGCGCCCCCCGCCTGGCGGCTTCTAGTCGCGGCCTGGGGTGTCGCCCTCGGCCTCGATCTGCTCCTTGCGGACCTGCTCGGAGACCGTTTGGTCCTCGGTCACGGTGTCCTTGTCGAGGCGCACGCGCTCCTTGGGCACTGTGCGCTTCTCGACGACGACCTCTTCCTCGTGAAGCGTGACCTCGTGCTCTTCCTCGGAGATCGCCGGGCCGGCCGTGGCGTCGCCGACGTTGGCGTCGGTGATCGGCTCGCGCTCTAGGCGCACCTCCTCGCGTTGCACCGGCACCGTCTGCTGCACCTGCTCGGTGACCACGTACTTGCGCAGCCGCACGCGTCCGCTCTCGCGGCTGGCCTTGCCGACCCGCAGCTCTTCCTCCGAGCGGGTCATCGCGTCGTCGGTGGTAGGGCCGCTGGTGTCGCGGCCGACCGTGTCACGGCCGTTGCCGCGGGGCAGCCCGGTGTCCGAGCGGGCCTCCGAGTAGTCCAGCCCGTAGTGGCGATAGAGACTGCCCTCCTCCTCTTGCGAGAGCTCGCCGTCGGACTCGACGGTGGGCGCCTCCTTGACTTGCTCCGTGCTGTAGGGCACCCGTACGTCACCGTTGGATTCGCTCGCCTCGGCGATCGGGATGAGGCTCACCCTCGTTCCGAACATGCCGGTCTTGACTCCCAGCCACTCGGGCTGGCCCGTCTCACCGTCCATGTAGATCTCGTTGATCGAGCCGATCCTTTCCCCCTCGCTAGTGACCGCGCCGCGGCCGCGCCACTCGGCGACGGCTGACTCTCCGCTTGTCTGGCGCTGGCGCCCGCCGCCCTCGACTTCGGCTTGGGCGTCTAGCTTGCCGCCCTCGGCCGATTCGGGGGTCGGTGCTTGGTCGGCCGCTGTGGCTCGGGCGGTACTTGGCTTGCTGTGCTCGCTTTCGGCGGCCTGAAGCACTCCGGCCCGGGCCTTGTGCCTGCGCTCGTAGGCACGCACATCCTTGGTCCGCTGCTGATCGGCGTCGACCAGAGCGGCGAGTACTTCGTCCACGCTGAGCTCGTCGTAACCGGCCCAGGGCTCGTCGCCCCGCAGGGAGTCGATCCGCTCGGTGACTGTTGAGCGGTTCTGGTTCTTCCGTTCGTAGGCGTCGATCTTGGCCAGGTCGACTTGGGAAAGCACCGCCAGCTTGCCCTGAACCTCGTTCGCGTTGAGGGAATCGTATTTCGGGATCGGCAGGTCCGACTCGGAGGCCACCACGCCCTTGACCGTGCCCTCGGCACGCGCCACCCCGGGCGCCTTGCGGGCTCGGCGTCCCGTTCGCTTGGCCTGTGTCGCGCCCCGACGAGCCGTGCGCCCGGCGGTCCCGCCGGCCTTACGCACCGCGTCGGCGGCGCCCGTCTCGGTCACCTCGAAGGAGCCTTCACCGTCGAATTCCGCCCGCGCCACGGCGTCGGTCAGGCGCGGTATCTCCTTGAGTAGCCGGTCGAGCATCCGCTGTTCATCCTTCAGCACCGACCTGGCCAGACGCTCTGTGTCCTTGTCACCAGCCGCACTGGCGAGTTGCGCGAGCGAGGTGTAGGTCGCGGTTTCGAGCGCCTCGCTGGCACACGCGTCCTTGGCGTTCTTGAGCACCTTCTCTTCGCCGCCAGATCCCCGGACGACATTGAGCGGAGCCTTGGCGAGCGCAAGCGCCTGACCAGCCACCGCTTGGACCACACCCACCCCAAGCTGGAGCGGATTGCTGCCCTGACCCAGCTCTCCCAGCCGCTCCTCGATGCGCCGGGAGTGTTGGTGGGTTTCCCGAAGATGCTGCTCGAGCCCGTGGCGATAGCCGCCCTTCGGCGTCATCGCGATCTGCGCCTGAAGCTCGCGCACCAGAACCAGCTCGGTGGCGTGAGCCTCGTTGAGGTACTGCACGATTTTCTGCTGCTGTTGCTTACTCAAAATGTCGACTCCCGTTGAAATGAGGCACCGCTCGGCCCACCACCCAGCCCGAACAATCCGTCTGTCCGGGCTGTGGTAGGCGCGCGGCACGGCGTGGATGAGGAGGCAGAGCGCGGCGTGCAGTTACGTCTCTGCCTGAACTTCATGTACCCAAAGGTGTCCCCCGCAAACCTTTGTGGCACCGATCAAGACCAGGAGGGGGTACACATCACCGCCCGCGCTATCTGGACCGTTCGGGAGCGTGAGCGGTTCGCGCGAAAAGTAGGCGCGCGCCCTCCGATCTTCGTTCCCAGCGGTTTGATGCTTCTGCCTTGGGCCGGCGCAGCGTTGGCCGCGGTCCTGATTCGCCCGGGCGGACGCGTCAAACCTCGTCGTGCATGCCCACGGCCTCCTCGAGTTCCTCTGCGCCGTCATCCGGGTGTTCGCGACGCTCGGCGAGCATGGCCTCGGCCAGCCGGTCAAGCTTGCCTTGGATCGCGTGCTCCGCTCGACGCTCCGCGTTCTTCAGCAGCGCCACGAGCAGCAAGGTGACCGCGGCCATGGCATCGGCGAGCACGTGGTGCACGGTGTCGCTCGCAACGAGCACGTACGAGGCGGCCCAGACCGCCACCAACAGTCCACAGACCGTAAAGAACGTCGGACTGCTCGAGAAGTTCGAGGCCGCCTCGGCGGCCCGGTCGAACAGCGTCCGCCCTTCGCTGCCTCGGTCAGTTGGGTGCTTCACGGTCACCCCCGCCACATACCCCTCCGACACCCCTTCAAGCCAGGCGTCTCGCTCGGTCCGCCATGCCGCGCAACGGCCGAGGAACATGAGCGCCGCTTGCTAGGTCCTCCCCGAACCGGCGGGGAAGGAAGCCAAGCCCCGAACGCGGCTCTACGATCACAAAAACACCGCTGCGCCATACGCGGGACACCCGCCGATGCTCTGGTTGGACAGCGGCGAGGAGCTGGGCGGCGGGCGGGCGGCCCCGCTGGGAGTGTCGCAAGACTGGGCATGCACAACAGAGGCTCACAACCTCTCGCCCGGCGCGGGCGTGCTGCTCTACACCGACGGGGTGACCGAAGCTCGTTACAACCGACGGCAGTTCGGCCCTGGGCGGCTCGCACAATCCGTCCGGTCGCTCGCAGGCCGGTCCCCCTCGGAAGTCGTTGCGGCTGTAACGACAGAGGTCGAGGAATTTGCCGCTTCCGGCCTGGCCGACGACCTGTGCGTCGTCGCGGCGCGCATCGGCGAGGGGTAATCGGCGCTAGGAGCAAACGGACCGAGCCCGCGCTAGGGGATTGTGCGGACGATCCGAACCCCACATGCCAGCGCGCAACTCAGGAGTGCGTTCTTGACTCCCCTCGTCCGGCTGTCGGGGAATGGCCGCCGCATCCTCGGCGCGCCGTCGGCCGAACTGATCGGTGAGCTGCCGGACGAGGAGCCTCAAGTGCTCACGATCGAGATGGCCGCTTGAAGTCGCAGCGCATGCAGGACGGCCACCTGATCACCGGACAGCATCGGCACTCCGGCCGAGGACCGCTGAGCTGGCCATCGGTTCACTCCGGCCGGTGATGGGGCTCGGCGGCGAGTGGCGAGAGGGCCTGCGATGATCCGGCCGGCCGCGTTCGTCAACCGCCGCGCGAGGCGAGTTCTGATCTTGGCGGGGTTGTTCTTCGTGGTCGCCGGGGTGGTGGGCGGCCCGGTGGCAGGCCAGCTCAGCGCCGACGACGAGGACTTCCAGGACCCCGGCTGCGGGAGTAGGCGATGTCGCAGGAGAAGATGGAGGTCGTCCGCGAGGTGATTTCGGCGGTCAATGACCGCGACCTGGACCGATACCTCGCCCACTGCACGGAGAGCATCCGGCTGGAGACTCCCTGGGCACCTGTTGAGGGCGCCTACGAGGGCCCGGACGCGATCCGGCGGTTCTTCTCGGATGTCCGTGACACCCTTCCAGACTTCCAGCTCGTGATCGAGCGGCTGGAGCCCATCGGTGCCGACCGCATTCTCGCGCTCCTTCGGGCCAGCGCGACGGGCCGAGCGAGTGGTATTACCGCCGGGGCGGAAGTCCTCAGTGCGACCGACCGCTCTATGCCCACCGCGACCCTCTTTGACCTCGCCGGTGAGAAGGTCAGACGGATCCGAGTCTTCCTCGACCGCCAGGAAGCATTCGAAGCCGTCGGGCTGCGGGAGTAGGCGATGTCGCAGGAGAACGTTGACGTGGTGCGGGGCGCCCTGACCGCGATCGCCGCCTAGTGGCCGCCCCGATCCTCGTGACAGGCGCAGCGCTCATTTCCGCGGCTTGGGACGGTCTTAGTTCGAAAGCGTGATCGAGGAGAGGTAGATGACGACGGTGACGGATGGGCTGGCGAGGTCACTGGCCGACGGGCTCGAGGGCCGGGTTCTGCTGCCAGGAGACGCCGGCTACGACGAGGCGCGCCAGGTCTGGAACGCCATGGTCGACCGGCGCCCGCGGCTGATCGCGCGCTGTGCCGGCAGGGGCGACGTGGTGGCCGCGGTGCGCTTCGCCCGCGAGCACGGCCTCGAGATCGGCGTGCGCTGCGGCGGGCACAGCGTGCTGGGACTGTCGACCCCGGAAGGCGGCCTGATGATCGACCTGAGGCCAATGGGCGCGGTCCGCGTCGATCCCGAGGCGCGGCGCGCGTGGGTCCAGGGCGGAGCCCTGCTCGGCGCCCTCGACCGGGCCTCACAGCGCCACGGGTTGGCGACGACGGCAGGAAACGTGTCGCACACCGGCGTGGGCGGGCTCACCCTCGGCGGCGGAATGGGCTGGCTCGCGCGCCAGCACGGGCTGTCGTGCGACAACGTCTGCGCCATCGAGATGGTCACGGCCGACGGAGACATCGTGCGCGCGACCAAAACCGACCACGCGGAGCTGTTCTGGGGTCTGCGAGGCGGCGGCGGGAATTTCGGGATCGTCACCGAGTTCGAATTCCGGCTGCACCGGACCGGGACCCGGGCGCTGCTCGCCGACCTCTTCTTCCCCGTCGAGGACGTGCTGCCCGTGTTGCAAGGTTGGCGAGACCTCAACGCCACGGCGCCCCGCGCGGCCACCTTCACAGCGTGGGTCGGCGAGACCGAAGCCTCGTTCCTGCCGTCCGACCGGCACGGCCGCCCGCTGGCAAGCGTCGGCTTCGTCTGGGCCGGCGATCCGGCCGAGGGGCGCGACCTGCTCCCATCGCTGCGGTCGCTCGGGCGTCCCATCGGGGAGCGGGTCGAGGAGCTCAGCTATCTGGCACTCCAGCAGATCGAAGACAGCATCGAGGAACACGCGCTGCGCAGGTACTGGAAGGGCCATTACTTCGCGGAGCTACCGGACGAGGCCATCCAGAGCTACCTCTCGCGCGGCGTAGCCGACGGCGACGGGGAGCTCCTGCCATACGCCTCATTGCAGGCGTACGGGGGCGCGATCGCCGACGTGCCCGACGAGGCGGCGGCGTTCAGCCAGAGGGACGCGATGTTCGAGTTCATCGCCGCGGCCCGCTGGACCGACCCGGGCGAGGACGAGGCGCGCATCGCCGCAGCGCGCCGCTACGGCGCCGCTCTCGGGCCGTTCGCAACCGGGGCGTACGTCAACGCGATGAGCGACGAGGGAGCCGCCGGGGTCGCACGCGCCTACCGGCCGGCGAAGCTCGCCCGCCTCACCGCGCTGAAGGACGCGTGGGACCCCGGCAATGTCTTCCACCTCAACCAGAACGTCCGGCCGAGCGGAGACTCGCAGTCCGCGGCCGCACGCTCGTAACAGGCGGATCGGCGCCCGGAGTGCTTCAGCCGAACACTCGCTCGGGGTCGTAGTTGTCCTTTACGCGCCGCACGCGCTCGAGGTTGCCGCGCCAGTAGGCGCGGTGCTCGTCGGGTAGGTCCGTGTCGGGGAAGTTCGCGTACACGCCGCCTGAGCCGGAGCGGTGCATGAGCTCCCACGAGTCCGACAGCCAGGCGCGCGCGGCATCGGTCGCGGCGGCGTCGAAGCCGGCCGGGACGACGACGGAGTGCTCGAGCAGGAAGAGCTCCTCGCGGTGGGGGAACGCGGTAGCGTCCACGGGCACGCGGTTGTAGGCGCCGCCCCAGGGCATGAAGTCAAGCTTGCGCGCCTCCCCGCGCCGGCGTCCCCGGACGAAGAGCTCCACCAGCGGCTCGACCGCGCCGGCCGGCAGCGGCTCGCGGAAGAACTCCGACTTCATGTAGGGGCGCCCCTCCTCGTCGTCCTGGTCGCCCGGGCCGCGCTCCGCCAGATAGCTCTTCAGCGAGCCGTAGCGCATGTGCGCACGCTGCCAGGAGGCGGGCTCCGCGTCGGCGACCGACACGAACTCGTCGAGTCGCGCCGCGGTTTCGCTCTCGCCGGCGAGCATCGAGCCGAACAGGTGGACCACCGGGTCGGCGCCGGCCTCCCCGCCGACGGTGACGAGCAAGCTCGCCGCGAGCACGTCGGCGCCCGTCGGCGACCACTCCTGCCAGGCCGCAATCAGCGCCACAGCGCGCTCGAAGGGCCACCTGAGGTGAAACGAGGTGGCCGCCGGCTCGGGCACCGTGCGCAGCGTCAGGCTTGTGACAACGCCGAGGCCCAGCGCGCCCGCGCCGCGCAGCGCCCAGAACAGGTCCTCGTGGCGCTGCTCGTCGCAGTCCACCACCCGCCCATCGGCCAGCACCACCTGTGCCGCGACTAGCTGGTCTGACGTCAGCCCCCGGCTGCGGCCCAGCAGGCCAAGCCCGCCGCCGAGCGCCTGGCCGCCGATCCCGACCGTGGCGCCGCAGCCGCCCGGGATCGTAACCGCGTGTTGGGCCAGGGCGGCGTAGAGCTCACCGAGCCGCAAGCCGGGCCCCACGGTCGCCAGGCCGTCCGAGATCTCCAGGGAACGCATCGGCCTGAGGTCCAACACCATCCCGGGCCCCGACGAGCGCCCAGCGAAGTCGTGCCCTCCGCTCCGTACCGCGACCTCGATACCCGAGCGACGCGCGACCGCGACCGCCGCGACCACGTCCTCGGGCGTCCGGCACAGCACCACGGCCTGCGGGCGCACCTCGTAAAAGCGCGGGATCGGCGGCCTGCGGACCTCGTCGTATCGCGGAGAGCCGGGAAGGACGACCTCCCCCTCTACGGCCGCCGTCAGGTCGCGCCAAGCCGCCTCAGCGGTGGCCGAGTCACGCCCCTGCGAAGCGATCCCGGGCCGGCTCATCTCGTCTCCTTTCCGTCGTCTAGGAGCTCCTGGGCTGAAAGAGCTCGACTGGGTTGCCCGCTGGATCCTCGATGAGGATCTGGCGGCCGCCAGGTCCCTCGACGATCTCACCACGAAACGTCACCCCCTGAGCATCAAGACGCTCCACGGTCGCGTCGAGGTCCGCAACGACGATCTGGAACCGATTCCACCCTCCAGGCTCGGGAACTCCACCGGCTTTGCCCGCGCCACCTGCGCCGGGCTCGTGGAGAAGCAGTCGCAGGTCATCCTTCGCCAAACCCACGAACCCCGGGGCGAGCGGAATGTCGACATGAAAGCCGAGGCGGTTGCAGTAGAAGTCGATCGCCTCGTCGACGTTCGTAACGAAGTACCGGACGGTCGTCTGTGTCACGTGAGATTCTCCGTTGGCGATGTGGATCCGTGGTTAGGACTGCCCATACTCATCGTGGCGGCGGATCCAGGTCTGCCAGTCGTCGTCGCCCTCGTCGCGTCCCTTCGGCGCACGGTCGAGGATTGGGTAGTAGCCCATGATGAACTCGAGCCCGCGCCACGTGGTCGTATAGGTCTCGTAGACCGCACCGTCCTCGAGCGCAAAGGCGCTCACCATTGGCGCTTCGCAGATGTAGCTCAGGACGTCGGTCCCGCACGCGGCCGCGTTCTGATGCGCGATCGGAGGCAATCCCTCGAGCGCTTCCGCCAGGTCGACCTCTCGACCCCCGATCCGCGGCATCTGCTCGCGCATCTGCTCCTCGGTCGAAGACGCTCCGAGGTCGAAGTTGAAGTCGCTGTTCGCCGATGAGGCCCAGGGAACGCTCCAACCCATCCGCCGCTTGTAGGCCTGAAGCTTTGCGAGCGGCGCGCGCGAAACGAGCATCAGGGTCAGGTCGCGGGCGTGAAGGTGCGGCACGAGTCCGTCGAAGCTGTCGACCATCGACGAGTTCACCGGGTCGCCGGCCTCGTAGCTCGGCCCGAACATGAAGTGGTAGACCAGGAGCTGGGAGCGACCGTCAAAGAGCTCCGTCAGGGTCCGCTCACCCTCATCCGTGTCTAGGCGGTACTCCTTCTCGACCGGCAGCCAGGGAAGTTCACGTCGCTTGCGCGCAAGCTCGTCGCCGTGACGGGTGTGCTCCTTCTCCTCGGCGAGCAGCTCATCGCGTACGGCCTGCCATTCCTGGGGGGACACGGTCGGGTGGGTCTTGGTTGCGAGATGATCAGCCATTGGCCGTTTCTCCTTCTAACTAGCTGTAGCGCAAATACCGGTTAGGCAGGCTAGCACATCTTCTAACCTTCGTAAGGGCTTACGACGGTAGAACGGGCTAAGCTGTGGAGCGTGGAATACAGCCGCCCCGTCTCCGGTGAGCCGCTCGCTCTCGACCTGGTCAACACGGCCTGGCCCGACGGGGAGGGCTGGCGCGACGTGCTCGCGAACCGCTCCGGCCACGAGGAGTGGCTGCGCGAGAACGACCTGCCCGGCCCGAGCACCGCGGCGGCGCGGCGGGCGCTCCTCCAGGCACGCGACACGATCAGGGCCGCCCTCGAGAGGCCCGGGCCCGCCGCCCTCGCGGCGCTCGACGGCATTCTCGAACGCGGCTGCCTCCGAATTTGGGCCATTAAGCCGAGTGCAAGGGAGGAGCTCGAGATCGAGCGCGAATGGCGGGTGCCGTGGCTTGCTGTCCGCAGCCTCCTCTGGCTACTCGACGAGCACCCCGCACGCGTGCGCAAGTGCGCCAACCCCGACTGCCCGTTCTGGTTCCTCGACACCACGCGGTCCGGAACGCGCCGCTGGTGCTCGATGACCGTCTGCGGGAACCGCCTCAAGGCCCGACGCCACTACCGGCGGCAGCATCACGGCTGACCGCGTTCATCGCATCGGATTGGTCTCGGATCACGGTCGACTCCGCGTCCGCGCTTGATACGAGCAGGACGCTCACAGTCGGGTCGGAGATCCAGGTGCACTGCATGGGCGAGTCGAGGTGCTTAGACGCGCCATTCAGCCGTGCCGCTCCAAGCGCGTTACCGTGACGGACATGGCCACGCTCACGCTCGGTGGCACGCCGCTCACGCGGATCGGGCTTGGGACCAATCGGCTCAGGAACGCGCGGGAGACCGTTGCGTTCGTCCGGGATGCGGTCGCCGCCGGCATCGGCCTGATCGACACCGCGCACGCTTACACGAGCGGGGAGAGCGAGCAGACAATCGGCGTCGCCCTCTCGTCCTCGCGCGACGGCTGCGTCGTGGCGACGAAGGGCGGCTACGGAAGCGGCCGGCCCGAGGTGCTGAGCGCCGAGATTGACGAGAGCCTTCGTCGGCTGCGGACCGACAGGATCGACCTCTACTACCTCCACAAGCCGGATCCGGAAACGCCGCTCGAGGAGAGCCTCGGGGTCATCGACGAGTACAGGCAGCGCGGCGCGATTCGGCAGATCGGCGTCTCGAACGTCTCGCTGGACGAGGTCGAGCGGGCGAGAGGGGTCGCGCCGATCGCGGCCGTCCAGAACCACTACAACATCTCCGAGCGCACCCACGACGACGTCGTCGACTACTGCGCAGACAACAGCATCGTGTTCGTTCCCTACTTCCCGTTGCGAGCCGATGGCGGTACAGCGGCGGCAGAGATCGCGAAGCGGCACGGCTCGACTCCCGCGCAGATCGCACTCGCGTGGCTCCTGCAGCGATCCCGGACGACGCTGCCGGTTCCCGGCACCCTGTCGCGCGAGCACCTGAGTGAGAACCTGGCCGCCGCCGAAATCGAGCTGACCGAAGACGAGTTCAAGGCCCTTCGGTAGCCACGTGCGGGTGTTCGAGACCTCGTATCAGCGGAGCCTCAGGCGGCCTTCTCTCCCGCCAGTTCGTCGCGCAGGGTGGGTGCGACGTGGGTGCCGACCGCTTCGATGGCTCGCATGAGCTTTGCGTGAGGTAGGGAGGACGCGTTCATCTGAAGGGTGATGCGGGAGATGCCGGCGAGCGCTTCGTTCAGGCGGATGATCTTCTCGGTCACCTCTTCGGCATTCCCGACCAGGAGCGCTCCGTTCGGCCCTCGCTGTGCATCGAAGTCGGCGCGGGTCATGGCTGGCCAACCGCGCTCCTTCGCTACCGACGCGACAGCGCGGGACCAGCCCGGGAAGAAGTCGTCGCTGGCCTCCTGCGTGGTGGCTGCGACATAGCCCGGTATGTGCACGCCGACCCTCAGCTGCTCCGGCGAGTACCCCGCCTCGCGACCGGTCTCCCGGTAGAGGTCGACGAGCGGCCGGAAGCGTCGTGGGTCACCGCCGATGATCGCGACCATCAGGGGAAGGCCGAGCGCGCCTGCGCGGGCGAACGACGTCGGGGTCCCGCCGACACCGAGCCATATCGGCAGGGGATCCTGTACGGGTCTCGGGTAGACCCCCTGGCCTGTCAGAGCCGCCCGATGCCTGCCGGACCAGTGGACGTGCTCTTTGTCCCGGAGCTTGAGGAGCAGGTCGAGCTTCTCGGCAAACAGCGAGTCGTAGTCCTCCAGTCGCAGCCCGAACAGCGGAAAGGACTCGGTGAACGAACCACGGCCGGCCACGATTTCCGCCCGACCGTGCGAGAGAAGGTCCAGAGTGGCGAAGTTCTGGAACACCCGCACCGGATCGGCCGAGCTGAGGACCGTCACCGCACTGGTCAGGCGAATCCGCTGGGTCCGCGCCGCTGCCGCTCCGAGAATCACGGTAGGGGCCGAGTCGAGGTATTCCTCGCGGTGGTGCTCGCCGATTCCGAATGTGTCCAGTCCGACTTGCTCGGCATGCTCGATTTGCTCGACCAGGTTGCCGAGACGGTCCGCTGGGCTGATTGCCAGGCTGGTCTCGTCGTAGGCCGCCGCGAAGCTGTCGATGCCGATCTCCATGGGGTGCCTCTCTCTGCGGGTGAAGAAAACTTGCGTCCTCAACTACCTTAGCAGCGAAGCTTGCGGCCTCAACCTTCTGACAGCCTGATGCCGGCGGCAGCACTATACTTGAGGGCACAAGCAAATCTCATGACAGCGACTTCATCGACAACCACGACCTCCCGGGCGATAGACGCGTTCGTCCGTC
Source organism: uncultured Thermoleophilaceae bacterium (assembly GCA_963821275.1). GTDB lineage: Bacteria > Actinomycetota > Thermoleophilia > Solirubrobacterales > Thermoleophilaceae > JACVRW01. The sequence goes on from CAWGDF010000009.1 coordinate 340,805, forward strand.
TGGTCCGCGCCAACGCCGCCGTGACCCGGCAGCTGAGCGGCCAGCTGAGCGCCGATCACGGTCTGAACCTCAGCGCGTATGAGGCTCTTCTCAGCCTGGCCCGGGCGCCCGACTCACGAATGCGGCGCGTCGACTTGGCAAATGGCCTTTTGCTGAGCGCCGGGGGGGTGACCCGGATGCTCGACGGCCTCGAGCGCGACGGTTACGTCGCCCGCGAGCAGTGCGAGACCGACCGCCGGGTGAGCTACGCCGTCCTCACCAAGGCCGGGCGCGACAAGCTGCGGGAGGCGTCGAAGTCCCACACCAGGCAGATTCGCGAGCTGCTGGGTGGTCCGTACGACGAGGACGAGCTCGCGCAGCTGGTCGCCCTTCTCGATCGGCTTCCGGGCGTCGACCCCACCAGCGACAGCTGCGAATGAGCCTCCGGTTCGGCATCTCGGTGGTGCCCGACACCGAGAGGCTCGATCAGATCCGCAAGCAGGTGCAGACCGCCGAACGCGTCGGGCTCGACCTGGTCGGGATCCAGGACCACCCCTACCAGCGACACTTCTTTGACACGTGGTCGCTCATTCCGATGCTGCAGGCCGAGACGCAGCGCATCTCGTTCTTCAGCGACGTGGCCAACCTGCCGCTGCGTCCTTCCGCGGTGATGGCGAAGGCCGCCGCGTCGCTCGACGTTCTGAGCGGCGGCCGCTTCGAGCTCGGGCTGGGCGCCGGTGGGCTGCTGGACATCATCGCGGGATTTGGCGGTCCGCGGCGAACGCCGTGGAGGCGCTCGATGAGGCTATCGACGTGATCAGGCTGCTGTGGTCGAACGAGCGATCGGTTCGTTCGAAGGCAACCACTACCGGCTCGACGACGCCCGTCCCGGGCCGCAGCCGCCGCATCCGATCGGCATCTGGGTCGGAGCGTTCAGGCCGCGCATGATCCGGCTTGTCGGCCGCAAGGCGGACGGCTGGCTGCCATCGCTAGGAGTATTGACTCGCGACGAGCAGCGCGCCGGCAACGAGCAGATCGACCGGGCCGCCGAGAAGGCCGGCCGCGATCCACGCTCGATCCGCCGCATCCTCAACCTCCAGGGATTGATCGGCGATGAGCCACCGCCGCCTCGGTCGTCGCTCTCGGTCGGGTACCTGGCTGGCGAGCCGCTCGGAGGACCGCCGGACTGGTGGGTCGAAACCCTCGCCGGATTCGTCGCAGACGGCTTCGACACGCTTGTGTTCTGGCCCGTCGACCCAACCCCGGGCCAGGTCGAGCTCTTGGCCGGCGAGGTCGTCCCCCACCTCCGCGCGTCCGGCTGATCCAAGGCTGCGCCGTGCCGGATCCCTCTACCGCTTTACTTGAGCGGTAGAAAGTTGATAGCGCAAGCTTCTCTGCTAGACTAGTTGAGGACGCAAGCTTCTCCACTGCTACCGAGAGGACCGCAATGAGCAACGAGACCACACTGCAAGCCCTCCCCACCGGGACCTGGAGCGCGGACGCCGTTCATTCCACGGTCGGGTTCGCCCTCTCCTATATGGCGGGGACCTTCCAGGGCACGTTCTCCGACTTCGACGCCCGCCTCGGCGACGGTGTCCTGCGCGGAACGGCCCAGGTCGCCAGCGTCCAGGTCAAGGACCCCAACCTCGAGACCCACCTGCAGAGCCCGGAGTTCTTCGACGCCGAGCGCTTTCCGCAGCTCAGCTTCGAGGCAAAGGAGATCAGCCGATCGGGTGACGACCTGACCATCGACGGCGAGCTGACGCTGAAGGGTCACACCGAGCCGGTCGAGATCAAGGGTCACACCAACGAGCCGGCCCCCGACCCATATGGCGGCGAGCGCTTCGGCCTCCAGGTCGAGACCACGGTCGACCGCACGAGGTTCGGCCTCAATTGGAACAACCCGCTTCCAAGCGGCGACCCGGCGCTGGCCAACGACGTGACGATCATCGTCGACCTGCAGCTGGTCAAGGAGACCTAATGCGGGTGCTCGGCGTCAGCGGGAGCCTCCGCCGCGAATCGCACAACACGGCACTGCTGCGGGCCGCCGGCGAGCTCGTCGAGGAGCAGGGAGCCGAGTTCGAGCTCTTCGAGGGCCTCAAGGCGATCCCGCCCTACGACGAGGACGACAACGTCGACAACGGTCCGGAGGCCGTCGCCCGCCTCCGGCGGGCGATCGTCGGCGCGGACGCCCTGCTGTTCGCGACCCCCGAGTACAACTCGTCGATCCCCGGCGCGCTCAAGAACGCCGTCGACTGGGCCTCGCGACCGCGGGCCACCAACCCCCTCCGCAACAAGCCCGTCGCAGTCATCGGGGCGAGCACGGGTATGTTCGGCTCCGTGTGGGCCCAGGCCGAGCTGCGCAAGGTCCTGGGCGCCGCCGGTGCCCGCGTCCGCGACGTCGAGCTGGCCATCGGGCACGCCCACGAGCAGCTCGACCCGGACGGGCACCCGGCCGATCCGACCCAGGAGGAAGCCCTGCGCGACTCGGTCCGAGTGCTTCTCGACGAGCTGGTGAGCGAGGAGGTGGCCGCGTAATGGCGACGTGGATGTTCGAGCCGGGCCACACCGAGGCCGAGTTCCGGGCTAGGCACATGATGGTCACCTGGGTCCGGGGGCTCTTCAAGGACATCCACGGGACCCTGGAGCTCGACTGGGACCGCTGCCTGGACGCCAGCTTCGAGGGAGAGATCGACGCGACCGGGCTCTGGACCGGCGAGCCGATGCGCGACGAACATCTGCGCAGCGCCGACTTCTTCGACGTCGAGCACCACCCCAAGATCGCCTTCAAGGGCCGCTTCACGGAGCGCATCGGCGACACGGCCTTCAAGGGCGAGGTCGAGCTCACCATCCGCGGCGTGACGCGCACTGTGCCGCTCGACGTCGCCTACCTCGGCGAATGGAAGACGCCCTGGTGGGAGGGCGACGAGAACAAGGGCGAGATGCGCCGCATCGGGTTCGAGGCGACCGCCAGGATCAACCGCCACGACTTCGGCGTCTCCTGGCAGGACGAGCTACCCAACGGCGGCCGGGTCGTCAGCAACGAAATCGAACTCGCACTCGACGTCGAAGCCATCCTCCTCGACGACCTCGAACGCACCGGAGCCATTGACTACTACAGGCGAGCGGAACAGAACCGCTCAGCCTAATGCCGGACGTCTGCGAGGTTGGATGCCTAGCCCTAGCAGGACATACCCGCTGAATGACGCTGCGAAGGCCAGCAGCGATGGCGCTGCGAAGCCCCCAAGCGAGCGGACGAGGGACACGGACGAGGGACGTCGTATCTCTCCTCCATCGAGCACGCGCGGAGCTGAGCAGCGGCCGGCGCATCCGGTCACGCCGCTCCCCGTCCTGGAGCAGACAAGCGAGAGCGCCCGGATGACCGGGGCCTCTCGGCCTGGACGGTCGTCCTTGGTCGCGTGCCGGAGCGGGGAAGCGCTCGACGCCCTGGCCTGGCTGGTCTGCGTGTAGGCAAAGAGGATGCGAGCGCTAGGGGTTCCGGTCGGGACTGGACGGTCCTGGTGACGGGCGGTTGGCGCGTTGCCCAGGTCGCCGAGCCTGTCGTTCCTCGAGCATCGAGAGCAGTGCGCGGCGAACCATCGTATCCAGGGGCTTCTCGTCCTGTGGCTCTTGGCCGGCGGCGGCGAGCACTGCGTCGTACGTCGACGCCCGGTCCCCGGTCGCGTTCGCCAGAACGAAGCGGCGCAGGAATTCATCGCATCGCCGAGTCGGGCGCTCGGCTGCGCCAGCTTCATCGCGGTCCGCCCAGGAGCGTTCGAGCGCGCATCGGCCAGTACGGCCGGAATGCGGTCGGGTCCGTAGGCCACCGCCTCGGCCCAACCGGTGAGCACTGTGACGTCATCGGCTTCGAGCACACGCGGGGAAGCCTTTCGTGAGGCCCGGGGGATGAGCGCGAGCTGACTAGGTCGTGACGACCGGCCCGACGCGGGGGAGGCGCAAGACCGAGCGGACCACCACCACCAACCGGGAGCGGCTCAAGCCGTTCATCGCCACATTCCGCGGCGTCCGGCTCAGCGAGGTCGAGCGGACGATGGCGTGCGGCACTAGCCGCCCAGGCTGACCGGGTAGCGCCCGACGCCGAAAGAGAAGTACCCGACCACCCTGTCCCGCAGGGACCGCGGAACCGAGTGGTAGACGTAGCCCACGTAGTTACCACGGCACCAGCGTCGGCGACTCTTGAAATACAGGTCGTCGAGCGATGTCAGCCTCATGACAACGCGGTCCCCACGGCGGACCTGACCCTTGGGTGAACTCGAACACGGACGGACAACGTCGCGGGCCTACGGCTTCGAGTGTGTACTCGCCACCGCTGAACGGCGCGGTGAAGGCCACGCGGAACGTCGCCGCGGGCGTACCGACACGCTGGCAACACCCGAAAGTCGTACCGTGCCCCTCCGTTGGCTTGCGCGTCAGCTCCGCCGGTGAGCAAGGCGGCCGTGATACTGACCAGCGGCAAGGAACATGAGGCGTGCTCGATTCGCCCATTCGTGGTGATCGGTGCATCTGACGATCACGGTCGCCTCCGAACCAACTCTCGGAGTTGTTCTGCGCTCGTCGCCGAGCGCCGAACCGCGATTGAGGGTTCGCGGCATCGGGGAGATCTCCTGCTGCCGGTGGGCGACGGTACGTAGCTCCACTGCCCAGCTTGTACGGTTCGCCCGACTATGGAGGGAGAGGCGTCGCCCCGCCGCCGCGGGCAGCTCAAGCCGATCCTCCTCGCCGCCGCGATGGCCGTGCTCGCACTGAACGTCTGGATCAGCAGCCCACTGCTCGCCCTCTGGATCGGCTCGCGTGTGCAGGTCGAGGAGAGCCAACCCTCCATGACCGCGTTCGTCGTGGTCATCCTCGCGCTGGTGACCTTCAGCGTGGTGCTCTATCAGCTCCTCAAGCTCACCGCGGGGGCCTACCGCGAAGCCACCGGCACGACCCCGACCGTGCGCACCCATGCGCCCTGGCTGCGCAGCATGCGCGGTGAGCGCCGGGACTACGGCGGCGGGACCGGAGGCGGCGATATCTCGGCCGCCGAGCGGGTGGTGGTCGTGACGGTCATCCTCGCCGCGGCGGTCTTCGAAGTGTGGTTCTTCTTCTTCTCCGGGTCCCCGATCGGCAGCAGCTGATCCGCGCGCCCGGGTCTACGCTGTGCGGAGACCCGCCCCGGTAGCTCAGCTGGAAAGAGCAGCGGCCTTCTAAGCCGCGGGTCGCAGGTTCGAGTCCTGCCCGGGGCGTAGGCGAGAAGAGGCGATCGCCTGCAATGCCCTGCAAATGAACGGAATCAGGGACAGGAGCGACTGCCAGCCGACGGCGAGGAACTGCGAGGTTCTGCGCGTCTGACGAAGCTCAAGGTCCCATCGCGGTCCCACCCGACGCCCGCAAACGCGCGGCTGAGTGCTCGGCCGCGGTGCCGACTCAGGGTCGCGCCGACGCGGACGATTGGCAGACAAAAGGTCGTGGCGAAAGAGGTCTGCCGGAACCGACAAGTTGTCCAAGCCGAGTAGTGGCACGCGATCCGTCGGCCGTCCTCCGAGCCGTTGAGCCGCGTGAGCATCTCGTCCTTGTTCCAGTAGTCAACCGTCGCCCCTGGTGCTTCCCGACGAGCTTCTTCTGGAAGTCCTTCTTCTGACCGACGGTCAGGTTGCGCGCGAAGCAGAACGTGAGGCGGTCGATCTTGTAATTGTCAGCTGCCCGTACTCGTCGTCGGACGCATCGATCCGCAGCGTTACGGCTGTGCTGTGCAGCGGTCAGTAGCCAGCGGCGCTACGCAAGCAGGCCGACTGCGATCCGGTCGGCTAGCTCACGGTAGTAAGTCGCAGCCTGGGTCTGGAGTACTAACGCGCGATCGTGGACAACTGCGAGTCGTGCTAGCTCGGCGCGCCGTGCGGGGTCTTGCGCAAGCTCCGCCTTGGCCCGCGCCCAGCGCGCCAACTCGCGCTCCTTTTTCGCGCGCTTGTCGCAGGCCTGAGCGCGGTTGCGTGCCAGGGCCGCATTGGCCTGGCGGTCCATTCATGGATTATTCCCGGCTTGGGCTGACTGGTACCACACCGCCGCTCGCCCGGTAGAAACGCCCCGAGCGCCTCCTCGTGCGCGGCGCGTCGGAACAGCTACCCGTGCGAGCACGCTGAACCCGGTACCGGCCCCCAAACGACGAGCGCCCCGGACAAAGGAGGGATCCGAGAGGCGCTCATGTCGTTTGCTGCCAACGGCTTAGGATGGGAGCAGTTCATGCGAGCCACCGTGTGCGCTCGGTGCGAATCCTCTCGAGTCGAGTCCCAACCGGCCGCCGCACCGACCGAATAGCGCGTCAGCGCCGGTTCAAACGGTCTGCTTATCCCGCTCGGTCAAGGTCTGCTTGTCCCGCTCGGTGAACTCCACCTTGTTGACCTTCGCCTGTTCGCGGTGATGCGCGATGCCCCGGTCCCGACGAGCTTTCTGGATGACACGGGGGAGCCCGAACGCGAGAAAGGCCACAACGACTCAGTCGTCCCTCCGCCGCGCGTCGTCAGCGTCGGCTTCATGGCGCCGTGCATCCTCGCGGTGACCCTCTGCGGCGTCGGCCTCACTGAACAACTCGGACGCGGCGGCCGCTTCACGGTCGGTCCGGGCGGCCCGCTCGTGCCTAGTGGCGGCCCGCTGATACTGACGCCGCTTAGTGCGCTCGTCGTCGCGCTCGTGGTGGCCGGCCATTCAAGAGAGAGCCTAGCTTCGGGACCGCGCCGTCCGGTGCGTGTGGCGCCGGTGCCATCCGGATGTTTCTGCCAGCGGCAGTCCCCGAGCGTTCCGCGAGGTCGGATGCGGGTCAACGCCCCACCCCCGAAAATGGCTTCGCTTCGTTCAGCAAACTGCGCTCCGTACGCCGGATCGGGTCAGGCTCCGCTGGGCGTGACGAGAGGACTTATCGCCGCCGCGGACGGCGAGCGGCTGAACCAAGGCGCGCTGGCGCTCCGCGAGTCACTCGACTGCCACCTGACACTCGAGCTCCGCATCGCCGCGGGAGTACGGCGCGCGATCGAGACGCTCTGTCAGGCAAGCCATAACACTCGGAGTTGCCGTTAGCCTTGAGCGCAGCGTTCAGGAGCGGGCCGGCGATGAGACGTTGACCCCTGGCCCCAGGGTGCTGTAACGGGGAGCCTGCCGAATAGCTGCACCGCTGCCGGGCGATGTTGCACGGGAACGACGTCGTTGTGCGGGATGCGTCTGAGCCGGGAGACGCGGAGGAGGTGGAGGGCTTTACGGGCTGCCCGACGCCAAAGCCGCGGCCGGATCGGGAGACTATGAGCGCCGCGGTTCTTCCCCTTTCTCGCGCTGGCCATCATCGCCGGGCCCGAACTCGGGGGGCTGGTACCACAACGGGCCCTCATGCTCCCCAGGGCCAAGCGCCAACCGCACGGCGAAGTTCGCCCTTCCCGCACCACCGCGTAAGGGCCCCGACTCCGGCCCGGCAGCGGACCGCAACACCCGAACTTCCGCCCGAACACGGCGTTGTATGGTGCCGGGCCCGGCATGGACCAAGGGATGGAACGTAGGCCCCCGATTTCCGAGCCAGTGTTCATCGTCTACTACATGGAAGAGGTCGACGGCGTCTTAACCGCGCGATCTCGGCGCGTGGGATGGGATCGAGAACGACCGAGGCGAGCGGGCCCACAGGTCCACGGCAAGGCGCGTCGCGAGCGACAACTTCCTTGTCGAGAACAGCGCGGGACACGAGGTGGCGCGGATGAACGCTGTACGCGCCCCACGCTGTCGGCGCGGCCTATGACTCGGTGACCGTCGAAGCGGTCGCCGTCCGGCTCAAGGGTGATCCCTTCCGGGCGGCCGGTCCGCGGTAGACCTCTCCGCGGAACTGGCCGCTCCGGCGAGGGGTTGTGCTAGCGGCTGCTGCCCCTATCGCCCCGCTTACCGTCCTCCAAATGGCCGCTCGGGTCGTCGGTGTACGGCTCGTGGGCGCCCGACTTGGCGAGCCCCCGGGAGATGAAGTAGCCGGCGCCCAGAATCGAGACGTAGAGCCAGGCCTGGCGAGCGATGAACTCGTCCGTTCCGTTGTCACCGCCGTTGATCAGCGCGGCGCTGATCAGGATGGCGGCGACGAGACCGACCATCGCCCAGAACTCAGTCGTCTTGAAGGCCTGCTTGGTCTCCGTAGCGAGACGGCGTGTGGCCCTGCTGAAGGTACTGCCGGTACCGCGAGCGTCCACGCTCGTGGCGCTTTGGGTCGTCATCTGATTGGACTCCTTGTTAGGTGGTTTGACTGCCGAAGGAATCCAGCGTTCCGCCAGGTTGATGACGACCCTTGGCTTCCCTGCTTATCGGAGGCAGGCAGTGACACGGTCCCCGCCCAGGCCCCGCTCTCTGATGCCCGGCGTAAAGGTGCCGAAACCTCTGCAGTGCCGACTATGCGGTGGCCAACGCGTTTCCCAGCAACTAGGAGGGCCGCCCCGCCAGCCGGTCCCCGGCGGTCCCGGCGACGGTGCGGCCTCCTCACGGCATGCCGGGATGCATCTCCGGACAACAGCCACGTACCCGAGCCCGCGGCGGCCAATCGAGGGCGGCACCGGCAGCCCCGGTGCGCGGGTAGACTGGCGCAATGGCAGGCAAGGAAGAGAAAGTGACAGAGGAAGTCGAGCGCCTGACGGGGCCCGACTGGCTCAAAGACGTCGAGAGCGGCGAAGGCGACCGCCGCCACAGCGTCCGCGCGGAAATCTCCAATGCGATGGTAGGGCTGAAGAAGGGCTTCTATGGCAAGGGCCCAACCAAGGCGAAGACCTTCCTGAACGACAACTACGTCTTCTGTGTGATGGAAGGCGGGCTAACCCGCAATGAGGAGACGCTGATTGAGCGCGGCCACGAGGATCTCGTGCGCACCTACCGCCTGCGCTTCCAGGAAGCGATGGAGGGTCCGACCGTCGAGGCGGTTCAGCGCATCACCGGCCGCAGCGTGATCGGCTATCACAGCCAAATCGTCTTCGATCCCGAGCGCGCCTTCGAGATCTTCGTCCTCGACCGCCCCGTCGACGTCGGGCCCGAATGACCTCAAGCTGCTGCCGGTAGCTCTCCGGCAGAGGATCACGCCGCCAGCGAACCGTCCGTCGCGGGTCCTCGGGCGCATGACGGCCCACGGGCTCAGCGCGGCCGCTGGCAGGAGCACGACGGATACCGGTTAGGTGTAGGGGTCCAGCACCCGTTGCAGCTGACTGAAGGACGCGCTGAGATCGCGGCGGACGTCAGGCAGAGCGACGTTGACGACCGAGATGTCGAGTTCAGCGTGAAGGTCGTCGCGTGTCAGCAATGACTATTAGCGTGCCGAGGTCTGCAACGAGCTCGCGGGATCGAGCAGCTGCGCAGCGCGCTGGGGCTCTCGCAACCGGGCACGGTACGACTGGTGGACCGACTCGAGCGCGAAGGGTGGGCTCAGCGCAAGGCGGGCGATGGTCGAGCCGTCGACGTCGCGCTCACCCCGCCGGTCGCCGCGTCGTGACAAGGCTGCTCTCAGAGCGCCACGAGGCATTGCGCGAGATCCTCGAACCACTCGGGCCGACCGAACGCGGCCAGCTCAGGTGCTGGAGAAGCTCCTCGCCGCCAGACCCGCGAACGACGCGACCTTGAGCACCTCTGTCGCCTGTGCCACCGCTCGGCATGTGAGTCCTGTCCGGTCGCCGGCGCGCTTCGCTGATCATCGAACGCGACCTCCGCATCGGGACGGAGCCGGGACGACTCTGTCGGCGCGATTGGTGCAGCTCGCCCAAGCTCGCTTGCACTCCTCGAAAAGGGGCAGAGTTGCAGCCCGCCGCTCCGACATCATCGGGGCCGCGTCGGCGGGGACGGCGGCGATGATCTCTTCGGATCTGGGTCGCTCGGCAAGGCAAGCAGGACGGAGGCGTTGACTGCTGGAGATCCCAGGGCCGATTGTTGCGGCCCGCCGATTGAACCTAAGCGCAGCGGGTAGCCGATCTGTGGCGCGATGGAACGGCACGATCAAGATCCAGCCAGGGCGCGGGAGCTTCTGCTCGACGAGCTCAAGGACGCGGTGGGAGAGGATGCCGTCCGCGAGGCCGACGTCGACGTCGACCGGTCTATCTCCCGTCAGCCGCGTTCGCTTCGTGGGGCCTTCGTGTCCTCTCGGTCGATGATCCTGGTGATCGGGGCGGCCCTGCTGGTCGTTGGGGTGATCGTCGCGCTCGCAACCGAAAGTTGGATCTGGTTTGGGGTGGCGCTCGTCGTCCATGCTGTGCTCAGTGCGGTGGTGATCGGCTCTGCCATCGCCCAGACCACCCAGGTCGAGAAGCCGTCCCCTACGGCCGTTACGGCTCTTGAGGAGCAGGGGGTCGCCGACCCGGAGGGCGCTCTCAACGACCTCGTGGAGCAGGTGGCGGGCGAGGAAGAGGGAAGCCGCGTCAAGCGAGCGGCGGCGGAGGCGGGTGACGCCGGCCACGCCGACCAAGACCACAGCCAGGCCGCCGTGAAGCAACAGAGCGCCACGACGCCGGCCAGCGAACCCACCCGCACGACCGGCCCGGGCTAGGGGACGGTGGTGGCAGCCTGGACGGATCGACCGTGCAGCAGAGCGGCGGCGGGCGAGTGGCAGACCTATCTGGCGGTTACGGTCTAGCAGTAGCGCCGAGACCGTCTGAGCCGTCTAGGCGTTCACGGCAGCCCACGGTTCGCCTGCTCCCCGGCAGACGCCGCAGAGCAGCACGAGCGTCGCTCCGGCCTGGGCGTCGACGACAGGCATGTAATGGCCCTCCATCGCCGTGCCGTGCGCTCGCGCGCCGAACGGCGGGTCGGCCCCAGTGCTGCGGTAGGCGTCTAGCGGGCGACGGAGCACCACCCCTACCTGGCACTTTGGCCTGAACCGAGTCGGCGGTGGTTTCCGGACTATTGGCCTCGGAATCAGGGTTGAGCAAGTGAAGTCCGCCGGTCATCGATAAAGGAGGAGTTCATGGCAGAGCTCACCCAGCTGGAGACGAAGCTGGCCGAGGTGATGGGTCTCGCGCAGGCCGCGAAGGACTCGACCGAGAAGGTGAACAAGCTCGTCGATGACGAGGAGGTGCGGCAGACGCTTGAGCGGATGCATGCGGAAGCGGTTGAGACGGCGGAGCGCTGCGAGCAGCTGGCCAGCGAGCTCGAGGGCAAGAAGACCGCTCTGACGGAGAAGGCGCGCGAGACGAAGTCCGAGGCGCAGGAGATGATGGGCACCTATCTGAGCGACGACGTCGATGGGCTCGATGGGGTCGAGTTCCTGCTGATGACGGAGGCCGGGGAGCTCGGCCATGTCGAGATCGTCGGGGCCATGAACGAGCAGGCGGGAGACGCCAGGATCCGCGAGCTCGTGGACTGGGCGCGGCCGATCCAGGAACGGCACTTCCAGGACATGCGCGCGGCGTCGCTGAAGCTGGCCAAAGCGGAGGATGCTCTGGCGGCGGGCTGAGCCGCGCTCCTCGACGAGGAGAGCGAGCGTGCAGCTGGGCTGCGCGCCGTCGGCGACGCGGCGGAGGTCGCCGTGAGTCCGGTCGGCTTGGTGGCCGACGAGGTGCCGAGCCAGCGCGCGGGGCTGGCCGAGACGGCGCACCGCCCATGGCCGCTACCGGCGCGACCTTGGCTGATGGGGCAGACCTGGTACTCCCTGCTTTTCGCGCACTGGGCGGTCAGACCGGAAGCGCTCAGGCCGCTGATCCCCCAGCCTCTGGAGCTCGACCTGCGCGAGGGTCAAGCCTGGCTCGGTGTCACCCCGTTCGTGGTGGGCGGACTGCGACTACGCGGTACCCCTCCTCTGCCCCGGCTGTCGCGCTTCCCGGAACTGAACGTGCGCACCTATGTCGACTACGGGGCATACCCCGGCATCTATTTCTTCAGCCTCGACGCCGCCCGCCTTGCCGCGGTAGCCGTCGCCAGACGGGCGTACCGGCTGCCGTACTTCCACGCCGAGATGAGTGCCCGGCACCAGGGCGGAAGGGTTCACTACGAGAGCGAACGGATCGACTCCAGCGGGCCTCCGGCCCAACTGCGGGCCTGCTACGGCCCTACGGGTCCCCGGCTTCCGGTCGACGATGGGTCGCTCGAGCGGTGGCTGGCGGAGCGCTACCGCCTATACGTGGTCGACGAGCGCGGGCCGAGCGCTGCGCGCGGACATCCACCATCCACCTTGGCCGCTGCAGCCCGCCGGCGCGACGATCGAGCTCAACACGATGGCGCGGCCGCTCGGACTGGAGCTCATCTCCGATCCGCTGCTCCACTACAGCGCCCGGCAAGACACTCTGATCTGGCCGCTCGAGGCGGCATGACGCGCACGTGAGGGGGGCGGAGACTTGTTTGCTCAGGTTCCCGGCGTGGAACACGGCTTCGTCGACGCCGGGTGCGGCTCGCTGGCCGGCGAGCGCGGCGGGTGACCGTAGGCCGATCCGCTCGTAATAGCGAAGAGCCGACGTCGTCACGCCCGGGCGCCGGGCCAGCTCTCCGATCGGTACTTAGACCGTCCTCCGGCACGAACGCCCCTCGAGGACCCACCCAGCGCGCCTCAGCGCTACGCCTCGGTAACCGATTTGCAATATCGAGGGGCGGTGAGCACAGCGACGTGTCGCGAGGAGGGTTTAGGGAGGCGCGTCGGGCGGACCCGCCCGTCATGCGAGATGAGACAAATTGGTTTACCCCAGTTGGCGTTGGAGATAGGGAGTGTGGGACGACAGGCGTCTGTTCAGGGCGTTGGGCGGACCGCGAACCCAACCCCCAAACGCTGAAGGAGTTGTCCCATGGATGACCGCAACCGCAACCGCGGCCGCTCGGCCGCGCAGTGGTTTTGTCTGATCGTCGGCGCCACGCTCGTCGTGGTCGGCCTGCTCGGCTTCCTTGCCGAGGCGAAGTTCGACACCAGCACAGGTGGCGATCCCGGCGCGCTCGATGGCGAGAATTTCATCCTCTTCGAGGTCAACGGCTGGCACAACATCGTGCACGTCGCCTCCGGCCTCTTCTTGCTCGCGCTGATGGGCAAGCACCGAACGGCGCGAACCGCGGCGCTGGCGTTCGGAGCGATCTACGCGGTCGTGACGGTCATCGGTCTCATCGACGGCCACGACGTACTCGGCCTGTTCCCGGTGAACCCGGCCGACAACGTGTTGCACATCCTGCTCACCGTCGCCGCGCTGGCGGCCGGACTGGTCTCCGATCGCGATCGGCGTGAGGTCCGTCCCGGCCCGGACGGCCGTCGCTTCGAGCGCGGAAGCAGGACGGAATCCCCAACCCTCCAGAGGAGGTAGACCATGACGGAGACACAGGAGAAGGCCCGCCAGGTTGCGGGCCAGGCCCAGGACAAGGCCCGCGAGGCCGCGGCCCAGGGCCAGGACAAGGCGCGTGAGGCCGCCGACCAGGCGCGCGGACGTGTGAGCCAGGAGGTGGACCGGCGCTCCACCCAGGCGGGCGACCAGGTGAGCTCGAACGCGAGCGACGCTCGCTCGGTGGCCGATGAGCTGCGCAAGCAGGGCAAGGACGCGCCGGCCCGCTACGTGGAGCAGGCGGCCGCCCGCGCGGAGCGGTTCGGCGGCTACCTGCAGCAGAGCGACGGCGACCGGATCCTTCGCGACGTCGAGGACTTCGCGCGTCGCAACCCGTGGGCCGTGGCGGCCGGGGGGCTGCTGGTCGGCTTCGCGGCATCGCGGATGCTGAAGGCGTCGAGCGGCGATCGCTATCGCTCCTCGCTCTCCCCGCAGAGCAACGGCACGACGGGCGTGTATCCCGGCGAGGCTGTCGGCCACGGCACCCGCGAGAGCCAGTTCGAGCCGCACGCCTGAGCCATGGCGGCCGATCACAACAACGACCTGCGCGAGCATGGGACCGGGGAGCTGCTGAAGGAGCTCTCGGATCACACCACGACGCTCGTGCGCCAGGAGATCGAGCTCGCCAAGGCCGAGCTCGGCGAGAAGGGCAAGAAGGCGGGCCTTGGCGCGGGCATGTTCGGCGGAGCCGGCCTGTTCGGCGTCTTTGCCCTCGCCGCGCTTACCACCTGCATCATCGTCGCGCTCGACTCGGCGATGCCGCTGTGGCTCGCGGCCTTGATCGTCGCCGTGGTCTACGGCGCGATCGGCGCGGTGCTCGCACTTCAGGGCCGCAACAAGGTCCAGGAGGCGGGGCCGCCCGTGCCCGAACAAGCAACCGAAAGCGTGAAGGAGGACGTGCAATGGGCCAAGACACAGGCCAAATCAGGCAGGACATAGAGCAGACCCGCGAACGCGTGGGCGAGACCGTGGAGGCGCTCGGCTACAAGGCCGACGTGCCGAGCCGCGCCAAGGAGGCGGTCTCAGGCCGGGTCGAGTCGGTGAAGTCGAAGATCTCAGGCGCCACACCCGACAGCGGCGACGTCAAGCAGGGCGCCCATCGCGCCAAGGGCATCGCCCAGGAGAACCCGCTCGGGCTGGCGATCGGCGCGGTCGCAGTCGGCTTCATCGGTGGCCTCGTCATCCCCTCCACCCGCATGGAGGACGAAAAGATCGGACCGATGGCCGACCAGATCAAGGAGAAGGCGAAGGAGACCGGCCAGGAGGCCATGGACCGAGGCAAGGAGGTAGCCCGCCAAGCCGCCGACAGCGCCAAGGAAACCGCTCAGGAGGCCGGACGCGAGCAAGCCGACGGCCTGCGCGACAGCGCCCAGCAAAAGGCCGGGCACGTCTCCTCCTAGCCGCGGGCACGGTCCCCCAGGCGCTCCTCGCGCGTCCGCACCAGCTCGTTGCCAGGCTCGGTGCGGGCGCGCGAGATGTCGAGGGTGCACTTTCGACGTTACCCGAAGTAGCCCGGCCGCTGGCTCGCGCAAGATCGACCACCAGGACCACGTCCCGGTGATCGGCGGGTGCCGGGCCGCTGACCTGGAGGCACTCCTTCCCCACGACGCCGAGAAAGCGGGCAGGTGGGAGAACGCAGTCCTACAGCTCAACGTGGACGAGCGGCTCACGGCTGGCCTCCCGCCGCTCGTTTAGCTCATCGCCGGTAAAAACGTTTGCGGCGCGAAGCAGGCAAGCCGCTCATCCCGCGACAACCCGGACCCTTCCAGCAAGGCGGGCGGACTTAGTTCCCTCCTTGTGTTTCGCTCCATCTGTTTCGTTCTATGGGTTTCTTCCATGAGCGCAACAGGCCGCCGCCCCGCCTTGGGGTGTTTCTTTGGCTTCCCGCCTGGGCTTTGCGAGGAAGGGGGTCCGCCGCTTCGCACCGGACCCCCTTCCTCGACCTGCCAGGTAAACGTGGGGCGGGTTAGCCCAGGCGGGTGCTGGGGGGCCGGGGGCGGGGCGGCGGCAACGGGGCAGGGGCGGGCGTGGTGGGTGGATTGGTGTCTGATTTGAGAGCGGTGGGTCGACCATCGAGGCGACGCGGAGAGATGCGGGGGTAGGGCGGGCGAGGAATCGGGAGTAGGGACGGGAGGCTGAAGGCGGGGTCGGGCGTCGGCGGAGGCTCGATCGGTTCGGTTCTGTCGGCTCTGCGCGTGGTGGGGCGACTGTGTGCTGCTGCGGGGCCCTGTCCGCGATGCCGCCTCCTCACGCCTCGTGGCACGCTCACGCGCTCGGACCTGGGCTGATACCCGCCCCGGCCGGGCGCTGGGGGACCCCGCCCCTCCTGCCGACCGACGGCGCGGGCGCCTGCGCGCGAAGGCTCGGGGCGGCGCAGTGCCTCCGGGCGCGGGGGCGCGGGGGAGGGGGGCCGCTTTCGGAGGTGCGGGCCTCTCTTAGGCAGAGGCATATGCGCATCCGAGTCTTCCGATCGCCTACACGCTGTTCTCGCTCCCGGCGCGCCTGCCGCCGCTGGCGTGAGGGGCCGCTGGCTTCCGCGCGAGCTCTAGCGCGGGCGTGGTGGCCGCTGGCGGTCGCGGCTGAGGGCGCTACGCCTGTCTTGGCGGGCAAGGGCGACTGCCGACGGCGAAGTGTCGGCGCCTGCGGGTCTGCGCGCAAGCCGCTCGCTGCGCTCGGGCTCGGCCGCCCTGCGGGGGCCGCCCTGCGGGTGCGCTTCGCCCGCCTGTTAGGCGCCGTGTTCCGCCTCGTCAGTCACCAACCCGCCCACACCAGGGCGAAGGAGGACCTCATGAACCGCTGGACCGGCACCGGCCACCTCACCAAGGACCCGAAGTTCCTTGAGACCGACGGCGGGACCGCGATCTGCGCGCTGCGGATCGCCGTGAAGCGAGCGGGCAAGCAGGGCAACGACGGCTACTTCGACGTCAAGTGCTTCGACGGCCAGGCGCATGCGTGTGCCGACTATTTGAAGGCCGGGCGCGAGGTCGCGATCGACGGCCGCCTGCTCTTCGAGGAGTTCCAGACGCAGGACGGCTCGTACGCCTCCCGCGTCTACATCGTCGCCGAGCGCGTCGAGTTCCTCGCCAGCCGCAACCGCTCCACCGGTCAGGCCAACGCCGAGTCGTCCCCGACCGAGCCCGCCGCCGTCGGCGGCGAGGCGCGACGGCGACTCCGCCGCCTGAGCCATCACGGGCCCGCGGCCGCTCTTCCCCGGCGGTCGCGGGCCCAGACCTCTCGCGCTCCGATGACCGCACACGCCACCCACACCACTGCACCGCCCGCGACGCGCCGCGCGACCGCCGCGCGCTTCCTCGCCGCCATCGCCGGGGACCCGGACGCCCCGGGAGCTGCTTGAGCTGCGCTACCGCCTCGACGACGGGCAGCGCATGGGCCAGGTCTTCGACGCCCCCCGGCGCCTGCGCGCCCTGGCGACGCGAGCGATCGCGCTCGGAAGGCGGACCGACGTCTACGTCGGCTGCGCGCCCCGCACCCGCCGGCACGGCGGTCGCGACGCCGTCCGGCGCGCGTTCGTGCTCTGGGCCGACTGCGACGGCGACGACGCGGTGCAGGCGCTCGAGCGCTTCGAGCCGCAACCCTCGATCGTGGTCGCGTCCGGCACCGAGGAGCAACTGCCACGCCTACTGGCCGCTGACGAAGCCGCTGGCACGCGACGAGCTAGAGCGAGCGAACCGTCGGCTGGCGCACGCGCTCGGCGCGGATCCCGCCTCCGCCGACGCCGCGCGCATCCTGCGCGTCCCCGCGACCTACTCGCACAAGCACCAGCCGCCCGCGCCCGTGACGGCGCTGCGCTTAGACGTCGAGCGGCGGCTGGCCGCCGCCGAGGTCGTCGCCGGGCTGCCCGACCCGCCGCAGCCGCGCCACAACGCCGTGCACGTGCCGGATGCGCAGCGCCGCGACGACCCGCTCCTGGCCATCCCGCCGGACGTCTACATCCGGCGGCTGCTCGGCGTGGAGGTGCCGCGTCACCGCAAGGTGCAGTGCCCGTTCCACGACGACCGGCAGGCAAGCCTGCATGTCTACGAGAACGCCGCGCGCGGCTGGTACTGCTTCGGGCGCTGCCGGCGTGGCGGCACGATCTACGACCTGGCCGCAACGCTCTACGGCTACGACCCGCGCGGTGCCGACTTCTCCGCCTGCGCGGCGAACTCCGGCGCCTGTTCGGCCTGGACGCCACGGAGTGAGCGCGAAGCCGCCGGACGCGAGCTTCACCTACGTCGAGACGGACATCCCGCCCGGGATCACGATCGACGAGTACCGCGCCGCCCGCGCCCGCAATAGAGCGCATGGCGGTTGGTGGCGGAGGCGGGTGGCCGGTGTTCACGCCCTGCAAGCTGGCTGCAGCGGGATCGCCGCGGTGGGCGTCGTGGCAGCGCGGCGTGTTCCAAAGGCCCGCCGGTTACCCGACGCTGCTCGACAAGGGCTACACGTTCCGGTTCCCCGAGCTCGAGCCCGCGCTCAGGGACCTCTCTTGGGCCGCTAGCCCTACGCCGCGAGGAGCGTCTCCATCCGGCTGAGCGACAACCGGAGGCCTTCGGCGAAGCCCTCTGCCATGGCCTCCATCCCCTCGCGCGAGAAGAATGTGGAGCGCACTGTCATCCGGGTGCCGCCGTTGTGCTCCGAGAGTTCCATCGCCATTCCCGTGAGCGCGAGGCCGTCGTTTGGTTGGCCATCTTCGTCAACGTCGGCGTCGCTCAGCTCGAGTGAGCGCGGCGGATCAACTGCTTCGATCCGCCACACGCCCTCGTGCTTGTCGCCGTCGGGACCCGTCATCATGTGGGCCATCTCGGCGCCGGCGCTCAAGTCGTAGGGCTCGAAGGTCGTCAGATACTCCGGCGGTCCCCACCAGCGCCCAAGCTTCTCCGAGTTAGCCCAAAGCTCCCACACCTCTTCGACCGACGCCTCGAAGTCGGCGACGACCGTGAGGGTCAGGTTGTCGAGGTCGGGTTCGACGGTGGTGACGGACATGGAGGCTTCCTTTTGTTTGGGTGTTGTCAGTCGGATTCGAGGAGCTCGGACATCCGCTCGACCCGGCCACGCCAGACCTCTTCGAGGTCGTCGAGCGCTTGCCGTGCCTCGGCGAGCGTCTGGGGTGCGGCCTCGACGAGCTGCTCGCGGCCACGCCGGCGCTTCGTGACGAGTCCGGCGCGCTCTAGCACGACGACGTGCTTCTGCACGGCCGCGAACGACATCGGATACACGTCGGCGAGTCTCGAGACGGACGATGCGTCCATCCCTGCGCGCCGCAGGATGTCGCGCCGCGTCGGGTCGGCGAGAGCGTGGAAGACGTCGTCGGTCTTGCTTCTCGTTTCTACAACCATTTGGTTGTAGGTTAGCAGCTATCGCTCCGGAACGAGCGCCCCTGCTTCCACGTAGTAGGCGGCCAAGGGCGCATCGAGTGTCGTCTCCCCCTCGGCGGTGATCGAGTAGGTGCCGAGGACCGAGTCGCGCTCCGTGCCGTCGAAGTAGGCGTCGACGACGGAGGAGCGCGAGAGCGGATCGCCGGCGCGATCGATGGCAGCGAGGACGGACGCCATGGCCTCGTAGCCGTAGGCGGCCCACGGCCCAGGCTCGCGCCCGTACTCGTCCTCGAACCGGGTGGGCATCTCCTGGCCCGCGTCCGGGAGGTCTTCCGGGTCGGCCGGGCCGGAGATGACGTCCTCGGAGCCAATGCTCTCGCGCACGACCTCGTCGGAGGGCAGGACCCGCGCGAAGGTCCTCTCCCCCGTCGCCTGGACGTCCTCCGGCACCGAGTCGTCGAAGGTCTCCGTGACGACGAGGTCGGTCGCGCCAGATCCCGGCGCGACCTGGAGGATGTCCGCCGAGTTGGTGATCGGGACCGAGGTCCGGCTCGTTGCCGAGTCGAGCTCGCCGATGTATGCGATCGCGGCCGAGTCCTCGGTCGCGGTGCGAGCGTTCTCGCCCGCCGTGACCGGGTCGGAGCGGCTCTCGTTGCGCCCCGCGACGTCCAGGTACTCGGCGGTGACGGCGATGCCGCCAGCCTCACCTCCGGCATCGGCGAGCGCGAGCCGCGCGCCGTCGGCCGTGTCGCGTCCCTCGGCACCGGGCCCGGACTTGAGGTTTTGGCTCTGGAGCTTCCGCTCGCCGCGGCATACGCTCGTTCGATGCGACTGCTCGAGCGAGAGCCGTTCGACGACGCTGGGGCGCTCTTCGGTGTGCTGACCGAAGACCCGCGAGTCCACTGGTCGCGCAGCGAGCTGGAGCTTCAGATGGGCTGGAACACGGTTCGCGTTGAAGACACGCTCGCTGAGCTTGAGCGCGACGGGCTAGCACACCGTCATGGCCCGTTTGCGTGGGCAACGAGGGTCGCCGCGCGCTCCCGCAAGCTCATGGCCTGAGCGGGCGAAGGCGTGCTGGCCACGACTTGAAGCGTCACGGCGCCCTTGCAGCGTCCGGCCGGGCATTCGTCGGCAACCTGATGTGGGTGGCGCCCGGTCCTGTCCGCCAGCCAAGCACGGCGCGCCCGGAAGGCCGTCAAGCCCTGCGCTGCGCGTCGCTTCGCGAGTCCTGACGGACCAGGGCTTGACGGCCCCGCGCGCCGTGCCCAGGCGCGGCCATGACCGATCACCACCCACAGACCAGCCACCGTGCCGGCCCACCGCCGACACCCCGCCAGCAGCGCTACTTGCGGCAGCTGGCGCTCGCGCGGGGCATCTCCTTCGTGCCGCCGCGGACCCGCCTCGAGGCGTCGCGACTGATCGACGAGCTCAAGCGCTGCACGCCCGAGCGGCGATCCGACCGTCGGCGCGAGATCCGCGGGGTTCAGGACGACTTCGCCCGCGGCCGCGGCGACGGCGCCCGCGTGCGCGAGTTCGAGATCTCGGGCTACGGGTCCAGCGCGACCTGAAAGCGAGGCCGCTCGTGAACACCCCCGCCTCGCATCTCGGCGAGCAGACAAACGGCCGCGTCGAGCTGGCCCATTACACGATCACAGCCGGGGAGCGCGTGATCTATGGCCAGCGCATCCGCGGCGTCGTGCGCCTGGTCGACGTCCCCGCCCAAGGGCGCGGCCGCCGCTATCTGATCGAGCGCGAGCTCACCAGCATGGCCGAGCTCGAGGCGATCGTCGCCGACTATCTCGATCAGGCCGCCCGCTGGGACGCGATCCCCGCCAGCGGACCCTGCTGCCTGGCCGACCAGACCGTCGAGGCGCGGCTGCGATGAGCGAGCGCCACAACCCCGATCCCGCCGAGCGCGACGAGCTCACCGAGCAGGACCTCGCGATCGCCACGCTCGTCGGCCGCTACATCGAGCGCCGCGAGCAGGGCGCCGCGCCGTGCGTCCACGACCTGCTCTCGGTCGCCGCCGAGTTCGGCGACGCGGCCGTCGACGAGCTGCGCGCCGTGCTCGCCTTCTACGAGGCGATGCGCACCACAGAGAACGACGCGCGCTGACGGGCCGACCCGCCACCCGACGGTGGCACGCCCTGACGGGCGCGCGGGTGGGCGGGGATCGGCCCGTCAGCGGGGCGGGCCCGCCGAAAGGAGCCAAGCCCGATGGAGCCCCTTGGTCGTCGCGAGATCTACGCTGCCGCGACCGCGCTCGTCGCCAGGCACGGCGCACAGATCCTCGCCACCGCGCGCCGCTACGCCGCCACCCCGGAGGACGCCGAGGACGCCTATCAGCGAGGCCTCGAAATCCTCTTGCGCAAGGCGCCCACTACGCGCGAGTACGAGCTCGTGCCGTGGCTGAAGACGGTCGTCATCCGCACTATTCGCCCCACGCCAACTCGACCCGGTGGCATGGCCGCCTCGCGGGAATGACGTCGAGGCCAAATACGGACGAAACCGCTTGACTTGAGTCCTCGAGCACAAGAGGCTACGAGTCGCAGCCTCCTCCACAAGGAAAGAGGGAAACAATGCGGCGACTGCTGCTCCTGACTGCAGCCGTAGCGCTCATGGCCACGACGCCGGCGGACGCGATCACCTTCGGGCAGCCCGACGGCAACCGTCACCCGAACGTGGGCGGGCTCGTCATCAAGCTTGACGACGGCACCCTGATCCCGTGGTGCAGCGGGACGATGGTGAGCGAGCGAGTCTTCCTTACCGCTGCCCACTGCAAGTACTTCGCAGATCTGTTCTTCGGCACCGGCTACGAGTTCGGTGTCACCTTCATCTCCGACCTCGGCCTCGACGACCCGGTTCCGCACTTCGACGAGAGTGACCTCGTGATGGGCGTCGGGCACGCCCATCCGTCGTACGACGGCAAGTACGGCAGCTCATCCAAGCGCGTGGACGTAGCCGTTATCGTGCTCGAGGACGATCCGGGGGTGGGTCAGGCGGATCTTCCGGCGCAGGGTCTGCTCGACACGATCGATCTGAAGACGGCGGCGTTCACGACCGTCGGCTACGGCTTGGTGCGAAACGACAAGACTAAGGGCCCAAACTCGCTCTCCGACGACGGCGTGCGTCGCTACGCGGTGCAGACGGCTATCCAACTTAGTGCCGGCTGGCTGAAGCTCTCTATGAATCCAGCCACGGGCAACGGCGGCACCTGCAACGGCGACTCGGGTGGCCCGCATTTCCTCGGCGCTGGGGCCGGAGAGACCGACACCATCGTTTCGGTGACTTCTCACGGTGACAGCTACTGCCGTTCGACGGACTGGACAGCCCGGATCGACACTCCCGAGGCACTGTCGTTTATCCAGTTCTTCATCGACGACTGACACCTGGCGAGTGGCGTCGGCGACGCAAGCGTCGCCGACACGCCCGCGTTACCGCTGCAGTCGGCTAAGCGAAGCCCAGCGACCGACAGTGGTCATCCGCACTATTGATGTAACCGCAGCGCTCCTGCGCTCGCCCGCCCCGCGCTGAGCGCGACGCATAGCACGAGTCGCGCTGTCGCACTCGCTCCCGCCACGCGCGACCTCAGCAGCGCTGGCGCACTTCGCCGTCGCTAGACGGGGCCCCCTTGCTTCTCGGTGGGCTTAAGGCCATCCTGGACGCGACCCGGCTGAGCGGCAGATGACTGCTGGTTTTGTCGGAGGCTGTCGCACAAAGGAGTCTGGGCCCGATTTCGGGGGTCAAATCACAAGCGATGCTCTCCCAGAAGGGCGGAGAAGCGCTTACAAAGCCTCCGCACCCTTGGAGGAAACGAGCGAGGGGGTTTTGCGACAGCCTCGTCGGGAAGCAGTGCTATCGACCAGCGCGCTCGCTCGTCGTCTCTATGAAGAAGGGCCTGGTGTCATCCATGAAGGAGCGGGCCGTGTCAAGGGGCGGTCATGGGCCTCGGCTGGTTGGGCGTCCCGGGTAGGGCTGACGGCCGGGAGGCGGGCGGAAGCGGTCCAGTCATCCATTCGGCCGCGCTGGGCGGGCCGGAGTGTCGTGCGGTGCTCGAGGGCTCAATCAAGTTCGCGGCCGTCGGTGGCGCTGGTGGGCGCGTGGAGGCCATTGACAACACGCGAGCTCGCTCGAGCGTTCGCTGGTCGCCTCGGGGTTGGGGGCAGCGGCAGTTGTGCGGCGGGTCATGGTGTGACCGCCACTGTTCTGATCGTGCGCGCCTTGGCCCGTGGCGTCAGGCAACGGATTTCTCCGTCGCGCAGGCCGTAGAAGCAGAGGGTGAGGATCTTGCGTGCGACGGCGACCTTGGCGACCGATTTGCCGCGCCGCTTGCTGATCCGTTCGTAGGCTTGGCGCAGTGGGCCGCTGCCGCGGGCGGAGTGCTGGGCGGCCTCGACCAAGGCCCAGCGCAGCGCCGGCGAGCCCTGGCCGGTGATGTGGCCGAGTCGGGCCTTGCCGTCGGAGCTGCGGACGGTCGGGGTGAGCCCGGCCCAGGCGCAGAGGTGACGGGCGGAGGGAAAGCGCGAGATGTCGCCGACCTCGGCGATCACCAGCATGGCGATGTAACGCCCGATCCCGCGGATCTGGCAGAGCACCTCGACGTAGGGGTCGGCCTTGGCGCGCCGGTCGATCTCGGCGCTGGTCTGATCGATCTCGCGGTCGAAGCCGGAGATCAGCGATAGCAGGCTGTCGAGCCGCTGGCGGGGACCCTGGCGCAACTCCAGTTCCTCGAGGAAGCGCATCCCGCCGGGGCCGAACAGGTTGCTGTAGGGGCGCTGGATGCCGTGCTTGGCGAGAATTGCCCCGACCCGCTGCTTGAGCGCCGAGCGGATGCGGGTGAGCGCCACCCGGTGGCGCAGCAGGTCGCGCAGATCGCGCAGCTCGCGCGGGGCGACATAGGCCTCAGGGAGCAGGTCGGCGCGCAACAGGTGCGCCAGCGTGCGCGCGTCGACGGCGTCGGTCTTCACCCTCGCGGCGGCGATCGCCTTAGTCCTGAGCGGGTGCGCGAGGTGCAGCTCGTAGCCGGCCTCCTCCAACACGTCGGCCAGCCACTCCCAGCCGTAGGTCGCCTCCAGCGCGATCTTGGACTCGCCGTCGATCCCCTCCAGCAGCTCCAGGAACATCTGCGGGTCGTTGACGATCCGCCGCGACAGCAGCTGCGTGCCGTGCTCGTCGAGCACGGCCACGTGGGAGCGCTTGCGGTGCAGGTCGATGCCGACAGAATTCATCTGTGGGCCTCCTCCGATCCGGGAAACAGTGTGCGCCCGACGGACATAGCGCCTCGGGCACCGGTTCGCTAGGAGGCCCGCTCCTTCATGGCATCAAGTGACGGTCGGTGGTTCTGTGCGGGTCCTCTCTCTGTCTCGTGGTGTGGAGCAGCGCTCATGTCTCTATGGCCTCCTGGTCGGGAGGATCAGGCGAAATTGGAACGTTCGCTCGCGGGCGCATGTCCAAAGGGGGCGGTCAGGCCGCCAGACGAAAAGCGGCGCCTCTGGGAGCGAACTGCTCGTTTCGAGTGAGCATGTGCCAGATCGCGTGGGCGAGCCGGCGGGCGATGTCGACCTGGGCGACCTTGGCGCCGCGCTGCTTGCCGAGCCGGCGCTTGTTGCGCTGGTAGCGGGCGCGGTAGGCGGGGTGCTTGAGCGCGTGCATGGTCGCCTCGAGCAGCGCCCAGCGCAGGTAGGTCGGCCCGTGCTTTGAGAGCGGCCCGCGGCGGTCCGCGTCGCCGGACTGGTTGACGCGTGGGCAGAGCCCGGTGTAGCCGGCGAGCTTCTCGGGCGATGAGAAGCGCTCGATCACGCCAATCTCGGCGGCGATCGTGAACGCCAGCACCCAGCCGATCCCGGGGACGCTCAAAAGCAGCGGGATGTAGGGGTGGTCGGCGTGACTTTCGCGGAGCCGGCGATTGAGCTCAGCAATCTGGTCCTCGAGGTCGTCGATCAGCG
The DNA here is from genome assembly GCA_963821275.1 of uncultured Thermoleophilaceae bacterium. Classification (GTDB taxonomy): domain Bacteria; phylum Actinomycetota; class Thermoleophilia; order Solirubrobacterales; family Thermoleophilaceae; genus JACVRW01. The sequence goes on from CAWGDF010000009.1 coordinate 365,324, forward strand.
CGACTGAGGCGGTCACGTTTGAACGCCAGGGCTCGGGCACGTCGAGCTGCGCGAGCAGCCTTCTGCCCTCGGCCCCGAACAGGTCGGTGACCGGGCAGGGGCTGCCGAAGTTGATCATCGTCGAGTGGACTCGGTTCTTGAGCGCCGACTTGTGCTTGACCAGGTGCATGCGAAAGCGGGCCAGCTCGCGCTCCTCTCTGACGCTCGGATCGGGCAGCCAGATCGCCGGCACCAGGTCGCGCTGCGAGAGCGTCGCCAGGACCAGCGAGTCGGTCTTGTCGGTCTTGCAGGCCAAAGGAGCGAGACCCTTGACCTTCTGCGCATCGGCGATCTCGACCGACCAGCCCTCCCGCTCGAGCGTGTCGTGGACGAGCCGGGCGCCGGTCATCGACTCAACAACAGCGCAGACCGGTTCGCCGTGGTCCTCATCGATCCGCCGCGCCAACGTTCGCAGCGCGTCGACGTCGGGCGCGGCGACGAGCTGGGCGAGCTGCTCCCCTTCGTCAGAGAGCAGGCAGACGTCGACCTTTCGCCGACTCAGATCTAATCCAGCGTGCAACATTTGAAGCGGGCCCCCTTGGTGCCTCTCGGTTGACGAACACGACTGAGCGTGTCACCAACGGGGGCCCTCCTTCATGGCAGTCCGTTGCAAGCGCGAGCTTGAAAGCGTCGGGAGCGCTGCAACGACGCCAAAGCGGAAGCGCTCGTTCAGCGGATCGCTAGTCGATGAGCGTGCCGCAGCTGACGTTGATGGTCGCCGCCGTCATGCTGCGGGCCCAGTCCGACGCGGCGAAGACGGCCGCGTTGCCCACGTCTTCGAGCGTCGCGCCGCGTCCCAGCAGCGTCTGCCCTTCGATGAGCTCGACGATCCCTTCGCGACCCTCAAAGCCCTCCGGGAGCGACTCGGGCACTCCTCCGCTTTCCAGGGTGACGACGCGGATCCCGTGCGGTCCCAGCTCGACGGAGAGCTGGCGCCGGATCGCCTCGATCGCGTCGAAGGCGACCTGCGTCCCGCCGAGGTAGTAGTCGCGCAGCGGGAGACCTGCATGGCTGGACGGACACAGAGGGCCCGCGGACGCATCACGGAGGCAATGGGTGCGCTCACGGGCAACAGCAAGGCGAAGGACAAGGGGCGCCTCCACCAGCTCATGGGCACCGGTAAGAAGACGGGACGGAAGGCGAGACGCAAGGCAAAGTAAGCAGGTCGCGCTACCCACATGCACTGACCTGCCCGACAACAGGAGGTCTGCCAGCACGTCGTCGAGGCGCTCGAGGGCCCGGTCGAGCTACTCGGCGCTGACGACTGAGCAGCCGGCGGCAGCGGCGTAGGGAAAACCTAGCCGACCGCGCATGTAGCGTAGCCAGACCATCGCCCGGGTGTCCGTCACCCAGGACGGGCATTACGGAAGCCTCCCTTTCTTCCGACATCCGCCTCGGGCCGCCCTTTATGGGTTCCCGGTCCGAGGCGGATAAGAGGGTCTCTGTCACGGCTGGGGCGCCGTTCCCCTTGCGTCGGACGGCCGGCCCATGGCGTACCTGTTGCCAGCTGCGACGTGCTACAGGCAGCCTCTACACGTGCGGGTCACGTCAGTCGGGGCGGCCCCGCGTTATGCGGGACGGGTTGCCGTCGGCCCCTGCTTCATCGGCGGCGAGGGCCCGGCCTGTTTGGCGCGAGCGGCGCGGCGGACCTTCAGGCGGGCGAGAAGCTCAGGATGCTCGCTGGCGCGTGCGGTCCGTCTGCGTACGGGAGGCGCGACGGCGAGAGCTCGGTCACTTTGACTCCGGCTTCGGGCGACCGGTCGGCTGCGGTGGCGACTTCGCTGCCGACTTGGTGGTTCGGGGCGACTTCGCTGCCGACTTGCTGGTTCGCTTCGCAGATCCGAGGTCTTGCTTGGCGTTTTCAACCGGCTCGTTGCTTGCGTTCTGAACAGGCTCGTCTTCAACCGGCACGTCGGGGAGGGGCGGCCCGGCTTCCCGGAGGCGCGCGAGCCCCTTGCGGGCCAGGAACGCGCCGGCACCGGCATACGCGCCAGTCACTCCGAGCGCGGCCGACGCCCCCGGGCGACGAGCAAGCAAGAGGATCAACGCGGCCGTGCCGGTTCCAGAAGCGAGCGCAGCGAGGAGGGCACCGCCACCCACCATCGCGACCCCGGGGCCGGCCTGTCTTGCCCTAGCGGTCAGTTCGCGCCGCGCAACATTCGCCTGCTCGCGGGCTACGACCGCAGCCACCTGTTCAACTCCGGGCACGGACATTGTGCTTGGTTACCCGCGGCGGTTGCCCGTAAGCATGGGGTCACGCTGCCGGAGGAGGCGAGACGGCGTCTGGGCGCCGCGGCCAGTCCGAGGACGAGCAGCACCCAGGCGACCGCCACGAGCCCCTCGCGCGGGCGCTTGCTCATAGCCCGCCGGCTCCCGCTTGGAGGCCCTCAGCGACAGTCTCGTCGCGATGGACCGAGAAGCTCGCTGCCGCGCAAACGGCTCGTCTGCACCGCTCGCGGGATCGAGCGATTGCTTGTCATTTTCCTCGCGGCGCTGGAGCGGCCGAAAGAGCCGAGCCCAGCTCGCTTCCGGCTGTCATCCCGGAGCACCCGGGGTCGAGTTCGCTGCAATTCAGCCGCGCAGCAGGCGCTCGCGCTCGCGGCTGTTCGGCAGCCGCCGGCCGGTGCGCTCGGGGGCGGCCGCTACCACCACGATCCCGGCCTGGCGCCGCGCCCGCGGGTTCAGGGCGAACCGGTCCTCAAGCTGGCCGACCTGCGAGAACAGCGACACCGGGCAGGACATCACGCCCTCGGCGTCGATCCTCGCGCGCAGCCGGATCAACCGGACGACAGCCGGCGCGTCGTCGCTCGTCCATAGAACCGACACCGGCGACGCCCACAGCTCCCGCCACGCCGCCCGCTCCTAGCCGTCAGCCCATCCGGCGGCAGTGGTGGGGTGCGCGGCGCGTCCGAAATCGTGTGGCTGGCGCGGCCACGGCGCTGATCCTTCGAGGTTGGCAGCGGCCGGTGCGACATGGGGCGGATTTTCGCACGGCAGACACTCAGAGCGGCAGGCCCGGAGGGTTCCGCGGGGGTCGTTAGGGGTACCCCCCGCTAGCGGCGCGGGCCGGACTGTCGCTGAGGAGGTGACGGCGTTGTCGTGTCGAACAGCCGTCGCGTGAACGCCGCCGAATGGGCCACGGTCGTAAGTGGCGTGGCCGCCGCTGCGGCCGCCATATCCGCCCGGTCCTCCGCGCGTGCGAGCAAGGAAGCCGTGGTCCGAAGCAATATGCCGTTCGTCTGGCCGTACTCGGGCTCGCCGGCCGGCGGGGCGCGGCCGGATCTTCGCCCCCGGGCACCCCTTCGCGCCGGCGGATGGACCCGCGGCCATGGGACTCCCGTTTCCGCTCACGCTATTGCCGGTTTCGTCCGTCGTGTGGGCCTGGCCAAGTCGAGGATATGCATAGCTGGTCACCCCGACCACGATCCTGACCCAGCCCATCGTGTTGGGGTCCGCTGGCACGGTCAAGAAAACGCGGTGACTTCGGTGCCTGCGCGGCCGTCTGACGCCCTGCGCTGGCCTCGGCCCGCCCTCTGGCCCAGTCCTGGCCCAAACGCCCGTGACGGCGCCGGATCGGATTCCGCTTGCCTATCGGGTTCGGCCCGCGCTATCCCGCTCGGGGTGCGGGCTTGCGGCCGATCCGGTCGCCTCGGGTCGTGACGGGTCGTAACGGTCGGCGCGGCCTTCTAAGCCGCGGGTCGCAGGTTCGAGTCCTGCCCGGGGCACTCCCGCAAAAGCGCTGGAAATAGGCACCTTCAATGGTGCTTATTCTCTCGCCTTCTATTCAGACGGCGCCGACAGGCAAACGGTTGTACGACACTGAGTGAGAATGAGCAAGTTCTTAGCACTGCCGTGAAGAGGAATAGGCAGATCAGGTACCGCTAGGCGATTTCAGAGAGGAAGGCCGTTTTCTGCTCTCTGGAAGCTGAGTGATCTGCTCCATGCGATCCGTTTTGGGGAACCGCAGGGGTGGGTCCATCTGAGAGGGCCGGGTACTCAGGATCTTGCCCGGCCCCGGGTTCTGGTTCTTCTTCTCCCGGGGGTTCGTCTCCCGAGGTCCCCAGCCGATGCAGGGCAGCCAGCGCGCTGCGTATTTCCCACAGGGCGGTGTTGAAGCTGGCGGCGATGTCCGAGGGCTTCCTTCGCCTTGCCTCGCTGTCGTCGCCGAGCACGCTCTCCCGTATCTGATCGAGAGTTCTAAGCCCGCTTTCGCCCTGGATCACGGCAGTGAACTCCGATGCTCGCAAGTGCCGAAACAGATCCTTGCGGTCGTCGGGTCCCAGGCTGGCATTCCAAGTGGCAGACTCAGACCAGTCGCCGATATTCCGCTCCGTTTCGACCCTCGCCTCCGCCTCGGCGAAGTCGCTCGCCATCATCCGGGCCAGGCCACGAGCCACGTCCAGCTCCTGCCGTTTGCGAGTTTCCCGCTCGTAGTCGTAGCGCCGCTGCTCCAGCTCCCGCTCGTGCTCCCAGCGCTCTTGCTCAAGCCCTCGCTCGTGCTGGTGGCGGCTCTGCTCCACCAAATACGTGATCAGCCCCCCCGCGAGCGCGCCCAGCACGCCACCCAGCAGCGCCGCCCCGGCCGAGATCCCGGCGATGCCTAGATCCGAGGCCGCCATCGGGAAGGCCAGCACCATGTCTGCAATCGCCATTCGAGCCAAGGATGCCAGCGCGTTCGGACGCCTCAGCTCAGCTCACTGCCAGTGCTCGGCGTACCTCACTTGGGCCACGGGAATCCTCGCCGCCGATCGACGACCAAAACGTGCTTGACAACAGGCTGGCACCGTGCAAGCTCCGCTCGAGCGCGCTCCGTATCGGGCTGACCACTCGGTCAGCCAGACTCCGAGCGGAAGGAAGTCCCCTCATGCCGCGCAAAGCACTTGCCGTGCTCGGCCTTACGCTCGGCTTGGTTTTCGCCTTCTCCGCCCAGGCGCTCGCCCAGCCGACGATCACCACCGAGTCGGCCACCCTCCTCGACAAGAACAATATGCTCGTCAGTGGCACCGCGACCTGTACGCCTGGAACCAACGTCCAAATATTGGGCGTCTTCGTCTCTCAAGGGGGCCCGCCGGACCAAAGGACCGGAGTCGGGTTCTTCACCCCGGGGACGTGCCCCGAGAGTGGGACGTTGACGTGGAGCGTCGTCGTTCAGAACAGCGGTGGTTCCTCCGTTAGGCCCTTCGGGCTTAGGCCCGGAAATGCGTTCGTCCGAGCCTTTATGCAGGAGTGCACCACGCTCTGCACGAACGTGCAGGAAGAGCGCAATCTGATCGTGCGCCCCAACTAACCCGAGGCACCCATGACAGGGCCGCGTGTGAATGGGTGGAGCGAGGGCACCGAGGGACAGCGCAACTTCCTTCCCGGTGCCCTCCTCCCTCGGTGAGACAATCGTCGCGAAGACGACCAACGGATCGATCCTTAGGGAACGCGCCACCGGTTTGATTCGTCTTCGGGGGGCGGCTCTTTCGCGGGGGCCGTCCTCCTCCTCTTCCGCAGCCGAGTCCCTCTGAGCCTCGCTAGGAACGGCCGAGGCCGCCCGCTTCCGCCCGCCACGGCGAAGGTGAGCCGCCGTGCTAGCCCCTGTGGAGTGGGTTTTGCCCGCTCCTGTTGCTTGAGGGGGCCGGCGCCTCGCTGCATAGAGGTGCGGGGACTGGGTCGGAGGACGGGCCTCGGGCCGACACCCCATCCATAGGAGGTGCCGACCACCATGTCGCGGAGTATGAAGTTCGTGGGCCTCGACGTCCACGCCATCCAGACCCACGCCGGGGTCCTCGATCGCGACACTGGCGAGCTTGGGCGACGTCGCCTGAGCGGCGACCCGCTCGTCGCGCTGCCGTTGCTGGAGCGGCTCGGGTCCGAGGCGGTTGCCGTCTATGAGGCGGGGCCGACCGGCTTTGGGCTTGCCCGCGCCGCGTGTGACCGAGGGCTGGACGTGCGGGTTTGCGCCCCGGGCCTGATTCCTCGCAAGTCCGCCGACCGGGTGAAGGCTGACGCCCGCGACGCCGAGCGCCTGGCGCGTCTGCTGGCCGCCGGCGAGCTTTCGTTCGTGCGTGTCCCGGAGATTGCTGAGGAGCAGTTGCGCGCTCTGGTCAGGGCTCGCGAGGACCTGCGCGGCGATCTCAACCGAGCCTGTCAGCGCCTCTCGGACTTCTTGCGCCGCCGCGGCGTTCGCTTCGAGGGGCCGGGCAATAGCTGGACGATCCGCCATCACCGCTGGCTGCGCCGCCTCGCGTTCGAGGATCGCGCTTCGGAGGCCACCTTCGCCGACTAGGGCGGAGACGATCGGGCGTCTGCGCTGCTTTCGGGGCATCGACACGCTGGCCGCGACCGGGCTCTGCGCCGAGGTCGGCGACTTCGAGCACTTCGGCCATCCCCGCCAGCTCGCCGCCTTCTTCGGCCTGGTCCCTTCCGAGCGGACCACCGACGAGAAGCGTCGCCAGGGCTCGATCACCAAGGCCGGCCCCGAGCACTCGCGGCGGCTGCTGGTCGAAGCCGCCAAGCACTGCTGGCGCCGACCGCGGACCTCGGATCAGCTGCGAGCCCGTCAGGCGGGCCAGGATCCGCGCGTGGTCGAGGTGGCCTGGCGCGCCCCGCATCGCCTTCACCGCCAATCGACAAAGCTCGCGGTCGAGCGCCGAAAGCCCGCCAACGTCGCCACCGTCGCCTGCGCGCGCGAGCTGACCGCGTTCATCTGGGAGGCCGCCAGGATCGCCTGAGCCCGAACCGACATAGCGCCGCCGGCGCTGCCGGGGCGCGCACGCGCATCGTCCAGGCCAGCGTCCGTCCACCCGCAGGCCCGCGAGACAACTATGGGCAGCCGCTCCCACCGGCAGCGCCCGATCCCAGAGCGCGGGCCGCGACGGACAAAGGGTCATGAGCTAACCAGCCCTCGAATGTCAGATTGACTCGCAAGTCGACGACACTGAGGCAACGCGCCTTCCGCCCCGGAAGCCCCCCCGAGCGCGAAATCGTCCCCAGCTTGCGGCTCAACTCAAGCCTGCGAACTTGACCGACGCCGCTCCACGTCAGATGTCGCGGTGTCGTCGTGCCCTCAGACGCTCGCGTAGGGGATCGGGCTCGGCCTTACGTCGGAGGTATTGCTGGGCGACCGCACTCAGCAGGGCGACGAGTATGCCGAGTCCGGTGAGGATGTAGATGATCGTGAAGATTTGCGTCCCAGTGGTGGTCGGGGTGAAGTCCCCGTAGCCGACAGTCGTGAGCGTCACGACCGAGAAGTAGAGAGCCTCGATGACCGTCCAGTCCTCGAAGCGCCAGTAGAAGAGCGTCCCCGTGAGGACTAGGGCCCCCGCGACCAGCGGCAACGCCTTGGTCTCCGGATCGCGCCAGACGGCGACGATGGCCTGTCTAAGACCCCGGAATGCCAGGAGCAGAGGGATCACGCCAGCGCGTCCGGTCGGCGCAGGGCCATCGACAATGTGAGTTCGCGCCGAGACGGAGGTCTCCTGCGGCGTGCCGCCTTCGGCAGGGGCGCGGGACCCGCGGTGCCGCCCCGCCCGCGCCCACCACAGCAAGAGAAGCCGCTACCTGGAGAAGTACTCGGGGCGGGAAGCTCGCCCCCCGGCGAGGGCATCTCGTGTGTCCACGCCGGCCGCGGATGACCTGAAGCGCTGCACGAAGTGCGGGAGGAGAAGCCGCGAGCGGAGTTCAGTCGTGCCCGCTCACGCAAAGACGGCCGAAGATGGCGGCCATGACCAGGAGGTAGCCAAGCGCAGTTACGGCCATGAGCACGCGCTCCACCCCGATCAGCAGGACCGCGCGGATCTTCAGCCAGTAGCCCGAGGAGGAGGCGGCGCTGTCAGCGAAGAGCGCCTCGATGTCGGCGGCCAGGGCCAGGCGCAGGGCACTGAAGCGCTTGCGGAGCCGTTCCGGGGTCACGGCCTCGTGTAAGGATGTGCGTAGTAAGCGGCCAGCGTCCCTGCCGACCTGGCGGGAACAGCACGGCAGGGCGGCCCGATGCATGCTTGCGTACCGCTTGTTGTCGACCAGGACAGGACCGACCCCGGCCCCGCCGAAGCGGGGCCGGTCGACCATCGATTTGTTGGTGTCTAGCTCGTGGTGCGGGCGTAGAACTGGACCGAGAAATCCTCGTTCGCCGGGTTGGCGCCGTTGAACGTCCGGAGCCTGACCCGGATCACGACCTCGTTCTCGGTGGCGCTGATGGCCTCTGCGCTGGCGTTGGAGAAGTTCTCTCCGGTTGCCTGGATCGCGAGGTCGTCGACGCTGTTGACGTTCACGAACTTGCCCGTCCCGGTGTTCGCCCTGAACGTCACCAGGTAGGTGCCCGAGACCTGCCGTTCGGCGGTCACGCCGGGAGGACTGGTGGCGATCTGCTCGCCGCCGAAGTTGAGCACCGAGGCGGAGCCGTTGGCGGCCTGTCCGTTGATCGTCGCGAACACGATCGTGTTGCCACCAACCGTGTCGGCGTTTCCGGCATTCGTAGCGTTCGTCGCGGCGTCAGCCGCGGCGGCGTTCGGGACCTTGCCGAGCGATGTCTCGGTGATGTCGTCGCCGGTAAGAGCGTCGTTCTTCACGTCGGAGGACCTCACAGCGCCGCCGCGGATGTCCTGCGCCTTGACCTGGCTGTTCTTGATGTCCTTCGACTTGATCGTGCTGTTGACGATGTCGCCGGAGGTGACGGTGTTGTTGCCCGGCAGCGCGACAGCACCACCGGCGAGCGCGGCGAACAGCGCCACGAAGGCAATCGCCGTTGCCGGCGAGGGCCAGAACTGCTTGAGACGACGCATGAAGCGTTCCCCCTTATCAGTGGGTTGGGAGCCTGGGTTCGGGACCAGCCGAACCGACCAGGCGCGGGAAGGGGAAGTCGTTGAGTATGCGGCGCCCCCCTCTTCGGACCACTACCAGTAACACGGACTGATCCATTCCGCCAGCGTTTGGATTAGACGGTGAGCGCGCCTAGACGGCCTGGCGAAAGCGGCGTGAGTAGCAGACATCGCCGCTCTCGTCGCGGAACTCCCGGAGTTGCTCGGCTCGCTCGTGTTCCACGCGGCGCCGGCTCGTGCGGCCGCGCCGCCCGCGCATCCCTTGGCCACCAGCGCTGCGGGAACAACCTCAAGCCCCGGCGGAGGATCGAGATAGGAGGAGTTGCGCAGCACGGCATGGATTCGCCCGCGGTGCCAGTGCTGCCGGCACTGGGTACTCATGACGCGGGCGATGTGGCGCACCGAGTAGTGCGCGGCGAGGCTGAAGATCTCTCGGGCCAGCGCCGCCCCGACTGGATCGAGCTCCACCCCAGCCACCGGCCGCTGGTCGACGGAGCTGATTTACCAGCGGCGCCGCAGGCCGAGCGGCACACCGCTCCAATGAGAGGAGAGCAGCGATACCGCAGCCGGCCAGGGCTCGAACCCGCAGCCCCTGGAGCCATCAGGAAGGGGGAGGGGCGGTCCCCGTTCCGCCGCCGTCACCACCTCTGTACTAGTTACCGCGGGGCTTGACGACGATCGTCGTCGTGATGGTGGTGCCGATGACGATGGTATGGGTTCCGGGCGTCAGCGGGTGCAGGAGCGCGACCCAGCCGTGCCCGACGGACAGGCCTTGCGTCCCGGCCGGCTGATCGAAGATGTTGTCGGCCGGCAGGACGATATTCAGGAGCGGTGTCTCAACCTCCGCCACCGGCACGGTCTTGCCGTCGACGGTGACCGTGGGGGCGACGTCCGCGTCGCTCTCGCGCGCACAGGCCCGCAGTTCGGCTTCAGTGGTCCCGTTCCCCTCGAACGTGCTGCACTCGAATGACGCCGCCGCGACGAATACCTTTGTGCCCGGCTTCACAGTGCACGACTCGACGCCGCGCGGTCCAAATGGCGCAACCGTCCGGCCGAGGTCGAAGCACGCGAATGCGGGACCGCCGGTGCCGAAGGGGTTCTGGGCGCTCGGTGTCTCTAGCACCGTCGTCCACAGTGCCGCGAGATGGGCATCCAGCTTCCTCGTCGGGACGGCGCTCGCCGCCGGTGCCACCGCGAAGAGCGCGATCGCAGCGAGTACCAGGATCCGAGTGATACGGGACACGGCAACCTCCGTGTTGACGTTTGCGAGCGGCTTCGTGACCACCCGGTGCCCCCAACGCGGATCGATCCTCCCACGCCCGCCGGCAACCCGTCAACTGTCACGCTCGTCAACGCGGAGGGCGGGTCCGGAGGTCTGCCGACGCATGATCGGTCCTCACACGCCTCATCCGCAGCCATGAGTTACTCCTCACTTCATGCGAACCGAAAGTAGCGCCCTGCCCCACTACCCCGGTCTGTTTACGAACGTGCGGGCGGCGTACGCGAAATCGAAACGGGCTAGCCTCCGCCCGCGGCGACCCATCTCACGGTTGGCTCGCGAGTGTCGCACGCGACTCGCACGTCGGGGTAGCAAGCGTCCTGGCCGACGTACTCGTTGAAGCCGCCGGGAACGAAGGCTCGGATGTGCCAGCGCACGATGCAAGCGTGCGGCCCGCAGCGCAGGATCCGGTAGTCAAGTAGCTGGATGGTGCCACCGGTGTGGAGCTGGCGCTCCCAATAGCGGACGACCTTCCCGCGGTTCGCGGCCTGGGCTTCCGCCCCGACGGCGACGGTGAGCACGGCGGCCAGTGCGAGCAGCGCGACCCGCCTCTGGCTGAAGGTCCGTATGACGTGTCTCATGGTGCGCCCCGCGTTGGTTGGGGTTGTCGACGCTAACCCGGGTCAGGGCTCCTGGTTGCGCAGCCCAGCGGTATCGCCCGCGCTTCGTCACGAGCGACATGCGCATCGCCCGCCTTACAACAGGAGGAGCGACCACGAGGGTGGCCGCGGTTCCCGTTGCGGCTCGCCGCTGCCACCCCGATCTCCGACGACGTGAGCTGGGAACGCTTGCTAGGGCGCCACGGCGCGGCAGAAGTCCTCGTCGTCCGCGCGGTCGGGTCCCGCGAGGACGATCGGCGTTCCGGTTTCCAGATCGAAAACCTTGTGGCCGGCGTTGAGGATCACGCTTCCGGCGCCCGGCCGCTGCATGATGTTGATCGCACCGTTCAGCGTCACGGTCCCGGCTATGAAGTCGTACTTCGCGGTGAAGTGGTTGTGCTCGTGCAACGTGAACCCGGTGACGCTGTTGACGTCGTTGGAGCGGTGCACGATGTGGTCGATCGCTCTGATCGGCTGTCCTGCATCGTCCAGCCACACCTGGCCACGGACCTCGAAGAAGTCGACGAAATCGTCGTTGAACGTCCACGCCGGATTGAACGTCGAGCAGTCGATCGTGTCCGATTCCTCGAACTCGAACGTGTAGCGCTCCGGAGCGGCGGCTACTGCTGGTGAGGCTGCGACCGTGAGCCCGAGTGCGAGGACGGCCAGACCGATGAGTGGGCGCTTCACCACCGTCTCCTCCCGTGTTGGGTGGTTACGCGCGAGCCTAGTGCCGCGGCCGCCCGCGCGTCAAGCGCTGGCGCAGCCCGCCTGCCGGAGCAGCGCAGCCAAGACCAGACGGACTCCGACGAGCCCTTCCCGCGCACGGCGAATCGATCCACTGCACTGACCGGGCGGTGCCGCTTACGCCTGGCCACGCAAGTGCGGGTCCGCGCGGAGCGGACCGCTGCCTCCGTGCAGCCGGGCACTCGGAGCACGTCTGCTGCTTGGGCGAGGAGCGCCGGTGCGGAGGCCCGCCAGACGGCGCCGTCGCGCCTGACCGCGAGCACAGGACCGACGAGCATCGGTCCGTCTCTCAGCGAGAGCCGTCCGATGGTTCCGGAGGTCACAGCACAGTCGCAGCTTCCTGCCGCCTCTGGCGAACGGACTAGGCGGCTGGCGACGACGCACAGGCCGGTTGGCCGCATGTGGTGGCCGTGGTGGCTGCTGCCGCCGGGGCGCTGCCTGGGTCTCCGCGGTCGGCAGCGCCATAGTGGGGCTTCGACTGGACAATGCCGGCTTGCCAGTCGAGTCGGTCGTGGCGCTCATGTCGCCCGAGCACCGTTTTGCTATCGGCGGCGGCTGTCGACTGACTGGTCATCAAGCGGTGGCCCGACCCGCGCGATAGATCGGCAGCCCGCGAACGTGGGGACGCTGACCGCGATGATCACACGCAATCCGAATCAGCGGTCGCGGCGGCTGAAAGCAAGCCGTCCAATCACAGGTCGGGCAACCCGAGCACCCGGGCGGACTCGTTAGCGGCGAAGAGGACTTGGGCGGCCATCGGTCGCCATTTCCGCTTCCGCAGACGACCGCTACCTGGAATCGCTACATCACGCGCTTCCTGACGGACTACCGCTGCTGAATGGACCGGGTGGAGGAGATCTGTTCGGCCCTTTCTCTCTTCTGGTGAGAGCGAAATAGCGTCAGTCGCCGGCGGCCTCTGCCCGCTGTACGGCGGTGACCAGACGCGCCAGCTCCTCCGCCGGCAGCGCCTCCTCGATCATCGGGAAGAGAACCCGCTCCTCGTGACGTATGTGCAGCTCGAGCCGCTCGCCCAGCTCACGCAGCTCCGCGAGGTCGGGCTCGGCACCGGCGGCCAGATCCTGAGCTCGCCGCCGGAGATCGACGTGCTCGACCAGCACCCGCACCACCGCGGGCTGGTCGGGCTCGGCGTGACGGGCATAGACCGGCAGCAGCACCTCCTCCTCGATACGGAAGTGGCGAGCGCCCTCCTGCTCGAAGAAGCTCAGAAACGCCTCGCGCGCCTTTCCCGCCGTGTCGGCGTCGGCGCGTTTGCACTGCAGAGCGACGAAGAGGCCGTGATGGTGGTCGCGGGAGAGGGGAGCAAGGGCCTCGCTGCGCTTCATCGGCGACGACCATAACCGTCCCCGTAACCAAGTGCCGAACTCCGCTCCCTGCATGTTCGCGCCAGGCAACTTTCGAGGACGCGCGTCTCGGGCATCGAGATCGGTCGCGTTCATGCGATGGCCGACCGCCTTCCCGTTCCGCTGCATGAACGGGGTGGTCACCCGCCCGTAGCGTCAACGAGAGCGCGGTCGAGGATCTCCAGGCCCAGGTCGATTTCCTCGGGCGCGATCGTCAGGGGCGGCGCGATGCGCAGGATGCTGCCCAGCCCGGCGAACTTGATGACGTTGACGTTGAGCCCGAGCTCGAGGCAGCGCGCGGTCACGGCCGACCCGTAGCGGGCGTCGGGCTCGCGTGTCTCGCGGTCGGCCACCAGGTCGACGCCCAGCATCAACCCCACGCCGCGGACGTCGCCGATCGGCTCGTGCTGGGTTTGGAGCTCCTCGAGCCCGGCCTTGAGCCGGGCGCCCATCGCGACGGCGCGCTCGGCCAGACCCTCGGCTAGCACCGTGCGTACGACCGCCCGGCCGACCGCCGCCGGGAGCGGATCGGAAACGTGCGACGTGACGTGGAGGAAGTCCTTGGCGGCCGCGTCGGCCTCGATGGCGTCGGTCGTCACCGTCGCGGCGAGCGGCAGGCCGCCGCCGAGCGTCTTGGACAGGCTCAGCACGTCGGGCACGACGTCGTGCTGCTCGAAGGCGAAGAGCGTTCCGACCCTGCCCAGCGCGGTCTGGGCCTCGTCGAGAACGAGGAGCATTCCTCGGTCCTCGCAGTGGCGCTTGAGCCGCGCCAGGTAGCCCTCCGGCAGAGGGACGATCCCGCCCGCACTGAGGATCGGCTCGACGATCGCGGCGGCGGGCGCACCCGTCGACTGGGCGTCGGCCAGGGCCAAGCCCGCGTCGAGGCAAGTCAGGTCGCAGCGCTCGCGGCAGTGGCCGATCGGGCAGCGGTAGGGGTTCGGCGTGGGCAACGCCATCGTCCCGGGCAGGGCGGGGCCGTAGCCGCGGCGGCCGGCGCTGTAGGTGCTGGAGGCCGCGCCGGCGGTCATTCCGTGCCACGAGCCCGCGAATGCGAGGACCTCGTGGCCGCCGGTGTTGAGCTTGGCGAGCCGGAGTGCCGCCTCGTTGGCCTCCCCGCCGGTGGAGAGGAACATGGCCCGCGCGAGCGGCTCGGGAAGGAGCGCCATCAGCTCGCGCGCGAGCTCGGTGACGTCGCGCGACAGGAAACCGCTGAACAGGTGCACCACGCGCCCGGTCGCCTCCTGCATGGCGTCGGCGATGGCCGGGTGCCCGTGCCCGAGCGTTGCGCACATCTGCCCGGAGGTGAAGTCGAGGATCCGGCGCCCGTCCTCCGTTGTCAGCCAGCTGCCCTCCGCCTGCTCGACCAGAAAGTCGGGGAACTCACCGCCGTAGCGGATTAGATGGCGGGCGTGGCCGTCGGGGTCGGACCGCGCGCGGCGGCTGGACGCTGACGCAAGTGGCATCTCTGGCATGCGGGCACGCTACTTCAGGCGCTAGAACGGTTGCATCTGCGTACCCCGTCGCGCCGAGTGGGTAGCCTCAGCGCGGTGCCCACCTCTCTCGTGACCGGCGGGGCCGGCTTTCTCGGCTCCCATCTGTGCGACTACCTGCTGTCCCGCGGCCACCGCGTGATCTGCGTCGACAACCTCGACACGGGAACGCTCGAGAACATCAGGCACCTCAAGAACGGCGTGGATTTCCGCTTCGAGATGCTCGACATCACCGAGCACTACGAGGTCGACGAGCCGATTGACTTCGTCTACCACATGGCCTCCCCGGCGTCGCCCATCGACTACGCGCGACTGCCGCTGCACACGCTGAAGGTGGGCTCCTACGGCACGCACAACACGCTCGGCCTGGCCAAGGCCTACCGGGCGCGCTTCCTCCTTGCCTCCACCTCGGAGGTGTACGGCGACCCGCTCGTGCACCCCCAGCCCGAGTCCTACTGGGGAAACGTCAACCCGATCGGCCCCCGCGGCGTGTACGACGAGGCCAAGCGCTACGCGGAGGCCCTTGCAATGGCCTACCTGCGCCAGCAGGGCGTGAACACGTGCATCGCCCGCATCTTCAACACCTTCGGGGGAAGAATGAGGCCCCAGGACGGCCGTGCGGTCCCAACGTTCCTGCGCCAGGCCCTCTCCGAGAAGCCCGTGACGGTGTTCGGCGACGGATCGCAGACCCGCAGCTTCTGCTACGTCGACGATCTCATCCGGGGCCTGGTGCTCCTCGCCGAGTCGGATGTGCACGAGCCGGTCAACCTCGGCAACCCGCAGGAGATGTCCCTGCTCGAGATGGCGCAGCTGATCGTCGAGCAGACCGAGTCGCGCTCCGAGATCGTGTTCGAGGCCCTGCCGGTCGACGATCCGCAGGTGCGTCAGCCCGACATCACCCGCGCCAAGGCGCTCCTGGGCTGGGAGCCCGAGGTGACGGTGCGCGAAGGCCTCCGGCGCACGATCGACCACTACATGAAGGTGCTCGGGGAGCCCGCGTCGCGATGAGCTCGGCCGAGGCGAAGAACCTCGAGGTCATCAGCAAGGCCATCGACCACCACAACGCCACCTGCGAGTTCCCGGCGGTCGCGGTCGAGATGAACCCCTTCGAGGTGGAGCGCCTGGGCTGGGACACGATTCGCGGGCTACCGATCCGGACCAACCCCGATCTGGGCACCGGATCGTTCCGCGTGGTCTGCGCACGCGAGGAGGGCGAGCCTGGCGAGATCGTCGAGGCCGTGGCTGAGCAGGAGGCGCCGGCCGAGGTGACGCCGGCCTCCCGCTGAGCGCGACTTTCTTAGCCCGAACGGGGTTTATGGGTCACTAGTCTCCGAGGGTCGGCTCTCGGAGGGCCCACTCATCGACCGCTCCCGCTCAGGCTCGCAGCTAGCACTCGCGCTGATCCTCGCCGCCCTCGTGGCCGGCGTCGGCCTCCCGAGCGAGGATGCCCCCGGGGCCGCCCCGTCGGTTGATCGCCGCCCGCACCTGCTGCTCGTCCCGAAGACGGCCGACGGACAGGCGGCTCTCCAGCGCAGCGACGCCCGTGTGGTCGCGCGCTACCGCGAGTTCACGCTGGCCGAGGCCGCAGGGGCGGACGACTCCCGCCTGCGCGCTGCCGGCGCCGACCGCCGCGACGACATGCGCGAGGTCAGCCTGCCGGACGCCGAGATCGACCCCCGCAACGATCGCGCCTCGCTGGCGGGCAGGCTCGCGCCGGACCGCGAAGAGGTCTTGGCGGTAGTCCAGTTCGTCGGGCCGGTGAAGGACGCGCTGGCGGGAGCGCCTCGATGCCACCGGCGCTCAGATCGTCCAGTACGCCGCCGAGAACGGCTATCTCTTATACGCGCGCGCGGGTGAGGTGGACCGGCTGGCGAGGCTGGTGGGCACGGACGCCGCGGTCCGGGCTGTTACGCCCGTCGCCGCCGGCGACAAGGTGCCGGCGGAGCTCACGGCCGGCGGCGAGCGCGCCGTGGCGGTCCAGACCGTGTCGGGCGACGCAGGGGCCTCGGCGCGGGCCGACGCGAAGGCGGGGGGGCGGGAGGTGCGGGCCGCCTCGAGCGTGGACGCCCTGCGCACCCAGTTCCTCGTCCTCGACGGCGCCGAGGTCGGGCGCCTGGCCGCCGATCCCGGCGTCGTGTCGATCACGCCTTGGTCGCCGCCGCGGCTGCTGGACGAGCGGGCGGCGCGAATCGTCGCCGGCAACGTGGCGTCCCCGTACACCGACTGGCTCGGCGAGCGAGGGCTTCCCGGCGAGCCCGTTCGACTTCGTCATCGACCTGTCGGACTCGGGGCTGGACAAGGGGTCCACCTTGTCCATCCACAACAACTTCCGCGCGGGCGGCGTTGGCGCGGGGCCGAGCCGGGTCGCGTACGCGACCGACTACACGGCCGACCCCGATGCTCGCGACTGCGTCGGCCACGGCACCAACGTCGCGTCGATCGCCGCAGGGTACGACGCTGCCCCGGACGGCAACTCCCGGTTCGGGATGGGAGTGGCGCCCTGGGCCAGGGTCGGCGCGTCGAAGATCTTCCGCTGCAACGGCTCGTTTGGCTTGAGCGGCACGGCCGCCTCGTACCGGGGCGTCGCCGGCGCCGCGTGGGACCGCGGAGCGCGGATCTCGAACAACTCCTGGGGGGACAACCGATGGGGCGAGTACACGACGACCGCCCAGGAGTACGACCGCCTGGTCCGCGACTCGAAGCCCGGCACGGGGGCCAATCAGCAGATGGTCGAGGTCTTCGCCGCCGGCAACGACGGAGTCGGGGTCGGGAACGGATCGATCGACTCGCCCGGGACCGCGAAGAACGTAATCACCGTCGGGGCGTCGGAGAACATCCGCTCGCTCGGCACCGACGCCTGCGGCGTGAGCGACGCCGAGGCCAACGACGCCGACGACCTCCTCGACCTCTCCAGTCGTGGCCCGACCGATGACCTCCGGGTCAAGCCGGACCTGGTCGCCCCCGGCACGCATGTGACGGGCGCCCGGCCGAGCACGGCGGGGCTACACCGGCTCCTGGCTGTGCACCAAGGTCTTACCCGGCGGCAGCCCGCTGTACGCGGCCTCGTCGGGCACGTCGCAGGCCGCGCCGCAGGTGGCGGGCGCGGCGGCGCTGATTCGTCATTGGTACGACGCCGAGCATGACCAGGCCCCGTCCCCGGCCATGACCAAGGCGATCCTGGCCAACACCGCCACCGACCTCGCGGGGGGACTGGGACAGGACGGCCGGGGCGGGGCCGTGCGCGCAGCGCCCAACACCGAGCAGGGATGGGGCCGGGTCAACGTCGGGACGCTGCTCGACGACACCCCGCGCGTCTTCCACGACCAGGACGACAACCTCCTCGACGGCACAGGCGACAGCGTCCTGCGCATGTACGACGTCGGCTCCTCGTCCGATCCGGTCAAGGTCACGCTCGCCTGGACCGACGCTCCGGGGATGGTCGGTGCAAACGCGTACGTCAACAACCTCGATCTCGTCGTCGACGCGGGCGGGCGAACCTACAAGGGCAATGTCTTCGCCGGAGGCCGCTCGGTGGCGGGGGCGACGCCGATCCGCGCAACAACCTCGAGAGCGTCTACCTGCCCGCGGGCGTCGACGGCCCGTCGCCGTCAGGGTGACCGGGACCAGCATCGCCGGCAACGGGATGCCGGGACACCGGCGACGTTACGGACCAGGACTTCGCCGTTGTCGTGTCGAACGCGACCGAGACTGCGGGCAACGCGCCGGTGCTGCGGCACGAAGCGACCAGGTTGCGCCCCGATGCGGCCGGCCTCCAGCCAGGAGAGCAGTTCGAGCTCGACGAGGTGGTCCTCAATGCCGGCAACGCGACCAGCAACCGGCGTCTCCGGCATCCTCAGCGGAGACGATCTCACGTTGAGCCAGGACTCATCTGACTGGCTCAAATCCCCGCGAACGGGACCCAGCAGAACATCACGCCGTTCAGCGGAGCGATCAACGACGACGTGCCCTGCGGTGCCGGATTGGACGCGCGTGCTCACGCTAGAGCGAGGGTGGCCGTTCGCACGCTGTGTCAGCTCACGCTGCCTACCGGAGCTACGCAGGCGCCGACCGTGAGCGCCCGCAGCGGGTCGGTCGCGATCCCCGACAACCGCTTGTCAGGGGCGAGCTCGAGCGTGAACGTCGCGCTGCCGGGCGTCGTGAAGGACCTCGATGTGCGCATCGGCCAGATAACCCATCCATTCGTGGGGGACCTCCGGATCGAGCTGAGGGGACCTGACGGCACCACTGTCACCCTGGCCGAGCATCCGGGCGGTCCGGACAACTCCGGGAACAACTTCACGGGCACCGTCTTCGACGATGAGGCGACGCCTAACATCGCCGCCGGCGCCGCCCCCTATACAGGGCGGTTCAAGCCGCAGAACGACCAGCTTTCGCGCTTCGACGGCAAGCCCCGGCAGGGCGTGTGGACTCTGCGTGTGCGCGATCTCGCCTCCCCGGATTCCGGCACGCTCGGGTCCTGGCAGACCGAGATGGCGCGGGCAGCCTGCAACGGCGGTCCTTCCACCTCGATCGGTGCCAGGCCGGGCAACCCAAGCGCGTCGCGGAGCGCCACATTCGGTCTCGGTAAGACGGGCGGCGACCCCGGGGGCGGCTTCGAGTGCCGGCTGGACGGAGGGGCATTTGCCGAGTGCGCGTCAGGAAAGACGTACGCCGGCCTCGCCGACGGCGTCCACACCTTCCGGGCCCGTGCCGTCGACGGGAGCGGGAACGTGGATGCCACGCCGGCGCCCTACACCTGGAGAGTCGACGCCGCACCGGAGACCGCGATCACGTCCGGCCCGGCCGGCGGCGGCAACGGCTCCAGCGCGCAGTTCGCTTCCGCTCCGAGGATCCGGCGGCAAGCTTCGAGTGCAGGCTCGACGGGGTGGCGTTCGCGGGCTGCGGCTCGCCGCGGACCTACACGGGCCTCAGCCCGCGAGCGCACTCCTTCGAGGTCCGGGCCCGCGATCGGACAGGGCACGTGGACGCAACCCCCGCCCGGCGCACGTGGACCGTGGCTGCGGTGCCGCCGAAGCCGGACCCCGGCACCCGCCCGGCGCCCGACACCAGCCCGCCCAGCTTCGCCGTGGCAGCGGCCGAGCACAATCTCTCCGATGCGATCGCCGGTCGCCTCACCCTCATGGCTGGCTGCGCGTCCTCCTGCCGCGTGACGGCGACCCTGTCGGCTTCGGCCTCGACGGCGCGCCGCCTCGGCCTGGCGGCAAGGGCGGTGAGGCTCGGTCGTGGCGCGAGGCGCCTCATGGCCGGCCGCCCGAAGCCGATTCGCCTGGCCCTCAGCCGCCGCGCCCGAGCGTCGCTGCGCCTGCCCGCGACCGTGCGAGCGAAGCTCTCGCTGTCCGTGACCACGGGCAGCCGGACCACGAAGCTGCTGAACCGCACGGTGACGCTGCGCCGGACGACCGGCATGCGCCGGATCTCCCGCCGCGGCCTACGACTGCTCGGCGGATGCTCGAAGGCGTGTGCCCTGCGTGCACGGATGCTCCTGGCCGCGAGCACGGCCCGCCAGATCGGGCTCCGGCCACCGGCGGGCGCAGCGCTCGAGTTCGCCACGGGCAGCGCCCGCGGCTCGTCGACCGCGCGACGTCTGACGCTGCGGCTCAGACGCGGGTACCGCCGTGCGCTACTCGGTGCCGGCACCCTAAGGCCCACGCTCGAGGCCGTGGTGACCGGCTCAGCGGCTCGCCCGGTCACCGCGAAGCAGCGGCTGAAGCTGCGCCCCTGAGCGCGCGCTCAGCCCCCCGGACCGCTGCTAGATTCCGAACGTCACCCGGCCCCCCGCGGGCCGGACCGGCAACGCGGTGGGCGTAGCTCAGTCGGTAGAGCTCCTGGTTGTGGTCCAGGCGGTCGCGGGTTCGAGTCCCGTCGCTCACCCTCCGAGAACCCCTGGTAATCCAGGGGTTCTGCATAACGGGACTACGCCCGGTGCGGCTGGGCGGGCTCCAAGCGGGCTCCAATGCCGCCCCACCGAGCCTCACCGTGTTGGCGCCGCGCCGGGGCCCGCTGCCGCGAGCTTGCGAGAGAGTGCCGAGCGCTATGCCGGTTTGCGCGCCCGCACGATCGCTGAGCTGGCGTGCTCGTGCACCCGGTGCGTCTCGTTGATCTCGATCTCCACCAGGCCGGCGTCCGCGAGGGCAGCCTCGAATTCTCCCCGAGTGAGCGCGCCGGCGACGCAGCCAGTCCACTGCTCCATGTCGCTGCGGGTCGCCTGGTCCATGTCGGGGTCGGCGATCACGTCCGATACGGCGAAGCGCCCGCCCGGCCGCAGCACCCGGGCTGCCTCGGCGAGCACCTTGCGCTTGTCGGCGGACAGGTTGATCACGCAGTTGGAGATGACGACGTCAACGGTGGCGTCGGCGAGCGGGATGTCCTCGATGTAGCCCTTGACGAACTCGACGTTGTCGACGCCGGCTTCGGCTGCGTTCGCGCGGGCCAGATCCAGCATCTCGTCGGTCATGTCGAGCCCGATCGCCTTGCCGGACGGGCCGACCCGGCGTGCCGAGATCAGCACGTCGGCTCCGGCACCCGAGCCGAGGTCGAGCACCGTCTCGCCCTCGTGCAGGTCGGCGACTGCGGTGGGGACGCCGCAGCCGAGCGAGGCCTCGACGGCTGCCTTGAGCGCCGGGTCGCCCGCGTCGTCGTAGAGGGTTGCGCCGAAGACCTCGTTGCCGTGCTTGTCGGTCGAGGTGATGTCCGGTCCGCAGCCGGCGATGGCGGCCGGTGCTCCGCAGCAGCCTGAGTCGGTGCTCTCGGTAACGGCGGTCGCGGCGGCGGCGTAGCGCTCGCGGACGTGCTCGCGGATATGGGTGTCGGTCAGCTCAGCCATGCGGCGAGTTCCTCCAGGGCGTCGGGGATGACGTAGTAGTAGGCCCAGAGCCCGCGGCGCTCGCTGTCCACGAGCCCGGCCTCGCGGAGCACCTTGAGGTGGTGCGAGACGGTGGGCTGGGAGAGGTCGAACAAGGGGACTAGCTCGCAGACGCAGACCTTGCCGGCGTGCTTGCGCAGCACGTCGACGAGCTGGAGCCGGATCGGGTCGCCGAGCGCCTTGGCGATCGCGGCCATCCGCTCGGCCTGCTCGCGCTCGACGTCGGGGTAGACCACCGGCTCGCAGCACGGCTCGCCGGCTGGGCGCTTGGTCTTGGGGGCGAGCTCCAGATCGACGGCCATCAATCTACTTTTATCAATTGAACTGACGACTGTCAATGGATACCATCCGCCCCGACAGACCGCCGAGGTAGAAGGGAGCTGAGCGATGGCCACCCAACTGCGGGATCTCGACGTCGATCTGATCACCCGCGGGCATCTTGAGCGTGGGCTTGCCGGGTTGCGCGAGGAGTTCGCCGGAACGTTCTCCGCCGAGACCGTCGAGCGCTACATGGCGGAATCGCTGGAGGCGCTCGGCGGTGCGCGGCTGAAGGACTTCGTGCCCTTGTTCGTGCACCGCTTCGCGCGTGAGCGGCTGCGCGCGCTCGGCCAGGTAGAGGGCACGATCGCCAAGGACGTCCCCGAGGTGCTGTTCGTGTGCGTGCAAAACGCCGGGCGCAGTCAGATGGCCGCGGCGCTGCTCGACCACTACGCCAAAGGCCGGGTACACGTGCGCTCGGCGGGCAGCGCGCCGGCCGATCAGATCAATCCGGACGTCGTGACTGCGATGTCGGAGCTGGGGATCGACGTCAGCAAGGAGTTCCCCAAGCCAATGACCGACGAGGTCGTCCAGGCCGCGGACGCGGTGATCACGATGGGCTGCGGCGACGCCTGCCCCATCTACCCCGGCAAGCGCTACGAGGACTGGGAGGTCGACGACCCGGCCGACGCCGACCTCGACGGCGTGCGCCAGATCCGCGACGACATCAGCAAGCGCGTGCGGGAGCTGCTCGCCCAGATCGCACCGCCGGTGGGTGCCGCTGGCTAGCTGAGCCGCTGCGTTCCGGCCATTTCTGCGCCGCGCGGGTGACCAGCCCGACGCGGCGCGCGAGGGCGAACTCGTGGAGCGCGCCTTCGGAGCGGGCTCCAATTCGGGCTCCAATCTGAGCACAAGTAGGGTCAAGACGGAGCAAGAGAAATCGCTCTAGAAAGCGGAAAGGGGGGTGGGCGCACCCCCGGCGCGCCGGTTGTGGTCCAGGCGGTCGCGGGTTCGAGTCCCGTCGCTCACCCCTCACGGAACCCCTGCAATCGCGGGCGGTTACGCTGGGTCGGAGTCTTGCCGGGGCCAGCCAGCGGGCATCAATCGGGCATCAATCGTGCGTTGCGCTTCTCGTCAAGAGCGAGAGTGTTGGTCCGGGGCGTACTCGAATGACCTGTCGGCGGTCCTCCGGGGATGGCAGGACCGGAACCGGCGAAGGCGAACCCAGACGGGGTGGAATCCAGCGGCAATGCCGACGACCGCGTCGAGATTGACGCGCGTGAACTGAGCGAAATCTTCTGGGTTCCGCAATGGCTGCGCGGCGCGGGGCAGACTCGTGGCTCCTGGTCGGCTTGGGGCTGTTGCTGGTCGGCATCGTGTGGCTGCTCGCGCTCACGAACGTGATCGTGCTCCCGGTGCTCACGGCGGGGATCGTCGCCGCCGTCGCCTCGCCGCTGGTGGCCTGGATGCACAGGCACGGCATCCCGCGCGGGGTCGGCACGGCGCTGCTGATGCTCGCGATCATCGCCATCGCGGTCGGAATGACGCTCGTGGTCGTCGGTGGCATCGTCGGCGAGGCAACTTCCGCCGAGTCCAACCTCTCCGACGCCGAGGACAAGATCGTCGGCTGGCTTGAGGACCTCGGAGTCGATTCCGGCGCCGCCGAGGACGCGAGGGACGAGGCCAGCTCGGCGACGACAGACAGCGTCACCGCGCTGCTTCACGGCGTTGCGGGCGGACTCAGCGCCCTCTCCTCGTTCGTCTTCTTCCTCGCGATGACTGCACTCAGCCTCTTCTTCCTGCTCAAGGACGGCCCGACGATCCGCGCCTGGACCGAGCGGCACCTCGGGGTGCCGCTGGCGTTGCGAAGACGATCAGCGGGCGTGTGCTCGGCGCGCTTCGCGGTTATTTCCTGGGGACGACGATAGTCGCCGCGTTTAACGCGGTCGTGGTCGCGATCGGCGCCTGGGTCCTCGGGGTGCCGCTGATAGGAACGATCGTCGCGGTCACGTTCATCGGCGCCTATATCCCCTACATCGGCGCCTGGGCCGCGGGGGCGTTTGCTGTCCTGATGGCGCTCGGCGGCGCCGGGCCTGACGCCGCCGGCGGAATGATCGTCCTCCAGCTGCTCGCCAACAGCGTCCTCCAGCAGCTCGTCCAGCCGTTTGCAATGGGTGCCGCGCTCGGCATCCATCCGCTCGCGGTGCTGATCGTGACTATCGCGGGCGGCGCGCTGTTCGGAACGATCGGACTGATCCTCGCCGCGCCTCTGACATCGGCGGTGGTCAGGATCTCGGCTGATCTCGCCCGGGCACGGGCGCAGGCGAGCCCGCAACCGGCGAGCCGGGCCCAGCGGGAGCGGCGGCAGCATAGAGGCGGGGTAGCTGTCGACCGCCACTTCCACAAGCGAGGCGACGAACGCATCTTCGTGCGCGTCGGCGGGGGCGCGGGAACGGCGACGCCTGGCCGCGCTCGCGGCCGCCACGGGAGGGTGAGCCCCGTGCTAGTTGTCGCGGCGTCGCCGGGCCCTGAAACGCTCGCGCACGGGGTCTCGCTCGCCCTTCTGCTCCAAGTATTTCTCGCCACCGAGGTCAGCAGCGCGACTAGCACGCCGAACCCGGTGAGGATGTAGACGATCGTGAAGATCTGCGTCCCGGTGGTGGTCGGGGTGAAGTCTCCGTAGCCGACAGTCGTCAGCGTCGCGACACAGAAGTAGAGGGCCTCGATGATCGTCCAGTCCTCGAAGCGCCAGTAGAAGAGCGTCCCGGTTAGCACCAGGGCCCCCGCGACGAAGGGCAACGCTTTGGTCTCGGGGTCGCGCCAGACGGCGGCGATGGCCCGCGCAAGCTCGCGGGCGGCAAGGAGAAGCGGAATCATGGCGAGGTGTGCGTGGCGCCAGCAGGTCTGTTCGGCGAGGCATCGACATGTCAGTTCGCGTCGAGGTGGACGTCTCCTGCGGCGCCCACGGCTCCTGGTCGCGGCTTCGTGACCTGAGCCGGCGGGCGAGCGCGTGGCATTTCACCCCATCGGGGTGATGCGTCGCGTGGGCTCGGGCGATGGAGTGCGGGGCATGGATCGCAAGCCCACTCGCCGAGGTGCGTCTTCTGCGCGCAGGGGCGTGCTCTGCCTTGGTTTTCTGGTCGCGGGGCTGCTGTTGATTGCGACAACGGCGGTCGGCTGCGGAGAGTCGGACGAGGAGAAGGCGCAGACACAAGTGTGCGACGCCCGCGCCGACATGCAGACACAGGTCGACGAGCTGGCGGGGCTCACGCCGGCGACCGCGACGGCCGACGGGGTGGAAGGGAACCTCAACGCCATCGAGGACGACCTCAACCAGATCAAGGACGCGCGGGGCGACCTCAGCGAGGAGCGAAAGCAGGAGGTCGATTCGGCGACCCAGGAGTTCTCCTCCGAACTCGAGTCGATCGCGAGCGGCCTCACTTCGGATCTCTCCGTCAGCGGCGCAGAGGCCAAGCTGCAGACCGCGGGCAAGCAGCTAGGAAGCTCCTACCAGCAGACCTTCGCCCAGATCGACTGCGAATAACGCTGCAGGAGAGCTTGGCTGCGCGCGGCGCGCGCGCGGGCGCGGGCGAAGCTGTCCGCTGAGCCCGCCTCAAAAACGAGGCGTGGTAGGGATACTCGCGCTGGTGGCAGGGGCGGCAGAGGACGGTGAGGCGGCCGTCGGGTTCGTGGTGGACGTCGAGGTCGGTGGTGTGGCCGCAGTGGGCGCAGCGGGCACCGGCCTGGTTGATCACCGCGGTGCGCAGCCGGCGACTTCGAGACGCCGAACCACATGATGCTCAACCGGCTGATCTCTGGTTCGTGCGCCGAAATCTTCAAAGCGGCGCTGATCGAGCTGCACGACGTCGGCGTGCCGATGGTGCTGCTCGTGCACGACGAGGTAGTCGCCGAGGTTCCAGAGACCGAAGCGGACCGCGGCCCTGGTCAATCTCAACCCGATCGGTCGGCACCTGGGCGCCCGCAGCCTTCTACGGCTCCGTTGCCCCTCGCTCGGCCTGATGGCCATGCTCCGCGTCGGTGTTTCCCGCCTCCACTCGCTCGGCCCGGTGTCGGATCTCCGAGGCGGCCTCCCTGGTCGCGGCTTCCTCGGCGTGCTTCGCCTCGAACACATCGCTTGTCTCCCCGCCAACCGCGTCGCGAAAGCGCTCCTTGAGGCGCTCGGTGCGCCGCTCCGGCCGGAAGCGCGCCTCGGCCTTCGCCTGTTTGCCGGGGTTGCGCTCGCCGTAGAAGCGTTTGGCCCATGGCGACCCTGGCTTGCCGATCCGCGCCGCGCCGTAAGCTGCGATCGGGAAGAAGAACAGGCCGGCCGCGCCATGCAACACCCGCTGCTTGATAAAGCAGATGGCCGCGAGCGCGAGCAGGATCGCGCCCACGCCCGCTCCGATGATCACCTCGGCGGCGCTCCCCGTGGCTACCTCGAACGGCCGCCCGCCGAGCAGCACCAGCAGCATGGCCCCGGCGGCGATGACGGCGGCATCGATGGAGCTACGGCCCTCCTTGGCCCAGTAGACGTCGTCGAGGTAGACCCATAGGGCGAACTCGTCGATCGTGAGCCCGGCGCCGATGCCGAAAAGACAGGCACACACCTCGAGCCACGGACTCGAGTCGAACAGCGCAAAGCCGGCAGCCCCACCCGCCAGCATCAGGCAGATCCCCCACACCAGGTGATGAAGGTGCACCCCGCCGTCGGTCACGACGCTCCCCGGCCACCACGGGACGCGCGGGCTGCGCCCCAAGCGCGCGCTCAAGCGGATGAAAGCGAACGACCCGAGGAAGCCGACGAGCACCAGGAACAGCGCCTGACGGTCGTGGGCGACGAGCTGGTCGTTCCAGAAGTCGGAAAGGATCGAGGCGGTCGAAGTCATCGTCCCCATGACCGGATCGTGCCACCGCGCCGAGCGCTCGTGCGGCGCGGGCGCCGCCCCAAAGACGTACGTGGGCAGCAACTCGCACGGCATGGCGATGCGCCGCCGCAGGAAGCCGCGCCGGCTTAGCTCTGAGCCGTGGTGCCCGGTCGGATGAGCCCGGTCTCGTAGCCGACGATCACCGCGTGCACGCGGTCGCGCAGACCGAGCTTCATGAGGATCCGCTTGACGTGTGTCTTGACCGTCGACTCCTCGATCACGAGCGCGTCGGCGATCTCGCGGTTGCTCAAGCCGCGCGCGATGAGCTCGAGCACGTCGCGCTCGCGCGGGGTCAGCTCGTCGAGCCGCTCACTCGACGTCGCGCCGACCGGCAAGCTCGGTGCTATCCGGTCGACGACCCGGCGCGTCACCGACGGCGAAAGGAGCGCCTCGCCCGCGGCGATCGTGTGGATTGCGGCGATCAGGTCCTCCGGCCGGGTGCGCTTGAGGAGGAATCCGGACGCGCCCGCGCTGAGCGAGCCGAAGATGTAGTCGTCGTCCTCGAAGGTCGTCAGCACGATCACGCGTGCCGAAGGGACGCGTTCGAGCAGCTCATGCGTTGCCACGATCCCGTCCATGTTCGGCATCCGGACGTCCATCAAGACAACGTCCGGGCGCACGCGCGCGGCGAGCTCGACCGCCTCGCGCCCGTCGGGCGCCTCGCCCGCAACCTCGACCGAGTCGTCGCTGGAGAGGACCGCGCGCAGCCCGGCGCGCATCAGGTCGTCGTCGTCGACGAGCAGCACGCGCACCCGGGAGCTCAAGCGATTCCTCCCTCGTAGGGGAGCGACGCGCGCACGCGGAAGAGGCCGTTCGCGCCGTTCGCGTCGAGCGTGCCGCCGCAAAGAGCGGCGCGCTCGCGCATGCCGACCAGACCGTGGCCGCCGCCCCCGTGGTTCGCGCCGTTCCGCCCGATCGGGTTGACGACCTGGATGTGCAGCGCCTCGGGGCCGTACTCGAGCACCAACTCGGCGCTCCCGCGCCCGTACCGAGCCGCGTTGGTGAGTGCCTCCTGGACGATTCGGTAGGCGGCGAGGTCGACCGGGCTCTGCAGGCGACGCGGCGATCCCTGGACCCGAGTCGTGACCGTGAGGCCGGCCGCCCGCAGGCTCTCCGCCAGGTCGTCGATCGAGGCCACGCCCGGAAGCGGCGCGCGACTCCCGCCTTCGGCGGGCTCGTCTTCGCGCAGGCCGCCCACGAGCCGGTCGATCTCGCCGAGCGTCGAGCGGGCGACGTTCTCGATTGTCTCGAGCGCCTCTGCCGCGCGCTCGGGGTCGCGCTGGCGCAGCAGGCGGGCGGCGCCGGCCTGCACGAGGATCACGTTCATCGCGTGACCCGCCGAGTCGTGGAGCTCGCGCGCCATCCGGTTTCGCTCCTCGACGGCGGCGAGCCGCCGCTCGCGCTGCGTGCGCTCCTCGAGCGTCGCCATGCGGAACCGCCGCTGCCGCGCCTGATCGCCCGCTACCCACGCGCCGGCCCAGGCCACGGCGCCGGCGACGATGCCGGGATCCGGGTCGGCGACGAGCGCGATAGCGCCGAGGACCACGAACGTCCCGCCCGCGATCAGGCCGCCGATCCGCGCGGCGCGCGAGTCGGAGGCGTACGCCGCGAGCGAGTAGACGGCGACCGCGGGCACCAGGCCCAGCTGGCGCGGATAGCCGATCGCGTGGATTCCGACCACCCCCGCGGCACTGACAACGAACACCGCGAGTGGGTGGTCGCGCCGAAAGACGAGCGGCAGGGTCATGAGCCCGACAAGCGCGACGCCGAGCGCATCGCCGCCGCGCACGTCCGGGTCGGCCGTGCCGAAGCCGTGCAGATACATCACGGTGACCGCGGCCGCGAACGTGACGCCGGCGATCGCGACGTCGATCTTCCGCGGGCGGCCCATGTGGTCACGGTACCGCGCGCGCGTCCCCATGAAATCCCCTTCAGGGGGGATCGATATGCCCCCACGGGAGGACGGCGAAGTTCGCCCCGCGGAGGGTCGAACGGTGACGCGCGCGCGCCTACGTTCAGCTCACGAGTGATCCCGCATCGAAAGGACCCTCATGAGACTGCGAACTAGACCACATCTGACCCCGCTCGGCCGACTCGGCGACCTCGCGTTTCGCTGGCGCGGCCGGGTGGTGCTCGCCTGGATCGTCGCGCTCGTCGCGGTCGTGGCGCTCGCGCCGGCAATCGCGGGCGAGTACGACGCCGACTACTCGAATCCCGGAAGCGAGTCGCAGAGCGCTTCCGACCTGATCGAAGGTCGCTTCCCCGGCAGCACGGGCGAGACGGTCGACGTCGTCTGGAAGGCGGACGGCGGGGTGCGCGACGCGCAGGTGGAGAAGCAAATGGACGGCTTCGTCGCGCGCGCCGAGCGGCTCGAGGGCATCGGCACCGCCGAGCCCGCGCAGGTATCCCGCGACGGCGCGATCGCGCTCGCGCGGCTCGAGCTCGACCGCAATTCCTGGGACGTTCCGATCGAGACCGGCGAGAAGCTGATTGACATGGCCGAGGGGACGAGCGGCAGCGGGCTGCAAGTCGAGCTCGGCGGCGGCGTGATCCGGGAGGCACAGGAGGGTGCGGCCCCCGAGATGGCGGGCCTGCTCGCCGCGGCTTTGATCCTGGTGATCGCGTTCGGCTCTGTCGTTGCGGCCGGACTGCCGATCCTGACCGCGCTGTTCGGCCTCGGCATCTCGGCCTCCCTGGGCGGGGTGCTCGCGCTGGTGGCCGACGTCCCCGAGTGGGCGCCTTCGGTCGCGAGCCTGATCGGGATCGGCGTGGGGATCGACTACGCGCTCCTGATCCTGACCCGCTTTCGGGCGGCGCTTCACCGTGGAGCCGACCGCCGCGAGGCGGTGGTCGAGGCCGTTTCGACCGCCGGGCGAAGCGTCCTGGTGGCGGGCACGACCGTCGTGATCGCCGTGCTCGGCCTGTTCGTGATGGGCGCGTCCTATATGAACGGGGTCGCGCTCGCCGCGAGCCTCTCGGTGCTCGTTGTGATGGCGGCCGCGCTGACGCTGCTCCCGGCGTTCCTCGCGTTCGCGGGTCCGAGGGTCGACCGGCTCCGGATCCCCGGGCTGAACCGGTCGGCGGCCCAGACTGAGCGCCACACGGTCGCAGCGAGGTGGAGCCGCGCCGTGCAAAGGAGGCCATGGACGGCCGCAATTGCGGCGGCCGCGATCCTACTGGCCCTTACCGCGCCGGTGATGGGCCTGCGGCTCGGGTTCCCGGACGCGGGCAACGACCGCTCGGGCACGACCACGCGGGCCGCATACGAGCTGGTCAGCGAGGGCTTCGGGCCCGGCGCGAACGGCACGCTGCTGCTCGCCGCAGAGCTGTCCGGCCGGGACGACCGGGCGGTGGTCGAGCGCGTTGCGGCGGACGTACGCGACGCGCCCGGCGTGGCCGCGGTCAGCCCGCCCCGCATCAATCCCGACGGGGACGCGGCCGTGATCCGAGTCCAGCCGACCACGACGCCGCAGGACTCCGAGACCAGCGACCTCGTCCATCGCCTGCGTGACGACGTGATCCCGGCCGCCACCGGCGGCACCGGGACGGAGGTCGACGTTGGCGGGCTCAACGCCGTCTTCGTGGATCAGAGCGACCAGGTCTCGAGCCGGCTGCCGCTCTTCGTTGCCGCCGTCGTCGGTCTGTCGTTCCTATTGCTGACCGCCGCCTTCCGGGCGCCGCTGATCGCGCTCAAGGCGGGCGTGATGAACCTGCTCTCCATCGGCGCCGCCTACGGCGTGGTTGCCCTGGTCGCCCAGGGTGGGTTCGTCGGCAGCCTGATCGGGATCGACACGAACACGCCGGTCCCGCCGTTCATCCCGGTGATGATGTTCGCGATCCTGTTCGGCCTGTCGATGGACTACGAGGTCTTCCTTCTCTCGCGCGTGCGCGAGGAGTACCTCGGAAACGGATCGACGAGCCAGGCGGTCGCGGACGGGCTCGCCAAGACCGCCCGCGTGATCACCGCTGCGGCGGCGATCATGGTCGCCGTGTTCATGTCCTTCGTCCTCAGTTCGGAGACGTTCCTGAAGCTGATGGGCGTCGGGATGGCGACCGCGATCTTCGTCGACGCGACGATCGTGCGAATGGTGCTCGTGCCGGCGGTGATGCAGCTGATGGGACGCGCCAACTGGTGGATCCCCGGCTGGCTCGACCGCGCCCTTCCCCGGGTCGGCATCGAGCCGCAGCGAGCGAGCGTGCCGTCCGAGGCGAGGTCGTAGGGCCAATCTCCCCTCCGAGAGCCGGGCCGGCGCCTTCGGGGCGCCCGGCCCGGCTCGTATGCGATGGATTTCGCGTCCTCCGCGGCTCTCTTCAGGCAGATGATCCAAAGGAGGACGCAGATGAACTCGCAGGGCAAGGCAGTTACGCGCTGGGTCCTGATCCTGACCGGGATCGGCTCGCTGATGGCCGCACTCGACACCCTGGTCGTTTCGACCGCCCTGAGCCGCATCCGGCTCGATCTGGGCGCGACGGTCGAGCAGCTCGAGTGGACGGTCAACTCCTACAACCTGAGCTTCGCAGTGCTCCTGATCACGGCGGCCGCGCTTGGCGATCGCTTCGGGCGGCGGAGGATGTTCGCGGCCGGCCTCGGGCTGTTCTCGGCGGCCTCGGCGGTGAGCGCGCTGGCGCCCGACGTCGGCTGGCTCATCGGCGCGCGCGCCGTCCAGGGCGCCGGCGCCGCCTTGATCATGCCGCTCGCGCTTGCCCTGCTGACCGCTGCGTTCCCACCGGAGAAGCGCGGCGCGGCCATCGGCGCCTTCAGCGCGATCACCGGACTGGCGGTCGCCAGCGGTCCGCTCGTGGGCGGCGCGGTGGTCGAAGGGATCGATTGGCAGTGGATCTTCTGGGTCAACGTGCCGATCGGGCTCGCGGCGATCCCGCTGGTGCTGACCAAGATGCGCGAGAGCTACGGGCCGGACACCGGCCTCGACCTGCGCGGCCTCGGGCTGATCACCGCCGGCGTGCTGAGCATCGTCTGGGGCCTGATGCGCGGCAACGACGTCGGCTGGACCAGCGCGGAGCTGATCGCCTCGATGGTGGCCGGCATGGCGCTGCTGGGGGCGTTCGTCGCCTGGGAGAAGCGGGCGCCGGAGCCGATGCTGCCGATCCGGTTGTTCCGGTCGCGCAGCTTCTCGGCCGGGAACACCGCGATCTTCTTCACGTTCGCGTCGCTGTTCGGAGCCGTGTTCTTCTACGCGCAGCTGCTCCAGGTCGGGCTCGGCTACGGGCCGCTGGACACCGGCCTGCGGCTGCTGCCGTGGACGGCGACCTTCATCACCGTCGCCCCCGTCGCCGGCGCGCTCGCCGACCGGATCGGCGAACGTCCGCTGATGGTCGGCGGGCTGGTCCTGCAGGCGGCGGGCATGGCGTGGCTGGCGATCATCGCCG
Organism: uncultured Thermoleophilaceae bacterium; assembly: GCA_963821275.1. Lineage (GTDB taxonomy): Bacteria > Actinomycetota > Thermoleophilia > Solirubrobacterales > Thermoleophilaceae > JACVRW01. The sequence goes on from CAWGDF010000009.1 coordinate 397,094, forward strand.
AGGCCGGGATGGCCTACTCGCAGATATTGGCGCCGTTCATCGTCGCCGGGGTCGGAGTCTCGATGGCGATCCCCGCCGCGCAGAACTCGGCCGTCGGCTCGGCCGCCATGGAGGCAGTCGGCAAGGCCGCCGGTGCGAACAGCATGATGCGCGAGCTCGGCGGTGTGTTCGGGGTGGCGGTCGTGGTCGCGGTGTTCGCGGCAGCCGGCAGCTACGCGTCCCCGGCGGCGTTCGTCGACGGGTTCGGCCCGGCGATCGGCGCGACCGCGGCGCTCTCGCTCGCCGGCGCCGCCGCCGGCCTGGGGCTGCCAAGCCGGCGGCGGGCCGGCGCGGCGGAACCGGTTGTGGCGCCGCCCGCGTTCGAGGCCGGTGGCTGAGGCGATGAGCATGCGAGAGGTCATCGCTCGCGTTGCTCGCGTGGTGGATGATCGGGGCGCCGCATGAGCGCCCCGCTCGTCCACCTCGAGCTGCATACCGGCGATCCGGAGCCCGCACGCTCGTTCTACACCGCGCTGCTCGGCTGGGAGTCCGAGCGGGTCGAAGCACAGGCGGGGGTCTATCTCGCCCTCGGTCTCGGGGGCGAGATCGGCGGCGGGATCGTTGAGTGCGAGACCTCCTCGCCGATCTGGCTGCCATACGTCGCGGTCGATCGGATCGACCGTGTCACCGACGAGGCACGGCTACTCGGGGCATCCGTGCCGCTTGAGCCGCGCGAGGGCCCGGCCGGCTGGCGCAGCGTCGTCCGCGCACCGGGCGGCGGCGAGATCGCGCTCTGGCAGCCGAAGGAGCCGCGATGAGCGAGGCGGAGCTGCTCGCCGCGGCCCAGCGAGGCGACGAGGACGCGTTTGCGCGCCTCGTGGATCCCTATCGGCGTGAGCTGCACGCCCACTGCTATCGCATGCTCGGCTCCACTCACGACGCGGAGGACGCGCTTCAGGACGCGATGCTGGACGCATGGCGAGGGCTGGCGCGCTTTCAGGGCCGGAGCTCGCTTCGGTCGTGGCTCTATACGGTGACGACCAACGCCTGCCTGAAGGTGATCCGCCGACGCCCGGAGCGGATGCTCCCGATCGATTACGGCCCGCCGGCGGACCCCCACGATGCGCACGTCGCGCCGCCCGCCGAGTCGGTCTGGATCGAGCCGTTCCAGGACGTGCAGCTGGGCTACGAAGAGCGCGAGACCGTCGAACTGGCGTTCGTCGCCGCGCTCCAGCACCTGCCGGCGCGGCAGCGCGCGGTGTTGATCCTCCGCGACGTCCTCGGGTTCTCGGCCCGAGAGGCAGCCCAGATCCTCGACGCGACGCCGCCGGCGATCGACAGCGCCCTCCAGCGCGCCCACAAGACCGTCCAGGAGCGCCTGCCCGAGCAGAGCCAGCAGGCGACGCTGAGCTCGCTCGACGACGCGCGACTGCGCGAGCTCGTCGACGGCTACATCAACGCCTGGGAGAACACCGACGTCGACGGCCTCGTCACGTTGCTCGCCGAAGATGCGGCGCTCGCGATGCCGCCCGAGCGCGAGTGGTATGCGGGGCGCGAGGCCGTCGGCGCCTTCCTGGCGGCGCGCCCACTGAGCGGGAGGGTGCAGTGGCGGGTGGTGCCGACGCGCGCCAATGGGCAGCTCGCATTCGCGCACTACCGCTTCGACGCCGAGCAGGAGACCTATCGCCTCGGCGAGGTCTGCGTCCTGACACTCGCCGGCGACCGGATCAAGGAGATCACCGCATTCCGGGCGCCCGCCGCGTTCGCGAGCTTCGACCTGCCCGAGACACTCGACGGCGAGCCAAGAGGCGGGTCCGCCGCCGACGATGATCAGACCTGGAGGAGACCATGACCGACCTATCAACAAGGACCGCGATCGTCGTCGGCGCAAGCCGCGGCTTGGGCCACGGGATCGCCACCGCCTTGGCCGATGCAGGCGCGCCGGTGGTCGCCGTGTCGCGCACCACTGCCGAGTTTCCCGAGCCGGCGCGGCTCCGGCACCATCCAGGCGGAGATCGCCGACGCCAGCGACGCCGCAGCGGCGGCCGGCCTCCTCGAACGCTATGAGCCGGAGGTCGTCGTTCTCGTGGCGGGCGCCAGCCCGCACATGCGCCCGCTGCAGCAGCAGACCTGGGAGACCTTCTCCGTCAACTGGCAGACCGACGTGCGGATCGCGTTCCACTGGCTGCGCGAGGCCCTGCTCAAGCCGCTGCGGCCCGGAAGCAGGGTAATCGTGTTCAGCAGCGGTGCCGCACTGGCCGGGTCACCGCTCAGCGGCGGGTACGCCGGCGCCAAGGCCACCCAGCGCTTCATGACGGGGTACGCCGAGGACGAGGCGAAGCGCGCGGGTCTGGGAATCACCTTCACCGCGCTGCTGCCCCGGATGACCCCGCTGACGGACCTCGGCCGGTCGGCGGTGGATGCGTACGCGGCGCGCGCCGGCCAGTCCGTGGAGGAGTACCTCGAGCAGATGGGCCCGCTGGTCACCCCCGAGACCGCCGGCAGCGCCCTGGTCGAGCTGGTCCGGGCCGACGCCGCCACCGTCGAACCCGCCTACCTGCTGACCGGCGCCGGGCTGCGGAAACCATCGTGATCCAGCCCACGTCACGAGCACCCCGGCCAGGCTACGTCGTCCTAGGCCCGGTGCTCTGGGGTTGCGGCGCCCGGCTTCGCCCGCTCGCGCGTCGGCCGCCGCCGAGGCGATCTGACCGCCCCAGCGGACGAGCTCCGAGCATCTCGGATCACGTCGGTCGGAGGTCACCGGCCGCTGGCGAAGCCGATCCGCCGAGCGGTGAGGCACCTGGCGCCGACTCCGTGCGGGCCTTCCCGTCCATGTGCCCGCTGACAACGTTCCGCTGCCACGCGACGAATCGGGTGGGATCGGCCCGTAGCGCAACGAACTCTGAAAGTCGTCCAACCGAGAGCACAACGACTCACGATCGCGCTTCTGCTCCCTGCGCTCAAGGCGATAGCGAGGCGCCGGGGCGGGGCGCGGGTCGTTGGGCCAGGTGTGGTCAGCCGGGGTGACCAACCACGTTGACGACGACCCCGTTCGGGTCGCGGACGAAGAAGCGCCGAGGGCCCCACGGCTCTTCGGTCAGCGGGTGGACGATCTCTTAGCCACGCCGGCGAGCCTCTGCGTAGGCCGCATCAACGTCGTCGACGGCCACGCTGATCGCCGAGTCCTCCGGCGCGGAAGCATCCCCGGAGACGAGACTGACCTGGATCGAGCGGTTCTCAGGAGAGCGGAAGCTCGCGATCCAGCCAAGGTCGAACTGCTTCTCTAGGCCGAGAAAGTCGATGTAGAAGTCGTGACCGGCGCTGGCGTCGCGAACGTTGAGGTTCGGGATGATCCGATGGATCACGTCATGGCCGATCCTACCCTCGGCTTCGCGGGCATCCCCGCGTTCGGGTCCGCCCTTTTCGCTTCCGCCTGAAGGGAGCGCTCTCGAGCGCCGTCGAGCTGGCGCCCGCTCCGGACGACGAGCGAGCGCGGTTGCCTGGCGGGGTCGCGTCTCACAACTGCGGTAAATAGCCGGGCCCGTGAGGGGCACGGCGCACGGCGGCGCCTGATCACCCTGCCGAAACCGACGCCAACGCCTGGGACCACCTGCCGCGCCTCCACCTCTTGACAGCCCGACGCAAAGCTAGTCGGGCGGCGACTCCCTGTCGTCCCCCTGGCGGCCGGGATCCTTGTTCTTTGCCACGAACTTGCTTGCGGCGAAGGTCGCGCCCTGCGGGTCGGCGAGAACAGTCACGCGGATCGTGTAGCCGGGTGTGGACCAGGGGGCGTCGAACGGCGGGACGATCACCTCTCCGCCGAGCTCGGTGGCCCTCGCCGCCGTAGCGTCCGCGTCATCCGTCGCGAAAATCACGCTCCAATGTGCCGGCGTGTCGGTCTGGTCGTCCGCGATCGGAACGATGCTCGCGACGATGTCCTCGAACCCCTCCGGGGCGCCTGCCTCCGCCAGGCGCTTGCGGAGGCCCAAGTGGTGTTCGCGCTCGAGCCAGTCGCCGTACCCGGGCAGCGTCCACCCCTCAGCCCCGCCGCCGATCGGCCCGGTGTGCCACCCGAACACCGATCCATAGAATGACCTCGCGCGTGCGAGGTCGCGCGTGTTGAGGCCGTTGAAGACCAGTGCGCCCGGATCGTTGATCAACTGAGCGCCCTTGTGCTCGTTCGCCTCCCAGACGGAAAACATCGCTCCCTCGGGATCGGTGAAAACACCAATCCGGCAGGCGTTCACGAAGTCGAAGGGCTCGACCACGACGCATCCGCCGGCATCGCGCACCTGGAATGCGGCCTCGTCGGCGCTATCGACCCAGAAGTAGGTGTTCCACCCCGCGGCCGGCGGCGCGGTCCCGGTGAGCGATCGGATGGCGGCAACGTCGCCGCCGTGCTTTTCGCCGGAGAGGTCAAAGATGGACGAGCCTCGCGCCTCGCCGCGGGCGATGAAGTACTCGCCTTCCGAGCCGGGCGGCATCACATCCTGGAACTCCCAGCCGAAGAGCCCGCCGTAGAAGTCGCGTGCCGCCTCGGGGTCGGGTTCGCACGCCTCAACCCAGCAGGGAACGCCTGGGATGTATCCGTCTCGTATGGGCATCCGGGCTCTCCCCTCGACTCGTTGACAACTCGGCGCCCCTCACACACACACCGGTAGGTGCCGCCCTTCTTTCGCACGTCTGGTGCGAATGTCTTCGGGTCAGTCAACCGCGGTTGCCTCCAGCATGACGAGGAGCTCTGGTGTGAATAGCCGGGCGACCTCGACGCCGACGGGGTTCGCGCCTTCTTCCGCGACGTGCTCGAGTCCCGTTATGCGATGCGGTCACGATTAGAAAGCGGCTTCGCACTGCCGAAGCCAGAGTCACGACGGCTCAGCGCGGAACGTGAGCCACGCCCGCCGCTCGTCCAGTCCGAGCATCTGGGCCAGAGGCGAGACGTCCGCGTTGCATCGGAAGCGACGCTCCCTGGACTGGGTGATCTCGCCGCTCATGGCGACGCGGCGGATGTGAGCGCGGCGGCGCTCGCGCGGTCGGCGGGGTAGAACGACTCGATCGAGATCTCCGAGGCGGTGATTTCGACGGCAGTGCCGAAGGTTGTGATCGTGCTGAAGAAGGCGACCTCACCCGCGTTCGTGTGCAGGCGAAGCGGAGCAAGAATCTCCTGCGCCGGCAGCTCGCCGGGCTCTTCTCCCGCTGGCCAGTCCTGCGCCTCGTCGGCCAGCGCGACGAGCTCCGGGGCGCCGCTCAGCGCGATCTGGCGGCGCAGGCGTTGCAGCAGATGGCCGCGCCACTCGCCGAGGTTGACGATCCGCGGCGCCATTCCATCCGGATGGAGGCTGATGCGCAGGACGTTCGCCGGCGGCTCGAGCAGCGCCGGCGAGACCCCCTCGAGCAAGGCGCCGACGGCGTCGTTCGAGGCGAGCAGGTTCCAGTGCCGGTCGACGACGACCGCCGGATACGGCTCGTGGGCGGAGAGAACCTGCTCGATCGCCTCGCGCACGGGGGTCATCTCCTCGGCCTTCAGCGACCGCTCGGCGTAGAGCGGGGCGTAGCCGGCGGCCAGGAGCAGGCGGTTGCGGTCGCGGTGCGGGACCTCGAGTTCCGAGGCGAGTTTGACGATCATCCGCGGGCTCGGGGTCGAGCGCCCCGTTTCGACGAACGAGAGGTGCTTGGCGGAGATCCCGGCCTCAAGCGCCAGGTCGAGCTGGCTGCGCCGGCGCCGCTCGCGCCAGTCGCGAAGCAGCGCGCCGACGCCCGCGTCAGCGCTCGCGGTGGCCATCGGTTCAGCCCTCAGCGGGTCGTGGGGTTGGCATCGCAGCGCAATCGTCCCACTGCGTGAGCATCCGCACACTTACCCGCGAGGTAATTGCCGCGCCGCCGCGGCGGGCGCATCGTGTGCGCCATGGCTACGACGCACGCACTCACCCACCCGTCACTGTCGACCACAGCCGCGAAGCGCTGGTCGGCCCTGCCTGTCCTCTTCGCCGGCGCCTTCATGGTCGTGCTCGACTTCTTCATCGTCAACGTCGCCCTGCCCGCGATCGCGACCGACCTGAAGGCAAGCGAGAGCTCGCTCGAGTGGGTCGTGGCCGGCTACGGCCTCGCCGTCGCCGCCCTGCTGATCGTCGCCGGCCGACTCGGCGACATCTTTGGCCGCAGGAGGCTTTACGCAGCCGGCCTGGGGTCGTTCACGCTGACCTCGCTCGCCTGTGGGCTGGCTCCCGATCCGACGTTCCTTGTCATCGCGCGGGTCGCGCAGGGCGTCGCCGCCGGGATCCTGATGCCCCAGGTCCTGTCGACGATCGCGGTGACCTACCAGCGGGAGCAGCGCGCGCGGGCGATGAGCCTCTATGGAGTGACGCTCGGGCTGGCGGCGGTCGGCGGGCAGCTGATCGGTGGGGCGCTCGTGCAGACCGACGTTCTCTCGCTGGGCTGGCGCGGATGCTTCCTGATCAATGTGCCGCTCGGCCTGGCGGCCCTGCTGGCCACTCCGCGGTTCGTGCCCGAGTCCCGCGCCGCGGTCGGCGGCGAGCGCCGGATCGGCTTCGGCGGCGCGCTGCTGCTGGCGGTCGGCCTGGTCGCGATCCTGCTGCCGCTGATCCAGGGTCGCGAGCACGGCTGGCCCGTGTGGACGTGGATGTCGCTGGCGGCGGGCCCCGCCATCCTCGCGGCCTTCGTCGCCTCGCAGCGGCGGCTCGCTCGCAGCGGGCAGCCCGCGCTGCTCGACCTGCGGCTGTTCGCCGAGCGCACCTTCTCGGCGGGGCTCGGGACGATGCTGGCCCTGTCCTCTGTCCAGGCGGCGTTCTTCGTCTACCTCGCCTTCTATCTGCAGCACGGCCGGGGGCTCAACCCACTCGAGGCGGGCCTGGTCTTCACCATTCTCGCGGTCGCCTACGTGGTCGCCTCGGCGCCGGCGCCCAAGCTCACGGCCCAGCACGGGCGGACGGTCGTCGCCGCCGGCGGGCTGACGCTCCTGCTCGGCCAGGTGGTGCTGGCGGTCGCCGTCGCCGTGATCGGCGTCGGCGGGCTGCTGTTCGCGCTCGTGCCGGGACTCGTTTTGGTGGGAGCCGGGATCGGGCTCACGTTCACACCGATCCAGCAGACGGTCCTGAGCAACGTCGACCCCACCCGCGCCGGCGCCGCCTCCGGGATGCTCTCGACGATCCAGCAGGCCGGCTTTGCTCTCGGCGTGGCGATCTCCGGCGTCGTCTACTTCGGCGCCGCCGACCAAGGCATCGCCGAAGCGTTCCAGACCACCCTGTGGCAGATGGCCATCTTCGCCGTCCAGATCGTCGCGCTGACCTCGCTGCTCCCGCGGCCGCGGCGCGACCCCAAGGCGATCTCGCAGACCGAGCCCGCCGCCGCCTGAAGGCGGCGGCAGCGTCAGACCAATTGCTGCGGTAGCAGAGCGGCCATGAGCTGGTCGGCGCCGACCCATCGCTCGTAGTCGTCGGATTCAATCCTCGGCCGCGTCGGCCCGCAAGCCTGCACGTGCCGACTACCGATCCGTGCGGGCGGTCGGCGTCGAGCGGGCGTGCTCGTGGAGCCTGCCCCAAGTCGTCCGAGAAGTCGAACTCGGCCGGGTCGACGCTGTCGATGAAGTCCATGAGGAGGCGGGCGAAGCGAATGGCCACTCGAGCTGGGGGAAGTGGCCGACGCTCGACTCCGCGCGTGTGACGGAACTCGCGCACGCGAGTAACGAGGTCCCGTTCTCACTAGTTCTTTTGGCTGGTCGCGGGGTCTTGCTTTCGATGTTCTGCTCGGGCTTAGTGGGTGTTGTTGGCGTGGTCGGGTGACGGCGCGCTGGATGTTGGTGGCGCGGGGACGCGGGCACGGATTATCGCCCCGCCGTTGGGGGGGCTTTCTACTGTCAGTGTCCCGCCGAGCGCGTGGAGCCGGTCGCTGAGGCCGCGCAGGCCCGAGCTCGCCGTGACGCTCGCGCCTCCGATTCCGTTGTCTGCGACTTCGGCGGTGAGCGTGCCGTCGCAGACGTCGATGTGGACGCGCGCGCGGGTGGCGTGGGCGTGTTTGGCGATATTCGTGAGCGCCTCCGCGACGGTGAAGTAGATGGCGGCTTCGGCGGCGGGCGCCACGCGCTCGGGGGCTGCCCGCAACTCGACGGGTATTGGCGAGCGCGTGACGAGGACCTCGAGCGCGGCCGCGAGGCCGCGCTCGGTCAGCAGGGCTGGGTGGATGCCGTGGGCGAGATCGCGGAGCTCGGCCAGCGCCTGCTGTAGCTGCGCGAGCGCCTCTGCGACGGGCCGCTGCGCGGGTGTGCCGCGGGCCTGCGCCTGGGCCCGTCTTAGGGTCAGCGCGAGCGAGACGAGTTGCTGTTGCGCGCCGTCATGGAGGTCGCGCTCGAGCCGCCTGCGGGCCTCGTCGGCCGCGGCCACGATTCGCGCCCGCGACGCGTCGATCTCGGTGCTTGTGCTCGTCGGAGCGGCGCTCTCGCGAGCGTTACCGAGCCGGCCCGCGGGCGACGTCGTCATGACCTCAGCGCCCCACTCGAGGCCGGCGTGAGCATCATTAGCGTTCCGGACGCCTCGCCGCCGAGCGCCGCGTAGATGTGCGGGACCGAGCCGTCGTAACGCGCATAGTCGCCGGGCCCGAGTTCGACCGGCGCTTCCTCCGGACCGACCCGCACCTGCCCAGCGTGCAGGTGCAGGTGCTCAACGACTCCCAGCGGGTGCGGCTGAGAATGACGCGCTGCACCCGGCACGAAGCGAATCGCGTACAGCTCGCCGAAGAGCCCGGGCCGGTCGAAGCGCTCCAGCAGCTCCGCCTCGGTCGCGCCACCGGGGACGCCCGGCCCGCTGCCGGCGCGGACGACGTGCACGCCGGGCTCGTCGGCCGCGGGAGCGAGCAACTCCGCAAGCGGCACACCGAGCGCGTTGGCCAGCGCATACAGCGTGTCGACAGTCGGGTTGGCTTCGCCCCCCTCGAGCTGCGCGAGCGTGCCGCGCGCCACCCCCGAGCGGCGAGCGAGCGCCTGCGCCGACAGCCCGGCGGCGGAGCGCAGCGCCCGGATGCGGGCTCCGGCGAGGCTTGCGGGAAGATCCATGGCGAGGTGCTTATTATAATACGCAGTTAGTGCACAGGCAAATGGCGAGGCGCGGGCTCGTAGTAGTACACGGACGGCTCGTCCGAAGTGCCAGGCTGTCATCGGCGATCGTCACCGCCCCGGCGGGGTCGTGGCTCCGCCGCGCCAGCGCGGCTCGGCTCCGCGCCGGAGCACCGGCGACGGCGCGAGCGGGCCAGGCCGAGGGGGATGCTGATGAAGAAGGTCCACTCCCAGCCGGGGCCGTCGAGCCCTCCGTCGGAAAGGCGCGTTTGAGCAGCATGCAGGTTGCATGAGAGATCACGGCCGTCACCTTCCGTGCCTCGTAGAACGATGCGACCAACTGGGGCGCCCGCTCGTCGTTGAAGAACGTGTACATCGGACCCTGGCCGCCGACGAGCAGGACCGCGTGAATGCTCGCCTCCGTTCTGGGTGCTCGAGTTGTGCTCCGCGATCGGGGACGTGCCTCTGGAGGCTTTCCCCGGCGCTCGACGATCCCGCCCCCCAAGCCCATCGCCGAGTGCTGGGAGAGGTACGAGCCGGCTCGCGTCTCGATCCATTCCGAGCGGCAGCCGCAGAGCTCCGCGTGAGGGTGCTGGCCTGCGGCAGGTCAACAGTGTGGAGCTCGAGATGACCGACCGGGTTTCGTCCTCATGCGTACTCGTCGTGGCGGCGAATCCAGGTCTGCCACGCATCGCGCTCGTCGCGCCCCTTCGGCGCGCGGTCGAGGATCGGGTAATAGCCCATGATGAACTCCAAGCCCCGCCACGTGGTCGTATAGGTCTGGTGGACGGTGCCGTCCACGAGTGCGAAGGCGCTCATCACCGGCGACTCCGAGATGTACTCGAGGACGTCGACCCCGCATGCTGCCGCGTTCTGACGCGCGATCGGCGGCAATTCCTCGAGTGCGGCATCCAGGTTGGCGGGGGTGATGTTCTTGCCGCCCGCGGTGATCACCTCGCGCATCTGCTCCTCGGTGCTGGAGGCGCCGAAGTCGAAGTTGAAATCGCTGTGTGCCGCCGAGACCCAGGGAATCTCCCAGCCCATTCTCTCCTTGTAGGCCTGAAGCTTCGCCAGCGGCGCGCGCGAAACGAGCAGTATGGTCGCGTCGCGGGCGTGAAGGTGCGGTAGGAGGCCGTCGAAGCCGTCGACCATCGACGAGTTGACCGGATCGCCTGCCTTGTAGTTCGGCCCGAACATGAAGTGGTAGACCAGGAGCTGGGAGCGACCGTCGAAGAGCTCGCTAAGGGTCCGCGTGCCCTCGTCGGTGTCGAAGCGGTACTCCTTCTCAATCGGCACCCACGGCAGCTGGCGCCGTTGCTCTGCGAGCTCGTCGCCCAGCCGGGTGTGCTCCTTCTCGCGCTGTAGCAGCTCCTCGCGGGCCGCCTCGTACTCCTCACGGCTGCCGATCTTGTGGTCCGTCATCGCGTCTGCCTCCTATCGTGTACCTGTCAGGTGCAATGTCGCCGCCCGAATCGGCGGCCTCGACAAGACGTCGCAGCACGGAGGGCGATTTGGACAGCCCTGGGAAGATCGGATCAGCGAAACGCGCCCAGACGCCGTTCGAGCTCCGCGCGCTCGACGGCGTTGGCGGTGAGCGCGACCGCGCGCTCGTACGCGCGCGCGGCGCCCGCGGCGTCGCCGGCGCGGCTGAGGAGCTCGGCGTGCGCCGCGTGCAGCGGCTGGTAGCGCTCTAGCGTCGACCCGGCGAGCAGCGGCTCGAGCAGCGCCAGGCCGGCGGCGGGCCCGTCGGCGAGGCCGACGGCGACCGCGCGGTTGAGCTCGACCACCGGCGATGGGTTGAGCCTGGCCAGAGCGCCGTACAGCTCGGCGATCTGCGCCCAGTCGGGGCCTCCGGCCTCCGGCCCCTGCATCTGCAGGGCGGTGATCGCCGCTTGGAGCTGGTACTCGCCGGGACGCCGCAGCCGCACGGCGCGCTCGAGCCTCGCGAGGCCCTCCCGGATCCGGCCCTGATCCCACAGCGCCCGGTGCTGCTCGTCGAGCGCGACGTACCGTCCGCTCGAGTCCACACGCGCGGCGCGGCGCGCGTCGTGCAGCAGCATCAGGGCCGACAGCCCCCACACCTCGGCGTCGTCGGGCATCAGCCGGGACAGCAGCTCGCCGAGCCGGATCGCCTCGTCGCACAGCTCCCCGCGAACGAGACGATCGCCCTCGGTGGCGGCGTAGCCCTCGTTGAAGATCAGGTAGACGACCCGCAGCACGCCGCGCAGGCGGTCTGGCAGCTCATCGTCGGCCGGCACCCGGTAAGGAATGTGCGCGTCGGCGATCTTGCGCTTCGCGCGTACGATCCGCTTGCCCATGGTCGGCTCAGCGACCAGGAAGGCGCGCGCGATCTCGCCGGTGGTCATCCCGCCGAGCGCCCGCAGTGTGAGCGCCACGCGCGCCGGCATCTCCAGTGCCGGATGGCAGCAGGTGAAGATCAGCCGCAGTCTGTCGTCGACGATCGAGCTCTCGTCGTCCATCGATGGCTCCTCCTCGTGCCGGGTATCCAGGCGCGTCAGCTCGGCCAGCCGCTCGGCGCGATCCGCCATCGACCGGTCACGGCGCAGGCGATCGATCGCCCGCCGCCGCGCCGCGGTCGTGATCCACGCGCCCGGATTGGCCGGAACACCGTCGCGCCGCCACGCCGTGACCGCCGCCTCGAACGCGTCCTGCACCGCGTCCTCGGCCAGCTGGAAGTCGCCGGCTTGCCGGATCAGCGTGGCCAGCACGATCGCGCGCTCGTCGCGGAACGCGCGCGAGACCGCAGCCGAGGCGGGGTCGGCCGGCTGAGCGCCGCCGCTCACGCCAGGTCCTTCACCGCCTCGTCGGGCAGGTCGGCGCCGGCCTCGCGCGCCACGTTCAACCACTCGGCGGCCGACATGACCGGGCGCACCTCCACCGTCCCGAAGCGCGCGCTCGGCAGCCGCGCGGCCTGCTTGAGCGCCTCGTCGAGGTCGGCACACTCCAGGATGTAGTAGCCGGCCAGGACCTCCTTGGTCACCGCGAACGGACCGTCCGTGATCTCCGTCTCCCCGTCGCGCACGCGTACCGACGTCGCGCTCTCCGTCGAGCGCAGGCGCTGGACGCCCACCAGCAGCCCCGCCTCACGCAGGCTGCGGTGCAGCTCCGCGAACACCGGCATCTCCCGCTCGCGCTCGGCCTGCTCCGCCGCGTCGACCTCCTGGTGGTACACCAGCAACATGTATTGAGACATCGCGCCTCCAGCGTTCGTGGCCTTCGCCGCACCCTACGCGGCCCTCACTACTACGTCGCCGACGCCACGCGATTTGGACATCGCCAGCCGGACCGCGACGGCCGTCTGGGCTCGCTGCGCTGATCGAGTCTCCGAGGGCTGTCCAAATCGCGTTCCGTGCTGCGACGTGTTGTCGAGGCCAGTGCCCCCACCGTTCGCAAGAACGCCGACCAGACAAAGGAGACATGAGATGCGGAAATTGATCGCTCGGATGCAGAGCACTCTCGATGGGAGATCGAGGGGCCTGAGGGTTGCGCGGACTGGGTGCCAAGCCCGACCGCAAGGACGAGCCGCGGGCGGTAGAGGCGCGATGACCAGCTCGCTTCGGCGCGCTACCCGTCTGCGCTCGCGCGGCGACGACGGCCATCGGCACGGCGCCGCGGTCGCGCACCCCGCGCGGGCGGAGATCGGGACGCCGGTGCTCGACGCGCTGGTCGTGGGCGGCGGCCCCGCGGGCCTGAGCGCCGCGCTCGTCCTCGGGAGGGCGCGGCGGCGGGTGTTGGTGCTCGACGCGGGCCGGCCGGCAAACGCGATGGTCGATGCGGTGGGCGGGCTGCTCGCCCAGGGCGGTGTCGCCCCGATCGAGCTTCGCCGCTCGGGCCGCGAGCAACTCCGCGAGTACCCGACCGTCGAGCTGCGCTGCGACGAGGTGCTGGGCGCGGAGCCGCAGGCTGGTGGCTTCGCGGTATCCGTCGACGGCGACGCGCCGGTGCGCACCCGAGCGCTCGTGATCGCGCACGGTCTGGGCTACGACCCGCCGCCGCTGCCCGGCATCGAAGGCCTGTGGGGCCGGTCCGTGTTCCACTGTCCGTTCTGCGACGGCTGGGAGGTGCGCGACCGCCCGCTGGCCGTGCACGGCAACGGCCCCACCGCCGCCCGCTCGGCGCTGCTCGTTGCCGGCTGGAGCAGCGACGTCGTGCTCTGTACCGACGGGCCCGCCCAGCTCGACGGCGAGCGCACGGCGCTCGCGCGCGCCGGCGTACGCATCCGCGAGGAGCCGATCCTGCGGCTCATTGGGAGCGCTGGCCGGCTCGAGCGAGTCGAGTTCACGACGGGCCCGGAAGAGCGGCGCGAAGCCATGTTCGTCTCCACGCGGCGCGGCCAGCCTAGGGACCTTGCCGCCGCGCTTGGTTGCAGCCTGAGCGAGGGCGGCACGATCGAGACCGACATCGACGGGCGCACCAGCGTGCCGGGCGTTTACGCGGCCGGCGACGCAGCCACCGAGCACTCGCGCTCGGTGGCAAGCGCGATCGGCACGGGCTCGCGAGTGGGCTACGCCGTCGTCCTCGACGCCGCCCCCTACACGATCAACGCCGGGCTCATCACCCCGGAGGTCGAGGGCCCGCACCTGGTTGACGTGACGGGCCGCGAGGCGGCTGACCGGCCGCGCGGCGTCACCGTGACAACGACCCGACGAGCCGCCTAGGTCTCGTCGGCTTACGAGGAGTAGAGAAATGGCTAACGGCTCTGAACCGGGCGTCCCGGGCTGGGTCGCGGCGGCCCCGCGCGATCCCGGAGGCGCGGCGTCTATGGTGTGCCAGCTCGTGATCGCTTCGCGGGGGGCTTGACGTGGCCAGGATCGAGACTGCTTGGCGGGACCTGGCGGCGGCTTTGGAGGGCGAGGTAGTCCTCCCGGGCTCGGCGCGATACGAGGAGGTTCGCAGGCCGAAGATCCCGCGCTTCCACGACGTGCGTCCGCGGGCCGTGGCGCTGTGCCGGACGCCCGAGGACGTGCTCGAGGCGATCGCGTTCGCGCGTCGCTCGGGTATCGAGGTCGCGGTGCGGAGCGGAGGGCACGACTTCGCTGGGCGTTCGTCTGGACCCGGGATGGTGCTGGACCTCTCGCCGATGCGTTCCCTGGAGGTCTCGGACGGCCTGGCCAGCGTGGGGCCCGGCTTCCGGCTCGGCGACCTCTACGCCGCGCTGGCCCGACGCGAAGTCACGATCCCGGCCGGTTGCGGCGCCACGGTCGGGATCGGCGGCCAGGCGCTCGGCGGCGGGCTTGGCCTGCTGGGCCGCAGCCGGGGGCTCACGTCGGATCAGATGGTCGCGGCAGAGGTGGTGCTGGCCGACGGGCGGGTGGTGGAGTGCGACGGGCAGCGGCACGAGGACCTGTTCTGGGCGCTGCGGGGAGCGGGCGCCCACGGCCTCGGCGTAGTCACGCGCCTCACGCTCCGCACGCTGCCCGAGCCCGCGGCCACCTCGCTCCACCTCAAGTGGCCCATCGAGCGCGCAGCGGCGCTGATTGCCGCCTGGCAGGAGTGGTCGCCGACGGGGCCCGACGGACTCGCGGCGAGCCTGCTCGTCACCGTCGGCGGGGAGGCCGGCGCCGCCCCGGTGGTCCACCTGTTCGGCTCGCTGATCGGCAGCGAGACCGAGACCGCGGCGCTGCTCGACGAGTTCGTGTCGGTCGCCGGCGCGGACCCCGCCTCCTCGGAGCGCGCGCACATGCGCTACGGCTCGCTGAAGAACTACCTGGCGGAGCGAGGCCCGGGCGACCAGGAGGACGAGCACGGCCGCCCGTACATGAAGTCGGAATTCTTTCGCGAGCCGCTGCCGGCCGGCGCGGTCGAGGCGCTGGTGGAGCTCTTCGTCCGGGGACGCCGGCCCGGGGAGGCGCGCAAACTCGACTTCATGCCCTGGGGCGGCGCCTACAACCGCGTGCCTGCGGGCGCCACCGCGTTCCCACACCGCGAAGAACTCTTCCTGCTCGAGCACTCCGTCGTCGTCCCGGCCGGCTTCGACGCCGCCGCGACCGAGGCCGCGCGCGCCTGGCTGTCGGACTCCTGGGAGCTCGTGCACCCCTCCGGCTCGGGCGGTGTGTACGCGAACTTCCCCGATCCCGACCTACCCGACGAGCACCGCGCCTACTGGGGCGGCAATCTCGAGCGCGTGCGGCACCTGAAGTACAAGTACGACCCGGAGAGGGTGCTCGGCTGAGGCCGTGTCGTGGGGTCGGGGAAAGGCGGCCGTGAGGGGCGGGACGCCCTTGCGTACGACTCAGGCGTCGCTGTGCGACTCGATGCCGTGGCTGCCGACCGGGCGTCCCCTGGCGTTCCGGGACAGCCTGAATGATCGCCCGTCGGCCCTCCGCCCACTCGTGCCATCGCTCACGGGCCACGGGCAACGGCGGGGATCGTCCGGAGAAAGACTGTCTTCAACCACTTCACGACGAAGGACTCGACGTTTTCCGGGCGATGACCCACACCGTGCTCGACGTCTACCTCGTCGGTGGGGACGAGGATCTTCTCGCGGTGGCCAAGATCTTTCGCGGCAGCCGCGCGCTGCAGGAGCGCATGACCGTGGGGTGGGAGTCGGGGGCCGCCGCGATCACCGCCGTGATTGCCGAGACGTCCGGCGCGGACGACGACGACCTCATGCCCGCAATCGTCGCCCGCACGCTGTAGTTCACGCACCGCTCCATCTTCCTCGCCGCCCTGAACGGCGCTGTCGCTCCGAGGCAAACGCGAGAGCCCCGGTGGCGGTCTCCGCACTGTGGTCATCCGCACCATTGATGTAGCCGCAGCGGGCTGCCTGGTCCAACGGGGGGCGAGTATCGTCGGGGACTGCCGGGCGCTGCCGACGCCTGGACTCCCAAAAAGGAGGTGCGAAGGATGGCCAGGGCGTTAATCCCCGGCGCAGCCGTCCTAGCGGGTGGAGTTGGCGCCGCGTTCCTTGCGAAGCGCATGGCATCGAAACGCGGTGGACGCGACTTCGGGCAGATGATCGAGCGGACGCCGGAGGGCTCGCCGACAAGGTGGGTGTTCGACAACGTGACCGCCGTACGGAAGAACACCGACCGCATCCTGGAACTGCTCGAAGGCAAATCGACTTCATCCGGCGCTACCGAGCCACCCGCCGAGACTCCGCCTCCCGCGTAGTCGGTTCGGCGACACATCCCGGTTTCGCAGCCGCGAGCACCCCGCAATCCTGGGAGGTCGCCCGTCTTGTGGATGCGGTGAAACGCCGGGCGCGCACACCCCCGCGGTTCCGGTCTGGTCGCTTCGCTTACGGACGTCCTCCGGGTCGCGGTCCGGCGCCAGGGTCGTGGAGCCGACCAGGTCCGCGAACACGATCGTCGCCAGCTTGCGCTCGGCGCCGCTCATCGAAGCGACGATTCCCGCAGCGACTCGTGTAGTTCTAAGGGCCGACCGACGGGAACATTGGCTCCACCGCCTCGCGCGCCGAGTCATGTGTTCGTCGCTGAATCAAGCTGTGGAACGCCAGCGATGCGACGAGGGCCACTCCGCCTGTCAGGACCGACACGACCAGCGACGCGCCCAGCACGCCGACGGCAAGCGCCACGGTCGTTCCCCCGACGACGGAGTTGACGACGGCGACCATCGTGCCGAGCGTGAGATAGAGCTGCCAGCGCGAGGGCTTGCCGAGGCCCATGTTCGCCAGCACGCCATAGACGTCGTCGTGGCCGCCGAGCAGGAAGTACCGAGCCTCGCTTCCCGCCAGCTGCCGATAGACGCCGCGGATCCGGTTGATCGCACGGCCATAGAAGATGTCCTCGATCGAGCTCTGCACTACGCGGACGTGGGTGAACAGGCCAAGCAGATAGACGGTGGGCAGCACCACGAGAGCGAAGGTGTCGAAAGCCGTGTCGAACTCGGACGCCTGGCCGAGGAACCCCAATGCGATCAGCGAGCTCGAAAGCGCCCCGACGTAGAGCGCGGCGCGCGACGAGCTCTCGCTTATCGTCGAGGCCCTTGAGCCCTGGAGAGTGAAGTGCTCCGTCGTCAAGAGCGTGACGAGGGCGCCGCGATCGAGCTCCGCGGATGAGGGCTCGTTGCCGCTTGATTTTCCGCCCTCCATCGCCCTAGCCGAACTCGCCGGCGTGCTCCTGAGCCCACTCGCGGAAGGTCCGGGGTGGTCGTCCCGTGACCGCCTCGACGGTCGGCAGGACCGTCGTCTCGTCGAGCGATCCCTCGACGAAGAAGTCGAAGAACGCGTCCACGTACGCGTCCGGCATGCTCGCGCTCATCTGCTGCCGCGCCTCCTCGTTCGAGAGCGGTTCGAACGGGAGCTCGCGCCCGAGAACCTCGCTCAGGATCGCGACCCGTTGGGCCGGCCGCAGCGCTTTGGGCCCGGTGATCCGATACGCACGGGTCTCCGGCTCGTCGGCGAGCAAGCCCACCGCTCCGACCGCAGCGATGTCACGGGGATCGTTGGTGGCGATGGGGACGTCGGAGAACGCCTCTCTGATCGGCGCGCCCGACTCGATCTGCGGGAGCCACCGAAGCGCGTTCGACATAAAGCTGTTCGGGCGCAGGAGGGTTGCCGGGATTCCAGACTGCTCCAGGGCCCGCTCCGACCTAACGTGATACGCCGCGACCGCGTTCGACAGGTCGCCGCTCGCAGCTGCGCTGCTCGACAACAGCGCGACCCGCGACACCCCGGCGGACCGCAGCTCACGAACCAGGCCGGCGTCGTCGTACCCGCTCAGGAGGAAGACCCCGTCGACGCCGGCGAGCGCGGGGCGAAGCGTCCCCGCAGCGTTGAGATCGCCGACGAAGGCCTCGACGTTCCGATCGAGCGGTGCCGCACGGTCCCGGACGACCGCACGCAGCGCATGGCCGCGCTCGAGCAGAATCAAGATCAGCTCAGGTCCGACATGGCCGGTCGCGCCGGTGACGAGGAATCTCACTGTTAGGGAACGATACCTAACATTGCTGGCTGCTGCCATACTGCGCTCGGAGATGCCATCCACGAATGAGCGCCGATCCTCGGCGCAG
Source organism: uncultured Thermoleophilaceae bacterium (assembly GCA_963821275.1). Taxonomy (GTDB): domain Bacteria; phylum Actinomycetota; class Thermoleophilia; order Solirubrobacterales; family Thermoleophilaceae; genus JACVRW01. Next base: position 415,131 of record CAWGDF010000009.1, read on the forward strand.
ACTCGGGAGCGCGTGCTTGACGTGACCCACGAGCTCTTCTACTGGCACGGCATCCACGCCACCGGAGTCGACGCGGTCGCGAGCGCGGCCGAGGTCGCGCCGACCACGCTTTACCGCCTCTTCGGGTCAAAGGACGGCCTCGTCGCCGCCTACGTCGATAGGGCGGGAGCCCTCTACAGGGAATGGTTCGACCAATCCCTCGGAAGCGCGGATCGCCCGGCGCGCGAGCGCCTGTTGGGCCTGTTCGGAGCCCTCGACGAGCAGCTCCAGCCGGTGAACTGCCGCGGGTGTCCGTTCCTGATGGCGCTCGCGGAGATCCCCGACGAGAGCGATCCGGCGCATCGGCACGCGGTCGCCCTGAAGGCGTGGGTCAACAAGCGATTCGGTGAGCTCGTCCGGGAGCTGACCCCGCCGGTCGCCGACCCCGATCAGCTCGCGGACGCCTTGACCCTGATCTTCGAGGGTTCGTACGCGTCGGCCCAGGCGCTCGGCGCCGGCGGACCGGCGCGGCGTAGTCCCGACGTCGTCGCGGCCATGCTCGAGCCGGTCGGCTGACGGACCGCTGCGCTCCGCGCGCTCCCTACTTCTCCTGGAGGAAGCGAGGTGTAGCCGTCCGGATCGTGGAGCACGAAGTGCCGGTTCCCGGTGGGCGCGTGAAGTAGTCGGGTCCTGCGACGGGGATCAGAGCTGTGCTGCGGCTCTAGGCCGGCTCGCCTGCGGTCGACGGCACCGGTCCGGGGCAGGTATTGGCGTCCGGCGTCGTGGCGGCTGTTGCAGTGTGTCCGTGGATTGTTGTCTCACCCCGTTGCCTGCGCGCGCGTCGGCGTGTGGATGAGGATTACGACGCCTCACCGACGGTCTTCGAGTCAACGAGCTGCAGCGTCGTCTGGTCGGTCATTTCGCCGGAGACGCGTGTTGACGAAGGACGATCGGTAGATCATCAGCCGCAGTTCGTCGAGCAGGTCGCTCTCAACCAGGGTCTGCACGAGCTGTGGATCACGATCTCGCCGATCCAACTCCTGCCGCGCCTTCGCGACCTCTTCGACGACGTCACCGTCCAGCAGCGTTGAGTTCCACACAGCATCCTTCAGGGTCGGAATCAAAGCCGGGCGGTCGATCGCGCCGGCGCGCCTCGACGAGGTTCGCCGTATCTAGCGGTCTGTAGTGGAAGAACCCGACCCAAACAGAAGGAACGGAGGCAGTATGAGCATCGCGTTTCCAGGTGAGTCGGCGGAATACAGGGCGGCGCGCGACCGGCTGCTGGAGCGGGAAATCGAGCTACGTCGCGAGATGGAGGCGGTCGCCGCCGCCAGGCGCGAGCTGCCGCCCGGCGGGGTCGTCCGCGAGGACTACCTCTTCCGGGGCAAGGCCGCGGACGGAAATCCCGCGGACGTGCGGATGTCGGAGCTGTTCGCGCCTGGCAAGGACTCGCTAGTGATCTACAACTTCATGTTCCCGCGGGCATACGGAGGCGACCGCCCCGGGCCCACGAGCGGGGAGACGGCGCTGCTGCCACTCGAGGAAGGCCCCTGCCCGTCCTGCGTGGCGCTGCTCGATCAGCTCGACGGCGCCGCGGAACACGCCAGTCAGCAGATCAACTTCGTGGTGGTGGCGAAGACGCCGTTGTCGCGGCTCCTCACCTGGGGGGAGGAGCGCGGCTGGCGGAAGCTGCGACTCCTCTCATCAGCCGCCAACTCCTACAACCGTGACTACTTCGGGGAAGCGGCCGACGGATCCCAGTTTCCGATGCTCAACGTGTTCCACCACGACGGCGGAACCATCCGCCACTTCTGGGGCGCCGAACTCACCTTCGCGCCGGCCGACCCAGGGCAGGATCACCGCAGCGTCGGCATCCTCGAGCCGCTGTGGAACCTGTTCGACCTTACGCGCGAGGGGCGCCCGAACTGGGATGAGCAGCTGAGCTACTAATGAAACGCCACGGGGCATGACTGCTAGCCGAACGCGAGCGGCGGGCGACTCGCGGTCGAGCATCGAGGTCCCGGTCTCCCCCGCGTCGGCCTTCGCATTGGATGCGCGCGTTCCTGCGAGGTGAGTCGACAGGCACGGAATGGACGGCGAGGAGGTCCTTGGGCACGCGATCGGCTCCCGCGCCGCTCTCGCATTCGTCGAGGAGCAGCACTCTCGACCCGTGCTCTTGCAATCGTCCAACTCGGGTGTCTTCAGCGCGGGTCGAGGCGGCTGTTTTCGAGAGCACGGCAGGTCTGAGATCAGCCAATCTGACCGGGTCCTTGAATTCAACCCGCCCGACGCCAAGAGGCGGGGTGGTGTGGAGCGACACGAACGTCGTATTGGGCTAGACGCAGTCGGTCAGCATCTATCGGAGAGAGCGCGTCGCCCAAAGGAGCTACGAGTCAGCTCGGCCCTGGCACCGGCCAAACGCCAAGACGCGCGCTTGTGAGCGTCAACGCTCCAAGACGCTCGGCGTCGACCGTATCCGGCTCCGCGGTGAAGATCGTGAGGATCTGGTCGCCGTCGTCGGGCATCGGCAACGCCTCGTAGGTGAGCGTCAGCTCGCCGGCGGTGGGGTGAAGGTACGTCTTGGCACCGTGGCGCTTCTCTTCGACGTCGTGGGCGTCCCACCACGCCGAGAATCGGGGGTCGGCACCGTCCAGCTCAGCTACGAGCGCCCGTAGCCGGTCGTCTTCGGGGTGGCGCGCGGCGGCGTACCGCAGGAGGGCGGCGGTTTGCCGGGCGGCCTCCTCCCAGTCCGCGTGAAGCGCGCGCTGGGCCGGGTCTCGGACGACCATGCGCGCGTAATTGCGGTGGTCGGCGAACGGGCCGAGAAGTGCCTCGGCGCTCGGGTTCCAGTACAAGAGGTCGAGGCGGCGGCTAAGCAGCACGGCCGGGGTGCGGTCGAGCGTGTCGATGAGCAGTCGGATGCCCGCGCGCACTGAGGACCCGTCGCCGACCCCGGCGGTCGGCTCGCTCGCCCCGGCGAGGCGAAAGAGGTGACGGCGCTCGGAAGGGTGGAGCAACAGGGAGCGCGCAAGGGCGTCGACGACCTCCGGCGAGGGCCGCTCGATCCGGCCCTGCTCGAGGCGGATCAAGTAATCGACGCTGACGTTGGCGAGATGCGCGAGCTCTTCGCGTCGAAGCCCGTCGACGCGGCGGCGATCGCCCGGCGGCAAGCCGACCATCTCGGGCTCAACGCGGGCGCGGCGCGAGCGCAGGAACCGGCCGAATGCATCGGCGCGCCTCATAAGCAGGATTGTCCTCCATATCCATCGGGTGGTACCGGCGATACCAGGAACGAGCCACACTGGATGAGCGGCCGAGAGGCACCGATCATGCTCGCATGGCGCAGAGCGATCCCTTCCTCCCGGACGACCCCTCGAACCTCCTCGTCGCCGATCCGGCGCGGCGCGATCCGGTGTCCTTCGACGCGAGCGGCAACCGACTCGCCGGCCATCTCTACCGCCCCCCGGGCGCCGAACCGGGCCACGCAACGCCCGGCATCGTGATGTGTGGCCCGGTCTCGAGCGTCAAAGAGCAGACGCTTCCGCATTACGGTGAGCGGTTCGCGGACGCCGGCTACACGGTGCTCGCCTTCGACCCGAGCGGGTTCGGCGAGAGCGAAGGTGCGCCGCGCTTTCACTACGACCCATGGCGGGTGATATCCGATTACGTCGATGCGAGCGCATACCTGATGAGCCGAGACGACATCGTCTCGAACCGGGTCGCGGTCGTCGGCGTGTGCATGGGCGGCGGCTACGCGCTCGGCGTCGCCGCGCGAGAGCGCCGCCTCGTCGCCTGCGCGAGCATCGCCGGCGGCTACGACATCGGCGGCACCTTCGCGCAGATGATGGGGGCGGACGGGTTCGCGTCGTATCTGCGGCTCGTGAACGAGGCGCGAGATCGCGAGCGCCAAGCCGGTGAGACGGTGTACATCCCGACGATCGCGCACGAGCTCACCAGGGACCAGCCCCTCGCCGTGATGCCCGTGGAGGAGGCCTACAGCTACTACGAGCGCACGTCGCGCGGAGCGGCGCCGAACTGGTCGTGGCGGACGACGGCCGCATCGCTCGAGCCCTACCTGACCTTCAACGCAATCTCGCAGGCGCCGCTGGTTGCGCCGATGCCGCTCTTGATCGTGCACGGCACGACCGACAAGGTGCTTCTGCCTGAAAAGGCGCAGGCGGCGTTCGACGCTGCGTCAGGCCCGAAGCGGCTCGTTTGGATTGAGACCCATAACCACATAGAGCTGTATGACCAGGACCCCTATGTCAGCGAGGCCGTCGGCCAGGTAGTGGGTTGGCTCGGCGAGCTCGGCCTGGAGGGCGAGCACCGATGAGGGGCGAGGCAGCCGAGGCGGTTGCCCGCTTTCTCCTCGCTCTCGATGACCATCAATGGGACCGGGTAGAGGCGGCCTTGGACGAGACCGTGAATCGCGACTACACCTCGCTGTTCGGCGGTGAGCCCGACGCGATCGCGGGCCCGGACCTGGCTGCAGAGTGGCGAGCGTTGCTCACCGCGTTGGATTCCCATCAGCACTTGACCGGGCCGGTTGTCGTCGAGTTGAACGGCGAGGAGGCATCCGGCGACGTTCATGTCATCGGAACGCACGTCCTCGAGGGCGACCCCGGGAGCCCCTGGGTCGTCGGCGGTACCTATCGATTCGCCCTCCGCCTTCGCGACCAGCGCTGGCGCATCGCCGCGATCAAGCTCGACACGCGCTGGCAGACGGGAGACGCCGCCATCCTCGAGCGCGCGCACAGGGACGAGCAGGTGCTCGACTACCCCGACATCGCGGAGCGCGAGCGATGATCCTCGTAACCGGCGCGACGGGGCAACGTGGGCGACGAGCTCGTATGGGCGCTCTTCCGAGAGGGAGGAGACCTTGGACGGCGTCGTGGACGGCGTCAGCGCGATCCACCTGCTGAGCGGCTAGTGGTCGAGCTTCGCGCTGACCCCGAAGCGTCCTGAAGGCGGTGGTGGCGGGCGATCTCGCGGCCGTCGCTAAAGAGCACGATCTCGCGCGCGCCGATACGCGCCGCTACCGTTAGGCCGACGAGCACGGCCGGCCCCGAGTAGCGGTTCTGGCGCACCGTCACGAGCGCCGCCGGGGAGGCAAGCTGACTGCCAGCGCTGTGCTCCCGGGCCGGGAGCACTGGGCGCCTCGCCGGGCGCGCCTACTGGTCGCAGGGAATCGTCGCTCGGATCGTCGTACCTTCGCCCCGAGGGCTGTCCACGACGAGCGCTCCGCCGAGCGCGCCGATCCGATCGGCGAGTCCGCGCAAGCCAGAGCCGCGGGCGAGATCCGCGCCACCGATCCCATCATCGGCGACCTCGACGATGGCGCGGTCGCCGATGCGGGAGATCGCGACCGTTGCGGCCGATGCGTGCGCGTACTTCGCGACGTTGACCAGCGCCTCCGAGACGAGGTAGTACGCGGCGACCTCGACGGACTGCGGCAGCCGCTCGTCCGGCACGCTCTTCATCTCGACCGGCAGCGGAGCGCGCTGGACGACGCCTTGGAGCGCAGCTGCGAGCCCCTCCTCCGAGAGCACCGCGGGGTGAATCCCGCGGGCGAGCTCGCGCAGCTCCGCGAGCCCGGCGGTGAGTTCCTCCATTGCGGTGTTGAGCAGACCATGCGCCTCGTTCGGGTCCCCGGCGACGCGCGCCTGAGCGACGCGCAACGTGAGCGACACCGCCTGGAGTCGTTGCTGTGCCCCATCGTGCAGGTTGCGCTCGAGGCGCCTGCGCTCGGAGTCACTTGCCTCCACGAGCCGCGCGCGCGACGCCGCGAGCTGCTCACGCGCATCGGCGTTCGCGAGCGCCTGGGCGACCAGCTCGGAAAAGCGCGCCAGGCGCTGCTCGGAGCCCTCGGCCAGCGGTTCCTCACGGACGTCGGCAACCGCGAGCGCCCCCCAAATACGGCCTTCGACGTGGATCGGCGCGGCAAGGCTCGATCGGTACCCGAGCTCGTGGAGTCTCTGGGTGAGCGACCCCTGGGCGCCCTCGAAGCCCGTGCTGCGCCCGGGCCTGCCCGTTCCGTACACCCGGGCAACTGCGGTGCCGCCTTCGAGCTCCACAACCGCGCCCACAGGGACCGGGGGAACACCGCCCCTGCTCCACATTCCGACCACGGTCCCGCGCTCCGCGGACTCGTATCGCACCACGCCGGCGGCCTCGACGGAGAGCAGCTTGCCGACCTCCTCGGCGACGGCGGCGACGACCTCGGCGTGTTCGCCCTCCCGCGCGACGAGCGTCGCGACGCGGCGGAGCGCCGCCTGCTCGGCGAGCAGGCTTCGCAACTCCATCTCGGCTCGCTTGGCGTCGGTTATGTCGCGTGCCACGGCGTAGATCAGCCCGACGTCGCGGTCCGTGGCGCTGGCCCACTGAAGCCAGCGGTAGCTGCCGTCACGGCAGCGGAATCGGTTCTCGAAGGCCAGTGCCTCGCTGCCGCCGATGACCGCCGCGTACTCGGCCTCCGTCGCCTTGCGATCATCCGGGTGCACAAAGCTCATGAGCGGCTCGCGCAGCAGCTCTTCTCTCGTGTGATCGAGCAGGCGCTCGAACGCGGGGTTCACACGCGTGAAATGGCCGCTGAAGTCGGCCACGCACAATATGTCGAGCGACAGCGCGAAGAAGCGCTCGAGCTCCTCGCGGACACGCGGAGCACCGGCTGGCGCGTCGCGCTCGCCGGCTTCATGATCGGCGGTGGACGGCGTCACGCGCTCACCTCGGCAGGAACACCCACAGGACGCCTCTCGGCGACCCCCGAGTCTAACGGTGCACCGCTGGGGTCGGCCAAGGCGCGCGGTGGCGCCGAAAAGACAGCAGTACCGAGCGCCCGCGAGCGAGGCGATGCACGTTTGATGACCTGGAGGCCACAAACGTGCCCCGCTTCGGCTGGGGCCGCCTCAGTGCCCTCGCTCAGGTCGGCGAGTGGCTCTTTCTGGCGGCGGGTTGAGGCTTGCGTTCGTCCGTCGAGCTGGTGGCCGCGTAGGCGGCCGCGAAGCCCTCTCGCCAGCTGGGGTGGCGCAGGGTCCAGCCGAGCTCGCGCTTGGCCTTGGCGTTCGAGGCGCCGCGGGATTCGGTTCCGATCATTACCGCCGCCTCGCCCGCGAACAGCCGTGCGAGCCAGCGGGGAAAGTGGCGGGGCGGCTTGGCGCCGAGCACGTCCGCGAGCACCGGCAGCCACTCGCGTACCGGCGCGGGATCGTCGTCGACGATGTTGTAGATGCCGGCCCTGTCGTGTTCGAGCGCGAGCACGGTGGCCGCGGCGGCGTCGTCGAGGTGGATGAACGAGGAGACGCCGCCGCCCTCGCCGACGATCGGGAACTGCCGCTTGCGCACCGGATCGACCAGCCCGTCGTTGTGAGCGCCATAGAAGCCGCCGTAGCGGAGCGCGATCCCGCCGGCCTCTGTGACCGTCTCGTCGAGATGGCGCATCGCATCGTTCGTCTCGCGCGTCGTCGGTACCGGGGTCGGGTCGAGGGGGTCGACCTCGGCCTTCACCGGGCCGCCCTCGCGCGCGTAGCGGAAGCTGGCGAAGCTCTGGGCGACGAACCGACGCACGCCCACCTCGCGCGCGGCGGCCAGCAGCGCGTCGGTGCCCTCGGTCCGGAGCCGGTTGGTCTGAGCGAAGGTGCGGTCGAGTTTCCTCGAGAAGCGCACGTCCGCCAGCGCAGTCGCCTGGTGGGCGATGGCCTCGGGCTCGCTGTCGAGGACGGCCTTGCGCACGGCGCGAGCGTCGAGCAGGTCGAGCTTCACCGGCTCGGCGCCGAGCGCCCGTACGCGGTCGGCATTCCCGGGGGACCTGAAGGTGCCGATCACCTCGTGCCCTCGATCGATCAACTGGGGGACAAGCCGGGTGCCGATAGCACCGCTTGCCCCGGCGACAAAAATTCTCATTGTCTTGTCCCTTCGGAATTCATTACTCGTTGAACTCTACACCAGATGAATTAATTATTCAACCCGCGATGATTTAGAATCAGGGCATGGCCTCGAGACGACAGCCGGGACGGCCCCCCGGCGAGAGCCGGACGCGGGAGGCGATTGCCGCGGCGGCGCGCCGCCAGTTCGCGGAACTCGGCTACGGGCGGACGACGATCCGCGGCGTCGCCACGGAGGCGGGCGTGGACCCGGCCTTGGTCCACCACTTCTTCGGTTCGAAGCAGAGGCTCTTCTTGTCGGTGACGGAGCTCCCCATACAGCCGGAGGAGGTCCTGCCCGGCATCCTCGCCGGACGGCGCTCCGAGGCCGGCATGCGGCTCGCCCGCTTCAGCGTCGAGCTGTGGGAGAACCCCGAGGCGCGTGAGCGCCTGGCAGGAATCCTCCGTGCCGCCGTCTCCGAGCCCGAAGCGGCTCAGATGGCGCGCGAGCTCGCCACCGAGCGCTTCGTCGGCGCGATCTCCGAGAGCCTGGGCGTCGACGACGCGCCCCTGCGCGCGAGCCTGATTTCCTCGCAGGGCATCGGGATCGCCATGGCCCGCTACATCCTTCGCGTCGAGCCGCTCGCCTCGATGACCCCCGAAGCCCTGATCCAAGCCATCGCTCCGACCTTCCAGAACTACCTCACGAGGCCACTCGCTCCTAGAGCGTGATGCCGCCCCAGGGCGCACTCCCGCTCCGCGAACGAGTGGGAGCGTCACAGAGGGCAGCTCGATGCGGCTGAGACTGTCGAGTTGGGCGATAGGGAGGCGCCCACAGGCACGCGATCGAGTCCGGCGCCGCTCCAGCATCTGTCGAAGAGGAGCACTGGGAGTAGCTCATTGAGACACTCGCGTCTCGTCGAGACTGCTACGAGCCGCTTAGCGGCACGCGTCAGCTCGTGCTCATCGCTGCCTTGGCGCGCTCGACTATCTGGTCTGGCGTGAGGTCCTCGATGTGCGTCGAGATCAGCCACACCTGGCCAAACGGGTCGGTGATCGTGCCCGAGCGATCACCACCTCGGTCGTGATCGTCGCGCCCGCGTCGACCGCCTGCTGCACGACCGCATCGACATCGTCGACGTACATGAGCACCTCCCCACTCGTCCCACCTAGGACGGCGGTGGGGTCGAGACGAACTGCGGAAGCGGGTCACAGAGCATCACGAGCGAGTCAGCGATCTCGATCTCGGCGTGTGCGATCTTGCCGCCGGGCACCTCCAGTCGCAAGCGCTCCCTGGCGCCAAACGCCTTCTCGTAGAAGTCGATCGCCTCCGCCGCGGCCATCGACGTGCAAGTACGGCCTCACGCTTGGGTATCCCTCTGGAATCGGCTTGGCCATTGCCTGTACCTCCTAAGCTCCCGCCAGCGACGTCAGTGTGGCGCGCCACGATTCATGAGCGGCACCCGAGTGGGCGCAGCCCGTCGGCGACCGGGACCACACGCTCGGATCGCACGCCACCGCCCGGAATGCAGCGTTTCACGCCACGCAAGTCGACGCGCTGGAGCGCCGTCAACCTGGATGCGCGACAGCGGCGTTGAAGCTCGGTGCTCGTCCGGCGCAGGCGCGCGGGGATGGACCGTCACACTTCCGCCCGCACGGGGCTGGAGAACCTAGCTCCGCTCGCGCAGCAGCGCGCGCAGGTCGCCCACCGTCCCCAGGTGCCGCAGCTTGTCCGGGTTGACGATCGCGCTCACGCCCTGGATCTGGCCGTCCGCGATGTCGAGGATCGCCACGCTGATCAGCCTGCCTTCGCGGTCGAAAAGCAGCGCACCTGGTTGCCCGTTCACCTCCTCACGGCGCAAGGTGATGCCGCCGAAGCGGGCGCCGGCGCGCAGCCCCGCTATCAGCAAGCGCGCCACCCTGGCGCGGCCGTGGACCGCACGTGCGGCGGCGGGCGCCTTGCCGCCGCCGTCGCCGCGGAACACGACGTCGTGGGCCAGCAGCTCCTCCAGCGCTTGGAGATCGCCCTCCTCGGCGGCCGCGAAGAAGCGGGTCGCGAGCTCCTCCCGCTGCTTGTGCGAGGGCTCGAACCGGGGGCGCCGCTCCTCCACGTGGCGGCGGGCCCGTGTGGTGAGCTGGCGGGCGTTCTGCGTGCTCGTGCCGATGATCTCCGCGATCCGGTCGTAGGGCTCGTCGAACACCTCGTGCAGCAGGAACGCCGCGCGCTGCTCGGGCGACAGGCTCTCGAGCAGCACGAGGAAGGCGAGCGACAGCGAGTCCGCCATCTCGGCCTTGCGGGCGGGATCGTCGTCGGCGCTCGCCACCAGCGGCTCCGGCAGCCACTCGCCCACATAGGTCTCGCGCCGGACCCGCGCCGAGCGGAGCTGGTCGAGCGAGAGCCGCGAGACCGCTGTCGACAGGTAGGCGCGCGGCGATTCGATCCGCTCGCCGCGCTCGCGCGCCCGGTGGAGGCGCAGGAACCCCTCCTGCACCACGTCCTCGGCCTCGCTCACGCTGCCGAGCATCCGGTAGGCGATGGCGAACGCCGACGGGCGCAGCTCGTCGAACTCCTCCTCGGTCATCGCTCAGCCGAGTCCCTGCGCGAAGCCCAGCCGCCAGCTCGCATAGCGCGGCTGCCAGCCGAGCTCGCGCTTGGCCTTGGCGTTCGAGACTCCCCGCACGTCGGTCATCATGAGCGTTGCCGTCTCACCGGCCGCCAGCCGCGCCAGCCAGCGCGGGACACGCCTTGGTGGCTTGGCATCCAGCGCGCTCGCCAGCACCGGCAGCCACTCCCGCACCGGCGCGGGCTCGTCGTCGACGATGTTGTAGATACCCGGCTCGCCGTGCTCGACCGCGGCGACGGTCGCCGCCGCGGCGTCTTCGATGTGGACGTGCGACCAGACACCACCACCGTCGCCGACGATCGGGAACCGGCGCTTGCGGACCGGCCCCGCGATTACTGCATCCGCAGCCAGGCTGATCCCGGTCCCCGGGCCGTAGAAGGAGCCGTAGCGCAACGCGAGACCCTCGCCCCACTCGATCGTCGTGACCCCCTGCTCCAGATAGAGGATCGCCGCCTGCCCAGTCCGCAGCGCCGCCGGCGGGTTGGGATCAAGCGGATCGGCCTCGGTCTGCACCGGCCCGCCCGCGCGGGCGAAGCGGAAGGCCGCAATGCTCTGCGCCACGAAACGCCGTGCCCCCACGGCGCGGCCGGCGGCCAAGAGATGGTCCGTCGCCTCGGTACGCAGTCGGTTGGTCATGGTCACCGCGAACGAGCGGTCGGGGCGCCGCGCGTCACGGATGCTGATCGGCCCAGACAACGCCGTGAGCTGATGCACGATCACCTCCGGCTCGGCGGACGCCACCGCCTGGGCGACCGCGTCGGGGTCAAGAGCGTCGGCCACGACCGGGCGCGCCCCCAGGCTGCGCACCAGGTCCTGCTTCGATGCGCTCCTGGTCATCCCGACCACCTCATGGCCTCGCGCCACGAGCTGCGGGACGAGCGCTCTGCCGAGAACGCCCGTGGCGCCGGCTACGAAGACCTTCATGACTGCTGCTCTCGTCTCATCTACCTCTGAGACGAGACAGAGGCACCTCCTGTGACAGTGCTCAGCGCTCGGTGCCCAGGCCGCGCACGTTCGACAACGGCGCGAATGCACCAGCGCTGCTCAGCTCGCCGGGCATGAAACCCGAGCGTTCTCCCGCGTTGGCCGGCGCGCTATCGCCTCGACCGGCTGTGTAGTTTCGCGCCGCCTGTCGTGCTGTCTGGTTCGACAGGTGCGGCGGGCAGGAAGCGGAGCCCGTAAGGGCGTAGCGGAGTGGCCGCCGGGGGCGATGGCGTCCGAGGTGCTTCCGAGGGTGTGGGCGGCGGCGGGATGACTCACCGACCGGCTGGCCGATCAGTGCCCTCTCAAGGATCTGTCTCCCGCCGTCGTCCACGGATGCCGCCGTGACTTCATAGAAGCCTGGACATCACTCGACACAGCTCTGTCCGGCGGCCTCCCCGTCACCCGGACCGTCCCAGACGATGAGGAGAAGGCGATGATCGCAGTCGGGGTCGACACCCACAAGCAGCGCCACTACGCCGTGGCGCTCGATCTGCTCGGGCAGCTGCTTGGCGAGCTCTCGTTCGCGGCCAGTGCCGCCGGCTACGCCGAACTGCAGCGCTGGGCAGAAGCCCTCGACCAGCAGCAGCGGCTGGTTTTCGGGATCGAAGGCGCGGGCAGCTGGGGCGCCGGGCTCTGCGAGCACCTGCAGGGTGCCGGCCACAACGTCGTCGAGGTCGAGCGTCCGCGTCGACGCGAGCGGCGCGCCGGCAAGTCCGACCGCATCGATGCGCTCGCCGCTGCCAAGTGCGCGCTGAGCAACGAGAACACCTCGACACCCCGCGGCCGCGGGACTCTGGCGGCCCTGCGAGCCCTGCTGGTCGCTCGACGCTCCGCCGTGGCGGAGCGCACGCGCGTGCTCAACCAGCTCCAGGCTCTGAACGCCACGGCGCCGGTCGCGCTGCGCGAACGCGTCGGCGACGGCACCGGCAAGCAGCTCGAGCGGCGCGTCAAGTCGATGCGCGCGCGGGCCAAGGCAGACATTGAAGAACGCGCCGTGTTCGCGGTCATGCGCGACCTGGCGGCCCGCTCACGCGCACTCGCCGCCGACGCCCAACGCTACGAGCGCGAACTCGCCGAGCTCGTGCGCTCCCTCGACAACACGCTCCTCGACGAGCCCGGGATCGGGCCGATCTCAGCCGCGAAGCTGCTCGCCTGCGACCCCTCGCGCTTCAAGCACGAGGCCGCATTCGCCCGCTGCAACGGAACCGCGCCACTGCCAGCCTGCTCGGGCAAGACCGTCCGACACCGGCTCAACCGCGGCGGCGATCGCCAGGTCAATAACGCGATCCACACGATCGCCGTCATCCGCGCCAAACACCAGCCCGAGACCCGTGCCTACCTCGACCGCCGCATCCGCGAAGGCAAGACCAAGCGCGAAGCGCTGCGAGCCCTCAAGCGCCACCTCTCCCGCGACCTCTTCAAACGCCTCGTCGACGTCCCCTTGACTTCATAGAAGCATCCTTGACAGAAGGGGCCGCGACCCGATCTCAGGCGTGCGGCTGGTTGCCCTTGTTCTCAGTCGGGAGACCCGGGCTCGAATCCTGGAAGCGGTGCCTCTGAATCCCGCTTGATCAAGCGAGATTTCGACGTTCCTGGCCGGTTTCGCGGTACAAACGTGGTCCCGTTTCTTTCGGTTGGCCACACCGCGTAGTGCATGTGGATGCGCTGCTAGCTCGGCATCGGCTCGTGGACGCAGAGGATGTTGCCCGCCGGGTCGGTGAACCAGGCGCCGACCCGGGCCTCGGGCGTGCGCGCAATTCCCCTCTCGTCCTGGTCGAAGCCCTCATAGCGCTCCATCTCGATCCCGTGTGAGGTGAGTTGGTCGACCGCCGCCTCGATGTCCGGGACCTCAAAGTTGAGGATCGTGTAGGTCGCCGGCGTGAAGTCCGGCTTGTGGTAGATCAGCGTGTCGCGATCACCGGGGAGGTTCAGGCTCAGCCCGGCCGGGAACTCGGTGACCTCAAACCCGAGCGTCTCTCCGTAGAACCCGCGCGCCTTCTCGACCTCGTCAACCGCGAACCCGCTGTACGCCTTGCTGCTCTCACGCATGCGTGGCTCCTTCGTCTGGGAAGCGTCGACCTGTACCGGGACTCATATCCGATCGGTGTCGCGGGCGTGTGAATCTGGCATGGCGGTGGTGTCGCGCACCCCGACCGTCGCTGGGGCGGGCATGCTCGCAACTGGCGGCGCATTTGAGCTTGGGACGATCCGGACGTCATCTCGACCCCCCGCCCCAAAGAGGTCGTCACGCGCCTGATCCACGAGGTGCTCAACGATGGTCAGCTCGAAGGGGGCGACGAGATCGATTGCGTATGGCGGAGACACCCGCCTGGGGACGAGTTGGAGCGTCTAACCGCCGGTCAGCGCGCTCCCCTTTGCCCGCAGAGCGAAACTCAGCTGAGACGGCTTGACGCGCTCAACAGCGCTGGAATCCGCCGCCTACGCCCTCGCGACCTCAGCGGCAGCGATAACGCAGAGCCTGTCGCCTGTCGAGACCGCCCCGGCCGCCTCACGCGAGCCGCTCCGGGGCTGATTGACAGACTGACGCGCATGGCACTCATCCAGGAACTCGACTTCGTCGGCATCCCCTCACAGGACGCCGAGCGCGCACGCAGCTTCTACCGCAACGTCCTCGGCATGCGCCCCGATGAGCACGCGGAGTACGAGCAGTGGGCGGGCGGCACCTGCCTCGTCATCTGGGAGCCCGAGAGAGTCGGGATGGAGTTCGTCGCCCAAACCGGCAATCCGCTGCCACTGCGCGTGCAGGACGTCCACGCGGCGCGCGCGGAGCTCGAGTCCAATGGCGTGACGTTCCTCGGCGACACCCTCGACACCGGCGTCTGCCACATGGCGATCTTCGCCGACCCCGACGGCAACCAGCTGATGTTGCACCGCCGCTACGCGCCGTACGGAAACGCCTAGCCGGCATCGACGACCCGCGCGCGAGAAGGCGTTGCGAGGATCGCCGCTTCGCGCGGCGGGTCAGCGCGCTGCACGGCTCTCTGGCGGCTCATGATCCTGGTCTTCGGTAACGCGCCGGGGTCGTGGGGGTCGGGCATGACCACCCGCACGGTGCCGCCGCCGCGCAAGTCATCTCGGCCTTGGTCGTCTCCCGGATCCGGTAGCAGTGCGCGTGAAGGACGGCGCGATGCCCGTCGGCGAGGAGCCGAAATTCGTCCTCCATCGAGCGCCTGGAGATCGCAACGTTGCGGCACTGCGTCCACCCGCGGGTTACCGCTGGCATCGACCTGCGTCCGACTGGGCATCTCACTTCATGCCGCGCGGCGGATCAGACGCATCGGGATCACGCCTGACTGCTCAGCGGGCCTCGTCCAGCAGCATCCGAGCCACGTCGGCGGGCGCATCCAGCGCAGTGAAATGGCCGGTGTCTTAAGACAAGCTTCGCGGCGTTGGGGTGTTTGCCCGTTCGATTTCGGTGACGGGGGCGATGGTCACGTTGGGGGTCTTGCCCCCTTTTCTTGGTGTCTTTTTGGCTGGTCGCGGGGTCTTGCTTTCGATGTTCTGCTCGGGCTTAGTGGGTGTTGTTGGCGTGGTCGGGTGACGGCGCGCTGGATGTTGGTGGCGCGGGGACGCGGGCACGGATGATCGCCCCGCCGTTGGGGGGGCTTTCTACTGTCAGTGTCCCGCCGAGCGCGTGGAGCCGGTCGCTGAGGCCGCGCAGGCCCGAGCTCGCCGTGACGCTCGCGCCTCCGATTCCGTTGTCTGCGACTTCGGCGGTGAGCGTGCCGTCGCAGACGTCGATGTGGACGCGCGCGCGGGTGGCGTGGGCGTGTTTGGCGATATTCGTGAGCGCCTCCGCGACGGTGAAGTAGATGGCGGCTTCGGCGGCGGGCGCCACGCGCTCGGGGGCTGCCCGCAACTCGACGGGTATTGGCGAGCGCGTGACGAGGACCTCGAGCGCGGCCGCGAGGCCGCGCTCGGTCAGCAGGGCTGGGTGGATGCCGTGGGCGAGATCGCGGAGCTCGGCCAGCGCCTGCTGTAGCTGCGCGAGCGCCTCTGCGACGGGCCGCTGCGCGGGTGTGCCGCGGGCCTGCGCCTGGGCCCGTCTTAGGGTCAGCGCGAGCGAGACGAGTTGCTGTTGCGCGCCGTCATGGAGGTCGCGCTCGAGCCGCCTGCGGGCCTCGTCGGCCGCGGCCACGATTCGCGCCCGCGACGCGTCGATCTCGGTGCTTGTGCTCGTCGGAGCGGCGCTCTCGCGAGCGTTACCGAGCCGGCCCGCGGGCGACAGCGTCATGACCTCAGCGCCCCACTCGAGGCCGGCGTGAGCATCATTAGCGTTCCGGACGCCTCGCCGCCGAGCGCCGCGTAGATGTGCGGGACCGAGCCGTCGTAACGCGCATAGTCGCCGGGCCCGAGTTCGACCGGCGCTTCCTCCGGACCGACCCGCACCTGCCCAGCGTGCAGGTGCAGGTGCTCAACGACTCCCAGCGGGTGCGGCTGAGAATGACGCGCTGCACCCGGCACGAAGCGAATCGCGTACAGCTCGCCGAAGAGCCCGGGCCGGTCGAAGCGCTCCAGCAGCTCCGCCTCGGTCGCGCCACCGGGGACGCCCGGCCCGCTGCCGGCGCGGACGACGTGCACGCCGGGCTCGTCGGCCGCGGGAGCGAGCAACTCCGCAAGCGGCACACCGAGCGCGTTGGCCAGCGCATACAGCGTGTCGACAGTCGGGTTGGCTTCGCCCCCCTCAAGCTGCGCGAGCGTGCGTCGGCCAGGCGGGACTGAAGCCAAGCGCCAAGAGTCGCGTAGGTGACCTTCGCTCATGGTGCCCCTCCAGTCGATCGTCCTCGGCACCCGTCCCCCTCTCCTCTCCTCAGTCCCCAGCGCCAGTCGCCGGGACCGGATCCAGCCGCTCGTGCGGTACCTTCCGCGGCCGGCCCAAGAGCAGGAGCGCCAGCGCCACGCCGATCCCGGCCAGCACGACGCAAACCACGAAGGCGGACTGGAAGCCCTCGGTCAGCACGACGAGCGGATTCGCGCCTTCGTTCGCGGCCAGGTAGTCCTCGGAGCGCGAGACGGCAACTGTGGTGACGATGGCGACGCCGAGCGCGGCGCCGACCTGGAAGGCGGTGTTGCTAAGGCCCGACGCGAGCCCCGACTCGCGCTCGGCGACGCCCGCGAGGGCGGCGATCGAGGCGGTGACGAAGGCGAGGCCGATGCCGGGGCCGTAGACGATCAGGCCGAAGAAGATGTCGCCGAAGTAGCTGCCACCAACGGACGCCTGCGTGAGGAGCAGGGAGCCGGCGCCTATCAGCGCCATCCCGGCCGCCGCCACGGCCCGGAAGCCGACCCGGAGGACGATCGCCTGGCCGACGATCGACCCGGCAGCCGCCACGGCCGCAAAGACGGCGGTGCCGAGCCCGAACTCGAGGGCCGAGTAGCCGAGCACCTGCTGGGCGTAGAGCGTGAGGATGAACGGCATGCCGAAGGCGACGGTGCCGAAGATGAGCATCACGAGGTTGGCCCCGACGAGCGTGCGCGAGCGGAAGAGGCGGAGCGGCACGAGCGGCGCGCGGTGGCGCGACTCGATCAGCGCGAAGGCGGCAACGAGCACGGCTGAGCCGACGAACAGTAGGACCGTTTGCACGTCGCCCCAGCCGACGTCCGGCGCCTCGACGACCGCGTAGACGAGCAGGACGAGCGCGCCGGTGATCGTCACCGCCCCGGCGGGGTCGTAGCTCCGCCGCGCCATGGCGGCCCGGCTCTCGCGCAGGAGGACCGGCGACAGCGCGAGCGCGGCCAGGCCGAGCGGGATGTTGATGAAGAAGATCCACTCCCAGCCGGGGCCATCGACGAGCGGGCCGCCGATCAACCAGCCCGCGGTGGCCCCAATCCCGCCCATCATGCCCCAGATCCCGAGCGCCTTGTTGCGCTCGGGGCCCTCGGGGAACGTCGTGGAGATGATCGAGAGGGCGGTCGGGGTCATGACGGCGGCGCCGATGCCCTGGACCGCGCGAGCTGCAATGAGGGCCGCCGGCGACCAGGCGAGCCCGCAGAGCAGCGACGCGGCCGTGAAGAAGAGGAGGCCGACCATGAATACGCGGCGCCGTCCGAGCAGGTCCGCCGCCCGTCCCCCGAGCAGCAGCAGGCCAGCGAAGGTAAGCGCGTAGGCGCTCAATACCCACTGCAGGCCCTGCTCCGAAAAGCCGAGGTCGGCTTTGATCGAGGGCAGCGCGACGATCACGATCGCCGCGTCAAGGATGACCATGAAGAAGGCGCCGCAGAGCAGCGCCAGCGCCCACCAGCGGCGGGGGTCGAGAGCGGGCGCGGATGCCGGGCGCGCGACCGGTGCGGACGATTCCATCATTGCCCTCCCATGTCGGCAAGGCGGGTCATTCGACCAGTGGTTCGCATGCCCCGATTCTGCGTCCCGGACGAGCCGATTCGCATCGGAGGTGACCCCAACCTCGTCCCTAATCTTGCTCGGCACGACAGTGCGGCGGACGAGCGACTACGCGGAAGCGGGTGCCGGTGGCGGGCTCGGTGCGGGAGTCAGGACGGCCTTGTCGAGCTGCGCGCGGGAGCTGATCTCGAGCTTGCGATAGGCGTGGCTCAGGTGCACCTCGACCGTCTTGATCGTCACGAAGAGCGTTTGCGCGATCTCCTTATTGCTCATCCCTTCGGCTGCGAGCTGTGCCACGCGCCGCTCGCTCGCGGTGAGTGCGTCGAGCCCCGTCTGGAGGACCTTTCGCGGCCTCGCACCGGTGGCGGCGATCTCGTCGTTCGCCCGCCCGGCGAGCCCGAATGCCCCCACCCTTCGCGCAAGGTCGACGCCCTCCCGGAGCCGCTCGCGGGCCTCGGTTCGCCGGTTGGCGCGTCGCAGCGCTGCGCCGAGGTCGACGAGGGCGCGGGCGTGCTCGAGCCGAGCCTCTGAGCCTGCGAGGACCTCGACCGCCTCGCGGAGCAGCCCCATTCCTGTCTCGTCGCCCTCGACCAGACCGAGCGCGCGCAGGGAGGCGCCGATGGCATACGCGTCACCCCACCGTCGAGCGAGCGCGAGCTCCTCGTCGGCGAGCGCACGCGCTTCGTCGTTCCGGTCGAGCAGCCGAAGGCCTTCGGAAGCCCAGCTGCGCCACGGCACGTCGCTTGGATTGTCACAGGGCACCAGCCGAACGGCCTCGCCAACCTGGAGCAGCTCCTCGACTCCCCGCTCGGGGCTACCGGTCTTGATGCGCAGACGGCCGCGATAGAGCCGAAACCAGACGAGGTGGAGTTGGTCGAGCGGTAGCTGCTCCGCGAAGCCACCCTCGTCGATCACTCGCGCCGCCTCGTCTGCCTCCCCCTGCTCCAGCAGCGCATACGCCAAGAAGCCGATGTTGTACGGCCAGGCGACCAGCATGCCGTGCGCGACGCAGAGATCGATCGCCTCCCGCAGATCCGCGACCGCAGCACGAAGATCGCCGCGATCCGTTTGACACTTGCCGCGCCACAACAACATGAACGCGACGTTGAAGATGTCGCCGCGTCGCCGAGCGTGAGCACCCGCCTGGTCGAGGATGGAAACCGCTTCGTCGAGCAACCCTGCCGTGGGTAGCACGTTCACCGCGTAGTAGAACGCGACCGAGCCGCTCGCCAACAGGTTCCCGGGCGCGAGCGCGCGCCGGGCGAGCTCGACTGCGCGCTCGCGGTGCAGCCCCAGCCGGTACTCGTAGTGCGCCATCGTGGCGAGCAGGATCTCGCTGCCGATGCCCCCGTGGAGTGCATCCAGGTCGAGCTCGCTGATCGCCGCCTCGGCGATGGGATAGGTCTGCGGGTCCCACCACGCCGAGCTGATGAGCTCCGCCAGGAGCAGCTCGTAGAGGTCCGGATCGCGCTTCCGACCTAGCTCGTCGAGCGCCTGCTGGAAGACCGCAAGGGCATCGGCAATCCGGTCGGTGAACCAGAGCGCGCGGCCGAGTTCGAGCGCGACCGCGCAGCGCCGCGACCGGTCGGGGAGGAGCCCGAGAGCTGCGCGCAGGTGGTCGGCCGCGGCCGGGCCGTTCGTGCGCCGCTCCGCCAGGCCAAGCTCGACGAGCACCTCCGCCCGCGCAGCCGGATCAGTCTGCTCGTCGAGAACGCGGCTGAGATATCCAACCGCTGCCTCAGCGGCGCCCTGGGCGAGCGAGCGCTCGGCCGCCTGGCGAAGCGTCGAGACCACGAACGCTTCGGCTTTCGGGACGACGCGAAGGAGGTGCGCCGCCGCACTCTCAAGCGGGGCGCCAGCCTGTAGCAGGAGTTCAGCGGCCAGGCGGTGGGCAGCGTCTCGTTCGACTACATCGAGCGTCTCGTAGACGGCGCTGCGGACGACGGGGTGGAAGAACTCGAGCGGATCCTCGCGACGGAGGAGGTCGAGCCGAACGAGTGTGGCGGCGGCCGGCCCAAGCTCGCTTGCGCTCACACCCGCGAGGGCGGCCGCGTGGCGCAGCTCGGTCCCATCGCCGAGGATCGACGCCGCGCGAAGGAGGGCGAGCGCCTCGGGCTGCAGGCGAGCAAGGCGAAGCCCGACGACGCGAGAAACGCCCTGCCCTCCGATTTCCAGCAGATGGGGGATGTGCTCGGCGGTCGGGCTGGCTCCCTCCCGGGCAACCGCGTCGAGGACCGCGCCGATGAAGAGCGGATTTCCGCCAGTCGCCGTTTCGAGGGCGGCGCAGAAAGACTCGTCCGGCTCCAGACCGTGCAGCTCCCGTGCGAGCACGGCGATCGAGGCCCGGCCAAGCGGTTCGGGGCGAATCGCGGCGGCCTCCGGATCGGTGATGAGCTCTGCGACGAGCGTGGGGTCGCGGCCCTCTCCCTCCGGCGGCCGGGTTGCGGCGGCGACGAGGAGAGGCACTCCCTCGAGCCTTCGCGTCAGGTAGAGGAGCCAGCGCAAGGAGGGGGCGTCCGCCCAGTGCAGGTCGTCGATCACGAGAAGCGTCGGCTGTTGAAACGCCACGTTGGCCGCGAGCCAGTAGAGGCCGTGGAGAAGCGCGAAGGAGCCCTCTGCGGGCGCGTCCTCTGGAGCGGCGAGCTGCGAGGCTCCGAAGAGCCGCTCGATGAGTCCGGCAGGCCCCGAAAGCAGCTCCGCACGGAGATCCGGAGACGCGGACGCGATCAGCGGCTCGAACAGTTGACGGACGATCCCGTAAACAAACTCGCCCTCGAACTCCCCGCCGCGGGCGGCGAGCTCACGCATCCCCACGGCGTCGGCAATGGCGCGCGCCTCGGCGAGCAGGCGGGTCTTGCCGATGCCGGCACCTCCTTCGATGGCGACGAACCGCCCAGCGCCCCCTCGCGCGGCGTCGGCCAGTGCCTGCAGCGCCGCGACCTGGGCTTCGCGCTCTAAGAGCAAGACGGTGCTTCCGCCCCAAGGACGGACACTCGCCGACGGCATCACGACCAATCCGTAGAAGGCTCCGAACCGACAGTTTAGGGGTGCGTTTGGGGTTGGCCCCGATGCGAGGAGGCCCGTCCAAGCTCATCCTCGGCTACGAGATGTATCGCGACAGCTTTGCATCCTCGGTCTGCACCCCCTCGACCACCGGGAGCTCCGTCGCTGCGCCGCGCCATGACGGGCGAACGCCGACACGGGCAAGCGAAACCGTGACTCGGGCTTGCCCGCCTAAGCGGTCCTTGAACCAGGACGGAGTCCCATGACCACGACGGACGAAATCGGTGAACCGGACGGGATGCGAGGCGAGGACAGAGCAGCCCACGAGCCACCAGGAGCACTCGCGATTCTGCCGTCGATCGATCCTGCACAACCGGATCGACCCGGCGCACCTCTGTCCCGTGCGGAGTTGAGGGGCGAAAGAGGGGGCGAAGCGCACAGGGCGCCCTGATGCTCGAGCGGCTAGCGGAACTGGCAGAGCGGCGCGGGAGGAGGGTGGTGGTCGCTGCCGTCGTGGCATCCATCGCAGCCGGCGCGCTCGGGGTCGGGGTGGCGGATCGGCTCGACCCGTACGGGGCCGACGATCCAGCGACGGAGAGCGTCACGGGCGCCGACCGGCTCGAGCAGGCGGGCTATCGGGAGACCGGGGTCGTCGTGCTCGTCGACGACATCGACGTCGATTCCGCGGCCGGCCGCGACCGCATCGAGGCGCTGACGGGAGAGCTTCGCGCCGACGAGGACGTCGCCGGGGTGGCGAGCTTCTACACCACCGGCTCGCGCGACTTCGTCTCGCGCGACGGCAGTTCGACCTACCTGGCGGTCCAACTCGCGCCGACCCAGGACGACCAGGTCCAGGACGCGGGCGAGCGGATCAGCTCCGCGCTCGAGCACGAGCCCGGCGTCACGGTCGGCGGGGGCGCGGTCGCGCAGCAGCAGGCGGGCGAGCAGGTCGAGCAGGACCTGCGCACGGCCGAGCTGTATGCCTTCCCGCTCCTGTTCCTGCTTTCGCTGCTGTTCTTCCGCAGCCTCGTGGCCGCCGCGCTCCCGCTGGTGGTCGGGGGGCTGACGATCGTCGGCGCGATGCTGATGCTCACCGTCGCCAGCGGGCTGGGCTCGATCTCGGTCTTCGCGCTCAACCTCGTGATCGGACTCGGGCTGGGGCTGGCGATCGACTACAGCCTGTTCATCGTCTCGCGCTACCGCGAGGAGATCGCCAAGACCGGTCCCGGCCTAGAGGCCATGCGGCGCACGATGGCGACCGCGGGGCGCACGGTGCTCTTCAGCGCGCTGACCGTTGCCGGGGCGCTCGCGTCGCTGCTCGTCTTCCCGCAGCGCTTCCTCTACTCGATGGGCGTCGGCGGATCGCTGGTCGCTCTCATCGCCGCCGCGGTGGCGCTGATTGTGCTGCCGGCGATCCTGGCGCTGCTCGGAACAAGGATCAACGCGCTCGCACCCGCCTTCCTGCGTGGCCGCGCGGAGCGCGATGCCCGCCGTGCTGAGCACGGGTTCTGGTACCGGCTCTCGCGGCTGGTGATGCGCTTCCCCGGCAGGATCGCCATCGCGACTACAGCGCTCCTGCTCGCGCTCGGGATTCCTTTCTTCGGGATCCAGTTCACATCGATCGACGCCCAGGTCCTGCCCGACGGCGCGAGCGCGAACCGGGTCGACGACGCCTTGCGCTCCGACTTCCCGCCCTTCCGCGACACCCCGATCCAACTCGCGGCGAGCGGCGGACGCGGCGAGGCGCAGAAGGTCGCGCGCGACG
Organism: uncultured Thermoleophilaceae bacterium; assembly: GCA_963821275.1. Classification (GTDB taxonomy): domain Bacteria; phylum Actinomycetota; class Thermoleophilia; order Solirubrobacterales; family Thermoleophilaceae; genus JACVRW01. Next base: position 437,706 of record CAWGDF010000009.1, read on the forward strand.
CCGCGCGGCTGCCGGGCGTGGCGGAGGTCAGACCGCCGATCGAGCTGGCCGGCGGCAACTACGCCGTCGAGGTCGTCTCGTCCAACCCGCCGCTGAGCGAGGCCAGCGAGGACCTGGTCGGCGACCTGCGAGCGCTGGAGGGCGATGCGCTCACGGCCGGCGTCACCGCGGGTTTCGTCGACCTCAAGGACAGCCTCGCAGATCATGTCCCGGTGATGCTCGCGATCGTCGTCGCGGTGACGCTGACCGTCCTGTTCGTGTTCACCGGATCGGTCGTCCTGCCGGTGAAACAGATCCTCATGAACCTGCTCGGCCTCAGCGCCGTGTTCGGGATCCTGGTGCTGATCTTCCAGGACGGCCGGCTCGAGGGCCTGCTCGGCTACACCAGCCAGGGCGCGCTCGAGGCGACGCAGCCGCTGTTCCTGTTCGTTGTCGCCTTCGGCTTGTCGACCGACTACGGCGTCTTCCTGCTCTCGCGGATCAAGGAGGCCCATGACGGCGGCGCCACGGACAGCGACGCGGTCGCGATCGGGCTCGAGCGAGTGGGACGCATCGCCACCGCCGCGGCGGTCCTGTTCGCCGTAGCGATCGGGGCCTTCGTCACATCGGAGATGATCTTCATCAAGCAGCTCGGGCTCGGAACCGCGCTCGCCGTGCTGATCGACGCGACGATCATCCGGGCGCTCCTCGTCCCGTCGCTGATGGAGATGCTCGGCAAGTGGAACTGGTGGGCACCCAAGCCACTGCGGCGGCTACACGCCCGGCTCGGAGTGAGCGAGGCGTGACCGGTCCGGCGCCGTCCGACCGACCGGCCGTTCCGTTATCGCCGCCGCCGGTGTCTGAACTGACAACGCCAACGAAAGGACAACCGAAATGGGAAAGATCGTAATCAGCGAGAACGTCTCGCTCGACGGAGTCATCCAGGACCCGGCCGGTGACGAGGGCTTCAGCCGCGGAGGCTGGGTCGGTCGGATCGCGGCCCTGCCGAAGCTGGCCAAGGTCACGCTCGACGAGGCGCTGGGCACCGAGGCCCTGCTGCTCGGTCGCCGGAGCTACGAGTGGTTCGCCGCACGGTGGCCATCCCGGAGCGGCGAGTTGGCGGACAGGCTGAACAGCCTGCCCAAGTACGTCGTGTCCTCGACCCTCGAGGATCCCGACTGGAACAACTCGACGGTACTCAAGGGCGACGTGGTGAACGAGGTCTCGAAGCTGAAGCAAGAGCTACACGGCGAAATCAACGTTCCCGCCAGCATCCAGCTCACGCACACGCTGATCGAGCACGACCTCGTCGACGAGCTGCGGCTGAAGATCTTCCCGGTCGTGCTCGGGGCCGGCGCGCGCCTCTTTGGCGAGACCAGCGACAAGAAACCGATGCGCCTCGTCGACACGCAGAGCGTCGGTGACGGCATCGCCATCCTCACCTACGAGCCGGTCCGAGACGCCGAGCGGGCATCGGACGGCGCCAGCCTTCAGGACAAGCGCACGGCCGCTCTCCACCAGGCGGGCATCCGCGAGAGGGCCTAGAGAGCAGAAAGCGACAACAAGAGTGCACCACGGTGCTCACGCCCGTCGCACCCAGACTGGCTGAGCGTCATTGGCGGGCTCGCTCCGCTTCGCGCGTCCTCGGTTGCGGTGTGCGGGAGACGAGCAGAACCCTCTGGAATCCTTACTCCCGAAGCCCGACGGCTTCGAGCGCTCCCCCGGGATCGTCGTGCGTCTCGACACGCACGACCAGTCCTTCTCGAAACGTGGTGACGAACCAGACCGGCACCTCGAAGCCGGCCTTGCTGCGCCTCCCCCGGCCGGTCGCCGTCGCGGCGACGAGCACCTTGTCGCCGATGGCGCGCATCTCCGACACCGACGTGCTCAGCTCCTCCACGTCCTCGCGGAGTTCCGCCCAATACCCCGCCAGCGCTTCACGTCCGCGATAGACCCCCGATCTGCAAACCGGCCGGTCGTATGCCACTCCGCCTCCGGAGCGAAGACTGCCAGCGACCCGTCGCGATCGTTGCGATCCCAATCCTCGAGCCCCTCGCACATGACCTCGAGAACGGCGGTACCCAGGAGGAGCGCACCTACCCGCGCAAGGCCGACTCGCAAAAAGAGCAAGGGATAGGCGCGACGAAGTCCGGGATGGCTGAACCATCTGAGGCTCGCGCGGTCGGCGCGGTTTGAAACGATCCTCTAGATACCGCTAACCAGGGGGCTCAGGATTCTCGCCCCCTTGGGGTGACGGTTCGGCGAGCCCGACGGCTTCGAGGGCTTGGTCACGATCGAGGAAGACGCGGATGCTGGCGACCTTGCCACCGACGAAGTCGAAGACGGTCGCGGTGGGAAGATGCCCCGCGGCCGGGGCGTCGCCCAAACCGCCGCTCATCGCAACGGCTGGAATCCCGCTGGCCCGCCCGCTCAGGGAAGCCCGCAGAAAGAGGAGGAGGCGCGTCGCACCGATGGGCTCCGCGCGCTCGATTGTCAATCGAAAGTTGGGAGCCCAGTCCTGGAGGTCGGCGAAGAAGCGTCGTATCGCCTCCGGTCCCTCGTAGACGCCTTCCACGGCTGCCCAGGGCGTGCGCAGCTTGATGTCATCACAGCGCAGCAAGCGACGTAGCCGTCAACGTCACGCTCGTTGACTGCGGCAACCACTCGCTCGACCAGCTCCAAGTTCTCCTGCGACATCGCTCGCCCAGTATCCCGCCGGGCTGGCGGCGTCGCTAGCCAGGTCGGGGCTTGGGAGTGCCTTCAACCCGGAAGCGCTAGCGGGTCGAATCCCACGGAGACTTCTGCAGTTCGTCGTGCGACGCGCAGGCGTCTCCCACGGCACGGCCGGGGCTTCCGGTATGTCACTAGCGCGGAAGCTTGATGCTCACCGCGGGCGCGACCCGGCGCAGGGAGTCAGCTTTCGAGGACGCGTTTGAGCGTCTGAAGCTGCCCGCGCACGTCGCGGCGCACTCCGCGCGCGAACGTTCGATGTAGGACTCGGGGCAGCTTCTTCCATCGGAACTCGCCGATCTGCGTGAAGCGCGTGCCAGCGGCGCTCGGCTCAAGCCGGTACTCGACTTCGAAGACCGATGCTTAGTCCTCCTCGTGAAGTGTGAGTCTCTCCGACGGGCGAGTTCAAGGTGGTCGAGCGTGAGCTCGATCGCGGGACGAGGGGCCACAGGCTTGTGCAGGACCCGCCAACGACCCGCGCCCGCGGGCTGGACTGACTTGACCTTGCCACCCCAGCGGGGTCGTTGCGCGGATCGGAAACGAAGGCCCAGACCGCCTCGGGCGGGCGCGCGATCTCGATCGACCCCTCGACGCGAATGAGAACACCTAGACCGCGCGGCAGACAATTCTCCGGCCGGGTGGCGGCGCAACCAAGGCGCGCGCGCCGCGGGGCCGGCTCTCTGAACGGCGAGCCGCTTCGGCTGGTGCCTTCGCAACGCAGATCTCGGTCAGCGCTCAGCTCGCCGGCGAAACGGACGAGCTCCGGCCTCTTGGCCGCGCCCGTCCGGACGCTCGCTCGGCCAGCGAGTAGCGGGAGCCCCGATCGGCGCTCCCGCTCCTGCCGGGCCTCTAAGGTCAATGCTTGAGTCCGGCGCTGGCGGACATCATCGGCGCTCGGTGCGTGCACACGGCGATGATGATCTCCTCGGGGTCGATGCCCTGCAAGTAGATCGATGCGGTGCCGAGGTCAGCGTGGCCGCGCAAAGGGTTCTTCCGGGGGAAGTAGCCCTACTAGTTCAAGTCTCGGCGATCGGCAGCTCCACGGTCACGGTCGTCCCGCCGCCGGCTTTGCTCACCACGCTCAGGCGCCCACCATCGGTCTCAACGCGGTCCGCGAGCCCACGCAGGCCTGAGCCCGAGTCCAGCGTCGCGCCGCCGACCCCGTCGTCGCGGACCGAGAGGGTGAGGCGCTGCGCGGTGCGGGCAACCTCTACTTCCGCCTGGCTTGCACTGGCGTGCTTGGCCACGTTGGTCAGCGACTCAGCGACCACGAAGTACGCGGTCGTCTCGATCGGGCGGGGAGGTCGATCGTCCACTGAGACGCGGAGGCGCACCGGAACGGAGCTGCGTTTGCCGAGCGCCGCGAGCGCCTCCGGCAGGCCGCGCTCCGTAAGGCTGACAGGGTGCACGCCGCGGGCCAGCTCGCGCATCTCATCGAGGCCCCCCTCGAGCTCGGCACGCGCCTCGGCGAGGAGTGCCCGCGCGGCCACGGGGTCATCGAGGCTGCGCTCCAGCTGCGACAGCACTAGGGCGAGCGACACGAACCGCTGCTGCGCGCCGTCGTGGAGATCTCGCGCGAGCCTCCGGCGAGCCTCGTCGCTGGCGGCCACGATCCGGCTCCGCGATGCCTCGACCTCGGCCCGCCGCGCCTTTTCGGTTTCCGCGCGCCGGCGGAGTTCCTCCGTGTTGTGACGGTCCGTGACATCGATCGCCGCGCCGTGCAGCCACGAAGTGCCGTCCGCTCCGCTGAGCTTGCGTGCCCGGGTGTACAGCCAGCCCTCAGAGCCGTCCGGCCGGCGATATCGGAACTCGAGCTCCGGGCGCTCTCCGACGAGCGCCTGCTCGATCACCTCGTACGCCTGCGGCACGTCGTCTGGATGTACGAGGTCGATCCAGCGAACTTCTGGATCAGGCCCGATGAACTGCTCGACGGAGTACCCCGTCAGGCTCGCCAGCTCCTCGCTGACGAACTCGACATCGAACGGCGGAGCCGCCCTTATCCGGTAGATCAACCCGGGGACTGTCTCGAGCAAAGAGAGGTCCATCTCCACTCCGCTCCCGGATGCTGTCAGCGCCGAGGAAGCTACACAATGCGGCTAGCCGTACTCCTAAACGTCCGGGAATGCTCGGACGCCCCGCCACGTCTCGTAGGCGGTGGCCCCTCTGGGGCGGCGCAATTCCGACTGCTTGGCCAGCGACGAATCGCGCCTGGCATTATCGCTGCATGGCCGAGGGCGGTGCTAGCACCACCTGGACCGTCGACGAAGGCTTTGACCTCGACGGATTCCTCCGCCAGCCCCTCCTGGCGCGCGTAGCGACGGTCGGACGGACCGGGCCGAGCGTGCGACCGCTCTGGTACCTGTGGGAAGGGCGAGCTTTCTGGTGGCTGACCGGGGGATGGTCCAGGCTCGGACAGCTGCTCGACCGTGACCCACGCGTCGCCCTCGTCGTCGACACCTGCGACATCGATCGCGGCGAGGTGCTGCAGGTCACCGCGCGGGGAAGGGCGGAGCTCCATCCCTTCGAGGCCGACCGAGCGCGCCGCTGGGGACGCCGCTACCTCGGACCCGACGAGCGCCACTGGCGTCGCTTCCAAGCCGACGTCTTCGAGGATCCCTCGACGCGCTTCGTCGCCCTGGAGCCGACGGTCCTCCGGGCCCGCGACCTGTCGTACTGACTGCCGCGCGTCACAACGGGAACCCCTTGCGGCGTTCTCCCTGGATCGTGCCGCTTCCGCTCGCCGCGAGTGTGAGGTGTCCCGTAACACCGCCGCTGAAATACCCGCCGAGGGGGGGTCTAGCCCGGTCCTCAGCTCACCGCTTGCTTCACGAGCGCGGCGATCCTTGCCTCTTCAGCGGCGGTCAGCTCCTTCAGCGCGAAGGCGACCGGCCACATGGCGCCTTCGTCGAGGTTCGCCTTGTCGCTGAAGCCGAACGTCGCGTACCTCGTCTTGAACTTCTGCGCGCTTTGGAAGAAGCAGACGACCTTGCCGTCCTTGGCGTACGCGGGCATCCCGTACCAGGTTCTCGGAGAGAGGGCCGGCACGCTGGCTTTGATGAGGACATGGAGCCGCTCGGCCATGGCGCGATCCGGTTCCGGCATCTCGGCGATCTTCGCGAGCAAGTCGCTTTCCCCGTCCGCCTTGTCTGCGCGCGGGCCGCGGCGCGCAGCTCTCTTCTGCTCTTGGGCGCGCTCCCTCATCGCGGCTCGTTCCTCGTCTGTGAATCCCTTGGACTTCGTGTTGGTCGCGGTGGTGCTCTTGGCGGACTTCTGCGTGGCCTTCTTTGCGCTCATCGTTTCCTCCTGTGCAGGCTTTCCCATCTTCTACCCCGCCGGGCGTCGGGCACGGTGGCCACCAGCGGCCGCCACCGACGTCGTGCGCGTGCTCCTTCGCGGTGGCACCCGCGGCGGTCGCCTCCGCCAGCTTCACCTACGCGAACCACGGCTGCGTGGGGGGCCAATCCGGGCGCGGCCGTCGGCGCATCTGCCGCGGCCGGCTCGGCGTTAACGATGACGACGCTTGCACTCACTGCATCCAACGCTAGGACCCCTGATGCTGCGGAGCAACACGAACGGCATATCGGGCTAGACGGAGCGGGTCAGAGTTGGATGGGCCCTCGCGCGGGCTGTGCCGCTGATCCCGGCACGGGGCCGAAAGCCAACTATCTGGTCGAAGCGGTAACGCCGGTGCATTAAGCGCCTATGGCCGTCGCTCCACACGGAACCTGAGCGGGGGCCTCCGGTCGCCAGCGGCTAGTGCGAGTGATTGGCTGGGCCCAGCCGCCAGGGGTGCACACCCCCGATGCCCTTGAGCTGCTCGCCGCCCTGTTGCTCGATCGTCAGCGCGGTGTTGTCCGCTATCGCCTCGGCGAAGCCGTCGTCAGCGAGCACGGTGTCGGGAGGGGCAACGTCGACTAGTCGGCTCGCTAGGTTGACGGCGCGCCCGAAATAGTCGCCTCCCCGGGCGAGGACCGGCCCGAGAGCCAGGCCGGCGCGGGCGGAGGGGAGGTCGCTTGCTGCGCAGGCATCCACGAGTTTGATCGTGCCTTGTGCGGCCTGTTCGGCCGTGGGAAACACCAGCATCGCCTCGTCACCGATGAGCTTCACGACCCTGCCGCCGGCCTCGGTGGTGATTTCGGATGTGAGCCCCTCGAAGCGGCCGAGCAGGCGTCCGAGTTCGTCGGTCTGCATGGAACCGCTCGTGCGGGTGAAGTCGACAAGGTCCACGAACCCGATGGCCAACGTCGGGTGATCGCCCGCCTCCAGCGCTGTGCGGCGTCGGAGTGCCTCCTCGAGCCGGCGACGGAACGCATAGAGCAGGACCCAGCCCAGGTCCGAGTGCTCCAGGCCCCGCCGCGACGCCTCGGCCAGGACCCGCTCGCGCAACCCGAGCGCGCCGACCTCCGCCATCGACTCGACCTCGACCTCCGCGATCCGCGTCATGTGAGAGCTGACCAGGCGCGCCTCGCGGACGATCGCATCGAGTGCGGCATGGCGGTGATCGCCTCGAAGCGACTCGATGCCCTCGGCGGCGATGCGCAGCGCACGTACGTCATCCGTGGTGTATTCCCGCTTATCCGGCGGAACGTCGGGAAAGCCAAGGGCCCGCCACAGCGGATCCGCCACCTCGTGGCTGATCCGGGCCCGGGCGCACACCTCCGGCCAGGTCAGCTCCTTGGGCCCGAGGCGGACGAGCCGCTCCACGTCATCGGCATCAAAGGGCGATTGCTCTCGATCAGGCACTCGGGGATCGGGCCACCTTTACGAGTCGGGGGCCCCACTGTGGTCTTGGCGACCGTGCGCTGGCCCTCTAGCCAAGCACACGATTCCTCCGGCCGGGTAGCGGTCGCGTCGTCGTAGGCGGCGCGCGCTACCCGCTCAGCGCTCGAACTGGGCGAAGTAGCCGACGGGCGAGCCCGCGCGTCGGACGAATGAAGGCCCGCGGCTCCGGCGCGCCGGCGTAGCCGCGCTGGGCTGACCCAGACGATCACGCGGCTGCGGCGTCCTGAGCGAGCTCGGCGGCGACGGCCGAGGCGCCTGCCCCGACGAGCCAGCTGAGCGGAGCGCCAGGCAGGTAGCGCTCCATCAGACTCGCCACCTGATTCGCTTCGTCCTCGCTCAGCTGCCCGCGGCCGGCCGCCGCCCGCGCGATCGCCTCACGGGCCATCAGCAGGTAGCGGCGCTGCTCGGCGAGCACGGCCGGCACCGCGGGGGCGCCGTGGCCGACGTAGAGGGCGTGCACGCCGGCGAGGGCTTCCTCCGCCCGGTCGATCGTCCGGAGCCACGCGTCGGTGTGTCCGTCTGCGAGGTACGCGTGAGTGCCGTTGAAGGCCAGGTCACCGGCGAAGGCTGTATCGCCGTCGCCCAGCAGCCAGACGGTTTCGCTCTCGCTTTCAGATGGCCCGAAGTCCCAGGCGGTGAACCGAAGGTCACCGAGTTCCACCGATTCCTCGTCTGCCACCGTCCGGTTGGGGAACGTTGCGCTCGTCGGCCACTCGTCCCCGAACATCGGTCCCCATTGGGCGCGCTTGGCGTCGTCCTTGGCGCGGATCTCCCGGTCGACGTCGTGATGCGCAATCACCGGCACGTCCTCGCCCGCGAGCAGCTCGGTGATCGTGTTGTAGTGATCGGGGTGCGGGTGCGTGACCAGCACCCCGAGCAGCGGCTTTCTGAGCGCCTCGAGCCGCGCCCGGAATGCGCGGCCGTCCGAGATCAGCAACGGCGCGTCGATCGCGACCACCCCGTCGGCGCCCTCGACCAGGTACGAGTTGACGAACAGCCCGGTCTCGCCCGAGCGGTACATGTGAACAATCGGAGCCACGCGCGGAGCGTAGGAAGGGCATTGCTCCCGGCCAACACGGATTGGGTCTAACCCGAGACCGAGCAGGTATATGGGAGGCTTTACGCAGGTTCTCACATGGTCGAGCTGCGCCATCTGCGCTACTTCATCGCCGTGGCGGAAGAGCTGAACTTCAGCCGGGCCGCGGAGCGGATGCACATGGCCCAGCCTCCGCTGAGCGCCGCAATCCGGCAGCTCGAACGCGACCTCGGCGTCGAGCTCTTCACCCGGACCACACGGGAGGTCAGGCTCACGGACGCGGGTAAAGCCTTTCTCCAAGGGGCGCGGCGGACGCTGGCCGACGCCGAGCGCGCGGCCGAGGACGCCAAACGGGCGGCCGCCGGCGAGCTCGGACATCTGCGGATCGCCTATTCATGGAGCACGCGCTTCCAGACGCTCCCGGCGCTCGGCCGAGCTTTCAGGGCGGGTCATCCCGATGTTGAGCTCCTGGGCCAGGAGATGTGGAACGCGCGGATGCCTGCCGCGTTCGAGAGCGGGAGCATCGACATCGCGCTCTCGCTCTGCCCGGAGATCGCCGCCGAGCTCGAGCTCGCCCCGATACGCAAGGAGCGCATGGTCGCGCTTCTCCCGGTGGCGCATCGTCTGGCAGGGGAGGAGGAGATCCCGCTGTCGGCGCTCTCCCATGAGGAGTTCGTCGTGTTCCCGCGGGAGATAGCGCCGCGGCTGCACGACGCCTTCATGGCGATCTACCGCCGCGCCGGCTTCGAGCCGCGAGTGCGGAACGAGTCGTTTCATACTGGCTGGGACCTCGGGGTATTGGCCGAGCTCCCGGCCGCCGCCATGGCGCCGCAGACGGTCGCAGGGGGACTGCCCGACGGGATAGTCGCCGTCGCGCTCAGCGAACCGACCGACTCACTCGAGACCTGCCTGGTCTGGCGTGCCGACGATGCGTCGCCTGTGGTGACGGCATTCGTCGAGGTGGCTCGCGCGGCCTTCGGGACCGTGACCAACTCCGTCTAACCCCATACGCCGTTCGTGTTGGTCTGCGGCACCATGCGTCGTAGCGTCGTGGGTGTGAGCGCGAGCGTCGACATACTCAACCCGGACCGGCCGAAGCGGATCGTGATCGTGGCGTCGAACCCGGCCGTCTCCGAGCAGACCGGTTGGCCGATCGGCTTCTGGTGGGCCGAGCTCTCGCATCCGTTCTGGGAGTTCACCGAGCGGGGTTACGAGCGTGGACATCGCAAGCCCGGAGGGTGGTGCCCTGCAGGCCGACGCGTTCAGCGACCCGCGCGACGGGTCGGGCTACTCGGCCGAGGACCTGATCAGCCTCGGCTTCATCAACTCGCCCGACCACATCAAGCTGGTCGAGGAGTCGAAGCCGCTCGCCGCCATTCGCGCCGACGACTACGACGGAGCGCTCCTCGTCGGCGGCCAAGGCCCGATGTACACGTTTTGGAACGACGAGCGCGTGCACGCGCTGGTCGCCTCCTTCTATGAGGCCGGAAAGGTGACCGCGGTCGTCTGTCACGCCACATGCGTCTTGCTGAAGACGCGGCTCGCGGATGGAGGGCTGCTCGTTGAGGACAAGACCTGGACCGGGTTCGCCAACTCCGAAGAGCGCTACGCGGACGACTTCGCCGGACAGAAGATCCAACCGTTCTGGATCGAGGACGAGGCGAGGAAGCTCGACAACACCAACTTCATCGTGAGCGGGCGCTTCAAGCCGTACGCCGTGCGCGACGGAAACCTGATCACCGGGCAGCAGCAGTACTCGGGTGCGGCGGCCGCGCGCCTGATAGTCGAGGCACTCGGGACCTGAGATGCTCGCCGACCACCCGATCGACCCGATGATCCTGGCGACCGACCTGGGCGCCGCGAGGGAGTTCTACGGCGACAGGGTCGGGCTCGAGGTGTTGATCGAGAGTGAGGACTTCCTGACCTTCAGCTGCGGCGGCGACAGCCGCCTCGTAGTCACCCGCAGCGCCTCCGGCACCAGCGAGCCCCAGACCAAGGCCTCCTGGCGGGTGAGCGACCTTGCCGCGGAGGTGGCCGACCTGCGCGCCCGCGGTGTCGAGGTCGAGGAATACGACGGGCCCGGACTGAAGACCGTCGACGGCATCGCCGACGTTGGCTTCGCTCTGGCCGCCTGGGTCGTCGACCCGCATGGAAACTCGATCGGCCTGCTGCAGCTCAAGGACGCGGAGATGAATTGACCGCCGAGCAGCCGGCAAGCGGTCCCATCACCACGACCGTGACCCGCCGCGTCAGACCTGGTCACGAGGCGCTCTACGAGCGGTTTCTCGAGGGAATCATCTCCGCGGCGCGCGAGTTCCCCGGCCATCTCGGGGTCGAGGTTTTCCGCCCGCAGAGCGCAGCCGGCGAATATCGCACCGTCTATCGGTTCGACAGCGAGGAGCACCTGCGCGCCTGGCTCGACTCCGACGAGCACGCCGCCTGGCTCGAGCGCGCCGAACCACACGTCATCGGGCCGATGCGGACCAGCTTCGTGACCGGTCTCGAGACCTGGTTCACGTTGCCGGGCCAGCCGGGTACGGCCCCGCCGCCCCCATACAAGATGGCGCTGCTCACCTGGATCACGATCTTCCCGCTGATCACCGCGATCGTCGCCATAACGGGTCCCCTGCTCAAGGACCTGCCGCTGGCCATGAGGCTGGGGATCACCACTGCGCTAGCGGTCCCTCTGATGACCTGGGTGGTGATGCCCCGCGTGACGCGGCTGCTGCACCGATGGCTGTATCCCGAACACGGCGCTGCGCGACACTTCCCTTGATGACCGAGCCCGACAAGCCCTCCCCGACCCTGTACGAATGGGCCGGCGGAGAGCCGGCGATCCGGCGGCTGATGGACTGCTTCTACGACCGCGTCGAGCGCGACGATCTGCTCGGCCCGCGCTTCTTCCCCAACGGCGTGAATGAGGACCACCGTGCGCACGTCACCGCCTGGTGGTCGGAGGTGCTGGGCGGTCCCGCCCGCTACACCGAGGGGCTCGGGGGCTACGAGGGCATGCTCGCCCACCACCGCGGGCTCGCGATCACGCCCGAGCAGCGGTTCCGGTTCGCGTCGCTGCTCAGCCTCGCCGCCGACGACGCCGGCCTGCCAGAGGATCCCGAGTTCCGTTCGGCGCTTGTCGCATACGTGGAGTGGGGAACGCGGCTCGCGATGCACAACTCCCAGCCAGGAGCGGAGGTCGCCGAGCATGCCCCCGTGCCGCGCTGGGGCTGGGGCGAGGCACCCCCGTACCAGCCCTAGTGGGTCCCTCGTGGCGGCGCCTCCGTCGCTCGCATGGCCTCGGCGGGATCCCGGTACAGCGTGGCGCGCCAGAGCTTCTCGTCCTTGAACTCCCAGATGTTTGCGACGTGCTGTGTGAACGGGACCCCGCTGCCCTTGCCGCGCAGGTGCGTGAACATGACGATCACGACGCAGCCGTCCGGAGTCGCCAACAGCTGCTCGACCTCGACTCGCCACTCCGCCCAGCTCGCGTCGATCTCCCTGAAGTACCTGCGAATGCCGGCGAACCCGCGATAGGGACTCGCCTCGAGCTGTGACATCGTCGAGAAGAACTCGATCTCGGGATGGCAGACCTCGAGGGCCGTCTCGAGATCGCGCTCGGTGATCGCGTCCGCGAACGCTCGGACGACGTTGATGCGTTCGTCCCACATCTCTCAGCCTGTGGCGATCAGCTTCGCGGCTAGTACCTGGTCGGTGGCGAGCCCGCGAAGGTTACGCGCTTTCCGCGCGGCGGTGCTCGGCGCGGTGCATTGCATGAGTGACGGGGAGGGCCGCGATCGCCCGGCCGCGCCGCGACCCCGGTGCTACCTGATCCCGATCGCCAACCGAGCGCGAGTAGAGCGCGGCGTCGGCGCGGAGACCAGCAGCGCTCACGGCCGCCTGCGCGCGCGGTGAATCCGCCGCCCCGGCCGAGTCGAACTCACTAAATGCGTCGTCTCGGCCTCGTCCTGCTCGCCCTGGCAGTCTTCGCCGGAGCGCTTTACGGCACGGCCCACCTCCTGACCGGGTCGTCGGGCTTTGCGCGGGCGGTTGTCTGGGGTGAGTCGGACATCGAGGATCGGCACCGCTTCCCCGCGCGTGAGATCCAAGCCAGCGGACACGCCTGGTCCCTGCCGCGCGCCCCGGTGCGCATCGGGTTGGACGAGTACCTCGAGGAGCACTCCACACGTGCGTTCATCGTCCTCCACCGCGGCCGACTCGTCTACGAGCGCTACTTCAACGGCGGCTCGCGAGCAGAGGTCGAGACGAGCTTCTCGGTTGCGAAGTCCTTCCTCTCCGTCCTGCTTGGCATTGCGATCGAAGAGGGCGCGATCAGCGGCCTCGACGAGCCGATCACGCGCCGGCTTCCCGAGCTCGAGGAACGCGACCGGCGGTTCGCCCGGATCCGCGTCCGCGACCTGTTGTCGATGGAGTCCGGGCTTCGTTATGAGGAGGGGGGCATGCCGTGGAGCGACGACGCGGTGACCTATTACGGCACGGATCTGCGCGAGCTGGCGCTGGAGGACACCGAGATCGAGCAGGCGCCCGGGATGGGCTGGCTCTACAACAACTTCAACCCGCTCCTGCTGGGCCTGATCCTCGAACGCGCCACGGGCATGGCCGTCGCGGAATACATGGAGACCAGGCTGTGGCGTCCGATGGGAGCGGAGGCTGACGCGTCATGGAGCTTGGATTCCGAGGACAGCGGCTTCGAGAAGATGGAGAGCGGCGTCAACGCCCGCGCCCGGGACTTCGCGCGCTTCGGCCTGCTGATGCTCCGCGACGGACGTGCCGAGACCGGGCGCGTGGTAGCGCCCGGCTGGGTGAGAGCGGCGACGGTCGACCGCAGCGGCTATTTCGGCTACGGCCTGGGCTGGTGGGTCGAGGCGGGCTCGCGCGGCGGGCAGCGCCCTTTCCTGGCCAGGGGAAAGTACGGGCAGGTCGTCGTCGTGGACCCCGCGCATGACGCGGTCGTCGTCAGGCTTGGCAGCGACGACGCCGGCGTCGATTGGAAGACCGTGGCGCTCGACGTCGCCGGAAAGGTGAACCGCCATCGCAGTGTCCGCTGACTCACTCCATTTCGCCGGTGCTGTGCTGATCACCGTCCCGATGGTCGCGTTCGGGGGCGTCCGCCTACTGAAGATGATCTTCCGGCGCGAGCCCGGCTACCTCGACAACCCGGTACGTCAGAACCTGTGGCGGGCCGGTCATGCCCACGCCGGAGTGCTCGTGCTGCTGACCCTCATCGGGCTGCTGCTCGTGGACCAGGCAGATCTTTCCAGCGGGCTGCGATGGCTCGTCCGCTATGCGCTCGTCGCCGGGCCGATCTTGATGCCACTCGGCTTCTTCCTATCGGTCGCCTCGCCGCGAGCCGAGCTTCCCAACAACCTGATCTACCTCGTTCCGCTCGGTGGCCTGTCGCTCAGCGTCGGCGCCGTGACGCTCGGGCTCGGCCTGCTCAGCGCGTGACCGGACGGCGAGTCCGGCGGAGGTCACCAATGCCAGGGCGAAGCACTGACCTCCGAAGGCCGCATCGCGCCCTACGAGCCGTCCGATCGCTCCTCAGACGTTCACGTAGCGCGCGCCGAGCGTCGCGGCAAGCGTGCGATGTGCGCGCCCGACTCCGATGAGGACCGAGCGCGACGGATCGACTTGGTGCGCTCGTGCGAACGCCAGGGGCAGGCCGGGCAGCGGCGGTCGACACCAGCAGATCGGCGGTCCCGCGGCGTGTGGGCACAGCGCGCTCTCCACGCGACCGGACACCTCGGCCGCCAGGTCCGCGACGGCGGGCGCGACGGCGTCTACGGTGCCGCCTGGCTCCCAGTCGAAGACCAGGTGCGGCGCCTCTCCGTCGCCCTGCTGTACCGCTTCCTGCCAGCCCGGCTTCGTCAAGGCGGCGGCTGCGACGAACACGCCGACTCCACCCGCAGCAGACGGGCCCCTTCGCGCGAAGGGCACCTGCTCCACACCGGCCCATCCCTCGTCGGCCAAGGGTGGCTCGAGCTCGCGGAGCGCGCGCATTTGGGAAGTGGGCGCCAGCACACCGTCCCCGCGCCGAGCGAGAGCTCGAAGCTCCTCAGGGGTCGGGAGCGAGCCGAAACGGTCGAGCAGCCGTTCTACGAGGTTGACCTGCGCCTGCGCGAGCGGGGTGTCGAGCCAGATACAGCGGACCGCGAGCCCGTGGCGGCCAGCGGTTTCGATCACATGACTTCGGGCGGCGCGCGTCAGGTAGGTGTTGTCAAGCACGACGCGCCGGGCTCCCGAGGCAAGTTCCTCCTCGAGGGCGTCGGCGAGCTCTCGCAAGGATCCTCCGCGCTCGTCGCGATTCAAGCGAACGTAGCCACGCGCAACCCACTCTTCCGCGACGCGGCTCTTCCCAGCACCCGGGATGCCCATGACCAGGACTACCTCCGCTTCTTCCAGTGGACGCGACCGTTCGATGCGGGCCCGGCGAAGCCTGCCGAAAGCGAGCGCGAGGGCGGTCCGCTCATCGTCGTCGAGACGGAGGTTCGCAGCGGACGCCGCGGACCGCGCTGCGTCCGGCCGACGCGCGCCGGGGATCGGGATCACGGCCGGGGACAGATCGAGCAGCCACGCGAGTGCAACCTCAGCGGCGGTCGCACCGCGTGCGCCGGCGATGTCGGCCAACGCCTGTTGACGACCGAGCCCCTTCGCGCGGCGTGGCCCCCCGAGCGGAGAGTGCGCGATCACCGCGACTCCGGACTCCGCACACCTCTCGACCACTCCGCCGCGGAGCGCACGATCGTCGAAGACGCTGAGCGCGACCTCGACCGCCGAGATCGGGGCGAGCTCGAGCGCCTCGTCCAGCTGACCGCGGTTCACATTCGACACCCCGACCCGCTTCACGATGCCCTCGTCGACGAGTCGGGTGAGCGCGCGAAGCGAGGTTCGCCAAGGCCTCCGCGGATCGGGAGCATGGACCAGGTAGAGGTCGATCGACAGGCCATCCAGGGCAGCGAGGCTCGCGTCGCAATCGCCGAGAATTGCCTTCGCGCGCCCGTCCGGCACCCAGCGGCCGCCCGCTCGTGTCATGCCGCCCTTCGTCACGATGCGCGCGGTCCGCTCCGTACCACCGCCCCGAAGCGCGCCGGCGAGCAATCGCTCGTTGTGACCGAGCTCAGACTCGCCGCGCCCGTACGCGCGTGCCGTGTCGAACACGGTGACACCCGCGTCAGCGGCCGCCCGGACCGTCTCGAAAGCAAGCTGCTCGTCGCGGCCGTCGTGGGTCGACATGCGCATGCACCCGAGGCCGACGCGGAGCTCCGACGGGTCAAGCCATTCAGGACGACTCAGGGCACGTAGCCTACGCGTGCGTACGCCGGACTCGTCGGCGCACGCGTAGTTCTCGCGGACGATCCCGGCCTTCCATAGGCGCCAGACGCTGGCGACCTCTTCAGGCGGGCACGGCTCGATCGTCTCGTCGACACTCGTCAACCGAGGCGGTGACTTTTCGGCCAACGAGCGGTCTACCTAAGCGAGGCCTTTCGTAAGTGATCAACCAGCGGCAACCGGACACGCTTGCAGGCAACCCACGCCTTGAACTGGCCGCACTCGCAAGCGTGGTCCGCGCTGCGGTCAGAGAGCGCGCCGACTGGGGCGACACGGCGAGGCTGGTGGCCTCCGCCCTGGAGCGGCACCTTCCCTCGCCGAGCATCCTCACGGCCGAGCAGCGGATCGGCGATCCCGAGACCTACAAGAGCGAGGTCCTTCACTCGGAGCCCGACGGCAGCTTCTCGATCGTGGCCCTGGTCTGGCGCCCCGGACAGGTGACGCCCATTCACGATCACGTCACGTGGTGCGTGTTCGGAGTCATCCAGGGCCTAGAGTCCGAGGAGCTGTTCGAGCTCGACGGGGAAGGCACCTGTCTCGCCGAGGCGGGCCATCGAGTGAACAGGACGGGTGAGGTGAGTGGGTTCGCTCCGCCCGGCGACATCCACCGGGTGCGCAACGGCGGCGATATCACCGCGATCTCGATCCATATCTACGGCACGGACGTGTCCCGGATCGGCTCGAGCGTCCGGCGCTACTACGACCTGCCTGTGCAACCGTCCACCTCGGCCGCTTGAGTCGTACCGCCTTCGGTTGTGGCGGGGGTCGCGCTGCTCCGTTCGCGCCTCGCTCACTCAGCGGTGGGCACCGACGACATGCCGGTCCGGGTCAGGAAGGACCGGATCGTCTGAGCCAGCTCGTGCGGGTGGTCGTGGTAGGGGGTATGCGTCCCCGGCGTGGTCGACACCTCAACGCCGAGGCGCGAGGCGAGCCATTCGTCAACCTCGGCGATGAACCAATGGCTCTGCTCGCTGAGGAGCACCTGCACCGGCATCGCGATCGCCGCGAGCGTCGCATCGTCGGGCCGGTAGGACTCGAGCGTCCTCTCAACGCCCAAGAAGGTCTCGGCATTACCCAGCATCCGCTCGCGCAGACTCCGCTCCAGGCCCTCCCAGTTGGCGTCGCCGGCGGCAAAGCGCCAGAAGCGCTCCAGAGCAGCCGGCGGGCCGCCCGCGGCCATGCCCGCTTCGACCAGCTGGCCGATCACCGCCTGGACATCATCCTGTCGGTCGAGCACCGAGAGCATCGGCGGCTCGTGCAGGATCGCCCCTCGCACCAGCTCGGGGTGGCGGACCAGCAGGGACAAGGCGCAGATCGCCCCACTGCTGCTGCCGAAGACCGCGGCGGGAGCCAGCTCGAGCGCGCGCAGTAGGCCGGCCGCGTCGTCCGCCTGCTCCTCCACCGTCGTCGTGTCCCAACCTGGTGGGCGCGAGCTGCGCGAATTCCCACGCCGGTCATACGTGAGGGCGGTGAACTCGTCGGCCAACTGCTCGGCAACTGTCGAAAAGTGCCCCGCGTCGCCAGTTGCGCCCATGATGAACAGGACCGGCGTCCCGCTACCCCGAACCTCGAAGTACAGGTCTACCGGACCGACTGTCACGATCGGCATCGCCGGCCCCCCTCCTGGTTCTGTCGATGGCCCCCGGCGCCCAGAATCGGCGCGGTGGGACGCAGCTCTGCCGGTGTGTGAGCCTACCCTGCGATCAGCCTCAAAACGGGTGCGACTAGCTCGCGTTCGTGCCGGGGGCGATGCGTACGGCGCGCCGGTCGGCCACCAGTGCGCTCAACGCGATCCGCGCTCTGACCGTGGTGCCTTCGCCCGCCGGGCTCTCGATCTCGAGCCTGCCTCCCAGCGCGGAAACGCGATCGGCCAGCCCGCGCAGCCCCGAGCCGGCGGAGGGGGCCGCGCCGCCGATTCCGTCGTCGTGGACTTCGACGGTCGCAGAGCCGGTGTCGACTCGCACGCCGACCTGAACGAGGCTGCAGCGTGCGTGCTTGGTGGCGTTTGTGAGCGCCTCGGCTACCACGAAGTATGCGGAGGTCTCGACCGGGGTCGGCAGCCGGCCTGGGGGCAGCTGCCCGAGTTGCACCGGGATCAACGACCTGGTGGCGAGCCCCTCCAGCGCGGCGCTCAGCCCGCGGTCGGTGAGGACGCTTGGGTGGATGCCCGCGGCGAGCTCACGCAGGTCGCGGATCCCTGACTCCACGTGCTCGAGCGCCTCCTTCATCAGCGCATTCGCCTCGTCGGGGTCTTGCGCCAACCTCCGCTGCGCGAGCTTCAGGCTGATCACGGCGCCGACGAGCTCTTGTTGGGCGCCGTCATGCAGATCGCGCCCGAGCCGGCGGCGCTCCTCGTCGCCGGCCTCGACGATCCGGGCGCGCGAGGAGGCCAACTGCTCGCGCGCGTCGACGTTCGCGAGCGAGGCCGTGACCAGCTCTGCGAAGTCGGCGAGCCGGTTCTCGGCTCCGTCGGGGAAGGCGTGCGGGCGCCCGCTCGACGCAATGATGCCGCCCCATGTTCTGCCGGCAACCGTGACCGGCGCTCCTACGGCGGACGCGATGCCGGTCGCGCGGAGCCTCTTCACCAGGTCGCCGTGGACGCCCGTGTAGTCGTCGACCCGCTGCGATCTGCCGCTCCGCCTTAGCTTCGCCGAGACGGTTTCCCCGTCGAGAGGGAGCCTCTCGCCCGTCTGGAATGTGGGCGCGCCGCCGGCCGCCCAGTAGCCCACGATCGTGCCGGTACCGTCGTCCTCGAAGCGAATTACACCGACGCTCTCCACGCTCAGCACTCGGCCCACCTCCTCGCAGACGCCTTCGAACAACCGTGCGGGGACCGGGTCGCTCACCACCAGCGTTGCGACGCGACGCAGCGCCGCCTGCTGGGCGAGGAGCGCTTCGAGCTTTGCCACCGAGGGCTCGACCTGTGTCATTGAGAGCGCAGGAAGGTCAGCACCGCCAGTACGCGGCGGTGATCCTCAGCGGCCGGCATGAGCCCGAGCTTGTCGAAAATGCTGGTCACGTGCTTCTCGATGGCGCGCTCGGTCACGACGAGCCGTCGGGCGATCGCCTGGTTCGAGCGACCCTCCGCCATCAGCGCGAGCACTTCGCGGTCGCGCTCGGTGAGCTGGACGAGCCGATCGTCGACGCGACGTCGACCCAGCATCTGCTGGACAACCTCTGGGTCGAGCACGGAGCCGCCCTCGCCGACGCGGCGCACCGAGTCGGCGAAGCGCTCGACATCCCCCACCCTGTTCTTCAGCAGGTAGCCGGTGCCTTCGGCGCTGTCGGCGACGAGGTCGAGCGCATAGCCCTCCTCCAGGTACTGGGAGAGGACAACCACTCCGGTCTCCGGCAGGCGGCGGCGGATCTCGATCGCGGCGCGCAGGCCGTCGTCGGTGTCGGTCGGCGGCATCTTGATGTCCACCACCGCGACATCGGGCTTGTGGGCGGACACCTTTCGCATCAGCTCCTCGGCATCGCCTGCCTGCGCGACGACCTCGAAGCCCGCCTCCCCGAGCACGCGCACGATCCCCTCCCTCAGGAGCACGGAGTCTTCGCCGACGACTACCCGCACCGGATCCGCTCCTCCACAGTTCCGCCCGCCCCGCCCGTCATCGCAGAAGCTCCGACGCTAGCGCCCATCGCATCGAAATTGTCCCGCCGGAACCCGGTCAAGGCGATACGGCTAGCCGTACTCACAAGACCACTTCCGTACGGCCAGCCGAACGGCGGTCGGCGGGAGACCGAATCGCAGAACGCCGGGTAGCTGCCTTGCGACCGTCGAACACAAGTGGCAAACCTCACATGGTCCGGTCGAGCAAGCCGAGAAGGCCGAGCGAGAGAAAGCGAGACCGATGGGCCAGCCAGTCGTTCATTTCAAGGTCATTGGGAAGTACGCCACTCCCGCCTGGTCGGGATCGCAATCCACCTTGGCGCGGCAACAGCGAGGCCGGGGAGAAGCTCGGTGAGACAGAGACTTCGCTCCACGGCCGGCTCATGGGTCCTGCTGCCCGGAGGTCGTCGCACGAAGTTCGCGGTGGTCGGCGTCTGGCTTGTGGTCCTGTTCGCGATCGGCCCGCTGGCGGGCAAGTTCGAGGACGCCCAGGAGAACGACCCGGTCGACTATCTCCCCGCCAGCGCGGAATCGGTTGAGGCGATCGACCAACTCGAGGGCTTTCCCTCCGAGGACCAGGCCGACGCGATCACGGTATTCCATCGCGACGGCGGGCTGACCGCCGAGGACAGGGCCGCGGTCGAGCGGGTGCGCGTGGCGATCAACGAGCGTGTACGGACGGAGATCAATGCCGAGCGTGCGGGGACGGTCGCCGGGACCGGTCCGCCAACGATCTCCAGCGACGGCGGCACGGCGTTGCTGACGACGCCGATCACGGTTCCCGAGGAGGCCAGCGGAGACGCGGAGGACCTGCTTACCGACACGCCGGAGGAGATCAAGGCCGAGCTCGGCTCGCTGCCGGGCGGCCTGCAGGCGGAGGTGACCGGTCCGGCCGGGTTCGCTGCCGACGCCGTCGAGGTCTTCAACGACATCAACGGCACCCTGCTCTTGGCGACCGCGGCGCTGGTGCTGCTCCTGCTGATCATCATCTACCGCAGCCCGATCTTCTGGATGATCCCGTTCTTCTCGGTGCTGATCGCCGAGCTCACCACGCGCGGGCTCGGCTATCTGATCGCCGACGCGGGCGTGACAGTCACCGGTCAGTCGGGCGGCATCCTGCCGGTGTTGGTCTTCGGCGCGGGAACCGACTACGCGTTGCTGATGGTCTCGCGCTACCGCGAGGAGCTGCGCCGGCACGAGGACAAGCACGACGCCATCCGTGTTGCCCTGCGCCGGACCAGTCCCGTGATCCTCGCCTCGGGCGCGACGGTGATGGCGGCGCTGCTGACGCTGTCGCTGGCCGAGGTCAGCGGGACCTCGGGCCTCGGGCCGATCGGCGCGATGGGCATCGCGATGGCGATGGTCTCGATGCTGACCATCCTCCCCGCCCTGCTGACGATGTTCGGGCGCAGGGCCTTCTGGCCGTTCATCCCGCGGGTCGGCAGCGAGGGCACCGACGAGACGCACGGCGCCTGGCGCCGGGTCGCGGAATGGGTGGCCCGTGGGCCGCGACGCGTCTGGGTCGGGACCACCGCGCTGCTGCTCGTGATGGCCGCCGGGCTCGCCTTCCTCAACAGCGACCTGACGACCGGCAACATGTTCCGGGACGACGTCGACTCGGTCGACGGGCAGGAGCTCCTCGAGGCCGGCTTCCCAGCGGGCTCCAACGCGCCGACAAACGTCGTGGTCACCGACGAGGGAAAGCTCGCCGCCGTACGCACCGCGGTGGCCGAGGCGCCCGGCGTCGCCGACGTCTCGCCACGGGTGGAGCGGGGGCCGGCCGGGGCCAAGCTCGAGGTCACCCTCGACGAGGATCCCTACAGCACCGCCGGATTCGACCTGGTCCCCGGCATCCGCGACTCCGCGGGCGCGGTCGCCGGCGACGACGTCTTGGTCGGCGGCCCCACGGCGGAGGAGTACGACCTGCGCCAATCGGCGGCGCGCGACAACCGGCTGATCGTGCCGATCGCGCTGGTCGTTGTCTTTCTCATACTCGTGGCCCTGCTGCGAGCGATCACCGCACCGCTGGTGCTGATCGGGACGGTGATCCTCAGCTACTTCGCCGCGCTCGGGATCGCCGCATTCTTCTTCGAGATCGTCTTCGACTTCCCGGGCATGGCCCCCGACCTGCCGCTGTTCGCGTTCGTCTTCCTGGTGGCGCTGGGCATCGACTACAACATCTTCCTGATGGCGCGGGTGCGCGAGGAAACGCTCACGCACGGCACCCGCGCCGGGACGATTCGCGGCCTGGCCGTCACCGGGGCGGTGATCACCTCGGCGGGGCTGGTGCTCGCCGGCACCTTCTCGACGCTGGCGGTGCTGCCGCTGGTGATGCTGACCGAGATCGGGTTCACGATCGCGGTCGGCGTCCTGATCGACACCTTCCTGGTCAGGTCGCTGCTGGTGCCGGCGCTGGTGCTCGAAATCGGCGACCGGGTCTGGTGGCCCTCCTCGCTCACGCACCTCGCCGGGCGCGGGCGCCGGGAGCCCGCCCCAGGGCGGATCGCAGTCGAGACGAAGTCATGAGCCGTGGCGAAGAGGACGCCTTCCGCAGCCTCATCGAGCCGCACCGCCCGGCGCTTCACGCCCACTGCTACCGGATGCTCGGCTCGCTGCACGATGCCGAGGATGCGCTCCAGAACACCCTCCTGCGGGCCTGGCGGGCGCTACCCAAGTTCCGGGGCACAAGCTCGCTTGGCGCTTGGCTGTACCGGATCGCGACCAACGTTTGCCTCGACGCGATCGCCCGCCGTCACAAACGCGTGCTACCGATCGATTACGGACCGCCCGCAAGTCCGGGCGACGCGCCCGAAAAGCCGCCGTCAGGTGCTCTGTGGATCGAGCCGTACGCTGACGAAACGCTCGCCGGCGCGGATGGCGACGCGACGCCCGCGGCTCACTACGAGCGGCGCGAGATGCTGGAGCTCGCCCTCATTGCTGCGCTGCAGCACCTCTCCGCCCGCCAGCGGGCGGTGCTCATCCTCCGCGACGTGCTCGGCTTCTCCGCCAAGGAGGTGGCGGACTCGCTCGAAATCACAGTCGCATCGGTGAACGGGGCGATCCTCCGTGCCCGCCGGGCGCTGGAGGAGCAGCTGCTGGAGCCAAGCCGGGGTGCGACCTTGAAAAGGCTCGGCGACCGGCGTCTGCGAGAGATCGTGGAGCGCTTCGCCGATGCCTTCGAGCGGGGCGAGGTCGATGCGATCCTCGCCCTGCTGGCCGAGGACCCGACGTTGAAGGCAGCGGGGCCGGTGTTCGACCGCCCTGGAGTGAGCGCTGACGAGCCAGAGCCGGCAGCCGACCAAAGGAGATCATCGTGCGGATACTCGCCTACGACCGATTCAAGCCCGGCGTCACGCTCGAGACGATCGAGCCCTACCTCTCGGAGGAGGTCGCCAACGTCTGGCGGCTGTGGAAGGCGGGGATCGTCCGAGAGAACTACGCCCGCGCCGACGAACCCGGTGTCGTGATCGTGTTCGAGCTCGACAGCGTCGAGGAGGCCAAGCGCTACACCGATGACTTCCCGCTCACAAAGGCAGGCTTCCTCGAGTGGTTCTTCATCCCACTCATGATTCCGCTCCCGATCGAGAGCCTGTTCAGTGGCGAGGTCGACGTCGCCGAGCCCTTCGACCGCACGACTACGGTCGCCAGGTAGCCCGCCATGCAGCACCACCGCAACCTTCAGATCCCCGACCGGCTGGCGGATGTCTGCGACCCGGATCGCCTGGCCCTCCTCGTCTACGACATGCAGGTCGGCATCATGGGCCAGCTCGCCGACGGCCCGGAAGTGGGCGAGAGAGTGATGCGGGTTCTGGACGCGGCCCGCGGGGCCGGAGTCAGGGTCTTCTTCACCCGCCACATGACGCTGCCGAAGGAGCTGATGGGGGTCTCCCAGCTGCGCACCTGGATGGCCTGGCAGCGCAAGGATCGAGTTGAGGACATCGTGTCGCCGTTCCTGCGCGGCTCTCCCGCTTTCGAGCTCTTGCCCGCGCTGGCACCGCGCGCATCGGAGGCGATCTTCGACAAGCTGTCGCTGTCCGCATTCGAGGGCACCCCGCTCGAGTTCGCGCTGCGCGACGCTCAGGTCACCGCCTTCGCGATCGTCGGCGTCGCGATGGAGGTCGGGCTCGAGCCCACCGTCCGCCACGGCGCCGACCTGGGCCTCATTCCGGTCGTGGTCACCGACGCCTGCGGGGCAGGGAATCCCGCTGCCGCCGAGCGCTCGCTCGATGCGCTGGCCACGGCCGGCGACGCGATCCTGACCGACATCTCGACGTTCACCGGTCTACTCGAACCAGCACGAGCACCAATGCGCGGTACCGCGTGACGGTCGCAAGTCCCGACGGAGGCAGGGTCGAGGTCGACGTCCGGGCCGTCCCGACCAGCTTGCTGCCCCGGGCGGGTGTGGGGCGGGCACTCATCTGAGGCTCGGCGGTCAGTTTGGCAGCGCTGCGAAGTCGTTATGCCTGAATGACTTCGACCTTGACAGGGCCGGCGTGACCGAACACGGTGCGGCCCGGGCCGGGCGCCGAGAATGGGTCGGGCTCGCTGTGCTCGCGTTGCCGTGCCTGGTCTACGCGATGGATCTGACGGTGCTGAACCTCGCGCTGCCCGCGTTGAGCGAGGATCTCGAGCCGAGCAGCTCGCAGCTGCTGTGGATCGTGGACATCTACGGCTTCCTGGTCGCCGGGTTGCTGATCACCATGGGGACGCTGGGCGACCGGATCGGCCGCCGCCGTCTGCTGCTGATCGGCGCCGCCGCCTTCGGCGTCGCCTCGCTGTTCGCGGCGCTGTCGACCAGTGCCGAGATGCTGATCGCGGCCCGCGCGCTGCTGGGGGTCGCCGGGGCGACGCTGGCGCCGTCGACGCTGTCGCTGATCCGCAACATGTTCCACGACCCGCAGCAGCGGACGTTCGCGATCGGGGTGTGGATCACGAGCTTCTCCGCGGGAGCCGCGGTCGGGCCGCTGATCGGCGGGTTGCTGCTGGAGCGCTTCTGGTGGGGCTCGGTGTTCCTGCCGGCGCTGCCGGTGATGGGGCTGCTGCTCGTGGTCGGGCCGCGGCTGCTGCCCGAGTACCGGGATCCGGAGGCGGGCAGGCTGGACCTGGCCAGCGCGGCCCTGTCGCTCGTGGCCGTGCTGGCGGTGATCTACGGCCTAAAGGAGATCGCACAGGACGGCGTGGGATCGATGGCGGCCCTGTCGATCGTGGCCGGGCTCGCTGTGGGCGCCGCGTTCGTGCGCCGGCAGCAGAGGCTGGCCGATCCGCTGATCGAGCTGCGCCTCTTCAGGGTGCCCGCCTTCAACGCCGCTCTCGCGGCCAACACGTTCGGCTTCTTCATCAACTTCGGCATCGCCGTCTTCATCGCCCAGTACCTGCAGCTCGTGCACGGGTTGTCGCCGTTCGAGGCGGGGCTCTGGACGGTCCCATACGCCGGCGCCTTCATCGTCGGCGCGATGCTGACCCCGTTGTTCGTGCGCCGGATCCGACCGGGCTTCGTGATCGCGGGCGGTCTCGCGCTCGCCGGCGGCGGCTTCGCGCTGCTCACCCAGGTCGGCGCCGACTCCGCGCTCGCCACCCTCGTGACCGGGTCCGTCGTCTTCGCCCTCGGGCTCGCTCCGGTGTACACGCTGGCGGCCGACCTGATGGTGGGGGCCGCGCCGCCGGAGCGGGCCGGTGCGGCCGCGGGGATCTCGGAGACGAGCTCCGAGTTCGGCGGTGCGCTCGGCATCGCGGTGCTCGGCGCCGTGGGCACGGCCGTCTACCGCGGCCAGATCGAGGACGAGGTCCCTGCGGGCGTCTCACCTGCGGCGGCGGATGCCGCGCGCGACACGCTCGGCGGCGCCGTGGCGGCGGGCGACGAGCTCCCGGGTCGGTTGGGCCCCGAGTTGGTGGACGCGGCCCGCGAGGCGTTCACCCAGGCACTGCAACTGGCCGCCGGGCTCTGCGCCGCGGTCGCGATCGGCGCGGCCGTCCTCGCCGCGGCGCAGCTCGGGCGCGTGCGCATGGATTCGGGGCTCGAGGAGGAACGCGGCCTCGAGTCCGAACGAGCGCTGGCGAGCGGCTGCAGGCCGTGTTGAGTCGATGCGATCGCGAATCGAGATGAGCGAGAACCTGTCCGGCCGGTCCGTCGAAGTGAACGGGGCGACTCTTTACTACAAGGAGCACGGAGACGGCGCTCCGCTGATCCTGATCCACGGCGGGCTCTCCACCAGCTCTCAATGGGAGCCGGTCGTCCCCGAGCTCGTCGCCGACGGCTTCCGGGTGATCACGCCGGACAGCCGAGGCCACGGCCGCTCGACGAACCCGGCCGAAGAGCTCTCCTACGCCCTGATCGCTGACGACGTCGCTGCTCTGATCGCCGCCCTCGGGCTGCAGCGCCCGGTGGTGGGCGGCTGGAGCGACGGGGGACAGGTGACCCTCGAGCTAGGCGCGCGCCACCCCGGAGCCGCCAGCGCCTTGATCGTCGGCGCCGCCTATCCGGACTTCGAAGCCGGCGGGCTGCGAGAGGCCCACAGGGCGCTGCTCGGGCCGGATGACACCGGCGTTCCGGATCCGGCGCAGCTCGACGCCCAACTCGGCGACTTCGCGGACGAGATCAAGGCCCTGCACCCCGGCGGGGCCGAGCAGTGGCGGACCCTGGTGCGCCAGACCGCCCCGATGTGGCTCGACTACGAGGGCCTGGGGCCGGACGAGCTCCAGGCGATCGAGACCCCTGTCCTGGTGCTCGCCGGCGACCGCGACGAGCTCATCCCCCTCGACCTCTCGGTCTCGCTCTACCGGGCGCTGCCCAACCCCGAGCTGGCGATCTGCCCGAAGCTGAGCCACGACGGGCCGTCGCCCGAGCGCGCGCCGGTCTTCGCGAGCCCGATCCGAGACTTCGCCCGACGGCACACCCAGACCTAAGCCACCAAGACCACGAAGGAGAGGAGCCGGTCATGTTTGCGAACACCAAGGCCTACAGCGGCATCGCTGTGAACGACCTTCAAGAAGCGCGGGAGTTCTACGGCGAGACGCTGGGCCTGCCGACATCCGAGGAGTACGGCCTGATGTGGCTGCACCTCGCCGGCGGGCGCGACACGCTGGTCTACCAGCAAGCGGACCTCACGCCTGCGAGCTATACGATCCTCAACTTCGAGGTCGACGACATCGACACGGCCGTCGACGCGCTGGCCTCGCGCGGCCTGCGCTTCGAGCGCTACGACGGCTTCGAGCAGGACGACAAGGGCGTCTTCCGCGAGCAGGGTCCCTACATCGCCTGGTTCAAGGACCCGTCCGGCAACGTGCTGTCCGTCATCCAAGAGCGGTAGGCGGCCGGGGCCGCGGATCATGGCGCGCGACGTGCTGCCCTCCATGTGGCCGCCGGAGCGGTCGCCCTGGAGAACCAAGTGATCAACGCCGCCCCAAGAACGGTTCGACCCGCCACCAGAGCCGACATAGCGGAGCTGGCCGCGGTGCTGAGCCGGGCGTTCGCCAACGAACCGCCGTTCACCTGGGTGCAGCCTGACGCTGAATTGCGGGCGACAGTCCAGCCGGCGATGTTCCACGCGGCGCTGCGGCACATCTACCGGGTCGAACGGGGAAGCGAGGTCGTGCTGGACAACGGAGCGATCGCGGGTGGCGCGATCTGGACTCCGCCGGGGAGCTGGAAGCCGCCGTCCTGGCGGGAGCTTCGTGCAATTCCGGGGCTGATCGGCGCTCTCGGCGTCACGCATTTTCCACAGTACGCCCGGCGGGGCAAGGCGGTCGAAGATGCGCTGCGAAGCGCGCACCCCTCGGCCTCGCACTGGTATCTCGCCGCGCTTGGCACCGAGCCGCGGGCGCAAGCCAGGGGCGTCGGAAGCGCTCTCGTCCGCTCCGGCCTCGGCCGCTGTGACCGGGAGGGTGAGCACGCCTATCTGGAGTGCTTCGAGCGCCTGGTCCCGTACTACGCGCGGTTCGGCTTCGAGGTGACCGGGAAGATCGAGATGCCGGCGGACCTGCCGCACCAATTCTCGATGTGGCGCGGCCCGCGCTGATGCCCATCGCGCCTGAGCGGGACGTCCGGCTCGTCGCGGCGCTCTGACGCGGCGACGCCGACGAAAGCTGCTGGATGCCTTCCGTGTCGTGGGCGCGCGCGATCGGCTCGGCTGCTCTTGTGGCTTGCCTGCGCGAGAGGGTGCCGATCGTCGCTGCTTACGACGAATCAGGAGCCAGAGGGGCACCGATCAGGCGCCACCGGACGGCTGGCCCTCGTCCCTCGCGGGAGCGAACTGGGCATCGTTGAGAGTGCGATGCGACGCATCGAGACCGACTCCGCGCCGGCGACCCCGATTTCGGCCAGCGCACGCTTGAGAGTGGACGAACGATCCGACAGTACAACCGCCCAGGTTATGCCCGGACGGTGCCTCCAAACTGCCTGACGGCCACCCGGCCCGCCAGGAAGCCGAGCGCCGTCACGACCAGGCCCGCGGCGATGTCGAAGAGGTAGTGGTTGCCGGTGGCCACCACCGACAGCGACACGATCGGTCCCCAGAGAAGGGCGAGCGCCTTCGCCCATCGCGGCCGCAGCGCGTACGCGACCGCAACCCCTACCGCGACCGCGAACCCGACGTGGAGGCTCGGCACGGCGGCGAGCTGGTTGTAGAAGATGGTCGAGCGCCCGGTGAGCTGGACGGTCGCCTGTTCGCTCACGGTGTCCGCGATCCCGAGCCCGGCGAGCCGCGGGGGAGCGACGGGGAAGGCGGCGAAGACGGGTACGGCGATCAGCCACGTGGCGACGACGGTGTTGCGAAGCTGCTGGTACAGGTGCGCTGAGCGGCGGTAGAGCCACACCAGCGTCGCGGGCACGACCACGAGCTGCGCGGCGAGATAGAGGTTGCTCATCGCGAACGACACGGGGGCGGAGTCGAGCGCTTGCTGTACCGAACCCTCGATCGCGACGCCGGCGCCCTGCTCGAGCGCGAAGATCCAGTGCGCGTGGTCCTTCGCAGCGCCGAGGTCGCCGGCGAAGATCCAGCGGGCGAGGTTGTAGACGACGTAGGCCGGCAGGAAGAGCAGCAGCTCGGTCCGCCAGCTCCGCCCCGCGAGGCGCCCGGCGGCCGCCGCGCGGGTTGTCCACTCGGTGGGCGCGGTTGCGGCCAGCGGGGTGCTCATGGCAGGCCCTCGGCCAGCTCCCGCCTCACAACGTTGGCCAGAAGCTGCTGCAGGCGGGCGATCTCGCGCCGGAAGGCCGCGCGGTGGCCGTTGGTGGCGCCGTCGCCGAGACGCTTCTGGGCGGCCACCAGCCTCCTGATGTGATCCAGTAGCCGGGTGACCTCGGGGCTGAAGCGACCCAGTCGTGCGCGCCGGTCAGCTGAGTCCCAATTCGACATTGAATAAGGCTGCCAATCGAGCGGCCGGGCTCCCAGGCGGCCTGCACGCGTCGACGGGGGCGGTTAACCGAACCTCCTCTGCGGGCCGACGTGCTACTCGGCCGCTGGGCCGGCGCCGTAGGATGCGCCGGGATGTGGACCATGGCGCCCGGCTGGCTCGCGTTGGCTGTCGTCCTCCACCTGGCGAACCAGGTCGCGCGCGGACGCGGTTGGTGGGCGGTGATCGCCGCCTCCCGTTCCACCGATCCCCCGCCGCGCCGGCGTGACGTGATCGGCGCGTGGGTGGCGGGCGCCGGGATTGGCGGTGTCCTGTCCGCCCGCGGTGGCGACGCCGCGCGGCTGGTTCTGCTGCGCCAGAGGCTGCCCGGCGCCGGCTATCCGCTGCTCACCGGCACGCTCGTCGCCGAGGCGGCGGGGGAGACCGCCTTGGGTCTTGCGCTCGTGGCTGCGCTGGTCGTGGGCGGGCTCGGCACGGGGGCGGCGGTTGGCGCTCCTCCTCCCGGCTGGATCGCGGCGGCGCTGGTCGCCGTGCCGGTCGCCCTGGCGGCCCTCCACGCGCGTTCCGGCAAGTTCCGCCGCCTCGTCGCCGAGATGGGACGCGGGTGCACGGCGGTGCGCGACCCGCGTGCGTACGCGCGCAAGGTATTGCCGTGGCAGCTCGCCAGCCGCTCCCTGCGAGCTGCGTCGCTGGCGTGCTTCCTCGTCGCCTTCGGCCTGCCGGCCACCCCGGCAGCGGTCGCGCTCGTGATGCTCGCCCAAAGTGGCGGGAGGCTGCTGCCGCTGGCGCCCGCGACGGCGGCGGCGACCGCGGTGGTCGTCGCGGCCGGGCTCCCCGGTGCCACCGGGGTGGAGGTCGGCACGGGCGCGGCCGCCGCGTTTGTCGTCGGGATGAGCACGGCGCTGACGCTCGTGGGCGTGGTGCTGGCGGCCGTCATCGCGGTAGCCATGACGGGCGGCCGACCCATGACGGCCGCCCGCCGGCTCTTTGCCGTCATGCCTCCGCTTCGCCGGTGGCCGCCCGTCGTGGCAGCGACGGCTGTAGTCGCAAGGGCCGCGGCGGCCAGCGGGGCAGCCACCAGTTCCCGCGGCCCATCAGCGTGATCACCGCCGGCACGGGCAGCAGTGTGATCGCCACCAGCGTCGAGACCAGCGGAATCAGCATCCCACCGAGGTCCAATCGGGCGGAGGAACGGGAGCGGCAGCGCGATCAGCGCCAGCAGGCTGAAATCAGGCGCGACATCGGCCGGCGGCTCGACGAGCTGCGACCAGTGCGCGACGAGTTCCGCCGGCTCGAGCAAGCGCGCGACGCGTTGGCGACTGCAAACGACGCCCGTGCAGGCCCGCGAACGGCAGGGCAGTCTCCGACTGAACTCCCGCCGTGGTCAGGACGAGCATGTCGCGATCCCGAGCGCCTCGCTTCGCCTCCTCTAGCAATGCGGCTTCCCGATCCCCGGGACGCCCTCCAGAACGA
Source organism: uncultured Thermoleophilaceae bacterium (assembly GCA_963821275.1). Lineage (GTDB taxonomy): Bacteria > Actinomycetota > Thermoleophilia > Solirubrobacterales > Thermoleophilaceae > JACVRW01. The sequence continues at coordinate 468,011 of CAWGDF010000009.1, forward strand.
GCGCCGCGCCAAAGTGATCAGCGTTGTCCTCCTTGCAGATGGCAGGAGCGGCGACGGGCCGCAACCGGCGTAGCTACAACCGGAGAGCCGTCTTCGCCGACGTCCGTCAGACGCTGCCTCCGTGGATGCAGCCGTCAACGGTCGGCGCGTACCCTTTGGGACGAGGCAGGACCTCTGTGTGGCGACCTCCTCGCGGCTGGTATTCGCGCGAAGCGGCACTCGAGCAGCGATCGCTTCTTCGCATCGACAGCGCAAGCAGACTGACGCGCGGAATCGCGCACCGATCGAGACCCGCTCTACGCTTTAGCCCGGCAGATCTTCGGGCCGCTTCTTGGCGAGTCTGCCCTCGAGCAGTCCGGTGGCCTGGCCGACTTCGATCAGGTAGCCGTCGGGGTCGCGCATGTAGCAGCGGATCTCGGCACCGCGATCGATCGGCGGCGTCACGAACTCGGCCCCCTTTCCGCTCCACTGCTCATAGCACGCCTGGATGTCGGCGACCCGCAGGTTCATGAAGCTGGAGACCGTGTTGCCGGGCTCGTGGTTGACGACCGAGATGTCGGGCTTGTCGGGCGTGGGGCCACCGCCTGGGTTCATGATCACCCACGAGTTGGACAGCTTGACCATGCACGGGTTCTCCTCCAGCACGACCTGGCCACCAAGGACATCGGAGTAGAACGCGCGGGACCGAGCAACGCTTCGCACCGTGAGGAAGTGGGTGACGAGGAAGCCCTCGCTCGGGGTGGGCAGGTTCGCGAAGTCGATGGCTGGCGTCTGCTCGCTCACGGTTCTGTGCTCCTCTTACGCGGCCTACAACGGTCGCAATCCCTGATTGAACCTTACGGAGCCCGACCACGCCACGCCGCTACCGCACGCATGAAGTCTCGAGCTCGCCGCCCAGAGGGCGGTTCGCGTTGTGGCCCGGCCCGGCGATAGGGAATAAGGGTCGGACGCCCGATTGTGGTCCAGGCGGTCGCGGGTTCGAGTCCCGTCGCTCACCCTTCACCGCACCCCTGCTAGCGCCGGCTTCTCCTACGGCGGACCGGCTCGGATCGGGACAGCGATGCCGCGGCCGAGTACGCGAATTCCGGCCTGCTCGCGGCGTTGATCTGGCGCGGTCGTCTGGCTACACGAGAGGAAGAGTTGATGAGGCGAGCAGTGTTCGTTCTATGCGCATCCGCGCTGGTGTTGGGCGCGCAGGTATCTAGCGCGGCGGCGCAGGAGCCGCCGCTGTGCGGGCCTCCGGGCGAAGAGGTGCCGGCGACGATTGTCGGAGAGGGAAAGATCAAGGGCACGCCGGGAGACGATGTCATCGTCGGCAGCGCTGACGCGGACGACATCAGGGGTGGGCCGGGCGACGACATCATCTGCAGCGAGGGCGGCAACGACCTGGTGAGCGGCGGCCCGGGCTCGGACACCCTCGTCGGGGACGGCGCCGACTTGCCGCCCTTCATCCCCTCGAACGGCAACAACGACGATCGACTCCGCGGAGGGCCGGGTGACGACACGCTGGCCGGCCTGGGCGGTGACGACTCCTTCGATGGTGGACCGGGTGACGATCAGCTGATCGGGATGGGAGGCGACGATCAAATCGAAGGCGCCCCCGGCGCGGACACCGCGTTCGGCGGCCCCGGGGTCGACGACATCACGGGCGGCCAGGGGAACGACACCCTCTGGGGCAACTTCGGCAGTGACGTCATCTCCGGCGGCCAGGGCAACGACTTCATCGATGGCGACAACCCCTTCCCGCCTCCCCCCGGGCCGCTGCCCTTCCCGCCTGGCGGCAACGACGACACCTGCACGGGCGGGCAGGGAGCGGACGAGATCCTCAACTGCGAGAGCACGACGCCATAGCTGCGGCAACTCTCGACCGCGCCGGCTACCTCGGTAGCCGGCGCGGTCGTGTGCCGGGTTCGGCGCAAGCCCTGGGCTAGGCTCCGCCGCGTGGGGGAGCTTGGCTCGATCGAGGTGCGTGACCTCCAACTGCGGGAGGTGCCCGGGGCGGTCGGGGTGCTGGCACGCGGCATGCGTGACAACCCTCTGCACGTGGCCGCCTACGGCGAGGATCCCGAGCGCCGGCTGCGTTGCCACGCGCGCCTGATGCGCGGCCTGTTCAGCACCTTTCCGGCACAACAGCCGATCTGCGCGAGTCGCGAAGGCGTGCTCGTGGGCGTGACCGGAGTGGCCCCGCCGGGACATGCCAGCCGAGCGCCGGGCAGCGCTTGCGGCTGCTCCCGGGCACGGTGGCGCTCGGCCCGCGGACTGCCGCGCGGCTGACCCGCTGGATCTCCACCTGGGCGAAGCGCGACCCGGACGAGCCGCACGTCCACCTCGGTCCGCTGGCCGTCGACGCGCACCTCCAGGGCCAGGGGATCGGCTCGCTGATCATGCAGGAGCACTGCCGTCGGCTCGACGCGGACCGCGCGGTCGGCTACCTCGAGACCGACCGGCCCGAGAACGTCCCCTTCTACGAGCGTTTCGGCTTCCGGGTGATCGGCGAGGAACCGGTGCTCGAGGTCCCGAACTGGTTCATGCGCCGCGAGCCCCAGGCCGGGGCCCGCTCCTGAACGGGATATCGAGGTGGCCCTCGCGTGCCCGGGCCGTGTCACCCAGCGGCCGCACCGCGTCGAAGCGCAGGCCGCTCGCGCCCTCGCCTGTTCCGGGGCGCTTGCGCCGGCCGGACCAGAGGAGGTAGCGGCCGTCGGTCCAGCGCGCCAGCTGCAGGTTGCGCGTGACCAGCGCTCCGCTGCGCGGCACCTCTTCCTCCGCCAGGACCAGCGGGTCGGTGGCCGTGAGCAGGCGGCCGCGGGGCTGGATCTCCTCGCGGGTGCCGTCCGGGTGGACCCGGACGAGCGGGCGCCGCTCGAGCTGGATCGCGCCCGAGTCGGCGGGGGCGTTGGGGCGGGCGCACCGGCACGAAGGGGTGCCAGTGGTCCGGTACGCGGGGTGCTGCAGGCGGTACAGCAGCTGCGCGTCGCCGGTGTCGACGTTCACCTGCTGGTCCTCGCCCGCGGCAAGCGCCTGCTGCGCCTCCTCGTAGCGGTCCACGCCTCGCCCCGCGGCGCCCTGTGAGGTCGGGCTTCCGGCGGCCGTCGGCCGTTGGTCCGGGGTTGCCGTTCCCGAGGTTCATCTCGTTGGGATCGGCCTGCGCGGCGCTGATGCATAGAGCGTTCTTTGCGGTCCCGGGCGGGCCCAACTCGTTGGTTCTGTTGCCGGCCGAGCCGACCACCAGATGGTTCTCGTTGGCGAAAGGTGGAATGATCGTACCTCGGCGGTCTAGCCCGCTGTAGACCGGGGGCAGCCCGCGGGTGGGAAGCGGCGGGTGTTGTGTTGGCGGTGCCAGCTGTTGCTGTGAATGAAGGCGCCGGCGTGGCTGGCGAGCCCGAGCTCGGCCGAGAGCGTGCTGGGACCTCCTAGGCGCACGTCGAGGCGGTTGCCGCATGCCAATCGCGCCGCCCATGCTCCGCCCCGGTGGGCGCTGCTCCCGGCCAGGTCGCGGTCGTCGCCAGCAGCGATGGCGGCGACGAAGGTCGCGTGATGCTGAAGCTGCGGGAGCGGCGAGGCGTTGCGCGACTCGCTGACCAGCTTGCGGTGTCCGGGACCGGGGGTGTTCGGGGCGGGGCCCGCGAAGAAGCAGTGCCTCACGTCCGGCGGTCCGGTGTCGATGACGCCGATCACTTGGCCCTCACCGTGCAGGCCGCGGTCCCAGATCGGATGACCGTCCAAGGTCGCGGTCTGAATCGTGTGTGCCGCCCCGAGTGGTCGTCGGTGTCCTCGCCAATTGGCTCGATCCAGACGACCTCCGCCATGTCGGCTAGTTCCGGGCAGCCGGTGCCCTGATCGTCGAGCGCGGAAGCGCTCGATCAGATCGCCGCCCGAAGCGCGGTCGTCGCGAATCTCGACGTCGGTGGCACCAACGGCCGCCAGGGCTGCCTCCACCACGGCCGGGTCGGCCTCCGCGAGCAGGGCGGCGCTGAACTGGGTGACGTCGCCGCCGATCCCGGGCGCCAGCTTGAGCGCCGGATCGAGCGGCATGGTGGCCCGAACGAGAAAGTCGTCGGTCAGGCGCTCCAGCGTCTCGGCCCCGAGGGCCTCCAGGAACGCGAGGTTGGGCAGGAAACGGTCGAGGCCGAGGCCGTACTCGCTGCGCAGCCGCTCGATGTCGGCTGTGTTGAGCGCGCGCTCGAACTGCACGACCGTGGGCTCCCCGGCCGCCTCGTCGCGGGCGGGCCCGCCGGTCTCCGCCGCCCTCGCCGCGCGCCGGCGCCGGGCCGCCGCGGCGCGGCGCCGAGCCGCAGGAGCCGCGTCCTTCGGGTCGAACGCCTCCGACCCGAGGAAGACCCGATAGTCCTGCTCGTCGCTGCGGGGCACTCCGCGCTCCCCTCTCGGCTGCGGGCTCCGCCGCCCGAACGACCGGTCCGGGCGAACCTATCCGCGGAGGCGGTGGGGGTGCAAGTGCCGGCTGCGCCTACGATGCCCCGGGAGCTTCGGGGCATGAAAATTCGGGTTCTGGAGGCTCTGTCTGGCCCCGTGCGTACGGTCGGGTGATCCGGGACAGGGGCCTTCTTGGGAGAACGCAGACGGCAGGCCGTTTTGGACGATGGGCCGCGAGCCCGTGCTTTTCGGTGGCCGCCCCTGCGACTTGCCCGGATTGTGCTGCGAGCACGTATCGGTCTGTGTCGTTGTCCCGCTGCGTCTCCCGTCTTGTCGACTGGTGAGGGAGGTGATTGGTTGTGCAGCAGGTAGCGTGACAGATGGATGGGTCGGGCGGTCGGCCTGGATCTGCATCGCGATTTCTGTGAGGTCGCGATCTGCGAGGACGGGGTGGTGCGCTCGGCGGGCCGGGTGAAGATGGCCCCGGAGGGGCTTGAGGCGCTGGCCGCGAGCTTGGCGCCCAGCGACCGGGTGGCGATGGAGGTCTCGGGCGGTGCGTGGGAGGTGGCGCGCATTCTCGAGCCTCACGTCGAGCGGGTGGTGGTGGTCTCGCCCGACGACACCGGGATCGCGCAGGCGCGCACCAAGACAGACCGGCTCGACGCCCGCACGCTGGCGAGTCTTTTGTGGCGGGGCGGGCTTGAGGCGGTGTGGATGCCCGACGAGCGCGCCCGCGTGCTGAGGCGGCGGCTGGCCCGCCGCGAGCAGCTGGTCGGCACGCGCACCGGGGTCAAGAACGAGGTGCACGCGGTGTTGATGCGCCGGCTTAAGGGCAAGCCGCCGTGCTCGGATCTGTTCGGGGTCAAGGGCCGCAAGTGGCTTGCGCTCGCTGAGCCTGCCGCCCGAGCAGCAGGAGACGGTCCAGGCCGCGCTGCGCCACATCGCGTTCCTGGACGGTGAGATCGAGCAGGTCGAGCGGATGGTCGCCAAGCAGCTGCTCGGCTGGCCGGAGGCCAAGCGGCTGATGACCGTGCCGGGCGTGAACCTGATCGGCGCCGCCAGCTTCCTGGCCGCGGTCGGCGACATCGCCCGCTTTGGCGACTCGAGCAAGCTGGTCGCCTACCTCGGTCTCGATCCACGCGTTAGGCAGTCGGGCGAGCAGCCGGCCCGCTCGGGCGGCATCTCAAAGCGCGGCTCTGTGTCGGCGCGCTGGGCGCTGGTCGAGGCGAGCTGGAGCGTGGTCAGCCAGCCCGGGCCGCTGCGCGCGTTCTACCTGCGGATCAGGGCGCGCCGCGGGCACGGCAAGGCGATCGTCGCCACCGCGCGCAAGCTCGCGGTGTTGTTCTGGTGCATGCTCACCGGCGGCCACGACTACGCCCACCAGCAGCCCTCGCTGACCGCCCAGAAGCTGCGGCGGCTCGAGCTCGCCGCCGGCGCCCCCGTCCGCAAGGGAAAGCCCTCCGGCGTCTGGGTCACCCATCAGAAGCTGCGCCGGGCCGAGAAGCAGCTCGCCGCCCAAGCACAGGCCTCCTACGAGCGCACCGTCCGCGACTGGCAGGCGTCGGGACCCAACAAGAAGAAGGAAGTGGGCGCGAGCGTGACACTGGAGCGCGCATAGTTAAGTCACTCAAACGAGGACAAGCCGCGCGGCAGACCACAAGCTCCTGACGTCTGCGCTTCGCTTCGTCAGTCACTCGCGCCCGAACACAACCTAACGCCGCTCAACGGCGTCGACCACCCACGACGACGACCACCGCCAGCGCAAATACCGGCCACAAGATCGGCCCGATCGAGGCCGGCGCCGACCGGACCGTGGCCTCACGGGAGCCGATCTAAGGCCCTTGGCGACCGCCCCCCGCGACCGAACCATCACCCGAAATCGGCCGCAAATTCCTACAGGACCGTCGCCGCCCACCTTGATTTTCATCGGTCGTCCGGACCGGAAGAGCTCACCATTTCAGCCAGCGCTGCCGCGCCACGCGGCGGCGCGGCGGGCTGCTCCCGACGATCGCCAGCGCGGTGTTGATGCTGGAGACGGCGGTCAGAAGCACCGAGGTGCGTGGTGGGAGCTGCGCGCGCACCCCTCCGAGCCCGGCGGCGAGGGTATCGGAGGCGTGAATCACGATCCCCGTTCGCATGGCCTTCGCCCGGTCGTCCTCGTCCTGAGGCAGGAGCAGCTCGGCGCCCAGGATCACGGTGCGGACGCCGAACATTCGCAGCGGGTAGAGGGGCGCCGGGTTTGCGTCGGCGTCCACGCCCAGCCGGCGGGCCGTGAAACCAGGCGCGAGGAGCGCGACCGTGCCGTTCAAGAGCCGGATGCCCCCCAGGATCCGCGGGGCCCAGCCGCGCAGGTCGTCCAGCTCCATCGCGCGCCTCCGTCGCGCTAGCCGGCGTGCGACGCCGGCGGGGAGGTCAGTGCGAACGTCACGTCCAGCAGCCTGCGCCCACCGAAGAAACGCCCCACTCCGTACACCAGGCCCAGGTAGAGACCGGGGTGGACCTCCCTGATCTCGTCGCGCACCCAGCGGCAGATCCACGAGGTCTGGCCGTAGTCGAGCACGATGCACTCGCGCCCGTCGAGCCAGCTCTCCTCGCGGTAGACCCGCGCCCGGATCGCCGGGATGCCGAGAATCGAGATGAGGTTCTTGAGGTCCGCGCTCGGCGGGCGGAAGACCTTGCCGCGCCAAACCAGGGTGCCGAAGATCTTCGCGGCTGGCTTGGTTGCCCCGGTACCAGGGAAGAAGATCGGCGTCCCCCGCCCACGTCCAGCAGGGATCTCGCCCGGGTCACTGCGGCGGAAGAGCCCATAGAGGTCGACCTGCGAGAGCTCGAGCAGCTCGTCAGCGGTGCGCGGGATGGGTGGGCTCGCGCCCTCGCTCGTCGCGGCCGGTGACGGCGGGGTCGTGGGAAGCGTGGCCGGCTCGTGGGAGTCCACAGCGGGTCCGATCGTAGTCGATATGGAATAGCCTCCGAGGCCGTGAGTGTGGGTTCGCTGCACGCTGACCTCGTCTTGGCGGGAGGAGGCGTGAAGGGGATCGGACACGCCGGCGCCGTTGCCGCGCTGCGCGACGCCGGCTACACGTTCCCGCGGGTGGCGGGGACGTCGGCCGGATCGATCGTCGGCGCCCTGGTTGCGGCGGGCATGACCTCCGCGCGCATGGAGAAGGTCCTCCGGAGCGTCAACTGGCGGCGCTTCCGCGATCCGAGCTTTCGTGACCGTATTCCCCTGATCGGCCCAGGCGCGTCCGTCCTCTTCGAGCACGGGATCTACGAGGGAGGCTACGTGCGCGAGTGGCTAGGCAACGAGCTCGCCGACCTGAACGTTGCGACCTTCGCCGATCTGCGCGCCGACGACCCACAAGGCGACGAGGCCTACACGCTCGTCGTCATCGCGGCCGACATCACTCGCGGCGAGCTGATTCGGCTGCCATGGGACTATCGGCGCTACGGCTGGCAGCCGGACAAGCAGCTGGTGGTCGACGCGGTGAGGGCATCGATGTCGATACCGATCTTCTTCGAGCCCTTCATGCTCGAGCACGCGAACGGGGAGCGCTCGATCCTCGTCGATGGTGGGCTGCTCGCGAACTACCCCATCGACGTCTTCGATCGCACGGACGGCCGCGAACCACGCTGGCCAACCTTCGGAGTCACGCTGCTGCCCCGGCTGCCGGCGGCCAACATCCAGCTCTTCCCGGGGCTGGGAGCGCTGCGAAAACGCGGACTGGCGCGCTACCTGGAGTCGCTGGTCACGACGACGGTCGTGGGCCGCGACCAGGGCCATCTGGCCAAGCCGTGGGTGGCGGCCCGCACGATCGAGGTCGACACCACGAGGGTCGGAATCGTCGAGTTCGACGTGGACGACGCCGGCGAAGAGGCGCTCTACAGGAGCGGTCGCGCCGCCGCCGAGAGCTTTGTCGAGACGTGGGACTTCGAGGCCTACAAGGCTCGCTTCCGAGCTGCTCCCCGGACAGGCGTGCGCGGATGAGGCTCCTCGACACGTTGCCCGGAAGGCGCGAGAAGGGTGCCCACCAGCTGGCGTTCGGCGCGCGCGCGACGGTCAAGCCGGCCAGGGTGACCGAGCTGCGGGGCGTGCTCGAGCGCATGGGGGCTCCCGGCGACGGCGCCCACGCCTTCCCCTTCGACCGCCTGTCGGGTGTCCACTTCGGCCGCCTCGTCCTGCTCGAGGACAGCGAGGCGGAGGGCCGGCCGCCGATCCCGGCCAGCCTGATGATCATGAGCGACATCGACGCGCCGCTCGACCGGCACCTCGACGAGCTGGCCACGCTTGCCGGCTCGGCACTCGACGCTACGTTCGGGCTCTGCGAGGGCTACCCCGCGAGCCCGACGCCGGCCGACCGAATCGCCTACTTGCGGGCCCGCGAGACCCCGCCCATGGCCACCTACGTCAACACGGTGTCCCGCACGCTGGGGCAGATCCGACGCGAGGCCGAGCTGCGAGACCGCATCGAGGAGTTCCTCGACCGCCACCGTTCCGACCTTCCCGAGGATCCGGAGGGGGTGCGCGCGGCGATCCAGCGCTTCGTGCGCGAGCACCCGGACCTGCGCTGGGCCTTGCGCCGCGCCCCGCGGCCCAGCCTGCGCTGGCGCCTCGCGGAGAGCCTCCACGCCGTCGCGGGCGCGGCCATGCTCGTGCTCGCCGTGCCGCTCGCCCTCCTCCTGCTCCCGCTGTATTTGATCGTGCTCCGGCTGCACGAGCGCTCCGACCCCGCGCCCCACATCCGGCCGACCCCCGAGCACGCGGCACGGCTGGCCGCGCTCGAGGACTTCGGCGCCCAGAACCAGTTCACCGCGATCGGGTACGTGAAGGAGGGGTCGCTGCGCCGGCTGACGATCCGGCTGGTGCTGTGGCTGACGAACTACTCCGCCCGCCACGTCTTCGTCCGCGGGAGCCTCGCCGGAGTGAAGACGATCCACTTCGCCCGCTGGACGCCGCTCGACGACGTTCGGCGGGTCATCTTCACGAGCGCCTACGACGGCAGCCTGGAGGGCTACAACGACGATTTCATCGACCGGGTCGCCTATGGCCTCAACGCGTCCTTCAGCAACGGGGTCGGCTACCCGCGCACGAAGTTTCTGCTCTTCGACGGCGCGAAGCGGGAGCAGGAGTTCAAGGACTACCTGCGCCGCCACCAGATCCCGACGCAGGTCTTCTACTCGGCCTACGACCGGCTGAGCGCCGGCAACATCGAGAACAACGCACTGATCCGCTCCGGCCTGTCGGGCGCCCTCGCCCCGGCGGAGGCCGAGGCCTGGCTGCGGCGGCTCTGAGCAGATGGCCACCGCCACGATCGACCGAGCGGACATTCAGGGCCTGATCGTCCGCGGGTACGGCACGCTGCGCGCCGCGCGTTACGTGCTCGCCCGGATCGCAGAGCCCGACCGCGCGGGCGCCTGGCTGGCGCGCACAGCGGACGAGGTGGACGACGGGCGCGACCGGCCCGAGCGCCGCGCGTTGAACGTCGCGCTGACGCCTGCGGGACTGCTCAAGCTCGGGCTGCCCGCCGAGACGCTCGCGATGTTCTCGCGGGAGTTCACGGGTGGCATGGCGAGCGAGCACCGCAGCCGCAGACTCGGCGACGTCGACGAGAGCGCCCCCGAGCACTGGGGCTGGGGCGGCCCGGGCAGCGAGGAGCTAGACGTCCTGCTGTTGCTCTACGCGGCCGGCGAGCCGGAGATGGAGGAATTCCTCAGTGATCACCTGGCTGCACTCGAGGGCGCCGGCCTTCGAGTGGTGCAGACGCTCGACACCAGCCCGCTGGTGGAATACGAGCACTTCGGCTTTCGAGACGGCGTCTCGCAGCCGCGCATCGAGGAGCTCGGGGGTGCCGCGGACGCGCAGACCGTCAGCGCGGGGGAGTTCATCCTCGGCTATCGCAACGGCTACGGGCAGCTCACCCCGCGACCGCTGATCGACCCGGCGGCCGACCCGCGGGGGATCCTCCCGCCCGCAGCTGAGCGTCCCGGAGAACGCGACCTCGGCCGCGGCGGCAGCTACCTGGTGCTTCGCCAGCTGAGCCAGGACGTGCGCGCCTTCTGGGAGTTCTGCGACCATGAGACCCGGCGCCCCGACGGGAGCTCCGATCGCGACGCGCGCGTGCGGCTCGCCGCCAAGATTGTCGGCCGCTGGCCGAGCGGCGCGCCACTCGTTCTTGCCCCGGATTCGGACCGGCCCGAGCTGAGTGAGGAGAACGACTTCGGCTACTTCGCCGAGGACCGTGACGGCTTGCGCTGCCCGATCGGCGCGCACGTGCGCCGGTCACACCCGCGCGACTCTCTCGACCCGGAGCCCGGCTCGCAAGTGTCGATCACCGTCGGAAACCGCCACCGGCTGCTTCGCCGCGGGCGCCAATACGGGCGCTTTCTGTCGCGCGAGGAACTGCTGTCGATGGAGTTCCCGGAGAGCTGGGACGCCGAGCCGCGCGGGCTTCACTTCATCTGCCTGAGCGGCAACCTCCTGCGCCAGTTCGAGTTCGTGCAGCACACGTGGCTCAACAACCCGCGCTTCGGCGGCCTCTACGACGGCCCCGATCCATTGCTCAGCCCCGCGCCGCCCGGCGGCCGGACCTTCAGCGTGCCGGCCGCGCCCGTTCGGGAGCGCCACACCGGGCTCCCGCGCTTCGTGTCCGTGCGCGGCGGGGCGTACTTCTTCCTGCCTGGCATTCGGGCGCTGCGGTACCTGGCGGGGCTGGCCGGCCCATGAGCTCGCATCGCCCACGCGACCACAACTCGGTGCCGGAGGGCGTCGAGATCACACGGACGGCGCGAACGCCCGAGTGGCGCTCCGACGTCGGAGTCGAGGTGGCGGTGGAACGGCGTGGCCGGCCGCGTCACCGCCTTGTGACCATCGGCGACTCGCTCACCCACGGCTTTCAGAGCGGCGCCATCTTCAACACCGACCTCTCGTATCCCGCGCTGATCGCCCGCGGGCTCGGCTGGTACAAGGAGTTTCGCCGCCCGCAGTACCCCGGCTTCGGCGGTATCCCGTTCAACATCGAGCTCATCGTCCGGATGCTCGAGGAGCGCTTCGGAGACCGGACGTCGGCGTGGGAGCTGCCCGGTGCCCTGTTTCACCTGCGTCAGCACCTGGCCGAGGCTGAAGACTGGTGGGACGACGGTCCCGGATCCAGGCTGCCGCCGCGCGCCGCCATCAACCACAACCTGGGGATCTATGGCTGGGACCTGCGCGACGCGCTGTCCCGCACGGCGGACACGGCGCACGAGAGCGAGCGCACCAGACGCGGCGCGGCCATCGTGCCCCTCGTCCGGAACGCCGACAGGATCGCTGCGGCTCGCGTCCTCGACTCGGCTCGCGACGAGGCGGGTGGAGCGCTGACTCCGTTCCAGGCGGCGGAGAAGCTGTCACGCGACGGCACCGACGAGGATCCGGAGGGCGACGGGATCGAGACGCTGATCGTGTTCCTGGGGGCGAACAACGCCCTCGGATCCGTGGTGAGCCTCAAGGTGCGTTGGAGCGACGAGGGGTACGACGACCTGAAGCAGAAGGCGGACTACAACGTGTGGCAGCCGGAGCACTTCGCCGCCGAGTGGGCGCAGGTCGTGGGGGAGGTGCGCAAGATCAGGGCGCGCCACGTCATCTTCGGGACCGTCCCGCACGTGACGATCGCGCCGGTGGCGCGCGGGGTCGGCGGCAAGGTCGAGAAGGGCTCGCGCTACTTCCGCTGGTACACGCGCCCGTGGATCTCGGACAAGGACTTCGACCCGGTCGAGGACCCCCGCCTGACGGCGGATGAAGCGCGCGCAATCGACTCGGCGATCGACATGTACAACCACACGATCGTGGCCTCTGTGAAAGCGGAGCGAGAGAAGGGCCGCGACTGGCGCGTGCTGGACATAGCCGGGCTGCTCGATCGCCTCGCGTCGCGGCGCTACATCGACGACCCGGATGCGAAGAAGCCGGATTGGTGGACGCCCTACGACCTGCCTGACGAGCTTGCGCGCCTCACGCCCGTGCCGGACTCGCGCTTCTTCGTGTCGGGCCCGGATGGGCGTGAGCGCGGCGGTCTGTTTTCGCTCGACGGCATCCACGCCACGACGATTGCGTACGGGCTGATGGCGCAGGACTTCATTCGCGTGATGCAGGAGGCGGGGGTCGAGTTCATGCGCCGCGACGGGAGCACACCTCGCGAGGGTGAGGTGCGTGTCGACTGGAACTGGCTGATCCCGCTCGACTCGCTGATCAACACGCCGCCGCGGTCGCTCGGCGCGAACGTCAAGCTCGTTGGCTGGCTCGACCAGAAGCTCGACGTGCTCCAGCGGCTGTGGGCCGGCGCCGGCTGAGGGACCCCTTCCTTCCCTTGACATCGATCTGCGCGTGGACGAGTGTGCGATGAGTCCGCGACTGGGGAGGGCCCCTTGAAGGCCACAGCCGGTTCCGACTACCGCAGGTCACTGGGTTGGCGCATCTTCAACCGGCTCGCCCAGACCGCCGACCACAGGTTCGGCTGGCACAAGCTCCCGACGCCGCTCGGACTGGCGGTTCTCACCGGCGTCCGAAACATCCTGCGCCAGCGGAACCTCCACGACACCGACACGCTCCCGACGAGCGGGGCCGCCGAGGTGCCTGGGTGGCAGCCGGAGTACTCGACCATTCGCACGCCGGACGGCTCCTACAACGACCTGGACCGACCCGCGATGGGACGCGCGGGCGCACGCTTCGGGCGCAACATCCCGCTCGACAAGGCTCACGCCGACCGCGCCGCCCTGATGGATCCGAACCCGCGGACCGTCAGCCGCGAGTTGATGACCCGTCACGAGTTCCAGGCCGTCGAGGGGCTGAACGCGCTCGTCGCCGCGTGGCTTCAGTTCATGATCCACGACTGGTTCAGCCACGGCCACGGACCCAGCGGGGATGTCTGGGAGGTGCCGCTCGTCGACGCCGACCCCTGGCCCGAGAAGCCCATGTCGATCCCCAAGACGCCGGTTGACCCGACCCGTCCCCACGCCGCCGACGGGCAGCCGCCCTCGTTCGTCAACACCGAGACGCACTGGTGGGACGGCTCCTCGCTCTACGGGACCAACCTGGAGCACCAGAAGAAGGTCCGGTCGGGCACCGACGGCAAGCTGAACATCGGCCCCGACAGCCTGCTGCCGCGGTCGAGCGACCGCCAGACCGATCCCACCCAGGTCCCCGGCTGGTGGGTCGGCCTCAGCATGCTGGCGCGGCTGTTCGTCCTCGAGCACAACGCGATCTGCGACCGGCTCAAGCTCGAGTATCCGTCGTGGAGCGACGAGGAGCTGTTCCAGCGGGCACGGCTGGTCAACGCCGCCGTGCTGGCGAAGATCCACACGGTCGAGTGGACGCCCGCGGTCATCTCTCATCCGACGACGAAGATCGCGATGAACGCGAACTGGTACGGGCTCGTAGGCGAGCGCGTCACGGAGCTGTTCGGGCGAGTCAGCGGCAGCGAGGTGGTGAGCGGCATCCCTGGCTCGGAGACCGCTCACTACGGCGTGCCGTACTCGCTCACCGAGGAGTTCACGTCGGTCTACCGCATGCACCCGCTGCTGCCCGACGACTGGACCTTCCGCCGCGCGGCCGACGACAGCACGATCGAGGAGCGGCCGTTCCGGGAGCTGACCGGAGCGCAGGCACCGGAGGTCGAGGAGCGAATCGGCCTGGCCGACCTGATCTACTCGTTCGGCCGCCTGCATCCCGGCCTCGTCCGCCTGCACAACTTCCCGCGCGATCTTCAGACGTTCACGCGCCCGGACGGCAGGCTCGCCGACCTCGCGGCGACTGACATCCTGCGGATACGGGAGCTCGGTGTTCCCCGATACAACGAGTTCAGGCGACTGCTCAACCTCAAGCCGGCGACGAGCTTCGAGACGCTCACCGACGTCCCGCAGTGGGCCGACGAGATGCGCCGCGTCTATGACGACGACATCGAGAAGGTCGACCTGACCGTCGGCATGTTCGCCGAGCCGCTGCCCCAGGGGTTCGGGTTCAGCGACACGGCCTTTCGGATCTTCATCGTGATGGCGTCGCGACGGCTGAACAGCGACCGCTTCTTCACGCGCGACTACACGCCGCAGGTCTACACGCCCCTGGGGCTGCAGTGGATCGATGACACGACGATGTCGTCGGTGCTGCTACGCCACTGCCCGGACCTCCGTCCGGCTCTGCTGGGGCTCGACAACGCCTTCACGCCGTTCACAGCCGCGACGGCATGAAATCCGCCATCGCGCCACGGCTGCACGCCGCGCTCGTGGCCGGAATCACCGCGGGGCGCTACCTGGACCGCTACTACCGCGATGGGTTCGACCGCTTCGTCCGGCCACCCCTCGTAGGGCTCGTCCAGGGGCTCATCCGGCGACGGCTGCCGGAGCAACCGCCCGGCCCGGCCAAGGAATGCGAGCTCCCGGGCGAGGCCACGGCCACCCGGGAGATCATCGACACGATGGCGACGTTCGCGCGTCGGACCTACGCGCACTCGAACTCGGAGCGGATCGGCAACACCAAGACCTACGGTGTCGTTCGCGGCGAGTTCGAAGTTCTCGGCGACCTGCCCGAGCGCCTACGTCAGGGAGTCTTCACCGAGGCGCGCACCTACCGTGCCTGGGTCCGGTTCGGCGGTCCGGGCCCGCTCGCGCCGCCCGACCCGCGGGACAACGGCATTCTGAGCGTGGGCATCAAGCTGCTGGGCGTTCCGGGGCCGAAGCTCCTCGACGACGAGAGCGGGACCCAGGACTTCACCGGTATCAGCTCGCCGACCTTCACGACGCCCGACGTCGTCGAGAACGTCAAGCTGCAGCGGCGCCTGCTCCAGGGGCTGCCGGCGTTCTACTTCGTCGACCCGCGCGACCCGCACGTGCTCGACGCGATCATGCAGGGCCTTTACTCGCGCATGAACTCGAGCCCGCTCGAGGTGAGCTACTGGAGCTGTGTGCCCTACCTGCTCGGAGAGGGTCAGGCGATGCGCTACGCGATCCATCCGCGTGCGCGAGAACGGACGCCGATCCCGAAGCGCCCCCCGCCGAACTATCTGCGCCACGCCATGGCCGGGACGCTCGCGGCGCGGCCGGTGGAGTTCGACTTCAGGGTGCAGCTGCAGACGGACCCCCAGCGTATGCCGATCGAGAATGCGTCGGTGATCTGGTCCGAGCGCCGCTCGCCTCCGGTCATGGTCGCGCGGCTGCGATTGCCCGTCCAGCGGTTCGACACGCCCGAACAGCATGCGTTCGCACGCAGCCTGTCGTTCCAGCCCTGGCACTCGCTGCCCGAGCACCGGCCGCTCGGAAGCCAGAACCGAGCCCGCCGCGCGATCTACTACGAGCTGTCGAAGCTGCGTCAGGACATGAACGGCGACCCGCGGATCGAGCCCACAGGGGACGAGCGGTTCCCGGGCTGAGCGGCAATCGGGGCCGGGGTTCCTCCCTCCCCGGTGCAGTGAAAGAATCACCCGCCCGCCGACGAGAGGATCGTCAGCCGTGTGCGAGAAGAACGGCGAGAAGTACTCCACGCCTCGCGGCGGCCCGGGCACTTGACTTCAAGCGCACTTGAGGCTGCATCATCGTGGGCATGCACGTCGGCATCGTCACCGGAGCGTCCCGCGGTCTCGGCCTGGCCTTCACCGGCGCGCTGGCCCAGCGGGGCTGGCGGCTGGTGGTCGACGCGCGCGGTGCGGAGGCGCTGGAGCGGGCGACCGCGCCGCTGGAGCAGGTGGTGGCCGTGCCGGGCGACGTGGCTGATCCGGAGCACCGGAGGGCCTTGGTCGACGCGGCAGGCGAGTCGATCGACCTGCTCGTGAACAACGCAAGCCTTCTTGGACCAAGCCCGCAGCCCGCGCTCGCGGACTACCCCCTCGACGAGCTCGAACGCGTCTACGCAGCCAACTTCTTCGCGCCGCTCGCCCTCGTGCAGCTTGTACTGCCGCGCCTGAAGCCGGGGGCGGCGATCCTCAACCTCACCTCCGACGCCGCCGTCGAGCCGTACGAGGGCTGGGGCGGCTACGGCTCGTCCAAGGCGGCGCTCGACCAGCTCACCGCCATCCTTGCCGCCGAGCAGCCCGGCCTGCGCGTGTACAGCGTCGACCCCGGCGACATGCGGACGCAGATGCAGCAGGACGCGTTCCCCGGCGAGGACATCAGCGACCGGCCGCCGCCCGAGGAGAGCGTGCCCGGCCTGCTGGCCCTGATCGAGGGCTCGCTGCCGAGCGGCCGCTACCAGGCCCGCGAAGTGGCCGCCTCCGCGCAATGACCACGGCGATGCTTCCCCGGCCGCTGGCGGCGCGCGAGCCGCCGGAGGCGCTCGGACGGTCTCGTGACGACGTGGCGCTGCTCGTGGCCGTCCGCGGAAGCGGAGAGCTGGTGCACGCCCGCTTCCACGAGCTCGGGCGATTCGTCAAGGCCGGCGACCTGCTGGTGGTGAACACCTCGGCCACGCTCCCGGCCGCGCATGCCGGCCCGGCTCGAGGGCCGCGCGGTGGAGCTGCGACTCTCCACGCGGGCCGAGGGCGACCTCTGGCTGGTGGAGCTCCGAACCCAGGACCGCCGCCGCTACGGGCCGCCACCGGTTGGCGCGCAGGTCGAGCTTCCCGCGGGCGGCACGGCCGAGCTGCTCGCCCCCAGCGGCGACGGCGAGCGCCTCTGCCTGGCCCGGCTCTCGCTGCCGCTGCCCGTCGAGGACTACCTGCGCGAGCACGGGCACGCGATCAGCTACGACCATGTCGGCGACGAGTGGCCGATGGCGGCCTACCAGACCGTCTTCGCGCGTGAACTGGGCAGCGCCGAGATGCCGAGCGCCGCGCGCCCCTTCACCCCTGAGCTGGTCGCGGCGCTCGTCTCCCAGGGCGTGCTCATCGCCCCGGTCACCCTCCACACCGGGGTGTCGTCGCTCGAGCGGGGGGAGACCCCGTACCCCGAGCGCTACCGGGTGCCCGCCACCACCGCCCGGGTGGCCAACGCCGTGCACTCCTGGGGCGGCCGGGTCATCGCCGTCGGGACGACCGTCGTGCGGGCGCTCGAGACCGTCGCGACACCCGGCGGCGTCCTGGCCGCGGGCGAGGGCACCACGAGCCTCGTCGTGACGCCCGAGCGGGGCCTCTGGGCCGTCGACGGCCTGCTCACCGGCTGGCACGAGCCCGAGTCGTCGCACCTGAGCCTGCTGGAGGCGGCGGCGGGGGTGGAGCTACTGGAGCGCTCCTACGCCGCCGCCCACGCGGGCGATTACCGCTGGCACGAGTTCGGCGACGCGCATCTCATCCTCCCGTAGCCGGGCCTGCCACCGGCTCAGCCGCCGGGGCGGCTCGGAAAGCGCCGCTGCATCCACGCGCCCCAGAGCAGCTGCTCGCGAGCGGCGGCCTCCTGGGCGGCGTCGCCGAACAGGTAGGCCTGCACGCTGGTCCAGCGCGCCTCGGCGAAGACCGACAGCGCGGCGAAGCCCGGGGCGGGGGCGTCGATGCGCACGAGCGCGTCGCGCCGCCAGGCGCCGCGGTTGATCTCCTCGACGGTGCCCGACAGAACGGGAGCGCCGTGGTCGGCGGTGGCGACGCTTGCGCCCTCGCCCGCCGCCGGCAGGCCCAGGGCGCCGGTCAGCGCCTCGAAGGCCTCGTCCAGCGAGCCGCCGGCCTGCCCGAAGGCGCTCACCCAGCTCGCGTGCGCGCCGCGGAAATCGCGCAAGTAGAGACGCAGGTTGCGCAGCGTCTGGGCCATGCTCTCGCCGAAGCCCTCGAGCTCGTCGTCCCATGAGCCGCCGCTGCCGAAGCCGCTGACTACCAGGCGCACCACGCACGTGCCCCCCGAGCGCGCCTCGACGATCCACTCGCTCGCCAGCGTCGACGGCTCGCTGCCGGGCGGCTCCCAGTCGGCCTCCTGGACCACCCGCCGGGGCGGCTCCCAGGCGGTGATCCGGCCGGACTGCGCCCCGGAGCCCATGTCGAACGAGAACGTTCCCTCGTCGAGGTCAACCTCGGTCGGATGCATCCACGAGGAGATCCCGGGACCCGTGGCGATTGCCTCCCACACCTCCTCCGGCGTTCCGGCGACCTCGATCTCGAGCCGGATCGACTGGGGCTTCTCTTCATTGGGCTCGCTCATGGCGCGGCTCCTCGGGCTCGGGGGCTTGGGGGAGGGGGTGGGCGGCGACCACCAGGCGGTGCGGGCGGCCTCCAGGGGCGGAGGCGTCGTGGTAGCGGGCCACCAGCTCGGAGACGCCCCGGGCCAGGTCGTCGGCGAACGCTGCGCGCTCGGCCGCGGAGCGGAAGCGGATCTCGGTGTCGAGGGCGAGGGTCGCCAGCCGCTTGTCCTCCCGGTCCGCGCGCTTGAGGAGGCCCGCGACCTCCCGCACGATCCGGGCGCCGAGCGCGATGAGGTAGCGCGCCGAGAGCCGGTCCGGCACCCGCGCGGGGTCGCCGGCCACGCCGCCGAGCGCCTCCGGGGAGACGACGTACGAGGCCGCGCTGGCCTGAAACAGGCGCTCGGTGATCCCGCCCCAGCGACGCTCCTCCACCACACCGACCAGGCCCTCGCGCTCCAGGCTGCGCAGGTAGTAGTTGACCTTCTGGCGCGTGAGGCCGACCGCCGGCGCAAGCATCGCGGCCGAGGCCGGCTCGCCCAGCGCGGCGAGAATTCGCGAGCGGACGGGATCGAGCGCCGCGATGGCGGCGGCGGGCTCGTCGATCACGTCGAGCGCTTCCATCGCGGCGAAGTCTAGACAAATTATCTTGTCAAGGCCAGGTCAAGGGGGTGTGGGCCCTTCTGATGCTCGTATGCGGCATCCAAAGGGCCCACCCCTCCGCGGGGGCTTGAACCTGGCCGGCCTGGCTACCGGCCGGCCTGCTTCGCGAACCAGTCCACGATCGCCGGCATCATCGGCTCGAAGCCCCCGGGCAGGAACACGTTGAGCGCGCCCGCGCGCTCGCCGCTTCGGTTCTCGAAGTCGTGCGTGACCCCGGCCGGTATGCGCAGGAACGAGCCTCGCGGGGCCTCGATCCAGTCGTCGCCGGCGAGGAAGCTCATGGTGCCCTCGAGCACGTAGAAGATCTCCACGTTCTCCTCGTGGGAATGGGGACCGGGGCCCGGGTCGCCCGCTTCGAGCCACCACTCGGAGACGCAGTAGGCGTTGTCGGTCTCGGGACCGTCGGCCTTGAACAGGGCCTGCATCGGACCGGCCTGGTAGAAGCGACCGCCGCCGGGCGGCAAGAACAACACGTCCGCCGAGGTCGCGCCGTCGTGCGCCATCGCGCGAGCGTATCCTGGCCGTCGAGACCATGCCGCTCAACGCGTACGGAGTGCTGGTCGCTCGCGCCGTCGACTGCCGCCGCGAGGGCTCCCACGACACCCCGCACTACCAGATCCACGCGGTCGACGACGACGGCACCGACTACCGCATCGCGGTGAACGTGCTGTCTCAGCAGGCGCCCTCCGAGCTGCTCTACCTGGTCGACGACAACCTCTCGCACCCCGTCACGGCGACGGTCGGCGAGATGAGCGCGGGCTGGCACCCGCTGCCGCCCGGCCCCGGCGGCCCCAACCTCGACTTCATCCGCGCGAACCTGTTCGATCCCATGCAGATGCGGCCGCTCCCGCCCGACGTCGCCGGGCCGGACAACGACCTCGCCGACCTGCTCGACCACTACGTACAGCGCGCGATCGGCGACCCGGAGGCGCGGCTCTGTGCCTTCGGGGAGCCCTGGGGGCCGGAGCCGGACACGAAGGACAAGGTGTTCGGCTTCCGTCCCGGCAACGGGGTCCACGACATCCACATGAACCAGGGCAACAGCGAAGCCTTCCGTCGCGACGACGGCGTGTGGCAGGACGGCGGGCTCCTGCTGCACCTGCCGGCCGACTCACGCTGGGTGGGAATCTTCCTCGCCTTTCAGAGCCAGGCCTGGCACACCGACGACACCACCGGCCACGCGATCGGCGACGGCCCTCCGGCGCCCGGAGCCGAGCGGACGGTCATCGAGATCCTGGCGGCGATGGTGAACCCCGTCGGGCCGGCGCCCGAGCCGGAGAGCGTGCTGCTGCTCAACGCGTCCTCCGAGCCCGTCGACCTGACGGGCTGGCGACTCGTCGACCGCATGAAGAACGCCTGCCCGCTGCCCGGAGGCCCGCTCGAGGCCGGGGCGACGCTGCAGGTGGGAGTCGCCGACGGGGTACAGCTCGGCAACAACGGCGGTGCCGTCACGGTGCTCGACGCGCAGGGTCTGAAGGTGGCCGGCGTCTCCTACACGGGTGATCAGGCCCAGCGGGAGGGGTGGACCGTCGTCTTCTAGGCGGCGTCGTGGAAGATGATGCCGAGCGCCGTGCGCGAGCCGGAGTGAACCGTGCTCACGCCGTGGCGCAGTCCCACCCGGTGGAAGCCGCGCTTGCCGGCCTGTGGGCGCTGGCGGGTCGGGAAGATCACGAAGCTGCCGCGGGCGGGCTCCAGGACGTGGGCGCGGCTCTGAGCGCGGGGGCGCTGCTCCAGCAGGACGAACTGACCGCCGCTGAAGTCGCGGCCGGGCCGCGACAGCACCGTGAGTACCTGGAACGGGAAGAAGACATCGCCGTAGAGATCCTGATGGAGCGCGTTCCAATCGCCCGAGCCGTAGCGCAGGATCAGGGGCGTGGGCCGGGTCTGCCCGGCGGCCTCGCAGCGCTCCAGCAGCTCGGCGTTGGTGAGCGGATAGGCCCCGGGATCGCCGCCCAGGAGCTCCTCCCAGCGGTTGGCGATCGGCGCGAGATGCTCGTAGAAGCGCTCGCGCGCGGTCTCGATCAGCTCGGGTAGTGGGTGGTCGAAGTAGCGGTAGCGGCCATCGCCGAAGCGGTGGCGGGCCATGTCGATGGTCGAGCGGAAGCGGCCGTCGTCGAACAGCCCGGCGAGGTTCTCGGCCTCGGCCTCGCTCAGAACCGTGTCGGTGAGCGCGTATCCGCGCGTGTCGAGCTGCTCACGCAGCGCGGCCCAGTCGAGTCCGTCGATGCGGTCGCCAAGCGTGCTGGAGTCGGCCATGCGACTACAACGGCCGTGGGCGGCGGATCGTGAGATGGCTGCACGGTGGGCTGATCCGCGGGCGGGGCGGTCCGGCGTGTGAGACCATGGAACACCGTGATCGGCACGGCTGCGATGCGTACGGCCCGCGCGGGCAGCGAGCTGGCCCTGCGGACCCTGGATTCGGTGACTATCGCTGCGGTGGACGCCGCGCTTGGCTCGCGCACGGCTGAACGGGTCGTGGATCGGCTGTTCGCGAGCCCGCTGATGGAGCGGGCGGTGAACCGGGCGCTCGGGGGCCCTCTGGTCGAGGCGGTCGGCCGGGAGATCGTCCACAGCGCGGTGATCGAGCGGCTGGCGGACACCGCGCTGGACGACGAGGCGCTGGAGGTCCTGCTCGCAAGCCCGGCGGTCGAGCGGATCGTTGTGCGCACCATCGAGAGCCGGGTCTTGGACGAGGTGGTGACCCAGCTGCTCGAGAGCGAGGAGCTCTGGGTCCTGGTGGACGAGATCGCCCGCAGCCCGGCGGTGACAGAGGCCATCACCAAGCAGAGCCTCGGCTTTGCCGACCAGGTCGCCGGCGGCGTGCGCGTGCGCTCCCGCAACGCCGACAGCTGGCTCGAGAGCGCGGCCCGGCGCGCGCTGCGACGCAGGCGCGATGCCGGTATGTCGGACGGGCCCGCGCCCGAAACCTCCTCGCCATGAGCTACGCCGCCGACCAGCCCGCGCGGGTGGACGAACCCCTTCTCCAGGCCCAGAAGGTGGCCGCGCGCGTGCACCGCCGCGCTCCGGAGCCGGCCGCGCCGCCCCTGCGCTACCAGGGCCTCGTGACCCGCGGGATCGCTTTCGCGCTCGACGCGGGGGTCATCAACCTGATCGCGCTGGTCGTCGGGATCGGCACTGCCCTGATCCTGTCGGTGCTGTCGCCGCCCGAGAGTTGGGACGAGGAGCTGGCGGCCCTCGGCGGGGTGGCGTTCGTGGTCTGGACGGTGGCGTACTTCACGCTCTTCTGGTCCTCGACGGGACAGACCCCGGGAAACCGGGTGATGGAGATCCGCGTGATCGCAACCGACGGCGGTCCTATAAAGCCGCGGCGGGCGCTGCTGCGCTTCGGTGCGCTGGTTCTGGCCGTGCTGCCGTTCTTCCTGGGCTTCCTGCCGATCCTGCTGACCGAGCGGCGCCGGGGTCTGCAGGACATGCTGGCGCGCACCGTGGTCGTGGACTCTCCGGACGTGCCCGAAGCGCGCCCGAGTGAGAGGGCTCCGGCGACCGGTCCTCAGGGCTCGTAGCGGGGCGCGGGCCTCGCCGGAGCGTTGGCCTGCCCGCGGCAGCCGCCGCGCCAGTTGTTGGGGTTGAACGGCAGCCGGACCACCACCTGGGCCTGGTTGTTGCGCTCGTTGGACTCGTAGATGCGGTTCTGGGGATCGGCTGTGTGCACGTACGCGAAACAGCCCCGCAGGCCGCTCGTGGCGATCCACTGCTCCGGGTAGCTGGGCGGGTAGACATCGGCCCAGCCGACCGACGTGCCGAGGCGCACCCGGCGGGCCGCGGGATTCGTGGAGCAGGCCGGGTAGAACGGCCCGAAGGGAGAGCCGGATAAACGAGGAGCGAGGTGCCCGAGGTCGCGGAGGCAGTACGCCACCTTGGGACCGGTGCGCATCCTGCGCAGGCGCCGTCCTCGCCGGTCGAGCCGCCAGAGCGTGAAGCGGGCGGCCTGATGCCACTTCCACCAGCGCCGGCCGGCGTGCGCGAACTTGAACACCAGGCGCGCGCCGGTTCGCCGGAACGTACGACCGCCGCCGCGCTTGTAGATGTGCTGGCGTGCTCGCATGACGAGCGGCCCGGTCCGGCGGCCGCGCAGCTCCGCGGGCCCCCGCCCGGCGTTGACCACCGCGTTCCCTGCGTGCAGGCGGCCTCCAGCGGCGTAGAGGCCAAAGGGTGGTCGCATCACGAGGTCGGGGCAGCGCAGCCGCTTGGCCTTGGGCCCGATGCAGGGGTTTTCGCCCGGGCCACGGCCGCCGGCATCGGCCGGCGTCCCGAAACAGAGCAGGGGCAGGCAGAGCAGCGCGACCGGGGCCAGACGACGCATCGCTCCAAGCTAACCCCGCTTTGCCGGGCGGGCAAACGCTTACTTCGCGCGTGCTCGGGCCCCGGACGGCAGGGCCGCCCGGTAGCATTGTTGAAAGCTGATTTCAGTCAATGAAATCACCGCCGAGGCGGACCGCTTCGGAGCCGCGCTGGCGGCCGAGCTGGCCGGCGATGACGGGAATCGGTTTCAGGGCATGCCCTCCGACGGCGACTCGCGTCGCGGCTACGCGAGCATGGGGCGCGAGGGCTGGATCGGGCTTCACTGGCCGCAGCGCCTGGGCGGCCGAGGCGCCGACCCGCTTCTGACCCTCGCCGTCGAAGAGCGCTTCGGCTACCACTGGCTGCCGCTGTCGGGCTACCTGCTGTCGGTCAAGACGATCGGCAACGCGCTGCTCGGCTTCGCCTCCGAGCCGCTGCAGGAGCGGCTGCTGCCCGAGATCGCCGCCGGCCGAGTGGTGTTCTGTCAGGGCTTCTCCGAGCCGGAGGCCGGCTCGGACCTCGCCTCGCTGCGTACCAGCGCCCGCCGGGACGGCGAGCGTTTCGTGGTCTCAGGGCACAAGATCTGGACCTCGAGCGCCCAGATCGCCGACTGGATCTACCTCGCGGTGCGCACCGACCCGGACGCTGCGCGTCCCCACCGGGGGATCTCCGTGCTGGTGGCCGACATGCGCACGCCCGGGATCGAGGTGCGCGAGATCGCGACCGTCGGCGGGGGCCGGCTCTGCGAGGTCTTCCTCACCGACGTCGAGGTCCCCGCCGGCCAGCTCGTGGGCGAGCTCCACCGGGGCTGGCGGGTGCTGATGGGCACCCTCGACCACGAGCGCGTGACCAGCGAGAAGGTCGGCGTGGTGCTGCGGGTGCTCGACGACCTCCGGGAGGCGGCGGGCTCCCCCGGGGAACGGCTCGAGCTGAGCCGCCTGCGGGGAGAGGCCCAGGCCGCCCGTCTGCTCGGTCGCCGGGCCGCCGGACTGCTGGCCGCGGGCCACCCGGCGGCGAGCGCCTCCTCGATGGCCAAGCTGTCGATCGCGGTCCTCGCCCGGCGCACGGCCGAGTTCGGGGCTCGCGTGCTCGGGCCGGCCGCTCTCGTCGAGGACGCTCCCGGGGGCTTCGGCCAGGGGCGCCTCGCCGGTCTGACGAGGGCGAGCGCCGGGAGCACGGTGGCTGGCGGCGCGGCCGAGATCCAGCGCCGGGTGATTGCGCGCCAGGGCCTGGGGTGCGCCGCGTGACGACGAGCGTCGCGGAGGCCCGCGACTTCGCGGAGACCGTGGCGGCGGTGGTCGCTCGGCTCGCTCCCGCCGATCCCTGGCGGCCGGGCGTAGCCGTCTCCGACGCCGATCCGGCGCTCGATCGGGCGTTGTCCGAGGCCGGCTGGGACGACCTCGGGCGCGAGCCCTCGACTCTCCCGGTGATCGCCCCCGCCGCCGCGGCCCTCGGCCGGGCCTACGCCACACTGGCGCCGGTGGACCGGCTGCTGGGCGGCGCGCTGCGATCGGGCGAGCTGGCGCGCTACGCGGGCGAAGATGCCGTGCTCGTCGAGCCGCGCGCCGGCCGGCTCGAGCTCACCACTGCCGCGGTGCTGGTCCCGCTGCCCTACACGGACGCCCTAGGCGTGGTGCGGGTCGAGGGCGCCGCGTCCGAGACGGTCGAGGGCGACGAGGCGCGACGGCGGATGGCCGCCTGGACCGCCGCGTCCACGGGCTACCTGGCGGGGCTCGCGGAGGAATCGCTCCGCCTCGCGCTCGAGCACGCCCGCTCGCGGCGGGCGTTCGGCGGCACTCTTGCCGGGCTCGAGCCGGTTCAGCAGATGCTGGCCGACGCCGCCACGCTCGTGGAAGGCCTGCTCCTGCTCGCCGATGACCTGCCCGGGCCGGACGCGCTTGGCCACGCCGCGGAGGCGGCTGAGCGGGCGATCGCGATCGGGATGCAGGTGACCGGAGCGCTGGGCTACACGCTCGAGTTCCCGCTTCAGCGCGCCTATCGGCGCAGCCGCTCCGCCCGGGCGTGGGCCGACGCAGTGCTTGCGGCCTGGGAAGAGGAGCCCCGCTGACCGTAGCGCGGCCACCGCTTGCCGGGCTCCGGGTCCTCGATTACGGCCAGTACGTGGCCGGCCCCTTCGCGACGCTTCTGCTCGGCGACCTCGGCGCCGACGTGATCAAGGTCGAGCCGCCGGCGGGCGATCAGTGGCGGCGCTACGACCCCTTCGAGGACGGTGAGAGCCGCCACTTCTATGCGCTCAACCGGGGCAAGCGCTCGGTCGCGCTGGACCTGAAGACCGAGGAGGGGCGGGCGGGGAGCCGCGAGCTGATCGCCGCAGCCGACGCCGTGGTGCACAACTGCCTGCCCGAGCGCGCGCGTCGCTTCGGCCTCGATCGCGAGAGCGTCCACGCCGTCAACCCGCGCTGCGTCACGGTCTGCGTCTCGGCGTTCGGCAGCGCCGGCCCCGACGCGGACCGGCCGGCTTACGACCTGATCGGCCAGGCCCTGTCCGGGCTGCTCACCGCCGACCCGCGCGCCGGCGACGCCCTGCCGCGGCGGCCCGGCGGGCTGGCGCTCGCCGACTTCACCGCAGGATTGCTGGCCGCCCTGGCCGTCGTCGCCGGCCTGCTGGGCCGCGCCGAGGAGGCTCCCGAGCTGGAGGTGTCGCTGCTCGGCGCGGCGCTCGCGCTGCAGGCCCAGCGCTTCGTGGAGGTGGACGGCCGTGAACGCTCGGCGGACGGCCCGGCGTTCGCCGACCGCACCGGCCTCGAGGCACTGGCCGAACGTGTCGCCTCGCTCGAGTCGCTCGACCCCTACTACCGCGCGCACTCGTGCGCGGACGGGTTCATCGCCCTCGCCTGTCTCAACACCGAGCAGCGGCGGCAGGTGTGCGGACTGCTCGGCCTCGACGACCCGTGGGTCGAGAACCCCCAGGCGGAGCCGGCGAGCGCGGCCGAGCGGGAGCGCCGCGCGGCGCACGCGCGTGCGGTGGAGGAGCGCTTCGCGCGCCTCGATGTCCGCGAGGCCGTGGCCGCCCTGGCCGCTCGCCGGGTACCCGCGAGCGAGGTGCGCCGGCTCGAACAGCTCTTCGACGACGAGCAGGCACGCGCCAACGGACTGGTCCAGACCGTCGAGCAGCCCGGCGTGGGCCCGGTGCGGCTGCTGGGCGGCGTCCTAAAGGTGGACGGGGTGGCCGGTCGCCCCGCCCGTCCGGCTCCCGGCCTCGGCCAGCACACCGACGAGCTGCTGGGATCCCCCTGATGCGGGTGATCGAGGAGTTCCCGCGCCGGGTCCGGCGAGTCGACCACACCTGGATTCCGCTGCAGGACGGCACCCGGCTGGGGGCCCGCATCTGGCTGCCCGAGGACGCGGAGCAGGACCCCGTCCCGGCCGTGCTCGAGTACATCCCCTACCGCAAGGGCGATGGGACCGCCCCGCGCGACCAGTCGCGCCACGCCTACGTCGCCGGCCACGGGTACGCGGTGCTCCGCGTGGACCTGCGCGGCAGCGGCGAGTCCGGCGGACTGCTCACCGACGAGTACCTGCCGCTGGAGCAACAGGACGCGCTCGAGGTGCTGCGCTGGATCGCCGCCCAGCCCTGGTGCACCGGGGCGGTGGGGATGTTCGGCATCTCCTGGGGCGGCTTCAACGGGCTGCAGGTGGCGGCGCACCGGCCACCGGAGCTCAAGGCGGTGATCACTCTCTGCTCGACCGACGATCGCTACGCCGACGACGTGCACTACCGCGGCGGCGCGGTGCTGGCCCTGGAGATGCTCTCGTGGGGCGCGTCGATGCTCTCCTACAACGCAATCGCCCCGGATCCCGAGGTCGCGGGTCCGGGCTGGCGCGAGGCGTGGCTCGAGCGCATCGACAGCGTCGACCCGTACGAGTTCGAGTGGCTTCGCCACCAGCGCCGCGACGAGTACTGGAAGCAGGGCTCGGTGTGCGAGGACTACGGTGCGATCGAGTGCCCCGTCTACGCCATCGGGGGCTGGGCCGACGGCTACTCCGACGCGGTGTTGCGGCTGGTGGCGGGCCTCGGGCCGCCCTCCAAGGGGCTCATCGGACCGTGGTCGCACTCCTTTCCCGACGAGGTCGAGCCGGGCCCGGCCATCGGCTTCCTGCAGGAGTGCCTGCGCTGGTGGGACCAGTGGCTGAAGGGCGAGCACACCGGCATCACCGACGAGCCCGCGCTGCGCGCCTGGATGCAGGAGCCGGTGGCCCCGGCGCCCCGCCACCGCGAGCGCCCCGGCCGCTGGGTGGCCGAGCGCACCTGGCCCTCGCGCGAGATCGAGGAGCGCGTCATCTGGCTCGGCGACGGCGCTCTCCGCGACGAGCCAGACGCGCCCGGTCAGCGGCTCGAGATCGCGACCGACCTGCTCTGCGGGCTCGACAGCGGAGTCTGGTGTGGGGACGGCGGCGCCGCCGACGCGGCCCTCGATCAGCGCTCCGACGACGGCCGGGCCCTAAGCCTCACGTCGGCACCCCTGCCCGAGCGCATCGAGCTGCTCGGGCACGCCCGGGTCGAGCTCGAGCTGGAGAGCGACCGGCCGGTGGCCCAGCTCGCGACCCGCCTGTGCGACGTCGCTCCCGACGGCACCTCCCTGCTCATCACCCGTGGCGTGCTCAACCTGACCCACCGCGACAGCCACGAGCACCCGAGCCCGCTGGAGCCCGGGCGGCCGACCCGCGCAGTGCTGGAGCTGGACGCGATCGCCCAGGCGATCCCCGCCGGCCACCGGCTGCGGCTCGCCCTCTCCCCGGCCTACTGGCCGTGGATGTGGCCCGCGCCCGAGCCGGTCACCCTGGCCGTGCACACCGCGTCGAGCCGCCTGATTCTTCCGGTGCGCCCTCCGCGCGCCGAGGACTCGTCGCTGCCGCCTTTCGCCGGGCCCGAGGGCGCCCCGCCGCTGAAGACCGAGACGCTGGAGCCCGACGAGGGGCGCCGCACGCTGCGCCGCGACTACGCCGGCGGGCGCACGGAGCTCACTTTCGACTGGGCGACCGGCGGGCGCTACCGGATAGTGGAGGCGGGCCTGGTGGCGGGCTGCTGGGCCTCGACCACCTACGCGATCATCGCCGGCGACCCGCTGTCGGCCGAGGTGCGCTGCCGCTGCGCGACCGAGCTGGGGCGCAAGGGCTGGCTCACCCGCGCCGAGGTGAACGCCGTGATGACCGGCGACGCGGGCCGCTTCCGCGTCCGCACGGAGCTCGACGCCTACGAGAACGGCCAGCGCGTGCGCCGGCGGGAGTGGAGCTTCGAGACGCCGCGCGAGCTGGGCTGAGCTCCGGGCTCAGTCGAGCGCCGGTGCCACCCGCTCGCGCACCAGCTCCTGGAACGCGCCGATGAGGACCTCCGTCCGCGCCAGGAGGCGGCCGTTCGGCAGCGCCCCGCTGCCCGCCCCGCGCTGCACCGCCTCGACCAGCGCAGTGTCCTCGTCACTCACGCGGTAGTCGAAGGCCAGCATCTCCTCGATCCAGGCCTCGTCGGTCCCCTCGGCGAAGAAGTAGTCGAACCAGGCGCCCGTCCTGTCCGGCGCGAGGGGCCACACCGGGCCGATCGACAGGTTCGGCTGCCCGGGATTGACGTTGAACTTCATGGCCGGAAACAGGAGGTGGTAGTGAGCATCGAGGCCGCCGGCCAGGTCGTAGGGCGCGGCGCCGCCGCGGATCTCGGGTCGCAGCGGGGGGAACTGGCTCAGACGGAACCCGGCGACCTCCTGCCGCTGGGCCTGCGGGTCGATCACCCGCGCCAGATCCGGGTGGTTGATCTGGCAGTGGTAGCACTCGAGGTAGTTCTCGAGCGCGATCTTCCAGTTGGCCCCGATCTCGTAACGCACCCGGTGGTGGAAGCGCAGCGCGTCGACGTCGAGGCCGCGCGCGGCGACCACCGCGGGCAGGTCGCCGAGGGCCTCGACCAGCGCCGGCGCTTCGGGGTCGGGGTTGACGAACACGAAGGGACCCCACGTGTCCACCGCCAGCGGGGCCAGGCCGAGGTCCTCGGGCTCGAAACCCGGCTCCTCATCGCTGCGCGGCGCGGCGCGCAGCGCGCCGTCGAGCCCGTAGGTCCAGGCGTGGTAGGGGCACTGGATGGTGCCGCGGCGCTGGGCCTCGTTCACGAGGATCGTGCCCCGGTGGCGGCACACGTTGAGGAAGGCCCGCAGCTCGCCCTCCCGGTCGAGCACCACGACGACGGGCAGGCCGCCCGCCTGGGTGGGGAAGACGCTGCCGGGGCCGTCGAGCTCGCCGAGGTGCCCCGCGTACTGCCAGCAGCGGCGGAAGATGCGCTCCTGCTCGGCCGCGGCGACCGCCGGGTCGACGTACCATCGGTAGGGAAGCGTCTCGACCGGCAGCTCGACCTGCGCCCGACTCATGGACGGGCTATGCTCCCAAAGTCGATATGCGAAAGCAACTTTCGCGGGATGAGAGCAAGGGCTCGGTGGGAACCTTGGCCCGCGGGCTCGACATCATCGAGCTGTTCAGCGGCAGCTCGTACGAGCTGACCCAGAAGGAGATCTCGGAAACGCTGGGCATGCCGGTGCCCACGGTGCACCGGCTCACGAAGCTTCTCATCGAGCGCGGCTGGCTGGTACGTGACGCCGCCAGCCGGCGGCTGCGGCTCGGCCTGGGTGTGGCCCGCCTGCTCCCGGCGCTGCTCGCGGGCCTGCGCTTGCCCGATCTGGCCCGCGACGACATGCGCGCAATGGCGGAGCGCACCGGGGAGACCGTGAACCTGGCGGTGCTGCACGGCGACGAGGTCGTCTACCTGGCGAGCGAGAGCGGCTCGCACCTGCTCACCCTGCGCTCGCCGGTGGGCCTTCGCCTGCCGGTCCACTGCACCGCGCTGGGCAAGTGCATGCTGGCGCAGCTCGACGACGAGGAGGCCCGCCGGCTGGCGGGGTCTGAGCCCTACGCGGCGCTCACGCCGAGGACGATCACGAGCTGGGACGCTCTGAGGAAGAGCCTCGGGCGCATCCGCAGGGACGGCGTGGCGGTCTCGCACGAGGAGTACGAGGTGGGACTGGAGTCGATCGCCGCCCCCCTGGCCTGGATCGAGGATCACGCGCGGGCGGCCCTCAACGTGTCGCTGCCGAGCTCGCGGGCGAGCGGGGGAGCGGCGGCCGAGCTCGCCGCCGACCTGCAGGCCACGGCGACGGCGATCGAGGCGGCTGCCGGCGTCCAGGGCGGCCGGCGGCCGTTCGCCGGTGCCGCCGCATGAGCGTCGCGACCGCGCCCTACTGGCTCGACAGCCCCTACGAGCCCCGACCTGCGCTCGGCGGAACTGTCGAGGCGGAGGCCTGCGTGATCGGCGCCGGCGTGGCCGGCCTGTCCTGCGCCCGGCGGCTCGCCCAGCACGGCGTGGACACGATCGTGCTGGAGCGGGGGACGGTGGCCGGCGGCGCGAGCGGACGCAACGGCGGCTTTCTGCTGGCCGGGGTGGCCGCCTTTTACAACGACGCCCGCCGGCAGTACGGGCGCGACAGCGCGCGGGCCATCTACGCGCGCACGCTTGCCGCGCTGGAGGACGTCCACGCGCTGGCCGCCGAGCTGGGAGCGGGGGAGGCCGTGCGGCGGACCGGGCTCCTGCGGCTGGCGGTCTCCGAGGAGGAGGCCGAGCACGTGCGCGAGCACGCCGAGAGCTTGCGCGACGACGGCTTTCCCGCGGAGGTGGTGGAGCGGGACGACTTGGCGCCGGCCCTGCAGCGCAAGGGCCTCGCGGGCTGCTTCACGGAGCATGACTGCGCGCTGCACCCGGCTCGCTGGTACCGCCTGCTTGCCGGGGCCGCGGAGGAGGCCGGGGCGCGGATCTTCGAGGGCAGTCCGGTGCGGGCGCCGGTGCCGGCGCCGGGGGAGGGTCTCGTCGAGACCGACGCGGGCAGCGTGCGGGCCGGCCACGTGGTGGTCGCCGCGGACGGCGCCCTGCCGGCGCTGGTGCCGGACTACGACGGACGCGTGCGCGCCCGCCGCCTGCACATGGTGGCCACGGCTCCGGCCGCGCCGGTCGTCGACCACATGGTCTACGCCCGCTGGGGCTTCGAGTACTTCCAGCAGCGCCCCGACGGGCGGATCCTCGCCGGGGGCTTCAGCGACGTGGACGCCGAGGACTCGTACACCGACGACGACTCCGGGAGCCCAGGCATCTGGGCCCGTCTCGACGGCTACCTGCGGGAAGACCTGGGAGTGGAGGCGATGATCAGCCACCGCTGGGCGGGCGTGGTCGGCTACAGCGAGGACCAGCTGCCCTACGTCGGCGAGGTGCCCGGCCGGCTCGGGCTCCACGTGATGGGCGGCTACTCCGGCCACGGCAACCTTCCCGGCTTCATGTCGGGCCGCGACCTGGCCGACACGATCGCGGGCGACGGGCCCGAGCCGCTGTTCGGTGCGGACCGCCCGTGACCCGCGTCCGAGAGCTGCTCGAGCAGGAGCGGGCGACCCTCGAGGCGCGCACACCCGCCTCGGCGGCGCTGTTTCGGCGCGCCGAGCGCGTGTTGCCGGCGGGGGTGGCCTCCTCGCTGCAGGCCCGTGAGCCCTGGCCCGTCTACATGAGCCGCGGTGAGGGCGCGCGGACATGGGACGTCGACGGCAACGAGTACGTCGACTTCCACACCGGCTTCACCGCGATGATCCAGGGCCACGCCCACCCCGCGATCGGGGCTGCGCTGGCCCGGCGCCACGCCGAGGGAACCCATTTCGGCGCGCCCACCGCGGACGCGGTCGCCGTGGCCGAGGAGCTCGCCCGTCGTTTCGGGCTGCCGCAATGGCGCTTCACCAACTCCGGGACCGAGTCCAACATGGACGCAATCCGGATCGCTCGGGCGGCCACGGGCCGCGAGGACGTGGTGAAGATCTTCGGCGCCTACCACGGGCACGCGGACACCACCATGGTCAGCGTCGGCGTGCCCCGCGACCGCATGGGGCCGCGGGAGGCGCCTTCTTCGCTCCCCTGGGGGGCCGGCGTTCCGGGCTCCACCGTCGAGCAGGTTCACACGGTGCATTTCAACGACGCCGGGGCGATGGAGCGGCGGATCGCCGAGCTCGTGCGCACGGGGCGGCCGCCGGCCTGCCTGATCATGGAGGCGGCAATGACCGGCATCGGGCTGGTGCCGCCCGAGGGCGGCTACCTCGGCGCCGTCCGGGACATCACCCGCCGATTTGGCGTGGTGCTGATCTTCGACGAGGTCAAGACGGGCCTGACGATCGCGGCCGGGGGAGCGGTCGAGCGCTTCGGGGTGCGACCCGACATCGTCACCCTGGCCAAGGCGCTCGGCGGCGGCACGCCGGCCGGCGCGATCGGGATGACACCGGAGCTGGCCGCCGTCGTGGAGGAGGGCCGCGTGCACCAGGTGGGCACCTACAACGGGAACCCGCTGGGCATGGCCGCCGCGCGGGCAAGCCTGCACGAGATCCTCACCCCGGCGGCCTACGCGGAGCTGGAGCGGCTGGGGCAGCGCATGGCGGACGGCTGCGCGGCGCTCTTGGAAGGGCTCGACCTTCCCGCCCGCACGGTGGCGCTCGGGGCCAAGGGATGTGTCACCTGGGGGCCGGACCCCGTGACCGACTACCCCTCCTACGTGCGCCGCCACGACCGCGACCGCGCCGAACTGGTGTGGCTGTGGTGCATGAACCGCGGCCTCCTCACGACCCCGGGCCGCGAGCAGGAGTGGAACCTGAGCGTGGCCCACGACGACGCGAGCGTCGACCGCTACCTGGAGGCGGTCGCCGGGCTCAACGGACGATTGTCCGCGACTGTTCGCGCATGAACTGGGGCAGATACCACGGCCCCAGCCCGCCCTTGCCGGTCGAGCCGCTCGACTTCCAGCCGCAGAAGGTCTGAGTGCCCGGCCAGGCCCCCGTGGTGGCGCCGGCGCGGCGGTTGACGTAGACGACACCGGCCTGGATCTCGGCGAGGAAGCGCTCCTGCTCCTCCTCGTCCGCCGAGAAGATCCCGGCGGTGAGCCCGTACACGGGCGCGTTGGCCTCCTCCAGGGCCTCCTCGAACGAGCCCACCCGGGTGACCGTGACGAAGGGGAGAAAGAGCTCGTCCCGCTCGAGCGCGTGGCCGCGGGGGAGCCCGGCCACCACGGTGGGCTGCACGAAGTTCCCGGGGAGGTCGGGCCGCCCACCGCCCGCGGCCACCTGCCCCTCGCGTCGCGCCGCCTCGACAGCGTCCCCGAAGCGCTCCGCGCTCGCCTCGTTGATCACCGGGCCCACGAACGCGTCGCGGTCGCGGGGGTCGCCGACCGCCAGCCGCGCCGCCTCGGCCGCCAGCCGCTCCACGAACTCGTCGTGGACCTCTGCGGCGACGATCGCCCGCGAGCAGGCGCTGCACTTCTGTCCCGAGAGGCCGAAGGCGGAGCGGGCCACGCCCTCGGCGGCGGCCTCGATGTCGGCGCTCGCGGTCACGATCGTCGGGTTCTTGCCTCCCATCTCGGTGAGCGCGGGGCGGGCGAAAGGCCCGTCCTGCATGCGCCGGGCGATCTCGCGGCCGACCTCCGCGGAGCCGGTGAAGGCGACTCCTGCGACCGCCGACTCCACCAGCGCCTGTCCGGTCTCGGGGCCGCCGTGAACGAGGTTGAAGACGCCGGGCGGCAGGGCCGACATGACCTCGCCGAGGAGCGCACCCGTCCAGGGCGCCTCCTCCGACGGCTTCAGCACCACCGTGTTGCCGGCGATCAGCGCCGCGCTCGACATGTTGACCGCCAGCGCCACGGGGAAGTTGAAGGGCGCGATCACCGCGAAGGCCCCGTAGGGCCGCAGCACGTCGACGTTGCGCTCGCTCTCCACGAAGCTGTCCATCGGCCGCGTGTAGCCCTCGTTCTCCTCCATCAGGTCCGCGTAGGTGGTGATGAGGTCCACGGCCTCCTGCACCTCGAGGATCGACTCGGTGCGCGACTTTCCGGTCTCCAGGCTGGCCACCGCCGCCAGCTCGATGTGACGCTCGCCGATGGCCTCGGCCGCCGCCCGCATCAGCGCGCAGCGCTCGCCGTACGGGGTGGCGGCCCAGCGGGGGGCGGCCGCCCAGGCAGCCGCGACCGCGCGCTCGACGAGCTCGCCCGAGGCCTCGTGCGCGCGGCTGGCCACCGCCTCGATGTTCGAGGGGTCGCGGCGCTCGAACACCTCGCCCTCGGCCACGGCCTCGCCGCCGATCAGGTGCGGGCGCGGCGCCGCCTCGTCGGCGCGAGCCCTATCCAGGGCGGCCTCGAAGGCCGTGTCGGTGTCGCCGCCCAGGTCACCGCTCGTGTAGGTCAGCCTCGTGCTCATGTGGCCGACGCTACCTGCACCGCGTGGCAGGCGGGAAGGAACAGCGGATCGTCGCCCTTGCAGCGCTCCTCGATGCCGAGCCGCTCGGCCTCGCCGGACTCCACGACCGGGCAGCGGGGGTGGAAGCGGCAGCCGGAGGGGATCCGGGTGGGGTCGGGCGTCTCGCCGGTGAGGATCTGCTGCTCGACCTGGTGGGCCTCGGGCACAACCGACAGCAGCGCGCGTGTGTAGGGATGACGCGGTCTCAGGAGCAGCTCCTCGGCCGGCGCCTCCTCGACGATGCGGCCCAGATACATCACCGCCACGCGGTCGGCGATGTTCCAGGCCAGGCCCAGGTCGTGCGTGACCACCAGGATGCCCACGCCGGTATCGCGCACCAGCTTGAGCATCAGCGCGAGGATCTCGCCCCGTACCGAGGCGTCGAGGGCCGACACGGGCTCGTCGGCCACCAGCAGGCTCGGGTTCAGCACCATCGCCCCGGCGATGATCACGCGCTGGCGCTGGCCGCCCGAGATCTCGTAGGGGTAGCGTGTGAAGAAGCTCTCCGGCGGCCGCAGTCCCGCGCGGGACAGTGCGTCCGCCACGAGCTGCT
Source organism: uncultured Thermoleophilaceae bacterium (assembly GCA_963821275.1). GTDB lineage: Bacteria > Actinomycetota > Thermoleophilia > Solirubrobacterales > Thermoleophilaceae > JACVRW01. The sequence goes on from CAWGDF010000009.1 coordinate 503,251, forward strand.
CCTCGTCGCCCTCGAGCTTCTGGATGCGCACCCCCTCGGCGACGGCCTCGTAGATCGTCTGCCGGGGGTTCAGGGAGCCGGTGGGGTCCTGGAAGATCATCTGCGCGTGGCGGCGGTGCGCGCGCTGGGCCTCCCGGTCGCTGCTCAGCGGCTCGCCCCGGAAGCGCACCTCGCCCGAGGTGGGCTTCTGCAGCCCCATGATCGTGCGGGCGAGCGTGGTCTTGCCGCAGCCGGACTCGCCCACCAGCGCCAGCGTCTCGCCGCTCCTCATCGCCAGGTTCACGCCGTCCACCGCGCGAGCGGCCCCGTGGCGGATCGGGTACTCCACGTGCAGGTCGCGGACCTCCAGCAGCGGCGCCTCGTCGTTCACGGCTTCAGCGGCGAGCCGGAGACGTGAACGCAGGCGGCCTCGCGGGCGGGACCGGCGGGCCACAGCTCCACCGGCGTCGACGAGCAGATGTCCACGGCCTCGGCGCAGCGGGGGTGGAAGGGGCAGCCCTCGGGCAGGTTGCGCGGATCGGGCGGGTCGCCGGGGACGCCCGCCGGGTTCATGCGGAAGGCGGAGTCGCCGATCACCGGGAAGGCGGCGGACAGCGCCCGCGTGTACGGATGAGCGGCCTCGGCGAACACCTGGTGGCTCGGGCCCTGCTCGACGATGCGGCCCGCGTACATCACCGCGATGCGGCTGCATACCTCCGCGAGCGTCGAGAGGTCGTGGGTGATGAAGATGATCCCGAGGCCGAAGCGCTCCTGCAGCTCCGCGAGCAGCCGCAGCACCTGGGCCTGCACCATCACGTCCAGCGCGGTGGTGGGCTCGTCGGCGATCAGCAGGCGCGGCTCGCAGGCCAGGGCAAGCCCGATCAGCACCCGCTGGCGCTGCCCGCCCGAGAGCTGATGCGGGTAGGCGCTCGCCCGGCGGGCCGGGAGGCCCACCAGCTCGAGCAGCTCGCCCACCCGCGCCGAGACCTTGGCCTTTCCGTCCTTGCTGTGAAGGCGGATCGCCTCGCCGATCTGGTCGCCGACGCGCTGGACGGGGTTGAGCGAGTGGAGCGCACCCTGGAAGACGATCGCCAGGTCGGTCCAGCGCACGGCCCGGAGCCGGCCCGGCTTCATGGTGAGCACGTCCTCGCCGTTGAGCATGACCTCACCGCTGATCTCGGTACCCCGGGGCAGCAGGCGCAGGAGCGCCCCGGCCATCGAGGACTTCCCGCAGCCCGACTCCCCGGCCAGCCCCAGCGTCTCGCCGACGCCCAGCTCGAGGTTCACGCCGCGCACCGCCGGCAGCGGGTTCGTCTTCGCCAGGTAGGTCACATGGAGGTCGCGGACGCTGCAGGAGCGGGGCGCCGGCCACGGTGCTCCGCCGGCTCCGCCGGCCGGGCCTCGGTGCTCATCCGCGCCGCTCCCTCAGTCGCGGGTCGACGACCTCCTCCAGCGCGATCCCGCAGAGCGCGAACGAGAGCGCCACGAGCATGATCCCGACCCCGGGCGGCACGAAGTACCACCACGCCTCCTGTGTGATCGCGCCGGCCTCGAAGGCCGAGTCGAGCATCTTGCCCCACGAGGCGTTCGCGGGGTCGCCGAAGCCGAGGAACGAGAGCGTCGCCTCCGAGAGGATCACGACCGGGACGGTGAGCGTGGTGTTGGCCAGGATCAGCGGCAGGGCGGCCGGCAGCACGTGCCGCGCCATCAGGTGCGGGTTGGTGGCGCCCAGGGCGCGGCTGCGGTCCACGTAGTCGCGCTCCCGCAGCGTGAGCACCTGTGCGTGGATCAGCCGGGCCGTCGGGGGCCACGAGGTGATCCCGATCACGAGGATGATGTTCTGGACCGACGGCCCCAGGATCGCGGCCAGCACGATCGCGAGCGGGAGGAAGGGGATCACCAGGAACCACTCGGTCACGCGCATAAGGAGGCCGCCGAGGGGACCGCCGAAGAAGCCGGCGACGATGCCGACCACCGAGCCGATCACCACCGCGATCAACGTGGCGGCCAGGCCCACCAGCAGGCTGATGCGGGCGCCCCACACGAACTGCGTGAACACGCTGCGGCCGAGGTTGTCGGTGCCGAGCGGCCCGAACTCGGACGGGCTCGCCCACGTCGGGTTCTCGGTGCTGTTCACCGCCTCGAGTCCGGCCGAATCGGCGAGCAGTGGGGCGGCGAGCGCCATCGCCACGATGGCTACGAGGATTGCCAGCCCCACCATGCCCGGCCGGTGGCGGCGATACTCGCGCCAGGCGGATGCGAGCGCCCGCCGCCGCCGCAGCCACGTGATTCGCCGGGGCGAGGGTGCGGCGACGGCGCTCACGCCGTCCTCACCCGCGGATCGAGGTAGGCGTAAAGCAGATCGGCGATCAGGTTGAACAGGATCACCGCGGCGCTGAACACCAGGAACATCCCCTGCAGCATCGGCAGGTCGGGGCCCTTCAGCGCCTCGTAGCTGGCCAGTCCGAGACCGGGCCAGGAGAAGATCGCCTCGACGGCGATGGCGCCCGACAGCACGAACCCGAAGTTGATCGCCATCAGCGCCACCACCGGCAGGAGAGCGTTCGGCACCGCATGGCGGTTGCGCACCAGCACGTCGCGCAGCCCCTTCGCGCGCGCGAGAACCAGGTAGTCCTCGCGCATCGTGTCGAGCAGCGACGAGCGCATCACGATCGCGTACTCACCCAGGTAGGCGAGCGTCAGCGTGAGCGCCGGCAGGAACATGTGCTGGGCCTGGTCGGCGAGCTTCGCGAGCCCGGTGGCGTTGGAGGCCGGATCTACGATCCCGCCCACCGGAAACCAGCCGAGCACGACGGCGAAGGTCAGCAGCAACAGCATCCCGAGCCAGAAGTCCGGCATCGAGTAGAAGGCCATCGTTACGCCCTGGACCGAGTAGTCGGTCTTTGTCCGTCTTCGCCAGGCGGCGGCGATGCCGAGCAGGGTGCCGATCACCGCCGAGAGCACGGCCGAGACCCCCACGAGCGCGATCGTCGGCGCCGGCCTTGTCCTTGATCTCGTTCCAGACCGGCTGGTTGGTCGCGTAGGAGCGCCCGAGGTTGAGCGTGGCCGTCTGCTTCAGGTAGTCCACGAACTGACCGCCGGTCGACTTGTCGAGCCCGAACTGCCGCGTCAGCTCGGCCTTCTGCGAGGCGGTGAGGTTGCGGCCACGGAACAGGCTGGCGACCGGGTCGGTCTCCACCACCCGGAACAGGAAGAAGTTGAAGCAGATGACGAAGACCAGCGTGACCAGCGACGCCAGCACCTTGCCCGTTACGAACCGGGCGCTCACTCCCGCTCGTCTGCGCTCCGGCGCCGGGTGATCACAAAGCCGCCGATGCCGAGCGCGAGCACGGCGATCGCGATGATCGCGATCATCCCGCCGCTGCCGCCGCCGCCGTCGTCGTCACCGCCGGCCGAGGCCGAGACCGGCTTCAACTGCGCATAGGTCGGCGAGGTGTTCGAGTACAGCACCGGACCGGTCTTCGCCGGCTGCTTGACCCAGCCGGTGAAGCGGTCCTTGACGTACGCCTGCGACTCCGGGTCGGTGTAGATCGTGTTGTAGACGCCCCACTTCGCCTGGCGCTTCAGCATCTCGTGCACGATCTCCACGCGCTTGGCGTCGTCCAGCTCGACCTTCTGCTGCTCGTAGAGCTTGTCGTAGCCGGGATCGCAGTAGTTGGCGTCGTTGTAGTAGTCGGTGGGGTTGTCCGGGTCGCTGGCGATCTGGTCGCACGTGAAGTACGTCCAGCATCCGTGTCCGGGTCCACGTAGGGGGTCCACGACCAGGCGAACATGTCGTATTCGCCCTTGCCGATGATCTCGGTCAGCTGGTCGTCGGAGGCCACCTTCCGCGTCGTCGCGATGCCGATCTCCTTCAGCCAGCCGGTGAAGAACTCGGCGATCGGCCGCGCGACCACGCTGTCCGAGCGCACGTAGTAGGTGAAGTTCAGCGGCTGGCCGCCGCCGGGCATCTCGCGAACCCCGTCGCCGTCCGTGTCCTTGTAGCCGGCGTCCTCGAGGATCTGCTTCGCCTTCTCGAGATCGAACTCGGGGACGTCGCCGGGCTCGAGCTCGGGGATCCACTTCGGGTCGGGCGAGGGGCTGAGCGTCTCCAGCGGCTTGCCGACCCCCTCGAGCCCGCGTGACACCAGCGTGTCCCGGTCGATCGCGTGCGCGATCGCCGTGCGCACCTGCGGGTCGAGCAGCGCCGGGTGTGGCTTCTTCAGGCCGTCTCCGCCGTTGAGGGCGATCTCGCCCATCGAGCCCTGGTAGCCCTCGACCGTCTCGATGTTGTCCGTCTCGTTCTTCTGGAGCTCGAGGAAGCCGGTACTGGGGAGGCTCTCGGCGGCGTCGAGCTCGCCCGTCTTGAGCGCGGCCACCATCGCGTCGGGGTTGTTGAACTTGCGCAGGACCACCTTGTCGACGGCCGGCTTGCCCGCGTAGTAGTTCGGGTTGGCCTTGAAGCGCGCGAACTGGCCCTTCTCGAACTTCTCCAGCGTGAACGGACCGCCGCCGACCGGGGTGTTCCCGTCGTACTTCTCCCGCCCGTCGGCGTCGAACTTGCCGAACACGTGCTTCGGCAGGATGTACACGTCTATCGCCGGGAGCTTGGGGTCGTCCACCGACGAACGCACGACCAGGGTTTCGGGGTCCGGGGCCTCGGCCTTCGAGGTTCTGCGTGGTGGCGTAGTGGTTGAGCCACTGCTCATCGCGCGAGGTGTTGATCGTCCAGGCGGCGTCCTCGGCCGTCAGCGGCTTGCCGTCCGACCATTTCATCCCGGGGCGGAACTTGTAGGTCCAGGTGCGCTGGTCCTCCGAGGCATCCCACTTCGTCGCCAGGCCGGGAATCGGCGAAAAGTCGTCCGCGGCCTTGTTGAGGACAAAGGGGTACTGCAGGTTCCACGCCTCGAAGGCCGCCACCGTCACGCCGATGATCGGGTTCAGGTTGTCGATCCCCTGAGGGTCGCCGACATCGAAGACGGTCCCGCCGCCCGCCTCTTCCTCCGTCTGGCCGAGGGCCGCCACGGCGGCGAGCCCTCCACCGAGCAGCACAAACAGGATCGTTGCGGCCAGCGCCTTGCGGGTCGTCCTCACGCGAGTCCCTCCATCGTCCCCCTCGATCAGTGGTCCACTCTTTCATCTATCGACATGAGATTCCAGTTAAGGAAACGTTCAAGCCGGCGGTAGAAGTCGAGCTGGGGGCCGGCGCGCAGCAGGCCGTGCGCCTCGGTGGGGTAGGTCACGTACTCGAAGGTCTTGCCCAGCTGCCGCAGCCGGGCCACGAGCTGCTCGGACTGCTTCGGGCTCACGCGCTTGTCCAGCTCGCCGTGGGCGATCAGCAGCGGCACCTCGACGTTCTCGAGCCGGTGGTAGGGCGACCCGGCGCGGTAGGCCTCCCGGCGCGGTGGCGGGGGTGCCCATCATGCGCTCCAGATCCTGAACGCCCTCGCGGTCGCCCTGGGCCCAGGAGGTCTCGATGTCGCAGTCGCCGTACTTGAGCACCGCGCAGCGGAAGCGGTGCTCGGGGTCGTCGGTCACCGAAGCCAGCGACATGTAGGAGCCGTAGCTCGCCCCGAAGATCGCCAGGCGCTCGCCGTCGATCCAGTCGAGCGTGCGCAGGAAGTCGGCGCCCGCGAGGCAGTCCTTGGTGTCGTCGACCCCCCATACGCCGTGGTTCAGGCGCTCGAACTCGCGCCCGTAGCCGGTGGAGCCGCGGAAGTTGAGCGCCAGCCACGCGTAGCCGCGGTCGATGAAGTACTGCGCGTGGCCGTCCCACTCGTCGGCGTAGGCCATGGTCGGGCCGCCGTGCGGGTAGACCACCGCCGGAGCGGGATGCTCGGGGGAGGCGCCGCGCGGGCGCATCAGGAAGGCGGGGATCTCCAGCCCGTCGAAGGAGGTGAAGGCCACCTCCTCCAGCGCCGCGTGGGGCGCGGCCTTGATGGCCCGGGGGGCGGGCGCGTGAAACGTCGTCGTCGTGCCGTCCGTTCCGACGCGGCGGAGCTCGCGCGCCGTTGCGTGGTCCTCGTAGCCGGCGACGATGTCGCCCTGGGCCGTCCAGTACGGCGTCTCCCAGAGCCCGCCTCGGGCGAGCGTCTGCACGCTGCCGTCGCCGGCGTCGACCGTCACCAGATGGAAGCGGTTGCGGTCGCCCTGGATCGCGAGGAGCCGGCTGCCGTCGGGGTGCCATGCGTGTTCGGTGTAGTCGTCGCCGCCGGTGGTGATCTGACGGTCGCCGCGACCGTCGCGGCCCACCAGATGCAGCTCGTAGAAGCCGCTGCGCTCCGACGCGTAGGCGACCGTCGCCCCGTCCGGCGACCAGGCCGGCGTGCGGTCGTGCATGCGCGGCGTGCCGGTCAGCGCGCGCACCTGGCCGCCGTCGATCGCGGCCACGCGGATCTCGCTGCGGTTGAGGTCGGCGCGCGGGGTGAACGTGTAGGCCACCTCGCTGCCGTCGGGCGACACGACGGGCTCGCCCTCGTCGCCGTGCCGCTCCAGGTCGCCGTGCTCGACGGCGAGGCGGCGCGGCCAGGGGTCGCCTATATCGATCGCGGCCAGCCTCGTGCTCGCGTCGTCGGTGCGGTCGACCCTCACGATCAGGAGGGTGTCGCCGGCCCAGGTCGGGCCTCCGCCCTCGACCAGCCTGCGCGGCGGGCCGCCGGCGCTGGGCGCGAGCCAGACGTACCCCGCCTGGCGGTATGCGACCAGCGAGCCGTCGGGGGAGAGCTGCGGCGAGGTGTCCTCCCAGTAGGGAGCGAGGTCACGCCCCGTGGTCAGGCGCTCGGGGGCGGCGCCCGTCTCGAGGTCGAGCAGCCACACGTCGGACGTGTCCCGGTCCTCGATGAACACCGCCCGGCGGCGGTCGTCGCCGATGGTCAGCGACCGGGGACGGGGGGTGGCGGCCACCGCCTCGAGGCGCCAGTGCGGCGGCGGGTCCAGGTCCTTGCGGGGCTGCGCAAGCACCCCCTCGTGCTCGTCCTTGACCACCCAGATCGAACGCCCTTCAGCCATGCGCCTCCTCTTCGATGCCGAGCAGCGCCTCGCAGACGAGGTCGCCGATCGCTTTCAGGTCGTATCCGCCCTCCTGCACGACGACGGTGGGCAGCCTGAGCGCGCCCAGGGCCCGGCCCGCCGCCCGGAAGCCCTCGCGGGTCACGGCGAGCGGGCTCTCCGGGTCGTCTCCCGCCGCGTCGACGCCCAGCGCCACCACCAGCGCCTGCGCGCCGCCCGACCGCACCCAGCCGGCCAGGGTGGTCACCGCCTCCACCCAGCCCGCGTCGCCGGTTCCCGGCGGCAGGGTCACGTTGCGGTTCCGGCCGCCCGCCGTCTCGTCCTCGAAGCCCAGGTAGTGGGGAAACCAGCCGGCGCCGGGATCGACGTGGACCGAGGCGGTCGACACATCCGGGTCGTCCCAGAAGATGGCCTGGGTCCCGTTCCCGTGGTGGGCGTCGACGTCGAGCACCGCGACCGGCCTCAGGCCGGCGTCGCGCAGCCGGGCCGCGGCGGCCGCGGCGTTGTTGAGGTAGCACGAGCCGCCGAAGCACTCGCGGGTCACGTGGTGGCCGGGCGGGCGGCAGCAGGCGTACGCCACCGGGGTACCGGCCAGGACCAGGTCGGCGGCCGTCAGGGCGGCCTCGAGCGCTGCGTGGGCGGCCGGCCAGGTGCCGGGGCCGATCAGGGTCATGGTGTCGTAGGCGAACTGGCCGGCACGCGCGCTCGGCGCCTCCGCGAGGTGCGGTGGCAGTCCGGAGAACAGCGCCGGGTGGGGGAAGAGGTAGGGGACCACCCGGTCCTGTCCCGGGTCCTTGGTCAGGCCCGCCGCCTCCCAGTCGTCCCACGCGCGGGCGAGATAACCGACCAGGGCGGAGTCGTGCACGCTGGTCAGCGCGTCGTCGGGCTGGGGCTCGGCCTCTACGAAATTCGCGCCATGGGCGGCCAGCGCCTCCCGGATCCGCTCCGCCCGCGCGGGGAGCTCGGTGCCCGGTGTGCGCACCCCGACCCAGACCTCGCCGCCCGGGTCGTGCAGGCGGTGTCGGTCACTCCAGACCACGGGCAGGGCGAGTCCCACGGGCCGCGAGACTAACCGGAGCCCTGGCCTCCCGCCTCATCAGCCCGCGGCCCGGCACGAAGGTAGGGTCACCGGCAATGGAGACCCGGCGCACGCTGCGCGATCACGGCCTGCGCATCGGCGGGCTGGAGACGGGACCGGCCAACACCATCGCCGACCTGGCCGGGGTCGGGGTGGGCCACGTCACGGTCGTCCGGGACGAGCCCGACCCGCCCGCCGGCCGCGGTGTCGCCCGCAGCGGCGTCACGGCCATCGCCCCTGCCGACCCGGCCGGCCTGTGGGCCGCGCCGCTGGCCGCCGGCGTGGCCGTGCTCAACGGGGCGGGCGAAATGACAGGCTCGATCGCAATAGCGGAATGGGGGCTGCTGGAGACGCCCGTGTACCTGACCGCGACGATGTCCGTCGGCCGCGTCTTCGACGGCGCGGTGGCGCAGGCAGTGGCGGTCGAGCCGCGGCTGGGGGTCGAGGCGGTGGCCATCCCGGTCGTCGCCGAGTGCGACGACAGCTGGCTCAACGATGCCCGGGTCGTGCAGGTGGAGGCCGCCGACGCCGGCCGGGCACTGGAGGCGGCCGCCGCTGGAGACCCGCTGGCCCAGGGGGCGGTGGGCGCCGGCACCGGGATGGTGTGCTTCGGCTGGAAGGGCGGCATCGGAAGCTCCAGCCGGAGAGCCTCCGGCGGTCTCCTCGTCGGGGCGCTCGTGCTGGCGAACTTCGGCGATCGCGAGGACCTGCGTGTGGACGGCGTCCCGGTCGGCCGGCTGCTGGAAGGGGACCCGGCCGGCCCGGCGGCGCCCGCCGGCAGCTGCATCGTCGTGCTGGCCACCGACGCCCCCCTCAGCCCGCATCAGCTGACCCGCCTGGCCCGGCGGGCGGGCCTCGGCCTGGCCCGCACCGGGTCGGTGGCCCACCACGGCAGCGGCGAGATCTTCCTGGCCTTCTCGACGACCGCCCGCGCGCCCCGAGGCGAGGCTCTCCAAGCCGGCGTCTCCGGGGAGGCCCTCGATCCGCTCTTCGGCGCGGCGGTCGACGCCACCGAGGAGGCGGTGCTGAACGCTCTCTGGCACGCCGAGCGCACCGAGGGCCGCGGCGGCTTCGTGGCGGAGCGGCTTCCGCACGCCGAGGTCCTCGAGCGCCTACGCCGCCACGGGCGCCTCTGAGCGTCACCCCCGCGGGCGAAGCGCAAGAATCACGGCCGTCCTGATCTACGTCACCGGACACCGCAACCCGGACACCGACTCGATTGCCGCCGCGATCGGCTACGCCGAGCTGCGCAACCGCCTCGACCCGGACGAGGACTACAAGCCGGTGCGGCTGGGGGAGGTCAACGCCCAGACCCGCTGGCTGCTCGAGAAGAGCGAGGCCCCGGAGCCCGACCTGCTCGCACACGTGTACCTCCGGATCTGCGATGTCATGCGCGAGGAGTTCCCGACCGCGGGTCACGAGGAGCCCGTACGCGAGGCCGGCCTGGCCATGGCGCGGGAGGACCTCGACCTCGTGCCGGTGGTGGACGACGAGGGCGAGCTGGCGGGCGTGGTCACCGAGCGGGCCCTGGCGCGGCGCTACATCCGGGAGTCGCGTGAGGTGTCGAGCCTCGTGGATGCGCCCACCGCCGTGGGCGCGGTACGGGATGTGCTCGAGGGCGAGCTGGTGGCCGGGGAGGCGGACGAGAAGGTGGAGGGCCGGGTCTGGGCGCAATCGATGGACCCGTCCAGTCCCACCCAGATCGCAGAGGGCGACGTGGTCGTGGTGGGCGACCGCCCCGACGCCCAGCGGCTGGCCATCGAGCGCGGGGTGGGCCTGATGGTGACGAGCAACGAGACGGTGCCCCCCGACGAGATCCTCGAGCTGGCCAAGGAGAACGGGACCGCGGTGATCTCGTCGCCGCTGGACACCTACGTGTCGAGCCGGATGATCACGCTTGCCGCTCCCTGCCGGGCGCTCATGGACGACGACCCGCTCACCGTGAGCAGCGACGATCTGCTGACCGACGTGGCCGAGAAGGTGAAGGAGGTCCACTACCGGGCGGCGGTGGCCACGAGCGGGAGCGGCCGTCCCATCGGCCTCGTGACCCGCTCGGACCTGGTGGGGCCGCGGCCGCGGCGCGTGCTGCTCGTCGACCACGCGGAGCAGGCGCAGAGCGTGCCCGGCGTGGAGGAGGCCGAGATCGTGGAGATACTCGACCACCACCACATCGGCTCGGTGGAGACGCGGGTGCCGGTCACGGCCACGTTCGACCCGGTCGGGTCGACCGCCACGCTGGTGATCGAGCGCTTTCGCCAGAACGGCCTGGAGCCGAGCCGGTCCACCGCCATGATGCTCCTCGGGGCGATCCACTCGGACACCGTGATCCTGAACTCCCCCACGACGACCGACCGCGACCACGCGGCGGTCGACTATCTCGGGCGCGTGCTCGCCCTCGACACAGAGGAGCTCGGGCGCGAGATGTTCGAGTCGACCTCCGACGTCTCGCACGTCTCGGCGGAGGAGATCGTCAGCCGCGACGCCAAGGAGTACGACGTCGAGGGGGGCCAGATCTGCATCGCCCAGATCGAGACCGTGGGCCAGACGCTGCTCGAGCGCAAGGACGAGCTGCTGAAGGCCATGGAGGCGGCGATGGAGCGCCGGGGCTACCGGCTGTTCGCGCTGATGATCACCGACATCGTCGGCAAGGGCACCGAGCTGCTGGTTGCGGGCGACGCCGGGTCGCTCGAGCGGGCCTTCGACCAGCAGATGGACGACGGCGTGATGAGCCTTCCCGGGGTGATGAGCCGCAAGAAGCAGGTGGCGCCGAAGGTCATGGCGCTGGGCTGACCTCGCCCTGCCCGGCGCGCAAACGCAAGCCGACCAGCGGGAAGATCGTGGTCGAGAGGATCGCCGCGCCGACCAGCGACGCCGCCGTCGATGCCCGCATGTGGCCCTGGTCGATCGCGATGGTGGTGATGGCCACCACCAGTGGGAGCTGGGTGGACGAGAAGATGGCGAGCGCGTGGCGCTCGCGCCCGTCGAGCACTTTGCGATACAGCAGCAGCGCCGGCGCGCCGCGCACCACGAGAAAGAGCGCAAGGAACAGAGGGAGCTCGAGCAGCCGGATCGGGTCCTCGGTCAGCGCGCTGAGGTCGAACTTGATGCCGCTGACCACGAAGAAGAACGGGATGAGAAAGCCGTAGCCGACGGCGGTCAGCTTGGACTCGAAGACCGCCACCTCCCTTCCCTTGAGCGCTACCCGGACGATCACGCCTGCCACGAACCCTCCCAGCAGCAGGTCGAGCCCGAGCGACGACGCCAGGGCGGCGAGCGCGAACACCGCGACCACCGCGATGCGAATCGCGAGCTGCCCGCTTGTCTCCAGGGAGCGCTCGAGCGTCTCCCAGCCCCGGCCGGCGCCCCGGACGGCGACGATCGCCACGGCCACCGCGATCGCGACGAAGGCCACCAGGATCAGCGCGTTGGTGATCGCGCTCTGGGTGGAGAACACCAGCGTGATCAGCAGGATCGGGCCGAACTCGCCCAGCGCCCCCGCCGCGAGGAGATAGGTGCCGAAGCGCGTACGCAGCTCGCCGGCGTCGCTCAGAATCGGGATGAGCGTGCCGATCGCAGTGGTGGCCATGGCGGAGCCGGTGAACAGGACCGAGAGCACGAGGCCGGAGAGTTCGAGTAGCCCGCCCAGCCCATACGCCAGCGCGAGCGAGAGCACCCAGCCCAGGGCCGCCAGCTTCAAGGGGCTGCCGCGGATGCGCTCGAAGTCGATCTCGTAGCCGGCGAAGAAGAACAGCATGCCCAGCCCGAGGCTGGAGAAGAACTCCAGGAACTCGTCCGGCTCGGCGAGGCCGAGCAGCTCGGGGCCGACCACGATGCCCAGCACGATCTCGATCACCACCACCGGCATGGGAAGGTGATCGGCGACCGCCCCCGCGATCAGGGCCGCCAGGGCCGCCGCCACGACGACGGTGAGAAAGGATTCGCTGTCGACGTCGATCATCGGAGCCGCGAGCACCCTAGGTCAATTCCGTACAAGACGCTGGTGGCGGCGCCGCGTACGGTGGGCGCGACCGTCAGGCAAGCGAAGGGAGATGCGAATGGCCGGCGAGGTGGCGTTCTTCGAAATCGGCGTGCAGGACCCGGAGCGGGGCCGGGCCTTCTACGAGGGCCTGCTGGGCTGGCGCTTCGAGCCGGGCCCCTCGGGCGCAGGCTTCGTGATCCAGGCGCCGAACGTGCCGGGCGGCATGCACGGCGGCGACCCCGAGGCGGCGCCCTACCTGTTCTTCGCCGTGGACGACATGGAGGCGGCGCTCGAGCGCGTGCGCGAGCTCGGGGGCAGCGTCGAGGAGGCCGACGTGGAGGGAGACGAGGACTCGGTGGCCCGGTTCGGCCGCTTCCAGCTCTGCCGCGACGACCAGGGGTCATCCTTCGGGCTGCATCAGAAGCCGCCGGCCTGAGCGCCTGCGAACATCCCTGCGGTGAGCACGGCCAGCTCTCCGCGCGCGCCGCGCTTCACCGCCGTGCTCCGCACCGAGGGGCGGGTTACGCCGCTCGAGCTGTTCTTCGATCTGGTCTTCGTGCTTGCGCTGACCCAGTGCACGGCGCTGATGGCCGACGACCCGACCTGGGAGGGCCTGGCTCGGGGCCTGCTCGTGCTCGCGGTGCTGTGGTGGGCCTGGGTCGGCTACGCCTGGCTGACCAGCGTGGTGGACCCCGAGGAAGGCGTGGTGCGCTTCGCGATCTTCGCGGCCATGGCGGGGCTGCTGGTGGTGGCACTCTGCGTGCCGGAGGTCTTCGGCGACCTGGCCCTTCTCTTTGCCGTGGCCTACGGGGTCGTGCGGATGGGGCAGATCGTGCTGTTCGTCGTGGCGAGCCGCGACGACCCCAAGTTGCGGAAGTCGGTCACAGGCCTGGCGGTGAGCACGGCGCTGGCGGTCGCGCTGATCGCGGGCGCGTCGTTTCTGGACGGGCTTCCGCAGGGCGCCCTGTGGGCGCTGGCCCTCTCCTTGGACATGGGCGGCCCCTACCTGTTCGGCTCCGAGGGCTGGAAGCTCGTGCCCGGACACTTCGCGGAGCGCCACGGGCTGATCGTGATCATCGCGCTGGGCGAGTCGATCGTGGCCATCGGGGTGGGCGCGGAGCACGGGGTGGACGCGGGCATCGTGGCCGCGGCCGCGGTCGGCATCGCCCTGGCGGCCGGGCTGTGGTGGCTGTACTTCGACTTCGTGGCCCTCGTGGCCGAGCGCCGGCTGTCGAATGCGGCCGTCGGGCGAGAGCAGAACGAGGTGGCCCGCGACTCCTACTCCCTCCTCCACTTCCCAATGGTGGCCGGCATCGTGCTGGTCGCGCTGGGGCTCAAGAAGACGCTCGAGCACGTCGACGATCCGCTCAAGCTCGTGCCGGCGGTGGCGCTGCTGGGCGGCGTGGCCGTCTACCTGCTGGCCCACGTGGCCTTCCGCTGGCGCAACGTGCACCGCTTCAGCGTCCAGCGGGTGGTCTGTGCGCTGGTGCTGCTCGCGCTGATCCCGCTGGCGGTGGAGCTGCCCGCGCTGGCCTCGCTGGCGATCGCCACCGCGCTGCTCTGGGTGTTGATCGCCTACGAGACCGTGCACTTCGCCGAGCTGCGGGACCGCATGCGACACCAGCTGGCCCACGAGGGGGCCGCGCCGGACTAGATGACCTAGGCGCGACCCCCTCGGATGCGGCCGCCGTCAGGGCCCGAAGGGCGGTGGGCCGTGCGGGCCGGGGCCGCCGGGGGGTCCGCCGCCGGGCCCGGGGGGCCTGGGCCCCCTGAACTCGGGCGGGTCGGGCAGCGCCGCCTCCACCTTCTCGGTGGAGAGGTCGAAGCGCTCCGCGAGGAACCGCACCAGCTCGTCGTGGCCACGCCTCCAGCCGTCACGGGCCTGGGACTGGAGCTCGCGGAAGGCCTGCCTGAGCTCGTCGCGGCTCACGTCGAGAGCCGACGCGAGGGTTCGCAGCGGCAGCCTCGGCGGATGGCCGTTGCGCCTGTCCGCGCGATCCGGCCGGGCGCTCCACAGGGCCCGGTGGACCGCCTCGGCCTCCACGCCGAGCTCGTCGGCGAGCGCCTCGACGAACGCCCGGGGGTCATGGGGACGGTTGTCGGCCAGACGGTCGAGGGCGGACTCCACCCTGTCGGCGCTGACCCCGAGCTCCTGTGCGAGCCGGGCCGCGAAGCGCTTCTCGTGGCTCTTGCGCACCTCGTCCAGCCCCGCTTCCACGCGCTCGACCGAGATGCCGAGAGCGCCGGCCAGGGCACTGGCCAGGGCGTCGCGGCGCTCGCCTCCCTTGCGTTCGTGGAAGTCACGCAGGGCGTCGCGAAGCTCGGCGGGCTTCACGCCGAGCTCGTCGGCCAGATCGTCGATTGCGGCCGTCGGCCGCTCCCAGCGCCCGGGGCCGTTGCCCCCGGCCCGCTCGCCCTCGGCGGTGGCCGAGCCGCCGCCGACCTGGGTTCCGATGCCGTAGGCCGCCGAGGACAGCGCAACCGCGCCGGCCAGGACGAATGCTGTGGTCTTGGTTGGAGATCGCATGGGCCCGACCCTGGCGGGCGAACGTAGGAGACACGTAAGAGTCGACTAGGAATTCCCTAAGCCCGCTTTGCCTAGAGTCCGCGCGATGAAGACGACCGCTCATGGCCCCAACCTGCTCCGGCTGACCCGCCTGGGAATGGTCAACGCCTACCTGGTGCGCGAGGACGACGGGTTCACGCTGGTGGACACCGGGCTGTCGGGATCGGCCAAGGGCATCCTCGCCGCGGCCGAGGGGGCGGGGGCGCCCATCAGGCGAATCGCGCTCACCCACGCCCACAACGACCACACGGGCTCGCTCGACGCGCTCCGTGAGCGGCTGCCGGAGGTCGAGGCGGCAATCGGCGCCCGCGACGCCCGCCTGCTCAGAGGCGACATGGGCCTCGACCCGGGCGAGCCGCAGGACAAGATCCGCGGAGGGTTCGTCGAGATTCAGCGGCTGCCCGAGCGCGAGCTTGTCGCGGGCGACCGGATCGGGTCGCTCGAGGTGGTGAGCGCGCCCGGGCACACGCCCGGCCACATCGCGTTCCTCGACACGCGCGACCGGACGCTCATCGCCGGCGACGCGTTTCAGACTCTGGGCGGGGTGGCCGTGTCCGGTGTGATCCGCCCGCTCTTTCCTTTCCCCGGCATGGCCAACTGGCACAAGCCGACATCGCTCGAGAGCGCCCGGGCGCTACGGGCGCTCGATCCGAGCCGCCTGGCCGTGGGCCACGGGCGGGTGCTGGAGCCGCCGCTCGCGGCGATGGACAAGGCCATCGCCAAGGCGGGCTAGGGAAGCACGAACAGCCCGTCGCTCACCGGTCGCCCGCCGGTGGCGTCTCCGCTGTTGCCGGACCGCCGTCGCAAGCAGCATGATGCAGGCATGGCAGCCGACTCGATCGTCACCCTCGCGGACGGCTCGCGGGTGGCGATCCGGCCGATCGAGCCCGGCGACCGCGGGATGGTGGCGGCGAGCTTCGAGCGCCTCAGCCCGGAGTCGCGCTACCGGAGGTTCTTCGCGCCCATGCCGGAGCTGAGCGGGCGCCAGCTCGACTACCTCACCCGGGTGGACCACCACGACCACGAGGCGCTCATCGCGATCGACGCCGACGGCGGGGAGGGGGTTGCCGTCGCCCGCTTCGTGCGGGTGGGGGAGGGCGTGGCCGAGCCGGCCATCGCCGTGATCGACGAGTGGCAGGGACGCGGTGTGGCCGCTGCTCTGCTCGACCGGCTCGTGGAAAGGGCGCGAGAGGAGGGGATCGAGCGTTTCGCGGCGTTGGTGATGGCGGACAACGCGAGGGCGCTCCGGGCGCTCGAGGGGCTGGGGGAGACCCACGCCGACCAGGAGGGGCCCGAGGTCGAGCTGCAGATCGAGTTGGCCGAGCCCGCCCGAGCGAACGAGGCGGTTCGGGGCCTGCTGGGCTCCATGGCCGCGGGCGCGATTCAGCCGGCCCTGACGCTCTGGCACCGCGTGGCGCCGCGCCGGGGGGCGCGAGCGAGGGTGCTGGAGAACGTGCTGGTCGCGGAGGCGGCCGCCACCGGCGAAGCGGGGGAGGCGGTCCGCCTGGCGACGGAGATCGCGCGGGGTTCAGGCGCCGCGCTCCACCTGGTTGCGGCACGCCCGCTGCTCGTCGACGATCACGAGGGGCTGGAGGGTCGGCTGCACGCCGCCGCCGAGCGCCTCGCGGTCCCCGGCACGGTGGAGGCCCACGTGCTCCGCACCGAGCCCGCCACCGCCCTGCTCGACGTGGCCGTCGAGGAGCATGCGCGTCTGATCGTGGTGGAGGACAGCGACCACGCCGATCCTGCCGACCACATCACCGGGCCGGCCTGGCGGCACGTGGCCCGCCACGCGCCCTGCGACGTGCTCATCGCCCGCCGTGGGCGCGCGGGCTAGTTTGCACAGTGATGAGTTGACCCCCCACCGGGGGGCAAAGATCGGCAATGCACCGGCGCTAGACCTCCGGCTGGCGGCCGCGGCCCCCCGTGTCGCTTGCCGGCAGCCGGAGCCGGACCACCGTCCGTCCGGCCCCAGAGGCGGCGATCGTCGCCGTCCCCCCGTGGGCCTCGGCGATCGCGCTGACGATCGCCAGCCCCAGGCCCGTACCGCCGCGCGAGCGCGCGGCGTCGCGCCGGGCGAAGCGCTCGAAGGCGTGCGCCGCGAGCTCGCTCGAGAAGCCCTGCCCCTGGTCGGCCACGTCGATCTCCAGGGCGCCGTTGCGGCGCCGGGCGCTGAGCTGGATCTCGCCGGCCCCGTGGCGCAGCGCGTTGTCCACCAGGTTTCCGAGCGCCTGCCGGGCGCGCAGCGGGTCGAGGGTCGCCTCGAGGTCAGGCGGCGCGTCGACGGTCAGGTCGCGCCCCTGGGAGTGGGCCCGGTCGCCGAAGCGCTGGCGGGTCCCTTCGAGCAGCTCGTCGACGCGGATCGTCTCGGGGCGCACCGGCAGGCGGCCGTCGGCCGCGCGCGCGACAAGCAAGAGGTCCTCGGCCAGCTGCGCCAGGTTGTCGGCCTCCTCAACGGCGGATCGAAGCGACTCCTGGACGGCGGCGTCGCCGGGGTCGGCGCGCAGCGCCGCCTCCAGCTCGGTCTTCAGGACGGCGAGCGGCGTTCGCAGCTCGTGGCTTGCGTCGGCCACGAAGCGGCGCTCGCGCTCGAAGGACTCCTGCAGCCGGGCCAGCATCTCGTTGAGCGTCTCGCCGAGGCGACGGATCTCGTCGTGGGCGGCCGGCAGCGGCAGCCGGTCGTCCTCCCGGGCGAGAGAGATCTGGCCCGCCCGCCGGCGCATGGCCTCCACCGGACGCAGCGCGGCCGACGCCACCAGGTAGCCCAGCAGCGAGGCCACGAGGACGGCGATCGGGCCGCCGACCGCAAACGACGCCGCCACGCCCGCCAGGGTCTCGTCGCGGTCCTCGAGCGACTGGCCCGCGGCCACCACCCCATCCTCCGCCGGCTCGGCGATCACCCGCGTGGTGCCCTCGACGCCCGCCACCCGGCGCTCGAGCTCGAGATCGGCGCCGGCGGCCACCCGCGCGACCTCCTCCGGCCGCAGCGCGGCCCCCCGGGCGCCGCCGGCGGTCTCGATCACTCGCCCCCGGCCGGAGAGCAGCTGGGCAAAGCCCTCCTCGGCCTCGCCCGGGCTGCCGGCGGACGCGTCGCCCGCGGCCTGGACCGCGGCGACACGGGCCTCGAGGGTGGCGTCCACGCCCTCGTCGAGGTCGTCCTGCAGGCGCAGGTAGACGAACACCGCGGCCGCGGCCAGCACCAGCACCATCGCCAGCGCGAATGCCGCCGTCAGGCGGACCCGGATCGGGAGGCGGGCTACGACCCGCCGTCCTTTCGCAGGCGGTAGCCCGCGCCGCGGACCGTCTCGATCGAGCGCACCCCGAACGGGCGGTCGATCTTCTCGCGCAGGTAGCGGACGTACACCTCGACCACGTTCGAGCGGTTCTCGTAGTCGTAGTCCCAGGCGTGCTCCAGCAACTGGTACTGGCTCAGCACGGCGCCGGGCCGCCGCATGAAGGCCTCGAGCAGCGCGAGCTCCTTGGGGGAGAGGTGGATCTCGGCGTCACCCCGCCACACCTGCTGGGTCGCCGGATCCAGCCGCAGGTCGCCCACCTCGAGGACCGTGGGGCGCTCCACCGGCCCGCGACGGCCCAGCGCGCGCAGCCGAGCGAGCAGCTCGGCCAGCGAGAAGGGCTTGGTGAGGTAGTCGTCGGCGCCCTGGTCGAGCCCGCGCACCCGGTCCTCGACCGTGTCCCGCGCGGTGAGCATGATGATCGGGGTCCAGACCCCGTCCTCACGCAGCCGGCGGCAGGTCTCGAACCCATCGATGCCCGGCAGCATGAGATCGAGCACGATCGCGTCGAACTCGGTGGACGCCGCCATCCAGAGGGCGTCCTCGCCGCGGGCCGCCACGTCGGCCACGAAGCCCTCGGTACGCAGCCCGCGCCGCAGCGCGGCGGCCATGGGGATGTCGTCTTCCACGATCAGAACGCGCACGCCCTGATTGATCGCCGCAAAGATGAGAGAAAGCTGAGAGGGCGCGGACCGCCTACAAGAGCCGCGGACGCGTGCCCTCGATCCGGGCGGGGAGAAAGCGGCTTCCCTCCACGCCCCGCGTCGACAACCGCAGCCGCAGGATCCCGGTCCGCGTGGTGACAGGCGAGGCCGCGCCGAACACGAAGTTGCCCAAGCTGAACGCCACCAGCTTGTGGCGGTTGCGCCTGATCGGCTGGAGCACGTGCGGGTGTGCGCCGATCACCGCGGTCGCGCCGGCTGCGAGAGCCGCCGAGGCAAAGGCCCGCTGGCGCGCGTTCTCGCGGACCGCCCGCTCCACCCCCCAGTGGAAGGTGGCGATCACCACGTCCGCCCGGCGGCGGGCCGCGCGCACGCTGCCGCGGATGGCGGAGAAGGTCGCGGCCTGGGTGCCGGGCCGGCTCGGGCCGGCGAAGAACGAGGCCGGCAGGATGTCGGAGAAGCCCACGAACGCCACCCGCAGCCCCAGCCGCTCGACCACCCGGGGCCGGGCCGCCGAAGCCAGGCTCCCGCCGGCGCCGACGGCGGTCATCCCGTAGCGCCGGACGTAGCGCACGGTGTCCAGCAGCGCGGTGGGTCCGTAGTCGCCCGCGTGGTTGTTGGCCAGGTTGAGAACGTCGAAGCCGGCGTAGCTCCCCAGGACCCTGAGCGCGGAGGGCCGCCCGCGGAAGTTGAACTGCTTGGGCACAGGGGCGCCGCGAGTGGAGACCGCGCATTCCAGGTTCCCGAACGCGATGTCGGGCCGGCGCAGCCGGCGGGCCACGCCGGTCCAGGGGTAGCGCGCTCCACGCTGCGCGATCACCAGGCCGGGGCCGTTGCCGAGGTTGATGTCACCGACGGCGGCCAGCGTCACGTTTCGGCTTCGGACCACCACCGGATCGGAGGCCCGGCCGTCGGGGGCCAGCGCCCGCAGGACGTAGCGGCGCCGGGCCCGGCGGGGGCGCAGCCGGCGCGCGAAGCGCCCGCCGGCGTCGGCACGCGCTCCCGCAAGCGGCCGCCAGCGCCCGTTCAGCCTCAGCTCGATCTGCAGGCGCGTCCCTGGCGTCGCACCTCGCCCTTCGAGCGTGAACCCCACCCCGGTCGCGACCAGGCGCGGGCCGCGGAGCTCGATCCCGGGTGCGGGAGCCTGTGCCGCCGCGGGCGCGGCCGAGCAGAGCAGGCCGAGCACGACCAGAAGCGAGATCGAGGCGGCGCGGTTCACCGCGCCGGAACCTTAACTACCGCTTGCCGCGCGGTAGCCGGGCCCTGCCGGGGGCTGCTCCGGATCAGCCGCGGCCACCGGACAGCCGCGTCGCCCGCGGGAGGAACAGCTCCCGGGTCAGGCGGGACCGGCTGCGAGAGCGCCGCGGCCGCGGGCCGTAGGGCGGGGCCGCGCGCTGGAAGCGGCCGTCGTAGAGGAGCTGGCCGCTGCTTTGGGCATAGGGGAGCGAGTAGAGCATGGCCGGGCCAGACTCGCCTCGCTCGCCGCCTCGGTGTGAGGTATTCGTCACACAAGCCTCAGGGTTGCCCGGCGTCCGGCACGGCGGATAGGCTCGCCCCAACCATGGGTTGTCTCTTCGCACTCACAGCGGGCTTCTTCCCGCGCATCGCGCTCGTGCTGTTGTGGATCTTCACGGACGACGTCGATCGCGCCTTCGACTCCTTCTGGCTCCCGCTCCTGGGGCTGATCTTCCTGCCCCTCACGACCATCATGTACGCCCTGACCTGGGCGCCGGTGGTGGGGATCGAAGGCTTCGACTACTTCCTCGTGATATTCGCGTTCATCCTCGACCTCCTGAGCTACGGCGGTGGCGCGCGAGCGCGAGCGGGGCGCGGGGACTAGTGACCTGAGTCGTCATTTCGTGCGCACCTTCTCGGCGTCTGGACGCGCCTGACGCCACCCACGGGAATCGCCGATGCTGCACATCGACTCATCCCGTGTGCGTCGCCAGTCACGCCCAGCCGCTCGAGAAGCTGAAGCCGAACTTCCGACTCAGGTCACTGATATGGGCGAAACGTCAAGGGGCTCGGTTTGATTGGTGGGATCTCCTCTCGGTCTCGAGCAACGGACGGCCCTGGGCAACGACGGTGGGTCAGACTGATATTCGCCGGTCGGGACGGCATGACTGGGAACCGTCGGGAGCTGCCTCGCTCTAGCGTCGCGGGTCGCCGGCCGGGCGGGCCGGTGCCGCATAGTGACTTCGAGGGTTCTCCTTGTGGTCGGGCTCATCCGCTGCTCGAGACCGAGAGGTCGTTGGTCTTTTGGCTCAGCTTCCTTCCCTGAGCGGTTGGTCGGTGGCGATCGCCCAGACAAACCCGGCCAGCTCGCGGGCGCAGGCCACGACGATCTTCTGGCTGGGCTTGCCGCGCGCGAGCATTCGCCGCCAACGCCGGTGAAGGCGCTGCTGGCAGCGCCAGGCACGCTCGAGCACGGCCGGGTCTTGGCCGGCCTGGCGGCGCGAAAGCTCGTAGCTCACTTTGGGCTGCCGTCTGGCGTGCCAGGCGGCCTCGACGAGCAGACGTCGGGCGTGGGCGTTGCCCGCCTTGGTGATCGATCCTTGTCTGCGCCGCTCGCCGGAAGAGTGCTCGGAGGGCACCAGACCGATGAAGCTCATGAACTCCTCGGCGTTGTGGAAGCGGCGAAAGTCGCCGACCTCCGCCACGATCCCGAGCGCGGTCAGGGTGTCAACGCCGCGCAAACAGCGCAGCCGCCCCACCAGACCGGCCCACGGCCCTTGCTCGGCGAGCTCAGCCAGCTGGCGGTCGAGCGCCTCCGTGCGGCGGTCGACGAGATCGAGCGCCTGCAGGTAGGTGTCGAAGCTCTGCTGGCGCGGCCGGCTGGGCGAAGTTCTGCTCGCCGAGCCACTTGCGCCGGCCCGCGCCCCACGATTTAAATGGCATCCGCCGCTCCTGGCGCAGCAGGAACTTCGACAGCCGGTGGCGGTCGCGCATGCGGTCAAGGCGAGCGTCCTCCCGTGCGCGGGTCAGATCGCGCGCCGCCTCGAACTCGACGCTCGGCACATGGATCCGCTCGAGCAGACCGCCGGCGTGCAGGCGCGCGAGCATGCGGGCATCGCGCGGGTCGGTCTTCACCCGGTCGGCGGGAGCTCTCGGCACCAGCCCCGGAGCCACAACCTCGCAGGCGATCCCCGCCGCGGTCGAGATGACGGTAAAGCCCAAAGCCGGTAGGACCGGCCTCATAGCAGACCCGCGCTCCCGGCCAGCGACCGAGCACGCGCTCCACCGCCTCAAGGTCATAGGCAAGCGTTCGCTCGTCAAGCAGCTCGTCAGCCCGCACCACCGCCAGCCGAACCGACGCAGCGTGAACGTCCAGCCCAACAGATACCGTCGAACTCGTAAAGTCAGCCATGGTCGGCGACCTCCGTATGTGGCTCTACCGGGCCCACCCCGGCAACCCACGAACATGCGCAGGCGCCGACCACTCTCAACAAACAACCGGACGCCGCCGCACCCGCGGCAGCTCCATCCTGTCTAGGCCGGCGGCGCCCAGAGGTTGATGTCGCCCTCCCGGGCGTGGCGGTCGATCTCGGCCAGCTCGTCGTCGTCGAGCTCGAGCCGCTGCAGGGTGCCGAGGTTCTGCTCCAGCTGCTTCACGCTGCTGGCCCCGATCACAGTGGAGGTCACGCGCGGGTCGCGCAGCGACCAGGCCAGGGCGAGCTGGGCGAGGCTCTGGCCGCGGGCGCCCGCGATCGCGTCCAGCGCCCGGATGCGCTCGAGGTTCTCCTCGCTCAGCATCTCCGGTGAGAGCGTGGAGTCCCGGGCGGCGCGCGAATCGTCGGGGACCCCGTTCAGGTAGCGGTCGGTGAGCATGCCCTGGGCGAGGGGGGAGAAGGCGATGCAGCCGATTCCCTCGCGCTCGAGCACGTCGAGCAGGCCGTCCTCGATCCAGCGGTTGAGCATCGAGTACGACGGCTGGTGGATCAGCAGCGGGGTGCCGAGGTCGCGCAGGATCCGCACCGCCTCCTCGGTGTGCTGCGGCGAGTAGGAGGAGATCCCCGCGTAGAGCGCCTTTCCCTGACGCACGGCGCTGTCCAGCGCCCCGAGGGTCTCCTCCAGCGGGGTGTCCGGGTCGAAGCGGTGCGAGTAGAAGATGTCGACGTAGTCGAGCCCCATCCGGGCCAGGCTCTGGTCGAGGCTCGCCAGCAGGTACTTGCGCGAGCCCCACTCGCCGTAGGGGCCGGGCCACATGTCGTAGCCGGCCTTGGTCGAGATGACCAACTCGTCGCGGTAGGGGCGGAGGTCCTCGGCCAGCACCCGGCCGAAGGTGGTCTCCGCCGACCCGTAGGGAGGCCCGTAGTTGTTGGCCAGGTCGAAGTGGGAGACCCCGAGGTCGAAGGCCCGCCGCAGGATCGCCCGGGAGGTCTCGAGGGGCCGGTCGGCGCCGAAGTTCTGCCACAGGCCGAGCGACACCACGGGCAGCTGCAGGCCGCTGCGGCCGCAGCGCCGGTAGTCCATGCGCTGGTAGCGCCGTTCGTCGGCCAGAAACGTCACTTGCTCAGGCAGCGCGGGGGCCCTTCACGAACCGCACGGAGGTCTGCTCGTCGCCGGGCTCGAGATGCAGCCGGTCCACCACCTCAGCCATCAGTGGGAGTCCGCGGCCGCGCTTCGGCTGGTTGTCCTCCGCGATCCCGACCCGGAAGGGGCCGCGATTGTGGACCTCCACGCTGAGCCCGTCGTCCTTCCACTCGATCAGCAGCGTGATGCCACCGCGGCGGCCGTGCTCCACCGCGTTGGCCACGGCCTCGGTGGTGGCGAGCATGAGCGCCCAGGCGGCATCGGCATCGATGCCGTGCTCGGCGGCTGCGGCGCGCACGAGGTAGCGCGCGCGAGGGACGCTTTCGGGCGCCGCGGGCAGAAGGGTCTTCCCCTGCACCCCTGAAGGGTTCCCAAGCGCTGCGGCGGTCACACATCAGGTCCCCCCGCGGAACGGTACGTCCAGCGCCCTCCCACCATCGTGGCGAGCACCGCCACCTCGCCGAGTTCGTCCGGTGGGCAGGCCAGCGGGTCGCGGTCGAGCACGACCAGGTCGGCCAGCCGTCCGGGGGCGAGCGTCCCGCGTCGCCCTTCCTGTCCCTCGAGCCAGGCCGGGCCAAGCGTGCTGGCCGACAGGGCCTCCCGCACGGTCAGCGCCTGCTCGGGCCGCCAGGCGGGGCGCTCGTCCAGGGTGCGGCGCACCCCGGCCGCCACTCCCGCCAGCGGGTCGAGCTCCTCCACCGGAGCGTCGGAGCCGTTGGCCAGCAGCGTGCCGGCGTCGAGCAGCGAGCGGTAGGCGTAGGCACCCGCACGCCCCTCCCACAGCCGGTCGGCCAGGTCGCGGTCGGAGGGCGCGTGGCTGAACTGCACCGAGGCCGCCACACCGAGCGAGGCGAAGCGCGGGACGTCCTGGTCGGCCAGCAGCTGGGCGTGCTCGATCCGGGGCCGCAAGCCGGCGGGGCCCCATGCATCCCGCGCGGCCGCGAAGGCATCGAGGGCCGCCCGGTTGGCCGCATCGCCGATCGCGTGCACGGCGACCGGGAAATGGGCCTTCGCGGCGCGGCGGACGACGCGCTCCAGCTCCTCGCCCGTGGTGATCTGCACACCCGAGCCGTCGAGCAGGTGGGCGGTGGCCGAGCCCAACGTGCCGTCCATGAAGCCCTTCAGGTAGCCGACGCGCAGCATGTCGTCCCCGAAGCCCGAGCGGATTCCGATGCTCTCCAGCTCGTCCAAGCGCTCCCAGGGAAACGACTGCCACACCCGCAGGGTCAGCTCGCCGTGCTCGTGCAGGCGAGAGAAGACCTCGAAGGCGCCCAGCCAGCCGTCCTTGTCGTGCACGGCCGTGACCCCGCGCGAGGCGGCGATCAGGAGGCCCTCGCGCACCGCCTCGACCATCTCCGGGACCGACGGTCGCACGTAGCGGTCGCGAAAGGTCCAGGCCGCGTTCTCGCGCAGCACGCCCGTGGGCTCCCCGCCCTCGTCGTGCTCGACCACCCCGCCGCGCACGTCGAGGGGCTGTCGCGCCTGCGCCAGGCCGGCGCTGTTCAGCCAGAGCGAGTGATAGTCCTTGGAGAAGAGGGCCACCGGCGTGGCGCCGCTGATCCGGTCGAGCGCGCCCCGGGTGGGAGCGTCGGTCCAGTCGCCCTCGCGCCAGCCGACGCCGCGCAGCCAGGCGCCCGCCGGCACGCCGGGGAGCGCCCGCGCCACCCGCTCGAGCGCTTCGGCGAGTGATTCGGCGCCCTCCAGGCGGACCTGGCGCTGGGCGAGCGACCAGGTGGGGAAGTGGACGTGGGCGTCGGCCAGCCCCGGCACCACGCACGCGCCCTGCAGGTCGACCCGTTGTGCGCCCGGGGCCGGCTCACCCGCCACGTGCCCGTCGCGGAGGGCCAGCGCAGCCGCGGCCGGGGCACCCGGCTCGAAGGTGTGGATGGTGCCGTTGTGGAGCAGCACCTCAGCGCCCGGGGCGCCTGAGTGCCATCAGGGTGCCGCCGGTGCGCTCGGCGGTGCGCTCGAGCAGCTCGATCTCGTCGAGGGCTTGGCCCGCGCCCAGCGCGACGCAGTCGAGCGGGGAGTCGGCCAGGCGCACCGGCACGCCCGTCTCGGCCTCGAGCCGCTCGGCAAAGCCGCGCAGCAGCGCGCCGCCCCCTGCGAGCAGGATCCCGCTCTGGGCCAGGTCGGAGGCGAGCTCCGGAGGGGTCTCCTCCAGCGCCTCGTGGACCGCGGCCACTATGTCGCGCACCGGGCCGTCGAGGGCGCTGCGCAGCTCTTCGCTGGTCACGGCCGCCTCGCGCGGAAGCCCGGACGCCGGCTCGCGGCCGCGCACCTCCCAGCTCGCGTTGCTCGAGTCCGGCATGACGCTGCCGACCTCCAGCTTGACCAGCTCCGATGTGGTCTCCCCGATCGCCAGCCCGTGGTGGGCCCGGATCCACGCCGCCACCGTCTCGTCGAAGTCGTAGCCGCCCACCCGCAGCGAGCGGGACACCACGATCCCGCCCAGGGAGATGACCGCCACCTCGCTGGTGCCACCGCCCACGTCCACCACGACGTTGGCGCGGGGCTCGTCGATCTCGAGCCCTGCCCCGATGGCCGCCGCCACCGGCTCTTCGATCAAGTGAACGGATCGCGCGCCGGCGGCCATGGAAGCCTCGGTGAGAGCGCGGCGCTCCACGTCGGTGATGCCCGAGGGCGCGCACATGATCAGGCGGGGATGGGCGAAGCGGCTGCGGTGCACCCGGCCGATGAAGTGCCGCAGCATCTGCTCGGTCACCTCGAAATCGGCGATCACGCCGTGCCGGAGCGGACGGACCGCGGCGATCGAGGCCGGGGTGCGGCCGATCATGCGCTGGGCCTCCTCGCCCACGGCGTGGACCTCGCCGTCGTGGGTATCGACGGCCACCACGGACGGCTCCGAGACCACGATCCCTTCGCTGCGGACGTAGACGAGCGTGTTGGCCGTCCCCAGGTCGATGGCTAGGTCGCGCCCGCCCAGGCGGGGCATCAACGAACGACGCAGCGCCGACCGCGGCGCCAGGGTGTCACGTGAGGAGGGCAGGCGGGTAAGCGTAGGGCGTGCACGCCGCCCCGCGCGGCCGGCCTCAGCTCTGACGCGCCGCGCGCCGGTAGGGCAACGGCTTGAGCACCGCCTCGATCTCGTCTCGGTAGGGCTCGAGCCGCGGCGGGATGGAGAGCCTCTCCCCGAGCGTCTCGAGCGGCTCGTCGACCGTGAAGCCCGGGCTCGGCGTGGCCAGCTCGAACAGCACCCCGCTCGGCTCGCGGAAATAGATCGAGCGGAAGTAGTGCCGGTCGATCACCTCCGTCGGGTGGGCGCCGCCGGCTCGCACCCGCTGGCCCCAGGCCTCGTGGTCTGCGTCGCTCGAGCCCCAGGCCACGTGATGGACGGTGCCCGCCCCCTGCACGCCGCGCTCGGCCGGCGGCGCGTCGTAGGCGTAGGTGCCGCCGCGCGAGGGCCCACGGGCCTCCCAGCCGTCCTCGCGGGTCTCGAAAGAGAGGGTGTCCTCGAGCAGCGGGCGGCTGCGCTCCGGGTCGGCCGCAAACGCACGCACCCCGTGGAAGCCCTGCAGGGCATGCTCGGCAGGCACCTCCGGGTGCTCGGCGGTGAGGGGCTCGTCGGGGACGTCCGCGATCAGAAGCTGGTGCTCGAGACCCTCCGGGTCCCGAAAGCGCAGGACCTCGCCGTCCCGCTCGGTCTCGATCCCTTCGCCGGCCAGCCGCTCGGCCCAGAAGTCGAGCGCGGCGGGAGAGCCGACCCGCCACAGGATGCGGTGGACCATCCCCGCCCCCGCCCGGCCCGGGGCGGCGCCGGGATACTCGAAGAAGGTCAGGTCGAGCCCGGGCTGCGCGTGCTCGTCGCCGTAGAAGAGGTGGTAGACGGTCGGATCGTCCTGGTTGACGGACTTCTTGACCATGCGCAGCCCCATCACGCGTGTGTAGAAGTCGACGTTCTGCGCGGCGTTGCCGGTGATCGCGGTGATGTGGTGGATGCCGTCGAGCTTCATGTCGTCCTCTCGGTCAGGTGATTGCGCGTGCAACTATAACACGAGAGCGAGCGCTCCCGAACGCGCAATGTGGCCGGCGCTACTGCGCGCCGAAGGCGAGGCGCGCGGCGCGGACGCGATGCTCCTCGATCTCGTCCTGCTGCTCCTTGGCTCGCTTTGCGAGTCGCTCGAGCCGTTCGGCATCGAGGGCCGGCTCTTCGTCGGCCAGCAGGCGCAGGGCGCGCCACAGCGCGAGCTTCCCGGTCACGCCCAGGGCAAGGCCCTCGAGCTCGACCAGGCGGCTCAGAGGCGAGTAGCCGGTGAGCTGCCCGTTCGTCTTCAACCGGCCGAGCTTCTCGCCCACCCAAGCGGCGCCGTCCTTGGCCCGGTCGGCGCTCACGCCGAGGTCCTCCATGATGCCCTCGAGCGTGCGGCGGTCCGCCGCGATGTCGTCGGCCATGCGCGAGAGGAAGTCGCCGTAGGTGGTGCCCTGGTTGGACGAGCGGGCGCGGCGAACGAGCTCCAGCCCGGACGTCGAGCCTGCGTGGTGGTCCTGCAGGTATATGCCGAGCAGCTTTCGGTCCATAGCGAGCAACAGCTACCCGTAGGCTGCCCCCGTGCAAACCCGATCCGAGCTCGAGCTCGCCCTGGTCGAGGCCGGCGGCGCCGACGCTCCGCGGGAGCGCTCGGCGCAGATCTCGCGGCTGCTGGGCGAGGAGCTGCTTCGGGGTGCTCGCGAACTGGAGCTCACGCGCAGCGGCTACGACCGGCCGATCGCGGTGGGCGTGGTCGCGGGCGACCGCACGGTTGCCGCCCTGCTCCCGCTCACGGTCGAGCTGCGGGCCGACCCCGGCGCCGTGACCGACCGGGCCGCGACGCTCGCCGTTGCCGCGGTCGAGAAGCTGGTGGAGGCCGTGGCCCCCGGACCGCCGGCGGCCGGCGCCGACCTGCGGCTGCTCGCGGGCGACTTTGGTGGCCGGCTGGTGCTCGCTTACCCGTCGAGCGCAACGCGCTACGCCGCCGAGTACGCGCGCGAGGCCCTGGACGAGGCGCTCGGCGAGATCGACCGCCTGCGCGCGCGGGCTCTGCTGTTACCCGCCGGGGTGCTGGCGGGCACCGGCGACCTGCGGCCGCCCATCGGGGCGACCCATCCGCTGCGCGTGGCCGAGGCGGTTACCCGCCTGGGCGGCTCGCCGCTCGACGAGGATTCGATCGAGGGGCTGGAGCAGCAGTTGGTCGCCCTCCTGGAGCCGCCGGGGTCGGTGGCGCGTGCCCACGACGACCCCGACCCCGAGCGGCGTGCGATGCGCCGCATCCTGCAACGACTGGACGGCATGGGGAAGTGGGGCGGCTACCACACCGCCTTCGATCATCTGGCCCGGGGCTTTGCCGGGAACGAGCGCGCCCTCGCCGCCACCGCCGGCGAGGCGCTGGTGAGCGCCGGCCTGCTGCTCGAGAAGCCCAGCGTGGGGCAGCGGCACGTGTGCCTGAACCCGCGCCGGAGCGGCGACATCAGGCGCCTGATCGACAACGGGGACATGCCCAGGGGCTTGCGCTGACCCGACGTCGTGGAGCGCCACGGAGATGGCGCGGGCGGTTCGCGATCCCGAGCAGTCCCCCGCGAGCGCACTCAGGCCGGAGTGACCCTCAGGCGACCGTCGGGCCCGACGCTCAGGCTGCGCCGGCCGGCGATGAGCTCGCGCAGCTCCTCGCCGACGAGCTCACGGCGCCAGCCGCGGGCGACACGCAGATGATCGCCGTTCTCGCCCCGGCGCAGCGCCAGCACAAGGCTGGTCAGCTCGGCCTGGGTGGCGATGAGCTCGACCGCCACGCCGGACTCCAGGGAACGGTGGCGCACGAGCGCCTGGGCGAGGGCCACGAGCGGCGCGTCGGCGGGGTCGCGCCGCGGAGGCTCGGGGGGCGGCGGAGGAGGCTGACGCCGGCGTCCGCGCTGAATGACCTCGACGAGCTGCTCGCCACGCCTGTGGAGCGTCTGCGGCGGCAACCCCCGGATCTGCTCCAGGCCGCGCCGGTCCTTGGGGGCTCGCCGGGCCAGCTCGATCAGGGCCTGGTCGGGGAGGACGAAGCTGGCGGGGCGATCCATCCGCTGGGCGACCTCCTCACGCCACTCGACAAGCTCCAGAGCCACGGCGCGGCCGCGGTCGCCGAGGCGCCCGAGGCGGGGCAGGCGATCGTAGAGCCGCTCCGGCGAGCGCTCGTCGCTCGCTTCCTCCAGGGCGCGGCATTCCTCGCGCGCCCAGTCGAGGCGGCCGCGCTCGCTCAGGCGCCGCTCCAGCTCGTCGCCCAACCCGATCAACATCCGCGTGTCGTCGGCGGCGTACTCCAGCTGCTGGGGCGAGAGGGGGCGCTGGTCCCAGCGGGTGAAGCCCTCCGCTCCCTTGAGGCGGACACCCGTGACCCTGCGGACGAGCGACTCATAGCCCTCCTGGTTGCCCAGGCCAAGGAACCCTGCGGCCACCTGGGTGTCGAAGAGGTTTCGCACCTCGGTCTGCCAGGTGCGGCGGAGAATGGCCACGTCCTGGCGCCCGGCGTGAACGATCACCTCGATGCCCGGGTCGGCGAGCGCGCGGGCGAGCGGAGCGAAGTCCTCCTCGCCCTCGAGCGGGTCGAGGACCTCGGTCCGGACTCCGTCCGGGGCGGCAGGGTCCGGAACCGCGACCTGAGCCAGGCAGAGCAGCGCCTGGTAACGGCGCTCGGAGACGAACTCGGTGTCGATCGCCAGCCGGCGCTGGTCGGCTGCCTGGGCGGCGAGAGCGGCCGTCACGGGCCGGACCCTAGATGGTGTGCCCGCCATACTCAGCGCCGTGCTTCTCTCCGCGATCCTCGCGGGCCTTGCCGCAGCCGCGCCGGCGCCCGCCGACCTCCCGCCCGGCCGGGTGGCGGCCGGCCGCACGGAGGTGATCGGGCGCTCCGCCCAGGGCAGGCCCATCCGCGCGTTGCGGGTCGGAACCCCTCGCGCGCGCGTGAAGCTGCTGGTGGTGGGGGCGGTCCACGGCAACGAGCCGGCCGGCCGGGCGGTGGTGGAGCGGCTGGCCCGGTCACGGCCGCCGCGCGGCACCGCGCTTTGGCTGGTGGAGGATGCGAACCCCGACGGCGCTCGTGCGGGTTCGCGTCACAACGCCAACGGCGTGGACCTCAACCGCAACTTCCCCTACCGCTGGATGCCGCTCGACGGGACCTACGAGTCGGGCGGCGGCCCGGCCTCGGAGCCCGAGACCCGCGCTCTGCAGGCCCTCATCGAACGCGTCCAGCCACGGGTGACCCTCTGGTATCACCAGGCGTTGCGCATCGTGGTCAAGGCCGAGGGCGACGCCAAGCTCGAGCGCCTCTATGCGCGTCTGAGCGGCCTTCCCCGCCGCCGGCTGCCGCCCTATCCGGGGACGGCGACCTCGTGGCAGAACGACCGCTTCAGGGACGACACGGCCTTCGTGGTCGAGCTTCCGGGCGGACGCCTCCCCGACGCCGGCGTTGCCCGGCACGCCCGCGCCGTGAGAGCGCTGGCCCGCGCGCTGGCACCGCCGCGGGTCGTGTCGCGGCCGATCCCCTTCGGCGAGAAGCGCAGGCAGGAGATGCGGGCCTACGCACGGCGCCACTACGGGATCGACGACCACCGGCTGGTCCGGCCCCGGGTGATCGTGCAGCACTACACGGTCACCGACAGCTTCCAGCCGGTGTACGACACCTTCGCCGTCGACCGGCCCGACCCGGAGCTCGGGGAGCTGCCCGGCGTCTGCGCCCACTACGTGATCGACCGCGACGGCACCATCTACCGGCTGGTCTCCACACGGATCATGTGCCGCCACACGGTGGGGCTCAACTACACGGCGATCGGCATCGAGCACGTGGGGCGCAGCGACGGCCAGGTGCTCGGCAACCGGCGGC
Organism: uncultured Thermoleophilaceae bacterium; assembly: GCA_963821275.1. Taxonomy (GTDB): domain Bacteria; phylum Actinomycetota; class Thermoleophilia; order Solirubrobacterales; family Thermoleophilaceae; genus JACVRW01. The sequence continues at coordinate 534,205 of CAWGDF010000009.1, forward strand.
AGCTCGCAGCGTCGCTGCGGCTGACCCGCATGCTCCAGGGCCGTTTCGGGATAACGACTCGCAACGTGATCGGCCACAACGAGAACCGCGCGAGCCCCTATCACCGCGAGCGCGTCGCCCGCCTGCGGAGCCAGACCCACGGCGACTTCCCGCGTGCGGCGATGGAGGTCTACCGGCGCAGCCTGAGGCGCCTGCCGGCGCCGGCGAGCCTGCGCTGACGCCCCGCGCCGGCGCTATCAGGACAAGCTGAGCGACTCGCCCGGCTCCAGCACGCGCACCTCGACCTCGGGGGCGAGCTTGGCCACCTGGGCGGCGAACGCTCGCGGCGGGTCGGAAAACCAGGCGCCCCGCCGCACGAGGAGCGGATGGAAGGTCCCCCAGTGGATCGGGACGGCGATTCGCGGTCGGATCAGCGCGGCGGCCCGTGCGGCCGCCGCGGCGTCCATGTGACCGGCCCCGAGCTTGGGCCCCCAGCCGGCCACCGGCAGCAGCGCCGTGTCGAGCGGGCCCAGCGCGGCCATCTCGTCGAAGAAGCCGGTGTCACCCGCGAAGTAGACCCGCTGCCCGGCGCCGGCCACGAAGCCGAGCGGGGCGGCGCGCGGGCCGCCCCCGGGCCGGCGGGTTCCGTCGTGCGCTGCGGCCACCGCCGTCACCGGGACCCCGGCGACGTCCGTCGCCTCGCCGCGGGACAGCTCCTCCACGCCGCTGAGGCCGGCGCGCTCCAGGTAGGCGCCGGCGCCCCGCGGGACCAGCAGCCGAGGCGCCGACAGGCGCCGCAGCGAGGGCAGGTCGAGGTGGTCGTGGTGGAGGTGGGAGATCAGCACCGCGTCCAGCCGCCGGCTCAGCTCGGCGGCGGGCGGTGCCGAATGCCGGCGCAGGTGCACCACGCGCGGCCGCAGCACGGGGTCGGTGAGCAGGCGCACGCCACCGAGCTCGATCAGCACGGTGGCGTGCCCCGCGTAGGTCAGGCGGTCGCCTACTGGGCGGGCTCCCCGCGGCTGTCGAGCGCCTCCTGGAGGGCGGTCTCCTGCTCGTTGGAGAGCGAGGTCTGAATCACGTGCCCGCCGTACTTGGCGATCTCCGGGACGACCTTGTCGCGGGTGGCCTCCTTGACCAGCACGAACACCGCGGCGCCGCCCTCGGGTAGCTTCTCGCCGAGCTCCTTCATGAAGTCGTCGTCGACGCCGTAGTCGCTCATGGCGCCCGCCGCCGCTCCGGTGGCCGCCCCGATCGCCATGCCGAAGAGCGGCATGAGGAAGATCAGGCCGATCAGGCCGCCCCACAGCGCCCCTCCGGCGGCGCCCATGCCCGCGAGCGAGGGCTGGTGCAGCTTCATCTTGCCGCCGGGGCGGTGCTCAACGATCACCGCGTCTTCCAGCTCGATCAGGTGCTCCTTGCGCAGCGTCCCGATCGTCTGGATCACCTGCTTGGCCTGATCCAGATCGTCGTAGGCAATTGCCACGAGATTTGCCACTGCGAGTCCTCCTTGGTCGCGTTCTGTGCGCCGGATACTCCCACACGCCCGGCCGCGTCAGTGCACCCCGCTTCGGACCCACTCCTGGGCGAAGACACCGCCGAGCAGCACGGAGACGTTGGTGAGCCACAACCACACGACCGCCACGATCAGCGTGGCGAACACCCCGTAGGTGGTGTCGTAGCCCGGCCAGAGGTCGGCGAAGACCAGGAACCCGGCCGTGGCCAGCGCCCAGACCAGCGTGCCGACCAGCGCTCCGGCCACGAGGGCACCCGGCGGCGGCCGCGGGGGCGAGGGAACGAACGCGTACACATAGGCGTAGGCACAGGCACCCACGCCGGCGGCCAGGGCGTAGGCGGCGATCTGCCACAGCAGCGAGAGGGCCTCGCCGAACAGCCCCCGGGCGAGCCTGCCCCCGACGAAGGCCAGCAGCAGCGCCCCGACGAACAGCATGACGAGGACGAACGTGTCGCCGACCTGCCGCAGAAAGCGGGCAGCGCTGGCGCTGCGCGGGCGGTCGAGCACCGCGTCCAGGCCGCGGGCCGTTCCCCGAATCCAGCGGCTGGCCACGTAGATGCCCGCCCCGAAGCTCACCAGCAGCGCGATCCCCGCCTCGCTCTCGCGCTGATTGGCGGCCGACCTCAGGGTGCGGCTCAGCGCCTCCACGAACTGCTCATCGACCGCCCGGCGGTCGAGGGCGTTGACCATGTCGTCGATCACCGACTCGGCGCCGACCAGCCCGAGGAGGGCGAAGGCCAGCGCGCCGGCGGGGAAGACCGACAGGATGGCGTAGTAGGTGAGCGCGGCGGCGTGATAGGTGCCGCCGCGCATCACGAAGAGCACCGACGCCCGGAACGCTGCCCGGCCGGTCCGGGCCCGCGCCCTGGGTGTCCTGACGCTCACGCCAGGATGCTCTCACGCGGCCACCGGCCCTGGTAGACCTCCTATATCGAACAACGCCCGGACACCGTCACGGATCGCTCACCGGCGCGGCGCCGGGGAGAGAGCGCCCGCCGCCTGGGCATGCTCGTGCTCGGCGCACTCGGCGCCGCGTTCGCGCTGCTCAACCTGGACAAGGTCGGCGTCAACTGGATCGTGGGCACGTGGCGGACCCCGTTGATCATCGTCATCGCCGTGTCGCTGCTCGTGGGGGCGGCGCTCGGATTCCTGGTGGGGCGGCGGCGAGCTAGCTGACTGATACCACGACCCCGCGCACGCGGATGACGCACGGGACGTGCTCGCTCCGGCCCGGGCCAGCCCGGGCCCTCGCGCACTACCGTCGCCGGATCGGGGTCATCGGGCGACGTCCTCGCTCCGGGCCGGGCCAGCCCGGCCCCTCGCGCACTGCCGATACCTCCGGGTATCGGCTTCGCCCTGCTTCCCCCGCCCGGCTCGGTCCCGTGCGCCCCCGCGCACACGCGGCCGCGGAATCAATCAGCTAGCTGACCCCGGAGAGCCCTGCCGCCACCGCGAACCCGAGCGCGGTGACCAGCCCGGCGCTGCGCCCGGCCTTGCGGGCGTCGGGGATCATCGAGTCGACGAGCATCACCAGGAGCGCGCCGGCGGCAAAGCCGTCCACCGCTCCCTCCAGGTCGCCGCTGAGGCCGTCGCCGATCGCAAAGCCGGCCCCGGTGGCCAGCGCGCACACCGCCGCCACCGCCAGCCACACCGTGAGCACGCCGGCGCTCGACCTGCCCGCCGCGCGCATCGCGCTTGCTGAGCCGATCGCCTCGGGAAGGTTGGACACGAAGATGGCGGTCAGAAGCCCCACGCTCACCTCTCGCCGCCCGCCAGCCCGAGCCCCAGGACCATCTGCTCGGGGATGCCGTCGAGAAATGCACCGAGGGCGAGCGAGCCGCCCGCGGCCGAGCGCCCCCCACGGCCCGACACGATGCCGTCGAGGGTGTAGAAGGTGAGGGCGCCGAGCGCGAGCCCGATCCCCACGGGCAGCGCGCCACCGGCCTCCACGCCTTCCTCGGCGAGCTCGAAGCTGACCGCCGAGATCAGCGCGCCCGCGCCGAACGCGAGCACGAGCCCGATGAGCCGTTCCGGCCAGTCATGTGCGAGTGCCAGCAGCGCTCCGAACACGAGCGAGGACGCGGCCACGACGCCCCAGAAGAGCGCATCGGCCACGTCAGCAGCCGGCTACGGCGACGGGCTCGGGCATGGCGGGATGATCGCCCATGCGGCGGTCAGGGCCTACGCTAGAGACGATGGCGACGCCGGAAACCGTCACCCCGAGCGAGCCCGCCGAATCCGACGTGACCCGCCGCACCCTGCTCGCGGCCGAGCGGACCTGGCTGGCCTGGTGGCGCTCGGGCATCGCCGCCACCACCGCGGCGGTCGCCGTGGGCGGGGTCGTGCCCGAGCTCCTGGAGGGGTCGCGGACGCCCTACATCGTTCTCGGCGCGGGCTATGCCGCGCTCGGCGCCGTCGTCTTCCTGGCTGCCGCCCTGCGCCGGCGCCACGTGGAGGAGGCACTGCGCCGGGGCGAGTGGGCCGGGGTCAGCGAACGCGGGGTGGCGGCGCTGACCCTTGCCGCGCTCGCTCTCGCCCTGGGCACGCTGGTGGTCGTCATCGCCCAGCCCTGAGCTTCCCCACCGCGTAGCGCCCCCAGAGCACGGCGATGTCGGCCACCGCGCTCCAGAGGTGGCCGATGGGACCGGTGACGATCCAGGCCTGCAGCCGCTCGCGGGGCTTCACAACCGCGCAAGGTACAGTCAGCGCGATGGTTAAGACAGCGACCACGGAACTCGGCGACTCGCGCGTGCGCGTGAAGGTCGAGGTTCCCAGCGAGGCCCTCGAGCGGGAGCTGCAGAGCGCGGCCGCGGAGATCGGGCGCGAGATGAAGATCCCCGGCTTTCGCTCCGGCAAGGTGCCGGCGCAGGTGGTCATCCAGCAGGTGGGCCGTGAGGCGGTGCTCGACGAGGCGGTTCGGCGCGGCCTCCCCAGCTGGTACGAGGAGGCCCTCGCGGACGCCGGCGTGGCCTCGGTCGGCGATCCCAAGGTGGACCTCGAGGACCTGCCCCAGAAAGGGTCGCCGCTGGCGTTCACCATCGAGGTCGGCGTGGTGCCCCCCGCCCGGCTCGGGGAGTACAAGGGGGTCGAGGTCGGCCGGCGCGAGCCCTCCGTGAACCCCGACGAGGTGCAGACGGAGCTCGAGCGGATGCGGGAGTCCCTCGCCTCCCTCGAGACGGTAGAGCGCCAGGCGGGCCAGGGCGACTTCCTGGTGCTCGACTTCGCCGGGACGATCGGCGGCGAGCCCTTCGAGGGCGGCGACGCCCGCGGCCAGGTGGTCGAGCTGGGCGCCGGGCGGGTCGTCCCGGGCTTCGAGGAGCAGCTCCAGGACGCCCAGGCCGGCGAGAGCCGCGAGGTCAGCGTCACCTTCCCCGGGGACTACCCGGTCGAGGACCTCGCCGGCCGGGACGCGGTCTTCGCGGTCGAGGTCAAGGAGGTCAAGGAGAAGCGGCTGCCCGAGCTGGACGACGACTTCGCGCTCGAGGCGGGCGGCTACGACTCGCTCGACGAGCTGCGCGCCGAGATCAAGGAGCGGCTGGGCGAGGCCGAGGAGCGCGCCATCGAGGGCGAGTTCCGCGAGTCCGCCGTCGACGCTGCGGTGGCCGCGGCCGCGGTCGAGATCCCGCACGAGCTGGTGCACTCCAAGGCCCACGAGATGTGGCACCGGACGGCCCGGCGGCTGTCGGCCCAGGGAATCGACCCGCAGCGCTACCTGGAGCTCTCCGGCAAGACCGAGGAGGAGCTCGTGACCGAGTCCGAGTCCGACGCCGAGCTCGCCCTCAAGAGGGAGGCGGTGCTCGCGGCCATCGTCGAGGCGGAGAGCATCGAGGTCAGCGACGAGGAGGTGACCGCCGCCCTGCGCGAGGCCGCCGGCCCTGACGCGAGCGACAAGCAGATCAAGCGGGCGCTCAAGCGCGCGCGCTCGCAGGGGGCCGACGAGACGCTGCGCGAGGACATCGCGATGCGCCGCGCCGTGGACCTGCTCGTCGAGCACGCAAAGCCCATTCCGGTCGATCAGGCTGCCGCCCGCGAGAAGCTCTGGACCCCCGAGAAGGAGCGCGAGCAGGGGGCCGGGCAGATCTGGACCCCGGGCTCCTAGCCGCGGGCACCCGGCTCGGCCCATTCAGCGTCGCGGGAAGCTGACGCCGCCCAGCAGGCGGACTCCGACCTCCGCGCCGGGTGCAGGCCCGGGGGCGGGCGCCATCGCGACCAGGCGGCCGCCCTCGACGTCCAGCTCCACCCGAACGCCGTCCTCCACCGGCACGAGGCGCCGCACCCGGGCGCGCACCGGCGCCGTGTCGTCGAGCGCGACGTCCTGAGGCCGCAGCAGCCGCAGCCGGCCGTTCTCCTCGACGCGCCCGGCGAAGCCCACGAAGGCCGCGACCTCGGGGGTCGGCGGCGCAGCGAACACCGCTTTGGGCGTGCCCTCGGCGACGAGGCGGCCTTCCTGCATCACGAGCACGCGGTCGGCCAGCGCCCAGGCCTCGGCCCGGTCGTGAACGACGACGAGCGTGGCGCGGCCACTGTCGCGCAGGGCCGACGTGGCGTCGTAGAGCAACTCCGCCCGCGTCGGCGCGTCGAGGCCGGCGAACGGCTCGTCGAGGAGCAGCGCGTCGGCTCCGAGCGCCAGCGCCCGGGCGAGGTGGACCCGGCGCGCCTCGCCGCCCGAGAGCGAGCGCGCCGGTCGCTCGGCGAGCGCGCCGGCGCCGATCGCCTCGAGCGCGGCGAGCGCGCGATCACGGCGCTCGGCCCGGCCGACGCCCCACCAGCCGAGCGCCGCCTCGACGTTGGCCCGGGCGGAGCGGCGCGCCAGCGCGGGAGCCTGCAGCGCCGACGCGACGCGACCGCGGCGTTCCACGCTGCCCCTGGCCGGCGGAAGCAGGCCCGCCAGCGCGGCCAGCAGCGTCGACTTGCCAGCCCCGTTGGGGCCGATCAGCACCACGATCTCGCCCTCCGGGAGGTCGAGGTCGACGTCCCGGACCACGTCCGCGCCCGCCCGCGACACGACCAGGTTGCGGGCGCTGACGACGGGTTCGGAGACGCCGCTCACGACGGGCGTCCGAGCAGTGGTCGGCGTTCGTGCTGCTGGGCGAACGTGAGCGCGGCTGCGAGCAGCAGGATGAGCCCGAGCAGGATCGTGCCGAGCGCGATGGCGCGCCCGTACTCGCCGGCCGAGACGCGAACGAGCACCGCGCTGGCGAGGGTCTCGGTCTCGCCCTTGATGTTGCCGCCCACGAGCACGACCGCGCCCACCTCGGCGAACGCGGACCCCATGGCGGCGATCGTCGCAGCGAGGACGCCGACGCGCGCCTCGCGGAGGGCGAGCAGGCCGACCTGCACGCGCGAGGCCCCGAAGGCCCGCGCCTGGTCGAGGAGGCCGGCGGGCAGGGCCTGGACCGCGGCCGCGGTCAGCGCGGCCACGAGCGGCAGTGCGAGCAGGGCCTGCGCCAGGATCACGCCGTTGAGCGTGTAGAGCAGGTTCAGGCCGCCGAGCGGCGCGCCGCGGAAGAGCAGCAGGGCGACCACCAGCCCGACGACCACCGGAGGCAGCCCCATCCCGGCATTGGCCACCGCCTGTCCGGCGCGCCGGCCGCGGAAGCGCCCGAGCCCGATCAGGAGGCCCAGGGGCAGCCCGACGGCGAGCGCCAGCAAGGTCGACCACAGCGCCATGCGCACGGTCGTCCACACGACGTCGAGGATCTCGTCGTCGCCGCCGGTAAGCAGGTCGAAGGCCTGCTTGATGCCGTCCCATATGAACTCCATGACGCCTAGCGGCCCTGGACGTAGACGAGCCGGCCGTCGGCGAGCCGGAAGACCGAGCCGACCCTGCTGCCCCGGCCGACTACCCGCCTGCTCGGGTCGACCCTCAGCGTCCGCACCTTGTCACCGCGCTTGACGATCACCGTCTGGGCCCGGGCGTCCGACCGGACCACGGTCAGGTCACTGCGCGTGAGCAGGTCGGTGAGCTTCAGGGAGGAGAGCGCGGCGAGCAGGAAGGCGACGGCCAGCACCACGCCGAGGTCGAACAGGTTGACGAGGCCGTCGAGAGGGTCGCCCCCGCGGTCGCGGTGGATGCGCGCGCGGGGGGTCACGCGGGTGGCTCTCACTTCGGCGCCTCCAGGGTGGCGACCACGAACTCGAGGTCTGACAGATCCTGCCCGTACAGCCGGTCGCGGACCAGGGAGATCCCGAACGCGATCGCGCCGACCACGAGCCCGAGAACCGTGACGCTGAAGGCGACCTGCAGGTTTCGCGACAGCTGCGCGACGTCGCCCTCGGCGAGCCCGGCGAGGGCCGGCGCGAGGGGGATCAAGGTGCCCATGAGCCCGAGGGCCGGCCCCGCGCGAACGAGCACACGCGTGCGCTCCAGGCGCCGCAGCGACGCGAAGTCGAAGTCCGCCAGCGCCTTGGCGACGCGGTCGTCGCCGCCGCTCGCGCGCACACGCTCGGCGATCAGCTCGAGGGTCGTCGCCATGCTGCCGCTCCACGCGACCTGCAGCAGCGCCCGGCGGGCCGCCGGGACGTCACCCTCGTCGAGCGCTCCGCGCGCGGTCTGCGCGACCCGCTCCAGCCGAACGGTGTCGCGCCGGCGGCGGCGAAAGGCCTCGACCGCGAACGCGCCGGCCTCGACGAGGACCAATGCCAGCGACGCCAGTGCGAGTATGAGCACCGGGTAGCGCAGGGCCTCGGCGACGTCGAAGATGACCTGCTCGATGTTCATGTCGTGACCTCCGGCCGGTTGCGCAGGGCGCGGCGCTCACGGCGGATGCCCAGGCCGAGGAACGCCACCGCGGCGAGGATGCCAGCCAGCGGCCCGACCCCCCCGCGGCGGGGCTCGCTGCCGCGGCGGGCTTCCGCAGGACCACCGGCCGGCGCCTTTCCGGGCAGGCGGGCGGCGACCTTCGCCGCTACCAGCGTGCCCCGGACCAGCTTGGTGTCGGTCGACTCCGGCGCCGGGCGCTGCGCACGCGGCCCGCTACCCGGGCTGGCCGGGGCCGGGGCCGCGGCCGGGGCGGGCGTCTCCGGCGTGGTGGTCCCCGAGCCCGACGGCGCCGGCGGGGACGAAGGCGCGCCCCCCGTGGCCGCGGGCCCCTGCGCAGGCCCCTGCGCCGGCGCGCGCCGGGGATCGCCGCTGCCGCCGCCGGGATCGCCCTCCTGCTGCGGGGGATCGCCCACCGTCAGGCGAAGCGGGGCCGACGAGCCCCCCGAGTCGTCGTTGCCGGTCACGGTCACGACCGCCTCGTACACGCCGGGCCCGGCGTACTTGTGACTGACCGCCGCTCCCCGCTTGCGAGCTCCGTCCCCCAGAGTCCACACGAACGTCAGCGACTGGCCCGCCGTCGCACCGCCGGTGACCTCCGCGCTCAGATGGACCGGCCTGCCCGCGGGGACGGTCAACCGGTCGGCGGTCGCCCGGACGGTCAGCAGTGGCCCCTGGTGCGCGCGGACGACGAGGTATCCCTCGGTGATGCCGATGTTGTCGGCGGCGTTTGCGTCACTCGGGCTGCGCAGCGGCCGCCAGTAGCGCACCTGTCCGGCGTCGACCCAGACGATCGGGGGTCCGTCCGGGAAGGGCGGCGGATCGGCCAGGTCGCCGCCGCGGAGCAACGACAGCGTGCCGTCCGGGCGGGTGAGCGACACGAACGAGACCGACTCGGGCGATCCGCCGGCGAGCGTGACGAGCTTGCGCAGCGAGAGCGCCGGCGGGTGTCCCGTGGGCGCGGCTCGCGCCCCCGGTGCCCGCAGCAGGTAGGGCCCCGCGGGGCGGTCGACCGCCGCTCTGATGTCCTCCAGGCTGAGGTGGCGCTCGCCGCCGGGCAGCCGGACGAGGATGCCGGCCGCGTCGGCCGCCGCCGCAGGGGCGGCCGACGCGGCGGCGATTACGGCACAGACAGCGAGCGAATGCGCGAGGTGCCGGGCGCGACGATGCCACGATCTACGTAGCGCGTGCTCACCTCCCATGATCCGCCCGGAAGGTTGACAGCGACGCGGTAGTGGCTCCCGTTCCGGCGCAGCCGGACCCGGCGCACCACCCTCAGGCGGCGGGTGCCGGCCTGCCGTGCCCGGATCTGCAGCCGGGCGCGGCGGCGGCCCTTCGCGGGGAAGATCCGCCCGCGCAGCACGACCCGACCTCCGGTCGCGCGGGCGCCCGCCAGGGACACGCTGGCCCGCACCCTGAAGCGCCCGACCGACTCGGTCAGCGGGCTGAGGTTCTCGAACCGTGGGGAGGTGACGAACAGCCTGCCGCTCCGCGTCAGGCGCGCGCGCATCCTGAAGCGGCCGCGGGTGCTCAACCGGTCACGGTCCAGCGTGATGGGGTTGGCCGCGGTCAGGAACTGCGCCACGCGGACCCGCATGCCGGCCAGCGGGTCGGCACCGGGAACGGTCGAAGCGATCGTGCCCCTGAGCGTCACGAACCTGCGCGCCGACACCGTTCGCGGCGGGCGGCGGGCGAGATCCACGCTCGGGAAGGCTGCACCGAAGAACCCAGGCTGGGCTCGGGACGGGAAGCTCCGGAGCGCGTTCTGGAAGTTCTCCGAGGTCAGGAAGTCCATGAAGGCCAGCGCCCCCTCGAGCTTCACCGCCGGGAACTTGCTCGGGCTGATGGCGTAGACGTTGTAGACGTTGAGCATCAGGCCGTCGCCGCCCCGGGCGCTCGCCGCCTGGTCATCCATCGCGACCTGCAGGGCCGTGATCGCACCGTTGCTCGTGAGCTGCTGCAAGGTCCCGCGATCGGTGATCGTGTAGCAGCCCCCGCCGGCGAACGGGCACTGCTGGGTGAGCCGCAGCGTGTCCGCCATGCCGAGCCCGGCCTTGTGGTACCAGGGCGGGTTGCCGGCGCTAGCGGCGGGCTCGTCGTCCGCGTTGCGCGCGACCCCGCTCAGAGCCCAGATGTCGCGCTCCTTGTTGTTCGTGCCGGAGTTGTCGCCGCGCGAGACGAAGTTGGCTCTGCCTGAGGCCCCGGCGGCCGCAATCGCCTCGAGGGCGCCAACCGCGTCGTTGCGGGCCGCGCCCATGACGCCCGCCGGATCGCTCGCCGGCCCGACCACCACGTAGTCGTTCCACATCACCGTCCGGCCGACACGCTCGTGGGAGAAGCCGTCGGCGAGGAACTGGGCCTCCGACGGAGGCGAGTGGCCGATCAGGACGTCACCCTGGCCCGCCCGCGCGTTGGCGATCGCCTGACCCGTGCCCACGGCCACGAACCTCAGGTTCCACTCCGGATACGTGCGCTCGAACTGAGGTGTGATGAGCTGGTCGAGCAGGCCGGAGTCGCGCACGCTCGTCGTGCTCTGGACCACGAGGTCCTGGGTCTGCTGAGCCCCTGCGCTCGCCGCGCCGACTCCCGACGCCGTCAGCGCGACGGCGGCTGCAATTGCGATCACCCGACGGGGGATCCGTTCCCTTAGCATCAATACGCCTCCCGTATCTGAACCGGACTGCGCTAGATCATAAGGATTCAGAGCAGCAATGAGCCGCTACGTGGAACTCAGCTCCAAACTCGCCGGGCGCATCGCCGCCGGGGAGCTCGCCGCCGGCACCGCGCTGCCTTCCGTGCGGGAGCTCGCGGCCGGCGAGGACACGACGGCGGCAACGGTCACCCGGGCCTACCACCAGCTGGCCGACGCCGGCGTGATCGTAATCGAGCCGAGGCGGACGGCCCGCGTGGCCCCGCAGGGCGCACTCGCAGCGCGCTCGCTGCTCCGCGGGGGCGAGCGGTTCCGCCTCGCCGGGAGCGACGACCCGGCGCTCAGCCTGCTCGTGGCCGGCGTTCCCGACGCGATCCTGCCCGTAGGCGGGTCGGGCAGCTACCGCGGCCTGACCGCCCTCTGGGCCGGGCACGCCGACGGCGCCTCCTTGCACCTGCGACATCGAAGCGGCGAGTACAACGCGCCGTTTGCGCGTGGTGTGCTCGCCGGGCGTGACCCGGTCCTGGTGCACCTGTGGCGCCGCGAGCAGGGGTTGATCGTGGCGCCCGGCGACCCGCGCGGCGTCGAGGGCGTGCGGGATCTGGCGAGCCTCCGAGTGGCGCGGCGGCCGACCGGGACCGGCACGCGCACTCTGCTCGACCGCCTGCTGCTCGACGACGGCATCGACCCCGAATCGATCTCAGGGCCCGTCGTCGAGCTGCATCTCGACGTCGCCCTCGCGGTCGCCACCGGTGAGGCCGACGCCGGGCTCGGGCTACGCAGCGCCGCCACGACGCTCGGCCTCGATTTCGTGCCGCTGTCCTGGGAGCCGTTCCAGGTTGCGACCACGCGCGCAGAGTCAGGCGGCGTCCGGCCGCTCGTGGAGGCCCTCACCGACCCAGACGTCGCCGCGCGAGTGCTGGCGCTCGGCGGCTACGACCTCGCGGAGGCCGGAGAGATCCTCGAGGTCACCCCGAGATGAGCCACCGCCGTCCGACGCGGCGCAGGCGGAGAGGCTGCGGCAGAGCGCCGATCGGCCCGAGCACGGCGCTTGCCCCGCGGATCTGCACACCCGCGCCCGCCACCTCGCGGCGGGCACTGGCCGCCTGCTCCGGCGGCAGCGCCGCCCCCTCGGCCAGGGCCCGCTGGCAGGGCGAGCCGGTGGCCGCCTCGATGTCGCGGCGCGCGGACTCGGCCAGCAGGCGGCACGTCCGCGACCAGTCGCCGGCCTCGAGCGCACCCAGGTAGGCCCGCGCCGCCTGGCGGACGCGGTCGGCCGGCGTCGTCTGGGCTTCGCCGTCGCCGCAACCGCTGAGCGCCGCAAGCAGGCCTGCAAGGGTGGCGGCCCGTCGCACCCGAGTCGAGGTCACGCGTGGGCAGGTTAGGCGGCGGGCTCCGCCGGCCGGCAGGCCGAGCCCGCTCGCTAGACTCGCCCGTCCATGACTCCTCTGGTTCCAATGGTCGTCGAGCAGACCTCCCGCGGGGAGCGCGCGTTCGACATCTACTCCCGTCTGCTCAACGAGCGGATCGTCTTTCTCGGCACCCCGGTCACCGACGACATCGCCAACCTGATCGTCGCCCAGCTCCTCCACCTCGAGTCGGAGGACCCCGATAAGGACATCTCGCTCTACATCAACTCGCCCGGCGGCTCCGTGTACGCGGGCCTCGCGATCTACGACACGATTCAGTTCATCAAGCCCGACGTGCAGACGATCTGCGTCGGGATCGCCATGTCGATGGGGGCGCTCCTGCTCTCCGGCGGCGCGGACAGCAAGCGCATGGCTCTGCCGAACGCGAAGATCCTGATCCACCAGGTCAGCTCTGCCTTCCAGGGCCAGGCCTCGGACATCGAGATCCACGCCAAGGAGATCATCGACGTTCGCCGCCGCCTCGACGAGATCCTCGCCAAGCACACCGGGCAGGACCTCGAGAAGGTCTCGCGCGACACCGAGCGCGACTACTTCATGAGCGCCGATGAGGCCAAGGAGTACAACCTCATCGACCGCGTGATCAGCAAGCACTAGCCGGCTGCAAACCGGCGCCGACGGGCGTCCTCGGTCGCGACGCGTGCGGAGCACGCGTCGCTCCCTGCGTCCTTCGCATGCTTTGTTTTCGCTCGGCTACCGCTGGCTGAGTTCGCAGCACCCGGCCCGCCGGTACCCTGCCCGCGTGCCCGAGCCCGAGAGCCGCCCGACCGTCCTGATCGCAAGCCCCCTCGAGGAGGACCTCGCGGACCGGGTGGCCGCCCTCGAGCCGGAGATCGAGCTGCTCTACGAGCCGGCCCTGCTGCCGAAAGCCCGCTGGGTCGGCGACATTGCCGGCGACTCCTCCTTCCGCCGGGACGAGGAGGGCGAGCGCCGCTTCGGCGAGCTGCTGGCCCGAGCCGACGTGCTGTACGGCATACCCGGGAAGTCGGGGGAGGGGCTTGCGGAGGCCCTCCGGCGCGGCCCTCAGATCCGCTGGGTGCAGGGACGCAACGCCGGCGCCGGGGAGCAGGTCGCCGCCGCCGCGCGGCTGGCCCCCGCGGAGGTCGAGCAGGTCACCGTCACCACCGCAGCCGGAGTTCATGCAGGGCCGCTGGCCGAGTTCTGCATGCTGGGTCTGCTCGCCTTCGTGAAGGAGCTGCCACGGCTCGAGCGGGACCGGGCCGAGCGGCGCTGGCCCGAGCGGGAGCGGCCCGGACGCGAGCTCCGGGGCCGGACGCTGCTGATCCTCGGTCTGGGCGGCGTGGGCCGGGAGATCGCGCGGCTGGCCCAGGCCTACGGCATGCGGGTGCTGGGGGTGCGGCGAGACGCATCGCAGGAGGTGCCGGGGGTGGACGAGGTGCACACCCCGGACGACCTTCCGGCCCTGGCGGCGCGAGCCGACCACCTCGTCGTGACCCTGCCGCTCACCGAGTCGACTCGGCATCTGGTCGACGCGGAGGTCCTCGACGCCCTGCCCTCGGACGCGGTGTTCGTGAACGTCGGTCGCGGGGGGGTGGTGGACGAGGAAGCCCTGGTCGAGCGCCTGTCCGGCGGATCGCTCGCCGGCGCCGCTCTTGACGTGTTCGAGCGCGAGCCGCTGCCGCAGGACAGCCCGCTGTGGACGCTTCCCAACGTGATCCTCAGCCCGCACGACACCGCCCTTGTGCCGGCGGAGCCGGAGCGGGTGATGGATCTCTTCCTCGACAACCTCAGGCGCTATCTCGACGGCGAGCCGTTGCGCAATCGCGTGAACCTCGATTCCTTCTATTGATGCCGAGGATCTCCGGCGAGGCGCTCGAGCGCTGGGCGCGCGACCTGCTCGGCGCCGCCGGGCTGGAGCGCGCCGCGGCCGCGACCGTTGCCGCCAGCCTGATCGAGGCGAGCCTCCGCGGCGTGGACTCGCACGGTGTGGCCCTTCTGCCGGGCTACCTGGCTCGCATTCGCGGCGGCGGTATCAACCTCCGGCCCCGCCCACGGGTCGTCTCCGAAGAGGGAGCGGTTGCGGTCGTAAGCGGCGACGACGGACCGGGCCAGGTGGCGGGCGTGTTCGCCGCCGAGCTGTCGGCAGGTCTCGCCGAGCGCCACGGCGTGGGCGTGGTCTCGGTCCGGCGCAGCGGCCACTACGGCGCCGCCGCTCACTACGTGATGCTGGTGGCCCGCCGTGGCCTGGTGGCCCTGTCCACGACGAACGCCGAGCCCGGGGTGGTGCCCTTCGGAGGGCGCGAGCCCGAGCTTGGTACCAATCCGATCGCCTTCGCCGCCCCCGCCGGGAAACGGATCCTCGTGTTCGACATGGCCACCAGCCAGGTGGCCGCCAACCGGGTGTGGGGCGCCATGGACGAGGGCCGCCCGGTTGCTCCCGGCTGGGCCGTGGACGAAGCCGGCGAGCCCACCACCGATCCGGCCGCCGTTCACGCGATGGCCCCGCTGGGCGGCTACAAGGGCTATGGGCTCGCTCTGGTGGTCGAGGTGCTTTCCGCGGTGCTGGGGGGCGCCGGGGTCGCCTCCGGCGTCTCACCGCTTTTCGACGCCGACGACGTCCCGCAGCAGCTCGGTCACTTCCACCTGGCGCTCGACCCCGAGCGCACGGTGGGGCGCGCCCGGTTCGAGGCGGTGCTGGGCGAGCTGCTCGAGCATCTGCGCCGCTCCCCGCCGGCCGACGGCTTCGACGAGGTGCTGGTTGCCGGCGATCCCGAGCACCGCGCCCAGTGCGAGCGCGAGACCGCAGGCGTGCCGCTCCAGCCCGCGCTCGTGGAGGTGCTGGGCGACCTCAGCAGCGAGTTGGGAGTGGAGCCGCCCAGCGACGTCTGAGGACCCCGGGCCGGGCTGGCGGCTCGCCTGGCGGGGGAGGACGAGGTGGCCCTGATCGCGCTCGTCAAGCTGGTAGAGGCGCTCTGAGAAGGGACTGAGCCCGCCACCGCGTATCTTCAGGTGCGCTACCCTCGCGCCGGGAGAGAGAGAAGGCAGTGGCCCGACCCACCGACTCGAACGAACAGCTCCTCTGCAGCTTCTGCGGCAAGTCCCAGCGACAGGTCAAGAAGCTGATCGCCGGCCCCGGCGTCTACATCTGCGACGAGTGCATCGATCTCTGCAACGAGATCATCGACGAGGAGCTCACCGGCGCGCCCACCTTCGACCTGGAGAATCTGCCCAAGCCGAAGGAGATCTGGTCGGTCCTCCAGGAGTACGTGGTCGGCCAGGAGCCGGCCAAGCGGACGCTCTCGGTGGCGGTCTACAACCACTACAAGCGTGTGCAGATGATGCAGTCCGAGGGCGAGCAGGACCTCGAGCTCCAGAAGTCCAACATCCTGCTCCTCGGGCCCACCGGCTGCGGCAAGACGCTGCTGGCACAGACCCTGGCCAAGATCCTCAACGTCCCCTTTGCCATCGCCGACGCCACGGCGCTCACCGAGGCCGGCTACGTGGGCGAGGACGTGGAGAACATCCTCCTGAAGCTCATCCAAGCGGCCGACTTCGACGTCAAGAAGGCCGAGACTGGGATCATCTACATCGACGAGGTCGACAAGATCGCGCGCAAGGCGGACAACCCGTCGATCACGCGCGACGTGTCGGGTGAGGGCGTCCAGCAGGCGCTGCTGAAGATCCTCGAGGGAACGGTGGCGTCGGTGCCGCCCCAGGGCGGGCGCAAGCACCCGCACCAGGAGTTCCTCACCATCGACACGACGAACGTCCTGTTCATCTGCGGCGGGGCGTTTGCCGACCTCGATCGGGTGGTCGAG
Source organism: uncultured Thermoleophilaceae bacterium (assembly GCA_963821275.1). Lineage (GTDB taxonomy): Bacteria > Actinomycetota > Thermoleophilia > Solirubrobacterales > Thermoleophilaceae > JACVRW01. The sequence goes on from CAWGDF010000009.1 coordinate 550,313, forward strand.
CGGCGCATCGGACACAAGGGTGTCGGCTTCGGCGCGTCGGTGTCCTCCAAGCACAACAAGGACACCGGAGAGCTCTTCGAGCAGGTGCTCCCCGAGGACCTGATCGAGTACGGGCTGATCCCCGAGTTCATCGGCCGCCTGCCGGTGGCCTCGGTCATCCACCAGCTCACGCGCGACGACCTTGTGACCATCCTCACCGAACCGCGCAACGCGCTGGTCAAGCAGTTCCAGCGTTTCTTCCAGTTCGACGGCATCGAGCTGGTGTTCGCGGACGACTCTCTCGAGGCCATCGCCGACCGCGCCCTCGACCGCGAGACCGGCGCCCGGGGGCTGCGCTCCATCCTCGAGGAGACCCTCCTCGACGTGCAGTTCGAGCTTCCCTCCCGCCGTGACGTGAAGAAGTGCGTGGTCACCCGGGACACGATCGAGAAGGGCCTCAAGCCCACGCTCGTCACCGAGGCCGCTCCGGAGGAGGAGCCCGAGGGTGAGAAGCACGCCGAGTCCGCCTGAGCGGCCTCGCCTCTAGGTCCGAATTCCGGCCGCCTCACCGCTCCGTAGGTCCGGGCCGTTACGCTCGGCGTTCTTGTGCGGCTGCACCTGCTCGAGCGCATCGGCCGTCTGCTTCGCTTCTCGCCCGAGGGCCGATCCGTGCGCGTCTGGGTCCAGGGGATGCCTGGAGCGGACGAGACCGAGGTCGTTCCCGGCACCATCACCGAGCTCCGCGAGGGCGCGGCGGTGGTGTTTCTGCGCGAGCCCGGACGTGAGCCGCGCTGGGTCCTCGCGGTGCCCCGCGACGCCGGCTGGGGCCTCGACGCCCTGTGGTTCAGCTACATCGCGGTTGACGCATTCGAGCTCGACAACGGGACCGGTTTGGGGGAATGGCACATACGCCTGGCGGGGGAACGGTAAGGGGGACGCAGCCTTCGAGTCGCCTCGAGCGGTGGGCCGGCGGCCGTGTGCGCGCGCATCCGGCTCGTGCGGAATGCTCCGAGACAGGCCGGCCCCGTGGGTCCTTTCGGCGCCGTTCTGGGTGGCCTTCGCGCTCCGCGCGGGGGCCTTCCGCGAGTCCGCCGAGGGCCGCACACTTGCCCCGGCAGCGTGATCCAGTAACGCTCTCGGCCCTCCCCGCTGGAGACCGCTGATCGGGCGATCGAGGTCCCCGGGTGGGGGTCGTACGGCCTTCATTCCGAGGCTCCCTGCCGAGCAATTCTCGCCCCTGGATCGCGGCTGTCGGCGTGGCCGATCGCTCCGTCGGCGAGGCTTCGGTACGCCACGATCCACCACGTCCGCGGGGGCAACTGGCAGGGCCCGAACGGTTGTCACATGGCGTGGCCTTCGACGTCTGCCCGGCCGTCCGTGCGAACCGCGACGGGGCGCCGGAGATCGTCCCAATCGGCGCGACGCAGGGGCGTCCGCGAGGCTCTTCCCGGGGCGTCTTTGGTTGCGGCTCGGGGGCGCGGGTTTTCGCGCCTTCCGTCCCTCCTGGCAACTCTTCGCCGGGCCGTGGGCACGGGGTTCCGAGCGTGGCCGCTCTCGCCCGCGTCCCGCGTGTCGTAGTTGACTTGGCGCGTCCGCCAGGTGTGAAGTCGACGCATGCGATCTCCGACAGCCGGCCCGGCCCGGCCCGGCCCCGGCGCCGCCTCGGCTAAGTCCGCCATTCTCGCCTTCATACCCGCGCGCGTGGGTACTCCGCTCCGGCCACGCCCCCGGCTACCTGGGCGGCCGCTCTCGCGCAGCCTGAGGCCGTCCGATGCCCGGGCGCGGTTGCGTCGCAGCTTGCCGTCGGCCGCCAGGGGCCGCCCGAAACGATCCCGGGCGGTCAGCTCGGGGGTCTCACACCGCCTTCAAGCTCCGGGAGGCTTGGCGACCCTGCGTATGAGATTGCGTAAGAAACGACCCAAAAGTTCGCAATTTGCGGAGATTTGGGCGCTATTTCGGCGTAGTCGGCGCGGGGTTTTGCCCCGGCCGGGGTACATCCGCCGTTGTCAGATGAAGCGGGCGAGGCAATTGCACTGATGGAAACTCTGGGAGCACCCCACACCAGGAGCCGGCAAAGGATGCGACGCAGGTCGTCGCGCGCGCTCGGCCTGGTCATGGGCCTGATCATGCTCCTGGTAGCCCCCGCCGCCGCCTCGGCGCAGTTGCCTGCGGTCCCGGAAGTCCCACTCCCCGTAACGGTGCCGTCGCCGCCGCCCGTTCCCGTACCAGCCGCTCCTGCTCCAGCTCCGGCGCCCGCCCCTGCGCCAGCTCCCGCTCCGACCGCTCCAGCGCCGCCTTCCCCGACTCCGCCCCCGCCGCCGCCCGAGCCCGTAGTCCCCGCCCCGCCGGCTGCGCAGCCTGAGGCCCCCGCTCCTGCTCCGGCTCCCGAGCCTGAGGCCCCCGCCCCGCCCGAGCCCACGCCCCCCACGCCCGAGCCCACGCCGGAGCCGGTAGCGAGCGAGCCCCCGCCGCCGCCTCCGGCACCGGCCGAGCCGCCGGCGCCCGAGCCCGTAACCGAGCCGGCGCCCGAGCCCACGCCGGAGCCCGTGACCGAGGCACTGACGCCGCCGGGGTGGCCGGGGTCGCTCCCGAGATACCGCTTCCGCAGCTCGTGGCGCCGGTTGTGGAGCCGGTGGCGTCGGTGGTCGAGGATGTCGTTGAGACGCCGGTCGCTCCGGCCGGGCCGGAGCCGTCGGTTCCGGAGCCTGTGACACCGGTCGTCGAGGCGCCGGTTGTGGAGCCGGTGGCGTCGGTGGTCGAGGATGTCGTTGAGACGCCGGTCGCTCCGGCTGTGCCCGAGCCGTCGGTTCCGGAGCCTGTGACGCCGGTCGTCGAGGCGCCGGTTGTGGAGCCGGTGGCGTCGGTGGTCGAGGATGTCGTTGAGACGCCGGTCGCTCCGGCTGTGCCCGAGCCGTCGGTTCCGGAGCCTGTGACGCCGGTCGTCGAGGCGCCGGTTGTGGAGCCGGTGGCGTCGGTGGTCGAGGATGTCGTTGAGACGCCGGTCGCTCCGGCTGTGCCCGAGCCGTCGGTTCCGGAGCCGATGACACCGGTGGTGGATCAAGTTGCTGACACGGTGACGCCGGTGGTCGACCAAGTGGCCGACGCCGCGACTCCGGTCGTGGACCAGGTGGCCGACACCGTCGCGCCGGCCGTTGACGAGATCGCTGACACCGCGGCTCCAGTCGTGGACCAGGTCGCTGACACCGTCGCGCCGGTGGTCGACGAGGTGGCCGACACTGTCGCGCCGGTCGTGGATCAGGTGGTCGACACCGTGCCCCGGTCGTCGATCAGGTGGTCGACACTGTCGCGCCGGTCGTGGACGAGGTCGTCGACACGGTGGCCCCGGTCGTGGATCAGGTGGCCGACACCGCGACGCCGGTCGTGGACCAGGTGGCCGACACCGCGACTCCGGTCGTGGACCAGGTCGCCGACACTGTCGCGCCGGTCGTGGATCAGGTGGCCGACACGGTCGGCTCCGGTCGTGGACCAGGTGGCCGACACTGTCGCGCCGGTCGTGGACCAGGTGGTCGACACCGTGGCCCCGGTCGTGGATCAGGTGGTCGACACTGTCGCGCCGGTCGTCGACAGGTGGTCGACACGGTGGCCCCGGTCGTGGATCAGGTGGTCGACACCGTCGACGCCGGTCGTGGACCAGGTGGCCGACACGGTCGGCCCCGGTCGTGGACCAGGTCGCCGACACCGTCGCGCCGGTCGTCGATCAGGTGGCCGACACCGTCGCGCCGGCCGTCGACCAGGTGGCCGACACGGTGCTCCGGTCGTGGACCAGGTGGCCGACGCGGTGGCCCCGGTCGTGGACCAGGTCGCTGACACCGTCGCGCCGGTCATCGATCAGGTCGCTGACACGGTGGCTCCGGTTGTCGACCAGCTTGGCTGACACGGTGGCTCCGGTCGTCGATCAGGTGGCTGACACGGTGGCCCCGGTCGTCGACCAGGTCGCTGACACGGTCGCTCCGGTCGTCGATCAGGTGGCTGACACGGTCGGCTCCGGTCGTCGATCAGGTGGCTGACACGGTCGCTCCGGTCGTCGATCAGGTCGCTGACATGGTGGCTCCGGTCGTCGACCAGGTTGCTGACACGGTGGCCCCGATTGTCGACCAGGTGGCCGACACGGTGGCCCCGGTCGTCGATCAGGTGGCTGACACGGTGGCGCCGGTCGTCGATCAGGTCGCTGACACGGTGGCCCCGGTCGTCGACCAGGTTGCTGACACGGTCGCCCCGGTCGTCGATCAGGTCGCTGACACGGTGGCTCCGATCGTCGACCAGGTCGCTGACACGGTGGCCCCGGTCGTCGATCAGGTCGCTGACACGGTGGCCCCGGTCGTCGATCAGGTGGCTGACACGGTCGCTCCGGTCGTCGATCAGGTCGCTGACACGGTGGCTCCGATCGTCGATCAGGTCGCTGACACGGTCGCTCCGGTCGTCGACCAGGTGGCCGACACGGTCGCTCCGATCGTGGACCAGGTCGCTGACACGGTGGCCCCGGTCGTCGATCAGGTCGCTGACACGGTCGCTCCGATCGTCGATCAGGTCGCTGACACGGTGGCTCCGGTCGTCGACCAGGTTGCTGACACGGTCGCTCCGATCGTCGACCAGGTCGCTGACACGGTGGCTCCGGTCGTCGATCAGGTCGCTGACACGGTGGCCCCGGTCGTCGATCAGGTCGCTGACACGGTGGCTCCGATCGTCGATCAGGTCGCTGACACGGTCGCTCCGATCGTCGACCAGGTCGCTGACACGGTCGCTCCGATCGTCGACCAGGTGGCCGACACGGTCGCTCCGATCGTCGACCAGGTCGCCGACACGGTCGCTCCGATCGTCGACCAGGTGGCCGACACGGTCGCTCCGATCGTCGACCAGGTCGCTGACACGGTGGCCCCGATCGTCGACCAGCTCGCGGACACGGTCGCTCCGGTCGTCGACCAGGTGGCCGACACGGTCGCCCCGATCGTGGATCAGGTCGCTGACACGGTGGCCCCGATCGTCGACCAGGTCGCTGACACCGTGGCCCCGGTCGTCGACCAGGTCGCTGACACGGTCGCTCCGATCGTCGATCAGCTTGCCGACACCGTGACTCCGATCGTGGATCAGCTTGCCGACACCGTGACTCCGATCGTCGATCAAATAGCCGACACCGTGGCTCCAGTGGTCGCCCCGGTTCTCGATCTGACCGCTCCGATCGTCGCCCCGATCGTCGATCTGACCGCCCCGGTCGTCGCGCCGATCGTCGACCTGGTCACGCCCGTGGTCGACACCATCACCCCGGTGATCGGACCGCTTGTCCAGCCGGTCGTGGACATCGTCGACGACGTCGCCGGCCCGCTCGGCCCGGCCCTGGATCCGCTGGCCGATGTGCTTCCGTCTGGTCCCTCGTCGCCGCTTGGCCGCGTTCTCGATCTGGTCACTCCGCAGCCGGCCGGCGACGGCGCAGGGCCTCAGGCGACCTCCGGGCCGCTGTCGGTGGCGCCGCCTGCGGTCAGCCCCGGCGCGCCGAGCCCGACCGCGCCCGCCGGCATCGCGCCGGTCCAGGGTCATGACGTGGGCGGGCCCCAGCAGGCGCCGGAGGGTCCGGCACACGGCGCGCACGCGCCCGGACTCGGCGGCCTCAGCCCTTACGAGCTCGGTGCTCAGATCGACGCGGGCATGCCCCAGGCGTCTCTGAGTCCCCGTGACGCTTCTGCTCCGGTGCCGGGCGACGCCCCGCCGCCGCCACTTCCCGCACCCCCGGGTGGCGCGACCGCCACCGGCGGCTCCGGAGCGGCCTTCAGCACCTTCCTCGCGCTGCTTGTCGCGCTGGCTGCCTTCAGCGCACAGCAGCTTCTCCGACGGCTCAACCTGCCGTCGGCTCCTTGGCGGCCGGCGATGTTCGTCGCCGTCATCGAGCGGCCTGGCTAGCCCGAGCGGGCTCTGACCAGGACGCCTGGGCGCCTATCGCGCCCGGGCCACACCGCTCGACAAGGAGACAACAATGCAGTCGAGATATCGCGTGCACCGCATGCGGTCGGGAATGGTGGCCTTGGTGGCTGCGTTCATCCCGCTCGCCGTGCCAAGCACGGGCATCGCGGCCGACACGACACCGGTCAGTGGCCAGGTTGAGCCGCTCGCCCGGGGTGCCGGCTACACAGACCAACAAGAGAATCACCGGGTCAAGGGCCTCCAGCGCGACCTGCGCCGGATGGGCAAGCGGCCCGGACCGATCGACGGGCTCTTCGGGCCTCTGACCGAAGGCGCTGTGATGCGCTTCCAGCAGGGCGCCCGGCTGCAGGTCGACGGTATCGTCGGCAGGCAGACCACCCGGGCCCTGAGGCTGGCCGGGCAGCGGCAGGTCGCACGGCAGGCGGAGGCGAGGCAGCGCCACCGTCGGACCGTCGTCCGCCGGACCGTCAAGCGGCGTATCCAGGCGGCGATGGCGAACCTGTTCGCGGTCGGCCTCCGGCCGGAGACCGTGAGGGGAGAACGGCGGAGCGCAGCCCCTGACGACGACGGCAAGCCCGTGGCCGGCGCGCTCATCGCGGTCGTGCTGATGGGATCCGCGCTGGCGGCGGCAGCCGCCCGGATGGCCCCGAGCGGGCGCTTGAACGGGGCCACCGTGACCCCGATCCTGCCCCGAGAGGCCAAGGAGGTCCCGGAACCGCCTAAGCCCGTGACGCCCCCCAAGGAGGCGCCGCGGACCGTGAAGGTGATCGGGTACGTGAGCGTGCCGGAGGCAGAGCAGCTCGATCGCGAGCTTCTCAACCGCCAGACCGCCTCAATCCACCGGCTCTGCGATCAGCGCGGGTGGTCGCTGGTCGAGGTGGTGCGGGACGTCGAGGGAACGAAGGGAACGTCGCGTGACCGGCCCGGGCTCCAGTACGCGCTGGAGCTGATGGCCGGCGGCGACGCCACCTGCCTGGTGGTGTCCCAGCTCCGGCGGCTGAGCCGTTCGGCAGCCGTCGTGGGCTCCATTCTCAGGTCGATCGCGAGCAGCCGGGGTCGCCTGGTGGCTCTGGACCTCGAGATGGACACCGCGACCCCGGAGGGCCGCAAGGCCGCGAACGTGCTCATCGCGATGAGCGGATGGGAGCGCCAGCGGGTGGCCGAGCGCACGCGCAAGGGCCTCGAGGCCGCGCGGGCGAGAGGCGGCTCGGTGGGCCGGCCGTCGGTGGAGGACGTGCCCGCTCTGAAGGAGTGGATCGCGGCCATGCGGGCCAGCGGTCTCACCCTCCAGGCGATCGCCGACCGGCTCAACGAGGAGCGCGTGCCCACCCTCCGAGGAGGGAAGGAATGGCGCCCGTCCAGCGTGCAGGCGGCTGCCGGCTACCGGCGCCCGCCGCGCACATGGCCGGCCGCGAAGGGCGAGCGAGGGGGCCGGGCGTGACGACGAGAAGCGATTTACGCAACCCGTTGGCCGCGTATGGCCCCATCCGCTTGCACCTGTGCTCCGGAACGGGGCACGATGACCAGGAGAGTCATGGCGAGCACCCAACGCAGGCACAAGACCGCGGAGCCGGCAGTGGGGCCACGCCGGCGACCGCGACGCCCACGGCCGCGGCGGGGGTGCGCTCCCAAGCCCCCGTCGCCGGTCGTCGGGCGACGCGATCGCGCGCAGGTGGCGGTTCGTGGCGCCGTCGGGCGTCCGCCGGGTCGCTTTCGTCTGGCTCACCTCCCCCCGGGCTCGCGGCGGCGGGCTCGGGGGGACACCCTCGCCTGAACAAGGAGGGGCTCCGCCTGAGCGCGAAGAGATAACGGCACCCGGAGCCCGACCGCGGGCGGGCTGCTGGCAGACTTGGACGTCATGCCCGGCGACCGGCTGAGAAGGCTCGAGGAGCGGACGCGCTACGACCCCAGCGAGGTCGAGGCGCCCGTGTTCGCCCGCTGGGAGGCGGCGGGAATCTTCCACCCCGAGCCGGAGGGGCCGGCTGCCGGCAACTACTCGATCGCGGTGCCGCCGCCGAACGTGACCGGGTCGCTGCACATGGGTCATGCGCTCAATGGCTCGATCCAGGACCTCTGCATCCGGGTGGCGCGCATGCGGGGAATCCACACCAAGTGGATCTACGGGACCGATCACGCTGGGATCGCCACCCAGCGGCAGGTGGAGAACGCGCTGGCCGACGAGGGCCTGACCAAGGAGGAGCTGGGCCGCGAGCGGTTCGTGGAGCGGGTCTGGGAGTGGCGCCGCCTCTACGGCTCGCGCATCACCGACCAGTACAAGCGCCTCGGCGCGTCGCTCGACTACTCGGACGAGCGCTTCACGATGGACGACGCCTACGTGCGGGCGGTCATGCACGTGTTCGTCCGCCTGTTCGAGAAGCGGCTGATCTACCGCGACAACTACATGGTCAACTGGGACCCGGGCCTTCGGACCGCGATCTCGGACCTCGAGGTGGAGCAGCGGGCGGTGGAGGACACGCTCTACCTGTTCGATTACCCGCTCGAGTCCGGCTCCGGCGCCCTCACCGTCGCCACGGTGCGCCCGGAGACGATGCTCGCCGACACCGCCATCGCGGTGAACCCGGCCGACGAGCGCTACTCGCGGCTGGTGGGAGAAGCGGCGATCCTTCCCCTGGTCGGCCGGCGGCTCGAGATCATCGCCGACGAGTATGTGGACCCGGAGTTCGGCACGGGCGCGCTGAAGATCACGCCGGGCCACGATCCGGCGGACTTCGACATCGGGCGCGCCCACGGTCTCGAGGAGGTGACGGTGATCGGGGAGGACGGTCGCATCACCGACGCCGCTCCCGAGGGCTTCCGCGGGATGGAGGCCGAGGAGGCGCGCGCGGCGGTGGTGGCCGCGCTGCGGGCCGAGGGTCTCGTGTCCGGCACGCAGCCCTACGTGCACGACGTCCCGCACTCCCAGCGCTCGGGGCGGCGAGTGGAGCCGCTGATCTCGCTCCAGTGGTTCTGCGACATGGGCGAGCTTGCCAAGCCGGCGATCGAGGTGGTGCGAGACGGCCGCATCGCATTCCATCCCGAGACCCCGTGGACGGGCGTGTACCTCGACTGGCTGGAGAACATCCGCCCCTGGTGCATCTCGCGCCAGCTCTGGTGGGGTCACCAGCTGCCGGTCTGGTACCGGGGCGACGAGACGTACGTTGGCGAGGAGCCGCCCCGCGGAGGACGGCTGGCAGCGCGACCCCGACGTGCTCGACACCTGGTTCTCATCGGGGCTGTGGCCCTTCGCCACGCTCGGCTGGCCGGAACAGACCCCCGCTCTACGCGCCTTCTACCCCACCGACGTGCTCTCGACGGGCCGGGACATCATCTTCCTGTGGGTGGCTCGGATGGTGATGCTCGGTCTCGAGTTCACCGGCGACATCCCGTTCTCCGACGTGAACATCCATTCGATCATCCAGGCGCCCGACAAGCGCCGGATGTCGAAGTCGCTCGGCACCGGGATCGACCCGCTCGACCTGATCGGCGGCGGTCCGCGGCCGCCCGTCTACCAGCAAGGTGGGGAGTTCCCGGCCTACGGGGCCGACGCCCTGCGCTTCGGCCTGCTCGCGATGTCCTCCTCTCAGGACGTGCGCTTCAACGAGGAGCGGGTCAAGCAGGGCCGGGACCTGGCCAACAAGCTCTGGAACGCGTCGCGGCTCATCCTGCTGCGGGTGGCGGACACCGAGCCCGACCCCCGCGCGGCGGACGCGGTGGAGGATCGCTGGATCGTGTCCCGGCTCGAGCGGCTCACCGCCCGCGTGAGCGAGCTGTTCGACGGCTTTCGCTTCTCGCCGGCGGTGCTTGACCTGTACGGCGCCTTCTGGTCCGAGCTCTGCGACTGGTACCTCGAGCTGGCCAAGCCGCGGCTCTACGAGGAGGACAACGCCGCGGTCTCCGGGGTGCTCCTGTGGGCGCTCGAGCGGACGCTGCAGCTGCTTCATCCCGTGATGCCCTTCGTGACCGAGGAGATCTGGTCGTTCCTGCCCGGTGAGCGCGGCCTGCTGGCCGTGGCGCCCTGGCCCGCGGCCGACGAGTCGCGCACCGACGAAGCGGCTGAGTCCGAGCTGGAGCGGCTCATCGAGGCGGTGACGGCCCTGCGTCGCTACCGCGACGAGGTGGGCGCGAAGGCCGGCGTGGCGGCTCGCGGCCTGCTGGTGGCGGAGGGCTACGAGCAGACCAGTGAGCACCTCGCGCGGCTGTCACGGTTCGAGCTGACCGTGGACGGCTCGCCCGACGGCGACGTGGTCGCGGTCGTGCCGGTGGCGGGCGGCGCCGTGCAGGTGCTGCCCTCGGACGCGTTCGACCCCGAGGAGGGCCGGCGCCGGATCGAGGCCAGGCGCGAGCAGCTGCGCAGCGAGATTCAGCGGGCGGAGCGCAAGCTGGCCAACGAGCAGTTCGTAGCCAAGGCGCCGCCGGCCGTGGTCGAGGAGGAGCGGCGCAAGCTCAGCGAGTACCGCGAGTCGCTGCGGCGCCTGGACGGATGACCTTCCGGCAGGCCGAGGAGTACCTGCTGGGCCTGGAGCTGTTCGGCATGCGCTTCGGGCTCGACCGCATGCACAAGCTGATGACCGTGCTGGGGCTGCCGCAGCGCCGCTTCGCCTCGATTCACGTGGTGGGCTCGAACGGCAAGTCATCGACCGTGCGCTTCTGCGCCGCCCTCCTGGAGCGCCATGGCCTGCGGACGGGCAGCTACACCTCCCCCCACCTGAGCTCCTTCCGCGAGCGGGTCGAGGTGGGGGAGACGCCGGTGTCGGAGGCTGCCTTCGCCGCCGCCGTCGCGCGCGCGGCCCACGCGGCGGAGCTCGTCAACCGCACCCAGGCCGCGGACGATCAGGTGACCCAGTTCGAGGCCCTGACGGCCTCGGCCTACTACGAGCTCGCGCACAGCGGCGTGGAGGTCGCGGTGGTGGAGGCCGGCCTGGGCGGGCGCTTCGACGCCACCAACGTGATCCCCTCGAAGGTGCAGGTGCTCACCTCGGTGGGGCTCGAGCACACGCGTTGGCTGGGGCCGACCCTGACCGACATCGCCGAGGAGAAGCTCGCCGTCGTGCGCGAGCAGGGCACGCTCGTGACGGGCGTGCTGGATCCGGAGTCACGCGCGGTTGCGGAGCGGATGGCCACAGATCGCCACGCCCGGCTCGTGACCGTGGCCGACGAGCAGGCCGGGCGGGTCCTCCTCGCGCCCGGTCGCTTCCAGCGCCAGAACTTCGCGCTCGCCGCGCACGCCGCAGAGGCCTTTCTCGGGCGTCCGCTGGACCAGCAGGCGGTGCTCCGGGCGGCTGCCGAGACGCGCGTGCCCGGCCGGCTCGACGTCGTGGCCGAAGAGCCGCTGGTGGTGCACGACGGCGCACACAACCCGGCGGGGGCCGGCGCGCTCGCAGAGTCGCTGGACGAGGTGATGGGCGAGCGCCGCCCGCGCGTGGCGGTGGTCGGCGTGCTCGAGGACAAGGATGCGGCCGGCATGCTGGAGGCGCTGCTCGGGCACTTCCAGCACGTCGTCTTCACCCGCTCGCACAACCCGCGCTCACTGTCGCCGGCCACGCTGGCCACGCTGGCCGAGAAGCTCGGCGGCCCGCCCTGGGAGACGGTGGCCGAGCCCATCGCGGCGCTGGAGCGCGCCGTGGCCCTGGCCGGCCCCGGCGGCGCGGTGCTCGCGACCGGCTCGATCTACCTGATCGCCGACCTCGTGCGGCGTGAGCCGGGCGCTCGGGCCTCGTCGCTGTAGCCGAGCGCGGGTCAGGCGTCCGGATCCTCCCGGCCGCTCTCACCGGGTATGCGTCGAACCGAGCCCCAGCCGTACTTGGTCCACGCCACGAGCAGCGCCGCGCCCGTGGCGGCGCCGAGCGTGTCGGCGATGAGGTCGCCGACGGTGTCGTCGTTGGAGGTCTGGAGCTGCGAGCCAAAGACGTTGTCGGAGGTCCACTCGAGGATCTCCCAGATCCCGCCGATCGCGACGCCGAGGGCCAGCGTGATGACGAAGATGCCCGCATAGTGGTTGGGGGTGAAGTCCTCGCGCATGTCGGGCAGGACCTCGATCCGGGCCAGCGCGATGTAGGCGACCTGCGAGCACAGCATCGGCACGATGAAGTGGACGACGTTGTCGTAGGGCTTCCAGGCGTCGTACAGGCCAAGGGCCTCTCCCCAGCCAGTGAGGATCATCGCGACGGTGAAGCCCAGGTCGTAGAGACGGGGCAGGTTCACCGCGCGCGCCACGAGCAGCGCCGTGCCGCCGACCAGAAGGTTGGCCACCCCGCCGAGCTCGCCCAGGATCGCGAAGACGGCCGCGCCCACGAAGAAGGTCACGCGCAACAGGTCGATGGGGTCGCGGATCACGCGGCTCCAGTCGCCCATCACGAGGGTCCGGCCGTTCATAACGCCGGCGTACCCAACCTGCCACGATTCAGGCCCGATGGACGGCGACGGGCCCCGCTTCGGCACGATGATCGGCCTCGTGGCCGTGGTCGTGGCCGCCGTGATCCTGGTCTTCTTCGGGATCGGCTACGCGCTCGGCCGGTTATTCCTGTAACCCCTACCACTACACTCGCGCATCAATGGGTCCTCTCGCCGTCTTCGGCATCGAGAACGACGGGCTGAACCTCGCGGTCAACCTGCTGCTGCTGTTCCTCGTCGTGATCTGGCTGGCGCTCGTCTACTGGACGTTCGCGGACGCTCGCCGCCGAATAGGCGACCCGCTGCTGGTCGCCTGCGCCACCGCGGCCTCCCTGTTTCCCTTCGTGGGCACCGTGATCTATCTGATCGTGCGTCCGCCGGAGTACCTCGACGACGTGCGCGAGCGGGAGCTCGAGATCGCCGCCGCGGAGGCGCGTATCGCCAACTTCGAGCACCTGAGCTGTCAGTACTGCGGCTTCGAGGTCGAGAAGACGTTCCTGCGCTGCCCGAGCTGCCTGCGCCGCCTGAAGGAGCCCTGCACGGTGTGCGGGAAGCCGCTCGATCCGCACTGGAAGATCTGCCCGTATTGCGAGGCCGAGGTGGGCCAGGTCGCGCCGGAAGCGCGCCGCGTCCGAACCCGCCGGGCCGCTGCGGCCCGCGCGGCCGCCCGCCCGCCCGAGGCTGCGGTGGAGCCCGCCCGGGCCACGCCGACTGAGGAACGCCGGCCCCAGTCTGCCGGCTGAGCATCCCCCAACAAGGAGCGCAATGGACCGGACCCTGATCCTGGTGAAGCCGGATGCCTTCGAGCGCGGCCTCACCGGCGAGGTGATCGCCCGGTTCGAGCGCAAGGGCCTGCGGATCGTCGCGATGAGCCACATGGAGCTCCACCGCGAGCTCGCCGAGCGCCACTACGAGGAACACGCCGAGCGGCCGTTCTTCGACGATCTGGTGGACTTCATCACCGGCGGCCCGCTCGTCGCGCTCGTGCTCGAGGGCCACGAGGCGGTCACCGCGGCGCGTCAGGTGATCGGGGCCACCAATCCGCTCGAAGCGGCGCCGGGATCGATCAGGGGCGACTTCGGCCTGGAGGTGCAGACGAACCTGGTGCACGGCTCGGACTCAGCCGAATCGGCCGAGCGCGAGATCGGGCTGTTCTTCCCGGAGCTTGACTCCTGAGACGCTGATTCTCGCCTCCCGCTCGCCCCAGCGGCGGGCGATCCTGCAGCAACTCGGCGTGCCCTTCACCGCGGTCGCCCCGGACGTGGACGAGCTGGCCGAGGGAGACCCCCACGCGCTTGTGCGCGAGAACGCCGCCCGCAAGGCGCGCGCCGTGCCCGGCGAGCGCGTCCTCGGCGTCGATACCGCCGTGGTGCTCGACGGCCGGCCGCTGGGCAAGCCGCGCGACGCCGGCGAGGCGCGGTCCTTCCTGACAGCGCTGTCGGGGCGAACGCATGAGGTGCTGAGCGGCGTGATGCTGCGCGAGGAGGGCCACGAGCGCGAGCACGTGGCCGCGACGACCGTGCGCTTCCGGGCGCTCGAGCAGCGCGACCTGGACTGGTATCTCGCCAGCGAGGAGTGGCGGGAGCGTGCGGGCGGCTACGCCATCCAGGGCCGGGGCGCTGCTCTGGTGGACGAGATCCACGGTGACTACTGGAACGTCGTGGGCCTGCCGGTGGCGGCGCTGATGGGCCTCTGCCCCGGCCTGCTGCATGGGCACGCCGAATGAGGCGGGGCGCAACCCACGCGCCGTACGCTAGGGGCCTATTGCGCCCTCAACGTACGGAGCGTGGCCGCGTCCGGCCGAGCGCGGGTCACCCGGCGGCTTGTCGTCTAGACTCCGGCGCGCGGCTCGGGCCGGGCCGACGTCCCCGCAACCTCCGGCCCGAGTTGTGCGGGTCGCCGCCCGGCGGCCTATCCTCTCTTTCCTCACATCGCGATGGGCTTTTTCTCGTACCTCACTGGCATGGGCGGCCGCGATATGGCGGTGGACCTCGGGACCGCGAACACGCTCGTCTACGTCCGCGGCCGCGGCATCGTGCTCTCGGAGCCGTCGGTCGTGGCGATCGACTCGCGCACCACCGAGGTGCACGCCGTGGGCATCGAGGCCAAGCGGATGCTGGGCCGCACGCCGGGCACGATCCAGGCGATCCGCCCGCTCAAGGACGGTGTGATCGCGGACTTCGACGTGACCGAGCAGATGCTGCGGCACTTCATCCAGAAGGTGCACCAGAACCGCTGGGCCCACCCGCGCGTGGTGGTCTGCGTGCCCTCGGGGGTGACCGGGGTCGAGAAGCGCGCCGTGGAGGAGGCCTGCCTGTCCGCCGGCGCCCGCCAGGCCTACCTGATCGAGGAGCCGATGGCGGCGGCGATCGGGGCCGGGCTGCCGGTTGGTGAGCCCACGGGCAACATGGTGGTCGACGTCGGCGGTGGCACCAGCGAGGTGGCGGTGATCTCGCTCGGCGGCATCGTCGTGTCGCAGTCGATCCGGATCGGCGGCGACGAGCTGGACGACGCGATCATCGCCTACGTCAAGCGCGAGTACAAGCTGATGATCGGCCAGCAGACGGCCGAGGAGGTCAAGCTCGAGATCGGCTCGGCCTTCCCGCTGGACGAGGAGGTCCAGGCGGAGATCCGCGGGCGCGACCTCGTCTCCGGCCTGCCGAAGACGATCGTGCTCACGAGCGAAGAGGTGCGAATGGCGCTCGAGGAGCCGCTCCAGGCCATCATCGACGCTGTGAAGGAGACGCTCGACCGCACTCCGCCGGAGCTGGCCTCGGACATCATGGACCGCGGCATCATGCTCGCCGGGGGCGGGGCTCTCCTGCAGGGGCTCGACGAGCGCCTGCGCGACGAGACCCAGATGCCGGCGCACCTGGCCGAGTCGCCGCTCACCTGCGTGGCGGTGGGCTCGGGCCGCAGCCTCGAGGAGTTCGAGGCCATCCACCGCAGCAACAAGAATTCCCGAACGGCCCGGCGGCGGTAGCCGCCGCTGCGCGGAGCGCACGGCGTGCAGGACAGGAAGGCGGTCCGCAGGCGGCGGGCAGCGCTCGCCGTCTTCGTCGCCCTGTCGCTGGTGGTGATCACGGCGTACTTCGGCGAGTCCGGTAGCGGCTTCTTCCATTCGCTCCAACGCGGCGCCCAGGAGACCTTCGCCCCGATCGAGAGCGGCGCCACCACGGTGCTCAAGCCGGTGCGCGACCTGGTGGGCTGGACCGGCGACACCTTCGACGCCAAGGACCAGAACGAGGAGCTCAAGGAGGAGGTCGAGCGGCTGCGCTCCGAGCTCGCGCAGATCCAGACCGCCGAACGCGACGGCCGCCAGCTGCGCGGGCTGGTGCGGCTGCAGCGCGAGGAGGGCTTTCCCCAGGGCACCGAGCCCGTGACCGCCCGGGTGATCGCCCGCTCCTCGACCAGCTGGTACTCGGGGCTGAAGATCGACAAGGGCGCCGGCGATGGGGTGAGGCTCGACCAGCCGGTGATCGCCGCAGGTGGCCTGGCGGGAAAGATCACGCGCGTGACCGACGGCACCGCCGAGGTGACGCTCATCACCGACGGCTCCAGCGCCGTCTCGGCGCAGATCATGCCCCGCGGCGCGGCCGGTGTGGTCAAGCCCGAGGTGGGGGATCCTGACGACATGCTGCTGGACTTCGTCCAGGCGGGCAACCGCGTCACCGAGGGCACGACCGTGGTGACCTCGGGCTTCAAGTCCGGCAAGGTGGAGTCGCTCTTCCCGCGCGGGATACCGATCGGCAGGGTGACCAAGGTGGACCTCGACGAGCTGGAGCTGTTCCAGCGGGTGCACATCCGGCCCTTCGCCGACCTCGGCCGCATCGACATCGTCCAGGTGCTCACCCGCCGGGGGCGGGGCACTCAGACCGCGGGGGTGATCACGCCGTGATCCTCTCGCCGGTCGCCTTCGTGCGCGTGGGGCTGCTCCTACTGGTCGCGCTGGTGCTGCAGGTCTCCGTGCTGAGCCGCATCGGGATCGCCGGCGGGCACCCGGACATCGTGGTGCTGGTGGTGGCGGCCGTGGCCTTCTACGCCGGCAGCATCCCGGGCTGCGCCACCGGCTTCGCAGCGGGCTTCCTGCTCGATCTCGCCACCGGAGCCACCATGGGCGCCTCGTCCCTGGTCCTGATCGCCGTGGGCTACGGCGTGGGCCGTTTCCGCGAGCTGCGTGACCCCAGCCACGGGCTCCTGCCGATCCCGGTCGGCGTGGCCGCCACCGGAGCGTGGGTGCTGGCCTTCGCCGCGGTGTCCTTCATGCTCGACGTGGGGGCGAGAGTGAGCCCGCTCGTCATTCGCGAGATGATCGTGACCGTGCTGCTGAACGCCCTGCTGGCACTGCCGGTATTCGCGGGCTGCCGCTGGGTGCTGCGGCCCTCGCTGGCGGTCGATCCCCGCGAGCTCCGCCGTCGCCACCGCCAGGCGCCGCGCGAGTCCGGCCCGCTCGGCCTGCGAGGGCTCGAAATCTGATGTACCTGGACAACGAGCGCCGCCCCACGCTCACCCCGAAGCTCGCCTGGCGCGTGGCGATCATCGGCGGCATCGCGCTCGTCGCCTTCTCGGTCATCTTCTTCCGGCTCTGGTACCTCCAGGTGCTGTCCGGCGACAAGTACCTGGCCGAGGCGAACGACAACCGCGTCCGCGAGATCAAGGTCCAGGCCCCTCGAGGGGAGATCGTGGACCGCAACGGGCGGGTGCTGGTCCGCAACCGGGTCGGGCTCGCCATCAAGGTCACCCCGGACAAGCTGCCCGAGGACCTCGAGGACCGGCGCGAGGTATACGGCCGGCTGGCCGAGCTGCTCGACATGCGGGCGAGGGGCATCGAGCGCCGGGTCGAGCGGCAGCTGAAGGCGCTGCCCTACTCCACCGCCACCGTCAAGACCGACGTCCCCGACGAGATCGTGGCCTACGTGCTCGAGCGCTCGCAGGAGTTCGCCGGCGTCACCGTCGAGCGCGTGTTCCTGCGGGTGTACCCGCATCGCGAGATCGGCGCGCACCTGTTCGGCACGGTCGGCGAGGTGACGGCCGAGCAGCTCGACGACGAGCGCTTCCGCGGCGTGGACATGGGCGACCGGGTGGGGCAGAGCGGGATCGAGTCGGAGTACGACCGCTTCCTGCGCGGTCGCAACGGCGCCAGCCGGGTGCAGGTGGACGCGCTCGGCAACCTCAACCGCGAGCTCAAGACCCGCCCGCCGCAGCCGGGGCGCCAGCTCCGCCTGTCGGTCGACTTCGAGGTCCAGAAGGCCGGTCAGGAGGCCCTGGCCTCGGGCACCGGCGCCGGCGCGTTCGCCGTGATGGACGTGAACAACGGCGAGGTGGTGGCGCTCGGCTCCGAGCCGTCCTATGACCCGAACATCTTCGCCAAGGTCGTCAAGGCGTCCGACCTCAAGCGGCTCAGCTCGGAGGAGTACGGCAAGCCGCTGTTCAACCGCGCGATCCAGGGCGGCTATCCCACCGGCTCCACCTTCAAGCTGATCACGGCCACCGCCGCTTTGGAGAGCGGCCTGATCACCCCGGACACCGTTCTCTTCGACGGCGGCTCGCTCACCGTGGGCGGGGTGACCTTCAAGAACGCCGGTGACGCCTCCTACGGCGCGCTGGCCCTGCGCCAGGCGCTCACGGTCTCGAGCGACGTGTTCTTCTACCAGCTCGGCCGGGACATGAACGGCAGCCCGGCGCTGCAGCGCTGGGCCCGGCGGCTGGGCGTCGGCCGGCTCACCGGCATCGACCTCCCCGCCGAGGCCCCCGGCCGCATCCCCGGCCCGCGCTGGCGCAACCGGCTGTACAAGCAGAAGCTCACCGACCGGCCCTGGTCGGTCGGCGACAACATCAACCTTTCGGTGGGCCAGGGCGACGTCGCCTCCAATCCGATGCAGATGGCGGTGGCCTACGCCACGATCGCCAACGGAAGCAGGGTCCTGCAGCCGCGGCTGGGAATGCGCATCGAGGACGCCGCCGGGCGAGCGCTGCAGCAGCTCGACGCTCCGGTGGCGCGCAAGCTGAAGATCGACCCCGGCTTCCGCCAGGCGATCCTGGACGGCCTCCGCGGAGCGGCAAGCGCCGGCGGCGGCACCTCGACCGAGGTGTTCAGCGGCTTCCCGGTCCCGATCGCCGGCAAGACCGGAACGGCCGAGAAGGGCCTCGGCCGGGCGGACCAGTCCTGGTACGTCGCTCTTGCCCCGTTCCCGGACCCGAAGTACGTGGTCGCGGTCACCGACGAGGCCGGCGGCTTCGGCGCCGAGACCGCGGCGCCGATGGCGCGCCGCATACTGGCCGAGCTGTTCCAGGTCGACGAGCAGCAGATCGTCGCGGGTGGCGGAGCACCCGACTGAGATGGCTGGCCCCGAACCCGCGCACCCACGGATGACGCCCCATACCGTCGCTGGATCGGCCCCCACGTCCTCGCCGATAGTTCATCCACTATCGGCTTCGTCCGCGGTCTCCGCCCAGCTCGGTCTGGGGCGCCCCCGCGGGCACGCGGATCCGGAGCCAACCATCTGATGGAAGCCACTCCGGTTCAGGACTTCCGCGATCTGGGCGTGCGCATCCTGCGCATCGACCCGCTGATGCTGCTGGCCACCCTCGGGCTGGTGGCGGCGAGCATCTACGTGGTCGGGACCGCCACCAAGGACGACATCCCCGGCGATCCCAACTACTTCGCCCTGCGCCAGGCCGTCTACGCGGGCGTGGGGCTGATCCTCATGCTGCTGATCTCGCGCTTCGACTACTCCCGCCTGCGGGAGTGGAAGTTCGGCCTCTACGCGTTCATGATCGCCTCGATCGTGCTGGTGTACGCGATGGGCGCGACGGCACGGGGCTCGCGGCGCGCGATCGAGTTCGGCTTCTTCAACTTCCAGGCCTCCGAGCTGGGCAAGCTGCTGCTCGTGCTCGCTCTGGCGGCGTTCGCGGTCGACCGCACGCGGCGGCTGGACGACCGCGAGACCACCAGCCGGATCCTCCTGCTCGCCGTCGTGCCGGCGATGCTGGTGGTCGCCCAGCCCGACCTGGGCTCGGGGCTGGTCTACCTGGCGATCGTCCTGGCCGTGCTGTTCGTGGCCGGGACCAAGTGGACCCACTTCGCCGCGCTGGGCGTGCTGGGCGCGGCGGCGATCGTCGTGGTGCTGGTGCTGGCGCCGGCGGCCGGGGTGGAGGTCCTGAAGCCGTACCAGCAGGACCGCCTGACCGCCTTCCTCGCCCCCACGGACGACCCGCGCGAGGAGGGCTACCAGATCAATCAGTCGCTGACGGCGATCGGCTCCGGGGGGAAGACCGGTCGCGGCGACGAGTCCACCCAGACGCAGCTCGACTTCCTGCCCGAGCACCACACCGACTTCATCTTCTCGGTGATCGGGGAGGAGTTCGGCTTCGTCGGGGCGGCGATCGTCCTGTCGCTGTTCGCCCTGCTCATCTGGAGGGCGCTGCGGATCCTGACGATGTCGAAGAACCTCTACGGCGCGCTGGTGGCGGGAGGCATCACCGCTATGCTGATGTTCCAGGTCTTCGTCAACGTGGGCATGACCATTGGGATCATGCCGATCACCGGTATCCCCCTGCCGCTCATCAGTTACGGCGGTTCGTCGGTGATCACAACGCTGATGGCCATAGGGCTGCTGCAGTCCATACACGCGCAAGCGCGCGAAACGGCTGCAGCGAAGGGCCTATGAAACTTATGAAGGGACTTCATCTTGAGAAAGCAGTTGCTCGTCACGGTGGACCGTGGCGAAACCAGGGTCGCGATCCTCGAATCGGAGGGTTCCACCTCCGGCGCTAAGCGGGGGCGCGGCAAGAAGGCACAGGACGACAACTGGCGTGTCGGGGAGCTCTACATCGAGCGCCGCGGCTCCCGGTCGATCGTCGGAAACATCTACAAGGGCAAGGTCGACAACGTCCTGCCGGGGCTCGAGGCCGCGTTCGTGGACATCGGGCTCGAGAAGAACGGCTTCCTGCACGCCGACGACCTCGTCTTCCCCGGAGTGGACGTGGCCCGGCGCGGGCGCAGCGGGCGCCAGCGCGGCAAGCGCATCACCGAGCTCCTCAAGCCCGGCCAGGAGGTGCTCGTCCAGGCGGTCAAGGACCCGCTGAAGACCAAGGGGCCGCGGCTGTCGATGCAGCTCTCCGTCGCGGGGCGCTACCTGGTCTACGTCCCCCAGGGCGAGGGCGTGGGCGTGTCGCGCCGGCTCGAGCCCAAGGAACGCGACCGCCTGCGGCGGGCGGCCGGGAAGGCCGACCTGGGCGACGGCGGCGCGATCGTCCGCACGGCCGCTCAGGGCGCCACGCGCGAGGACTTCGAGCGCGAGATCAAGTACCTGCACAAGCTGCACGACGTGCTCCAGAAGCGGTCCGCCGACACCGTGGCCCCGGCGATGGTCTTCCAGGAGGCGGACCTCTCGGTGCGGGTCGCGCGCGACATCTTCAGCGCCGAGTTCGAGAAGGCGATAGTCGACGACAAGAAGCAGCACCACCGGCTGGAGTCGTTCTTCAACCGAACCGCGCCGGAGCTGCTCGAGCGGCTCGAGTTCTACGACGACAAGAACGAGCCGCTGTTCGAGCGCTACGGCGTCGAGGAAGCCATTCAGTCGGTGCTCAAGCGCCGGGTGGATTTGCCCAGCGGCGGCTACCTGATGATCGACTACGCCGAGGCCATGACGGTGATCGACGTCAACTCCGGTTCCTTCACCGGCCGCGGCAAGGGCGCCAAGCTCGAGGACACGATCACGAAGACCAACCTCGAGGCGGCCGAGGAGGTCGTGCGCCAGCTCCGGCTCCGGGACATCGGCGGGATCATCGTCATCGACTTCATCGACATGGCCCGGGCCCGCAACCGCGACGCCGTGCTGAAGACGCTGCGCAAGTCGCTCGACGAGGACCGCACCAAGACCTACGTGGTCGAGATCTCGCCCCTGGGGCTGGTCGAGATGACGCGCCAGAACGTGACCGACGGGGTGCGCGAGATCCTGACCAAGACCTGCCCGACCTGCGAGGGCGAGGGCGTGGTGCTCTCCGAGGAGACGGTGGCCCTGGAGGTCGACCGCTGGCTGCGGGACGTTGCCGGCGAGCGGCCGCGGCCGCCGGCGTTCCTGATCCGCGTGCACCCCAGCGTGGCCGCGCTGCTGGTGGGCGTGCAGGGTGAGGAGGGCCCGATCATCGAGATCGAGCAGGAGACCGGCAAGCACTTCCACTTCGAGGGCACCGAGGCCCTGCCCATCGACCACTTCGAGGTCGTGGCCGAGGGCACCCGCGAGGAGATCGAGGAGCGGGCGCTGCCCTTCCGCGAGGGGGAAGAGGTGCTCGTGCAGATCGAGGAGCCGCACATGTACAACGACGACGACGCCGTCGCCAAGCTCGACGGCTACGTCGTGTCGGTGTTCGGGGCCGCGTCACTGGTGGGCGAGAAGACCCTGGTGCGCATCGAGAAGGTGGGCCGCAGCGCGGCCCAGGCGTCGCTCGTGGACCCGCCGGAGGGCGTCGTGGTGGGCACGTCCGGCGAGGAGGAGTCCTCCAACGGCCGCCGCCGCAGGCGCGGGCGGCGCGGCGGCCGGGGCCGGCGAAAGAAGACGGAGTCGGCTTCGTCGTAGGCGCGCGACCGGTGTCACAGCCAGGTCGGCTGTCTCGTCTCATGGTCGAGACCCGAACCAGGAGACACCGATGAAGGTATTCGTCGCAGGAGCCACAGGCGCGCTCGGCCGCCGGCTGGTGCCGCGCATGGTCGCGCAGGGTCATGACGTCACCGGCATGACACGCACGCCCGAGAAGGAGGGCCTGCTCCGCGAGCTCGGAGCACAGCCGGTGGTGGCGGACGCGCTCGACCCGGACGCCGTGGCGGGCGCGGTGGCCGCCGCCGAGCCGGACGTGATCGTTCACCAGCTCACTGCCCTCTCGGGCTCGATCGACCTGCGCCACTTCGAGCGCACGTTTGCGCCCACCAACCGGCTCCGCACCGAGGGCACGGACAACCTGCTGGCCGCGGGCCGCGCGGTGGGCGCGCGAAAGTTCATCGCGCAGAGCTTTGCCGGCTGGCCGTTCGCGCGCACCGGCGGGCCCGTCAAGAGCGAGGACGACCCGCTCGACACCGATCCGCCGGATCAGGTTCGCACCACGCTCGAGGCCATCCTCTATCTGGAGCAGGCCGTGACGGGTGCAGACTGGACGGAGGGGATCGCCCTTCGCTACGGCGGCTTCTACGGCCCCGGCACCTCGCTCGCAACCGAGCCGGAGGGCGAGCAGATCGCGGCCGTGCGCGGCCGCAAGTTCCCGATCGTGGGCGGCGGTCACGGGGTGTGGTCGCTGATCCACATCGACGACGCGGCGGCGGCCACCGAGGCGGCCGTCGAGCGGGGACGGCGTGGGCTCTACCACGTCGTGGACGACGAGCCGGCCGAGGTGCGCGAGTTGCTGCCGGTGCTGGCACGGGCGATCGGCGCCAAGCCGCCGCGGCGCCTGCCTCGCTGGCTGGCCCGGATCATGGCCGGGGAGGCCGCGACCGTGATGATGACCGAGATCCGCGGGGCGTCGAACGCCAAGGCGAAGCGGGAGCTTGGCTGGGAGCCCGGCTACGCCAGCTGGCGGCGCGGGTTCGCGGAGGGCCTGGGGTGACCGGCGCGCCCGCGGACGTGCTCGAGGACCTGCGCCCGACGGCGTTCGGGATCGCCTACCGCATGCTCGGCAGCGTGAGCGAGGCGGAGGACGTCACCCAGGAGGCGCTTCTGCGCCTCCACCGCCTGCTGGATGAGGGCGAGCGGATCGAGTCGCCCCGGGCCTACCTGGCCACCGTGACCACTCGGCTGGCGATCGACGAGCTGCGCTCGGCGCGCGCGCGGCGTGAGAGCTACGTGGGGGAGTGGCTTCCCGAGCCGCTTCTCAGCGTCGCCGACGACGATCCGGCCCGCCACGCGGAACTGGCCGACTCGCTCTCGCTCGCCTTTCTGGTGCTGCTCGAGCGGTTGTCCCCCGAGCAGCGTGCGGCCCTGCTGCTCCACGACGTGTTCGACTACCGCTACGACGAGGTCGCGCGCATCGTTGGCAAGAGCGAAGCGGCCACGAGGCAGCTGGCCAGCCGGGCCCGTCGCCACGTGGACGACCGCCGTCCACGCTTCCAGGCCTCGCCCGAGCGTCAGGAGGAGCTGGCCCGGCGCTTTCTCGCCGCGGCGCGGGAGGGGGAGTTGGAGAAGCTCGAGGCGCTGCTCGCCGAGGACGTGGAGCTGCACGGCGACGGCGGCGGCAAGGCCCCCGCGCTCGCCCGTCCTCTGCGCGGCCGGGCACGCGCGGCCCGCACGCTCATGGCCTGGATGCGGTTCAGCGAGCGGCTCCAGATCAAGATCCGCCCCGTGGAGGTAAACGGGCGTCCCGGTTTTATGAGCTTCGACGCCGAGGGCCGGGTCGTGGCGGTCATGGCCCTCGATGTCGGGGACACGGCCATCGAGGCCATCCACTCGGTCGTCAACCCGGACAAGCTGCGCCATGTGCGGCCGGCGGGTGTTTGACCACGTCACCATCGGGGTCTATGACCGGGAGGCCTCCGAGCGCTTCTACGACGAGCCTCGCTGACGCCGCGTACGTCATTGATCCGGACGGCGACAACATCGAGCTCGTGAATCACAATCGCTAGCGTCGGCGGGCGTGTCCCGCGGCGCCATCGCCGGTCTCTACACGCTCCTCGTCCTGATCTGGTCGAGCACTTGGGTGTCGATCAAGATCGGCCTCGAAGACGCTCCCGCGCTCCTCGGGGCGGGGGCCCGGTTTGCGCTCGCCGGTCTAGTGCTGCTCGCCGTGGCGGCGCTCGGGCGGAGAGTGCTCAGGACCGATTGGCTCCTGGCCGGGATCCTCGGCTTGTTTCCGTTCGCCCTGGCGTACGGACTGGTGTACTGGGGCGAGCAGTACATCCCGTCCGGCCTCGCGGCCGTCCTGTTCGGAATGCTGCCGCTCTACGTCGGCGTGATGGCCGCCTTCCTGCTGCCCGACGCGCCGCTGCGCCCGCGGCTCGTCGCCGGGATCCTGATCGCGCTGGGCGGGCTCGCCCTGACCTTCGCCGAGAGCCTGGAGCTGGGCGACCAGGAGCTGGCGCTCGCCGGAGCGGTGGCGCTTGCCCTGTCTCCGCTGGGGGCTGCGGCCGGCAACATCGCCCTCAAGCGACGGGCACGCCGACTCGACCCGGTGGTGCTGAACGGCTGGGGGATGCTGGGCGGCGGCTTGCTCTTGCTGGGGGCGTCCGCGCTGGGCGAGAGCTGGAGCGACTTCGCCTGGACCGCGGAGGCCCTCGGCTCGATCGCCTACCTGGCCCTGATCGGCTCAGCGATCCCGTTCGTCGTGCTCACCATCCTGCTCCGGTACATCAGCGCACAGGCCATGTCCTTCCTGGCGATGCTGCTGCCCTTCGGTGCGCTGCTGTTCGGCGCGGCGCTTTACGACGAGGCGATCACCTGGCGCGCGCTCGCCGGCGCCGCGCTGGTTGCCGCCGGCCTGCTGACCGCCCAGACCGGGCGTCCTCAGGCGGACCCCGCCGGCGCTCCGGAAACCGCCGGCGGCCGGCCCGAGCCCGCGCTGGCCTCCGCGCCCCGCGAGTAGGGCGCGCTCAGCCCCGCTCGCCCAGCGCGTACATCGCCCCGGCGCGCGTGCCCACGAAGACCATGCCCTTCCAGACGGCCGGGGTGGCCTCGATGCAGCCGCCGAGCTCCACCCGCCAGAGCTGGGGCGGACGGCGCGTCTGGTCGCTCACGTCGTACGCGTGCATCACCCCGTCGCAGTCCCCCTGCAGCAGCACGTTGTCGACAACCACGGGCGAGCTCCAAGTCGGCCCCGGGAGACCGATGCGCCAGCGGACGCGTCCGCTGTCGCGCTCGACAGCCAGCAGGCCGCCCGCGTTCGTGGCGACGTAGACGAGCTCGCGGTCCAGCGCCGGGGTGGACCAGGAGCCGCCGGCGCCGTCGGCGGCCTCCCGGATCGGGACCGACCACAGCAGTGGCCGCCTGCGTCGTGACGGGTCCAGCTTCATCAGCTGACCGACCTCGGCGGAGCGCGCGTTCATCTTCTCGAGCTCGCTGGCCACATAGAGGGCGCCCTCCTCGTCGATCACGATCGAGGCGTCGGTGTCGTCGCCGGTCCAGAACCGGAACACGCGCCTGGCCCGATGGCCGCCGCGCAGCACCCGCGAGATGTTCCAGCCCTGGACCAACCCGGCCGAGTTGGCGAAGTAGACGACCCCGTCGTCGAACGCGACCGAGTTCTCGATCGAGTAGTGGCGGTCGGGCGCGTCGACCTCGAGTTGGGCGTCCCAGCTCGGGAGGGTCAGCACCACCTTTGGACGGACACGAACCTTGCCCCGCCGGTCGTAGCGCCGGTTCAGCCTGATCACGTGCAGCCAGGAGTTCTCGCCGCCCTCGATGAGGTAGTCGCCGACGACCAGCGCCGCGCCGTCCCAGTCGTTGTTCCAGGTGGGGTCCGGCGCGCTCGTGTTGGCGTCGAGCGACCAGAGCACCGTGGGTCGGCCCCGATCGAGGGCGACGATGCGGAACTGGTCGTCACGGGAGCCGGCGTAGTAGAGGGGGTAACCGTCGGGGTCGGACGTCGCCGAGCCCTTGGCGAGGTCCCCGGTGACCAGGTCGGCCCGCAACCGGCGGCCGGTGCGGGCGCGCAGGAAGTGGTAGTTGGAGTCGTAGGCGCCGAAGCGAAGCTCGAGCCGGCCACGCTTGCCCGGGATCACGTTCGGCTGGCCGGTCCAGCCCACCCCGCACCATGTGTGGGTGCCGGTCTCGTCGGTCGACGGCGAGCACATGCCGCCGGAGCGGGGGAATCGCCACAGGATCCGGGGCTTGCTGGGCACGGGTCCTTCGCCGTAGTAGCTGCGCGTCAGGTTGCCGCGAAACGTCGTGATGCCGGGCACGTCCGGATTGATCGCGCCCTGGGGCAGCACCGGCGGCGCGGCCCGCTCGGCGGGTCGCTCCTGCTCGGTAGGGCGCGGCGCGGGCTTCGCCGGCGCGTCCGGGCGGGCAACGGTGCTCGGCTCGTCGAGCGTTGTCCCGAACGCGAGCTCGAGCCCTCCGGCCGCGGCGACGGCCACGAGTGCGGCGAGCACGACGCGCAGCCAGCGGCCCTGGCGAGATGGCACACGCCGGCGCGTCCTTCTTCGCCGACGAGGTGCAGCGGTAACCTGCACGGGGGCCACGGTACCCCGAACGTACGACGGTCCCGCGCTTTTTCCTGCGCCTTCCCCGCAGTTTCCACCCGCTACACTCGCCTGCGGCGTGCGCCGTCAGGGGCGGGCGCCCTTTCTCTGTCTGCCATGAGCTACGCAATCGTGAGAGTGGGCGGTAAGCAATACCGCGTCCAAGAGGGCGACTCGATCGTCGTCGACCGCATGTCCGCGGCCGAGGGCGACAAGGTTGACCTCGAGCCGCTGCTGTTCGCCGACGCCGGGCAGGCCCTCTTCGAGGGCGGAGACCTGGGGAAGGTGAAGGTGCAGGCCACGGTCACGGGCCACGAGCGGGGCAAGAAGATCCACGGGCTCAAGTTCAAGCCCAAGCGCGGCTACAAGCGCCGGTACGGCCACCGGGCGGACCTGACCCGCCTGGAGATCAAGTCGATCAAGGCCCAGGCCCGGCGCTCGGCCAAGAAGCAGGAGGACGACGATGGCTCATAAGAAGGGCCTCGGCTCGAGCAGGAACGGTCGCGACTCGAACGCCCAGCGCCTCGGTGTGAAGGTGTTCGCCGGCCAGGAGGTGCACGGCGGGGAGATCATCGTGCGCCAGCGCGGCACCCGCTTCAAGCCCGGCGAGGGCGCCGGCCTGGGCCGGGACGACACGATTTTCGCGGCCCGCGCCGGCGTGGTCCAGTTCTCGCAGGGACGCCGCGGCCGGGTGATCTCGGTCGACCCGCCCGAGTAGCGCCGCGTCTCAAGGGACGCCGGCGAAGCCCTACGATCGCGAGGTCGTGACCTACTCGATCGTCGCCCGCGATCCCGCCACCGGCGAATTGGGGGTGGCCGTCCAGTCGCACTTCTTCGGTGTGGGGTCTCTGGTCAGCTGGGCCGAGGCCGGCGTGGGCGCCGTGGCCACCCAGTCGATCGTCGAGCCTGCCTTCGGGCCGCGGGGTCTGGACCTGATGCGCGAGGGCGCAAGCGCCCACGAGGCGCTCCGCCGGCTTCTGGCCGCCGACTCGCAGCCGCAGGTCCGTCAGGTGGCGCTCGTCGACGCCGAGGGCCGGGCGGCGGCGCACACCGGCGAGCGCTGCATCGCGGAGGCCGGCCACCGGGTTGGCGAACAGGTCTCGGCCCAGGCCAACATCATGGCCCGCGCAGGCGTCTGGGACGCGATGGTGGGCGCCCACCAGACCGCCGAGGGCGATCTGGCCTCGCGGCTGCTGGCGGCCCTGGAGGCGGCCGAGGGCGCGGGCGGAGACCTGCGGGGCCGTCAATCGGCCGCGCTCGTGGTCGTGGCGGCACGCCCGGGGGAGAGGCCGGCCGGCGACCGGCTGGTGGACCTGCGGGTCGACGACCACCCCGAACCGCTCGCGGAGCTGGGGCGGCTGCTGGCTCTGCGACGCGCCTATGCGCATATCGACACCGGCGACGAGCTTGCCGCCGCCGGCGACGTCGAGGGAGCGCTGGACGAGTACGCCGCGGCCCACCGGCGCTACCCCGACAACGCCGAGTTCGCCTTCTGGCACGGGGCGGCGCTTGCGGCCGACGGGCGGGAGAACGAGGCACGCCCCCTCCTCGAGCAGGCCTTCGCGGCTCACGACGGCTGGCGTGAGCTCCTCGCGCGGCTCCCCGCGGCCGGCCTCTTCCCCGACGACCCCGGCCTCCTGGAACGCCTCGCGGGGCGTTGACGCGGACATGTTCAGCGACAGGGCCCAGATCGAGGTGCAGGGCGGCGCGGGCGGCAACGGCGTGGTCTCCTTCCGGCGCGAGGCGCACGTCCCCAAGGGCGGTCCGGACGGCGGCGACGGTGGGCGCGGTGGGGCGGTCGAGGTCGTCTGCGACGACTCGCTGCGCGACCTGTCGACGTTCCGGCGCCGGGCGCACTATCGGGCCAAGCGCGGCGGCCACGGACAGGGTTCCGGAAAGCACGGCGCGACCCCGGACCCGCTCACGATCCGGGTGCCGCCGGGGACGGTCATCGAGGATCAGGCGGGCGGGGACCGCTGGGACCTCGTGAGAGCGGGCCAGCGGACCGTGGTGGCCCGGGGCGGCAGCGGTGGTCGCGGAAACAGGCACTTCGCCCACGCGACCCGGCAGACGCCTCGCTTCGCCGAGACGGGGCTTCCCGGCGAGGAGCGTCGGCTTCTCCTGCGGCTCAAGCTGCTGGCCGACGCCGGGCTGGTCGGCCTCCCGAACGCGGGCAAGTCGTCGCTCCTGGCCCGCCTCACCCGAGCCCGTCCCAAGGTGGCCGACTACCCGTTCACGACCCTCGAGCCGGTGCTCGGCACCATTGAGCGAAACGGGCGGCAGCTGGTGCTGGCCGACATCCCGGGCCTGATCGAGGGGGCCAGCACGGGAGCCGGGTTGGGCCACGAGTTCCTCGCTCACGTGGAGCGCTGCCGGCTGCTGGTGCACGTGCTCGACGTGGCGCCCGTGGACGGCTCCGACCCGGTCGCCAACCACGCCACCGTCGAGGCGGAGCTGCGCGAGCACGGTGAGGGGCTCGCGGCGCTGCCGCGCATCACCTGCCTGGCCAAGGCGGACCTGGTCCCGGCGCCCGAGATCGCGATCCGGGTGAGCGAGTGGGAGGAGCTGCTGGGCGTCCCGGCGGTGGCGACCTCGGCGGCAACCGGCGAGGGTCTCGACCGGTTGCGCGACCTAATCTTCGAGCGCGTGCCGGGGGACGAGCCGCGGGACCCGCAGCGAGAGCTCCCGGCCACCCACCGCCTCTACCGGCCCGGGGCGGGCGAGGCCTTCGAGGTCCGGCGCACCGGGCCCGGAGCGTTCAGCGTGCAGGGGACCGGCGTCGAGCGGCTGATCGCCCGCCATGACATCGAGAACGAGGAGGCGCTCCGCTACGTGGAGGAGCGGCTGCGAACGCTGGGCGTCATCCGGGCCCTGGAGGCCGCGGGGTTTCAGCCCGGAGACGACGTGGAGATCGCCGGCACGGTATTCGAGCTCGACCCCGGGGCGCCCTTCCGGTGAGATTGCACCGCATGCTCCGCCTCGGCATCGCCCTGCTGCTCGCCGTGGTCGCGGTCGCGGCCTGCGGCGGAGACGACCGCGAGGACGCCGAGCAGACCGTGCGGGATTTCGTCACTGCGACGAACGAGCGCGACGGGCAGCGCTTCTGCGAGGAGCTGGTCACGGAGGAGTTCCTCGAGCAGACCACCGGCGCCACCGGCGAGCGGGCCGCCGGCGCTTGTCGCCGCCAGCTCGCGTCGATCGAGGGG
This sequence comes from uncultured Thermoleophilaceae bacterium, assembly GCA_963821275.1. GTDB lineage: Bacteria > Actinomycetota > Thermoleophilia > Solirubrobacterales > Thermoleophilaceae > JACVRW01. The sequence goes on from CAWGDF010000009.1 coordinate 579,986, forward strand.
CTCCGGCTCAAGCTGGTGAAGATCCGCAAGACCGAGGTCGACGGCGACAGCGCCCGGGTGACCGTCGCGCTCGAGACCCAGGGTCGCGCTCAGGTCCAGAGCCTCGACCTGAAGAAGGAGGACGGCGAGTGGAGGTTGTCGGGCGGAGGCGCGACCGACTAGTCCGATGGCGACTGTAGTCGTAAAGCTCGGCTCCAGCATCGTCGCCGACGACGCCGGCGAGGTGCGCGCGGACGTCCTGGAGGAGGTCTGCGCGGAGGTGGCCGGCCGCCACCGCGCCGGCGACCGGGTGGTGGTGGTCACCTCCGGTGCGATCGCGCGGGGCATGCGGCTGATGCAGCTGCCCATGCGCCCGCGGGCGATGGAGGAGCTGCAGGCGGCGTCCGCGGTCGGTCAGGGAAAGCTGTACCGAGCCTACGACGAGCTGCTGCAGCGGCAGGGCGTCCGCTCCGCCCAGGTGCTGTTGACGTTCTTCGACATGTCGGCTCGCACCCACTATCTGAACGCGCGCCACACGCTGCAGACGCTCCTGCGCTGGCGGGTCGTGCCGGTCATCAACGAGAACGACACCACCACCACCGACGAGATCTCGTTCGGCGACAACGATTTCCTGGCCGCCCAGGTCGCGATCCTGATCGGCGCCGACCGGCTGGTGCTTCTCACCGACACCGGCGGCCTCTACAGCGCCGATCCTCGCCGCAATCCGGCCGCCGCGCTCATTCCCGAGGTGCGCGAGCTGTCGGAGCTCGAGCGCTACGACATCGGGCTCTCGACCTCGCCGCTCGGCTCGGGGGGCATGCGCTCCAAGGTGGTCGCGGCTGAGATGGCCACCGCGGCGGGGATACCGGTGGCGATCGCCAAGGGCGTCGATCCGGAGGAGGTGGGGCGGGCGCTGCGGGGCGAGCAGAGCGGCACTCGCTTCCACCCCCAGCGCGGCCGGGTGTCCAGCTTCAAGCTGTGGCTGAAGTACGCCAAGCCCAGCCATGGGCGACTGCTGGTCGACGAGGGCGCCGAGCGTGCGCTGCGCGAACGGGGCACGAGTCTGCTGCCCGTCGGCGTCGTGGAGGTGGAGGGGGAGTTCGAGGCTGGCGACGCGGTGGAGGTCCACTGCAACGGCCGCCCGGTGGGGAAGGGGATCGTCAACTACTCCGCGGCCGAGCTGCGCCGCGTCAAGGGGCTGAAGACCGACGCCGTGCGGGAGCTGCTTCCCCGGGCCACCGAAGAGGCGGTGCACAGGGACTACTTCGTGCTCGAGTAGCCCCTTGCGCCTTCGCTCCCCACACGACCGCGAGATCCTGAAGCTGGCCCTGCCTGCGCTCGGCGCGCTGGCGGCCGAACCCCTCTACCTGCTGGCCGACACCGCGATGGTGGGGCATCTGGGCACGCCCGAGCTCGCCGCCCTCGCCCTGGCAGGCACGCTCATCGCGGGCGCGTTCACGCTGTTCAACTTCCTCACCTACGGCACGACCGCCCAGGTCGCCCGCCTCCACGGCGCGGGCGAGGAGACGGCCGCGGGCAGGCTCGCCGCGCAGGCGCTCTGGCTGTCCGCGGGCATCGGCATCGCGCTCACCGCCGTGCTGGCCGGTCTGGCCGTTCCGCTGGTCGACCTGATGGGCAGCGAGGGGCGCACGGCCGACCTGGCCGTGACCTACCTGCGGGTGGGCTCACTGGGCCTGCCCTTCGCCCTGATCGCCCTCGCCGGGCAGGGATACCTGCGCGGTGTCTCGGACCTGCGGACGCCGCTCGTGATCGTCGTGGTGGCGAACGTGGTCAACGTTCTCCTGAACCTGCTCTTCATCTACGGCTTCGGATGGGGGCTTGCAGGCTCGGCCTGGGCGACCGTGGTCTCCCAGGCGGGCATGGGCGCCGCGTTCGTGTACCAGCTGCTCGCCGCCCCCGCGGACAGCCGGCGACCCTCCCTGGCCGCCATGCGGCCGCTCATGCGGATCGGCGGCGAGATCTTCGTGCGCACGGCGTCCCTGTACGCCTCGTTCCTGGTGGCCAGCGCGGTGCTCGCCCGGGTCGGCGACGACTCGCTCGCCGCTCATCAGATCGCATTTCAGCTCTTCGTGTTCCTCGCACTCGTGCTCGACTCGATCGCCATCGCCGGCCAGGTGATCGTGGGGCGCTCGCTGGGCGCCGGCGACGCCGACGGGGCCTATTACGCCGCCCGACGCATGATCGAGCTTTCCGTGGCCGTGGGGGCGTTGTTCGCGTTGCTGATGCTGATCCTCAGCGACGTGCTGCCCCGGGCCTTCACCAGCGATCCGCTGGTGATCGAGCGCACGCACGAGATCTGGTGGCTGTTCGCCCTCATGCAGCCGGCCAACGGGGCGGTCTTCGCGCTCGACGGGATCCTGATCGGCGCCGGCGACACGCGCTTCCTGATGTGGGGGATGCTGGCCGCCTCCCTTGGCGTGTTCGCCCCGATCGCCCTGATGTCGCTGGCCTTCGGCTGGGGGATCGTGGGCGTGTGGGCGGGGCTCGTCGGCCTGATCGCCGCTCGGCTGGCGACCTGCTCGTGGCGCTTTGCCGGCCGGCGCTGGGCGGTCACCGGCGCCCGCCGCGCGGCGGCCTGACCTGCGGAAGGGGCCGTGCTTGGCCCGGACCGGACCGAGGTTCTCCGGCCGCCCGAACGCGCGCCGGGGCACGGTACCCTTGCCCGCATGGCGACCACCGCTCAGTCGACGGCCGACGTCTGCGCGCAGGCCCAGCGCGCCTCGCGCCGGCTGGCCACGCTGGACACGGCGACCAAGGACGCTGCGCTGGAGGCGATGGCCGAGGCCCTCGAGCTTCGTTCGGGGGAGATCCTCGAGGCCAACGCCCGGGACATGGAGGCCGGTGAGGAGGCTGGGCTGCACGCGGGACTGCTCGACCGCCTGCAGCTCAGCGAAGCCCGCCTGGCCGGCATCGCTCGCGACGTGCGCTCGATCGCCGCGCTCCCCGATCCGGTGGGCGAGACCATCGACGGCCACCGGCTGGCGAACGGCCTCGACGTCCGTCGCGTGCGGGTGCCGCTCGGCGTGGTGGCAGTGGTCTACGAGGCCCGGCCCAACGTGACCGTGGACTGCTCGGCGCTCTGCCTCAAGTCGGGCAACGCCATCGTCCTGCGCGGCTCCTCGACCGCGGCCCACTCCAACGCGGTCCTGGCCCAGGTCGTGGCGGGCGCAGCCGAGTCCGCCGGCATCCCCGAGGGAGCGATCTCGATCGTGACCGGCGGCCACCGGGACGAGCTGCGCGAGCTCGCGACCCAGGACGGCGTGATCGACCTGATCATCCCCCGGGGCGGCGAGGGGCTCAAGGCGGCTCTCAAGGAGCATGCCACCGTGCCGGTCATGTACGCGGCCGCCGGCAACTGCCACGTCTTCGTCGACGCCAGCGCGGACCTCGACGACGCCCAGGCGATCACGCTCAACGCCAAGGTCCAGCGGCCCTCGGTGTGCAACGCGGCCGAGACCCTGCTGGTCCACGCCGACGTCGCGGCCCAGTTCCTGCCCCGCGTCCTCCGCGAGCTGAGGGAGTCCGGCGTGGAGCTGCGCGTGGACGGTCGTACCCGGGCGCTGGCCGGCGAGCTGGCCGAATCGCTCGTCGAGGCGTCCGAAGAGGACTGGTCCACCGAGTACCACGCGCTCATCCTGGCCGTCGCCGTGGTGGACTCCGCGTCCGAGGCGATCGAGCACATCAACCGCTACGGCTCGGGCCACTCCGAAGCAATCGTCACCGGCTCGACCGCGGCCGCTCAGCAGTTCACCGGCGGCGTGGACGCGGCCTGCGTCTACGTCAACGCCTCCACCCGCTTCACGGACGGCGGTGTCTTCGGCATGGGGGCGGAGATCGGCAACTCGACGCAGAAGCTGCACGCCCGCGGCCCGATCGGCGCCCGGGAGCTGACGACGTTCAAGTTCGTGATCGAGGGCTCCGGGCAGGTCCGCGAGTAGGTGCTTCCCGACTCGACTGTCGTCGCACGCGGCCGGCCTCGCCCGATCATCGACGGCAGCCTCGCCGGGAAGCACTAGGTGCCCCGCGTCGGGATCCTCGGGGGCGCGTTCAACCCGCCGCACGTCGGACACCTGGTGTGCGCGCAGGAGGCGCTCGTCCAGCTCGAGCTGGACAAGGTCGTCTTCGTGCCGGTGGGAGATGCGCCGCACCGGGCGCTGGCGGACGATCCGGGCGGCGAGGTGCGGCTGGAGCTGGTCGAGCTGGCCATCCGGGACGACCGGCGCTTCGAGGCGTCCCGCATCGAGCTGGACCGCGAAGGTCCCTCCTACACGGCGGACACGCTCCGTGAGCTGCGCACCGCCGCGGAGGACGACGAGCTCTTCCTCATTCTGGGCGGCGACCAGGCCGCCGCGCTGCCGGACTGGCACGAGCCCGAGGAGGTGCTCGCCCTGGCGACCGTCGCGGTGGCCGAGCGAGTGAGCTGGAGCCGCAACGCCATCGGCATCAAGATCGGACGCCTGAAGGGGTACGAGCGTGTGCGCTACCTCGACATGCCGCTGATGCAGATCTCCTCGACCGCGATCCGGCGCCGGCTCGCGAGGGGCCTGCCGATCCGCTATCTGGTGCCCGACGCGGTGGCCGAGCACATCGCCCAGGCGGGGCCCTACCCGACACCCCCGGAGCCCACGGCCGCCGCCGAGCCGGCTGCAGTGGGCGGCGCGGAGAAGGCGGCCGGATGAGCGAGCTGGACTCCCAGGCGCTGGCCGAGCGCATCGCGGCCATCGCGGCCGACCGCAAGGGGATGGACATCCGCGTGATCGACCTGCGCGGCATCGTGAGCTACACGGACTTCTTCGTCATCTGCAGCGGCAACACCGAGCGCCAGGCCAAGGCGATCCACGACGCGATCTACGAGGACCTGAAACACGGCGGCGACCGCCTCCTGCCACGCCGCACGGAAGGCAGCCGAGAGGCGCGCTGGATCCTCCTCGACTACTGGGACTGCGTGGTCCACATCTTCACCCCGGAGGCGCGCGAGTACTACCGGCTCGAGCAGCTGTGGGGGGAGGCGCCGGCGCGATCGGTGGTGTGAGGCCGGCTTCTTTCCGTCCGATAGCTATGCGAACATTTGTTCGTGCTGACAAGCAACGAGAAGGGCGCGATAGCCGAAGCTGAGATCGCGACCGCGGCAATACACCTTGGTCTCCCCGTTTTGAGGCCGGTCTCCGAGCACGGGCGTTACGACCTCGCGTTCGAGGTCGCCGGAAGGCTGCTACGGGTCCAATGCAAATGGGGCTCCTACGATCCGGTGGGCGGGGTCGTCAGGGTCAGCCTCACCAGCAACCGCTGCACGCCCAACGGCTACGAGCGACGCCAATACGAGGCGGGCGAGATCGACCTCGTCGCCGTCTACTGTGGGGCGCTCGACCGTTGCTACCTTCTCCAGCAGGAGCGCGTTGTCGATCGGCGGAGCCTCTGGCTGAGAGTAAGTTCGCCCAAGAATGCTCAACGGGCGTGCGTTAACCTGGCATCGAGCTTCGAATTTCCGGGGGCTGTAGCTCAGCTGGAAGAGCGGTTGGCTGGCAGCCAACAGGTCAGGGGTTCGAGTCCCCTCAGCTCCATCTCGCCGCCGACTCTGGCTGATGCTCGCCGCGTCGGGTCCAACGAGTTCCGCAATCGCTTCGGGTTCTACCTGGAACTAGCCGCGAGCGGTGAGGAGGTGCACATCAGCCGGCACGGCAGACCCTTCGCGCGGCTGTGCCCGGCGGCGCCGCCGAAGGACGAACGGTGTGCCGCCTGACTTCGGCGGCGACGGGTCACGGCCCGCCCTCAGGCCCGCTTGACCGCAATCCCCCGCAGCGTGTGCGCGACCGTGTCGCACGCGTCGATTGCTTGCTCTACGCGCTCGTAGATGTCCTTCCAGCGGATCACGACCATCGGGTCGATGCCGCCGTCGAAGAGGGCGGTCAGGCCCTCACGCAGGATCCGGTCGCCCTCGTGCTCGAGGCGGTCGATCTCGTCCAGGTGGTCCTTCGCGGCCGCCGGCTCGTCGAGGGAGCTCAGCGCCGCGGCCACCTCGGCACCCGCGGCGGCCAGGGTGTCGGCCAGCGCGATGGCCTGGTCGGTCGGGGCCTCCACGCGGTAGAGGGACAGGAAGTCGCCGGCCTCCTCGGCGTAGTCGACCACGTCGTCGAGGCCGGAGGCGAGCGACAGGACGTCGCGGCGCTCAAACGGCGCCGCACCGCCGGTGTGGAGGTGATGGACGATGTCGTGGGTCACCGCGTCGTTTCGGTGCTCGAGGTCGACCAGCTCGCGGCGCCGATCCGCTCCGTCGGGCCAGGAGCGCATCAGGTCCCGAAGCAGCGCGGTCGAGTCGCGGACGTTGACGCCGGCATGTCCGAAGAGGTTGAGCAGCTCGCCGGCGGTCGCGGGAAGCCCCGAGTCAGGGCGCAGTAGAGATGAACGGCCGATGGGGTGACGCTAGACGGCCCGCTGCGCCAAGTGGTGAAAGTGCGGTGAAGCGGAGGTCGCCCCCTCAGCCGTGATCGCCGGCCGCCACGTGCTCGGTCCGCACCCGCGCCCGCGCCTGGGCGAAGCGAATGGCCTCGTACGCGATCAGCGCGGCGGCCACAGCCGCCGCCCAGGCGAGCGCTACCAGGGCGTCGACCTCGGTGGCGGGCGCGATCAGCGCCAGGCAGACCAGCGCAGCCAGCAGGCGCTGCGTGCTGAGGGTGCCCACGTTGCGAAGGCGGAAGCCGATGTGGCCGCCGTAGTAGAGCGCGAGACCGCCGAAGAGTGCGGTCGCGGCGACGATCTTGAGCGGCTCGTGGACGTGCTCCAGCGTCTTCTTCATCCCCAGAGCCACGAGGATGATCCCGGCGATCATGGGGAGGTGGAGGTAGCTGTAGGCGTCCCGGGCCATGCGCGGCAGCGAATAGCCGCGGGCTTCCTTGAAACGCCGCTCGGCCACTAGCGCGACCACGTCGAAGTAGGCCCACCAGAGCGCGGCCGACAGGGCCACGCCGAGCACCGCAGCCGCGACCACCGGGGCGGTGAGGCCGATCCCCTCGGCGCCCACGCCGATGGCGACGATCGACTCGCCCAGCGCGATGATCACGATCAGCCCGAAGCGCTCGGCGAAGTGGGCGGGCGACACCCGAAAGCCGCGGACGCCGAACACGTACGGCCCCGCGAAGTCGATAGCCAGCGCCAGCACCCAGAGGGCGTCGCGCGCACCCCCGTCCACGAAGGCGGCCACGATCAGGAGCGCCGGGCCCGGGATCGCGGTGCGGCTCAGCCGACGGATGGCCCCCGCGGCATCCACGTCGTCGTTGGCCTCGGCAAAGATGAACATGTGCAGCCAGCGCACCAGCGCGTACGCGCACGCGAACAGCAGCGCGTCGTCGGTGAAGGCCCCCGGCACGGCCAGCGCGGCCACGAGCATCGCGGCCATGGCGGCGAACATGAGGAGCCGCTCCCGGCCCTCGTCCGCATTGATGTAGTTGGTCAACCACGCGTACGCCGCCCACGCCCACCAGAGCGCGGCCAGGACCAGCATCCCCTCCGCCAGTCCCTCCCACGTCGCGTTGCCGGCCATCAGCGCGGTCACCTGGGTTAGCGCGAAGACGAACACCAGGTCGAAGAACAGCTCGAGCGGGCTCACCCGCTCGTCGACTCTCAGCTTCCTTCCTGTGGGCGGCGTCTCCGCTGTCTGAGCCAGGGCCATCGCGGCCATCGACTATCGCAGGCGTCCGCGGCGGTCAGAGGCAGAGCCAGCGCAGCGCGCCGTTCAGGACCTCGGCCTGCTCCCACTGGAGGAAGTGGCCGGCACCGGGCACCACGAACGGCCCGGCCCGGTTCGGGAACGCGGCCACCATGCGCTGCGGGAAGTCACGCGTGATCACGTGATCCTCCGGGCCGTAGAGGATGAGCGCGGGGGTGGGGTTCACCTCGGTCAGCCGCACCTGCTCGGGTGCCGTGCGCGGTCCGCCCACGTACTCGTAGTTGGCGATCGAGGCTCGAAAGCGGTCGGCATCCGCGAAGGGCTCGGTCATGAGGTCCACGTCCTCGCGCGTGAACGAGCCCGGCGCCGCCCAGAAGCGCGAGCCGTAGAACTGCGCGACGTAGCGCCGGCGCTTGGCCGGCGTGTCGAGCTCGGCGGCGAGCCCGTCGGCGTCACGCGCCTGCCTGGCGAAGTAGTCGGCGGCCATGCGCACCTCCGGCGCCAGCTCCCGCGGCGTCCCGCGAAGCACCGGAGCAATCGTGTTGAACAGAACCAGCCGCTCGACGAGCCCCTCGAACCGCAGCGACATGTCCTGGGCCACGACGCCGCCCAGGTCGCCGGCGCATACCACCGCTTGCTCGTGCCCCAGGGCTGCGAGGAGCGCGGCCATGTCGGTGGCGTGGGCGACGGCGTCGTAGCGGTCGTCGGGGGCCAGCCCCGAGTCGCCGAAGCCGCGGAGGTCCGGCGCGATCACGTCGAAACCGGCGTCCGCCAGCGGCTCGATGTTGCGCCTCCAGATGCGCCGGGTCTCGGGCCAGCCGTGCAGCAGGAGAAGAGCACGGCCGCCCTCACCGGCGCGGTCGTAGGCGAGCTCGAGCCCGTTCGCCCTCACCGGGTCCGACTGTACCCTTGCTCCTCATCGTGGAGCGTTACGACCCGAAGACGATCGAGCCCAAGTGGCAGCGGGTGTGGGCCGAGGAGGGCACCTGGGAGGTTGCCAACGACGACGCGAGCGAGCGCCCGTCCGCGTACGTGCTCGAGATGCTGCCCTACCCCTCGGGCGAGCCCCACATCGGCCACCTGAAGAACTACTCGCTGGGCGACGCGGTGGCCCACTACTGGCGCCGCCGGGGCCACCGGGTGCTCCACCCGATGGGCTACGACGCGTTCGGCCTGCCGGCGGAGAACGAGGCGATCAAGTCCGGGCGCCATCCGAGCGAGTCCACCCACGCGTTCATCGCCGAGTTCCAGCGCCAGTTCCGCCAGTGGGGCATCTCGATCGACTGGACGCGGGAGCTGGCGACGAGCGACCCGGAGTACTACCGCTGGACCCAGTGGATCTTCCTGCGCCTCTACGAGCGCGGGCTCGCCTACCGCAAGGAGGCAGCGGTCAAGTGGTGCCCGAAGGATGCCACCGTGCTGGCCAACGAGCAGGTGATCGACGGCCATTGCGAGCGCTGTGGCAGTCCGGTCGAGGCGCGTCAGCTCGAACAGTGGTTCTTCCGCATCACCGATTACGCCGACCGTCTGCTCGAAGACATGCAGCACATCAGCTGGCCTCGGCACGTGGTGACCATGCAGGAGAACTGGATCGGACGCTCGGAGGGGGCGGAGGTCGTGTTCAGCTGCGAGGAGCTCGGAATCGACTACCCGGTGTTCACCACCCGGCCGGACACGCTCTTCGGAGCGACCTTCTTCGTGATGGCGCCCGAGCACCCCGACGTGTTCCGGCTGAACGACTCTCCCGAGGTGCACGACTACGTCAACCGCGCTCTGACTGAATCGGCCGAGGAGCGTGGGGACGAGCACAAGGAGAAGACCGGTGTGGCGCTGGGCCGGACGGTCACGAACCCGGTGACGGGCGAGCAGATCCCGATGTTCGTAGCCGACTACGTGCTGATGGAGTACGGCACCGGCGCGATCATGGCGGTGCCGGCGCACGACCAGCGCGACTACGACTTCGCCGAGCGGTTCGGCCTGGAGATCCGGCCCGTGGTGGCGCCGGCGGACGGCGAGCCCGGCGCCGAGGGCGAGGCCTTCGTCGCCCACACGGAGAACGAGGTGCTGATCAACTCGGGCCCGTTCAACGGCATGCCCGCGCCTGAGGGCAAGGCGGCGATCACCGCCTGGCTGGAGGAGCGGGACCTCGGTCGGGGCACCGTGAACTACCGCTTGCGCGACTGGCTGCTCTCCCGCCAGCGCTACTGGGGCTGCCCGATCCCGATGGTCTACTGCGAGCGGGACGGCCTCGTCGGCGTGCCCGACGACCAGCTGCCGGTGGAGCTGCCGGAGATCGAGGACTACACCCCCAAGGGCCGCTCACCGCTGGCCGCGGCCGAGGAGTGGGTGCGCACCACTTGTCCCCGCTGCGGCGGTGAGGCCCGGCGCGAGACCGACACCATGGACACGTTCGTCGACTCGTCCTGGTACTTCCTGCGCTACTGCGATCCCCGCAACCAAGACGCGCCCTGGGATCGCGAGGTGGTCAACAGCTGGATGCCGGTGGACCAGTACATCGGCGGTGTCGAGCACGCGATCCTGCATCTGATGTACGCCCGCTTCTTCGTGAAGGCGCTGGCGGACATGAACCTGCTCGACGTGCAGGAGCCCTTCGCCCGGCTGTTCACTCAGGGCATGATCACCCGTGACGGCGCGAAGATGTCCAAGTCGAAGGGCAACGTCATCTCGCCCGCCGACTACGTCGAGCGCTACGGCGCCGACACCGCCCGTTGCTACATCCTCTTCCTCGGCCCCCCGGGCCAGGACGCGGACTGGCAGGATGCGGGCGTCGGCGGCGTGCACCGCTTCCTCTCGCGGCTCTGGACCGTCGCCGCCCAGACCCCGGCGGACGGCTCGGCCGACGACGGTCCCGACGGCGACGCGAGCGACCTGCTGCGCAAGGCGCATTGGGCGATCGACAAGGTCACCCGCGACATGGAGGCGAACTTCGGCTTCAACACCGCGATCGCGGCGGCCATGGAGCTGGTGAACGAGATCTACCGGCAGCGCGAGAACGCCCCGCTCGGCCACGTGCGCTTCGCCGTGGCGACCGCCGCCTCGCTGATCTTCCCCTTCGCCCCCCACCTGGGCTCCGAGGTCTTCGAGATGATGACGGGCCGGCGAGTGTGGGAGGAGCCCTGGCCGGTGGCCGACCCGGCGCTCCTGGCCCGGGACGAGATCCAGCTGGTCGTCCAGATGAACGGAAAGCTGATCGACCGCCTGCCGGCTCCCGCGAGCGCTTCCCAGGAGGAGCTCGAGGCGCTGGCCCGGGGCTCGGACAAGCTCGCCGCGCGGCTCAACGGCAAGCGGATCGTCAAGGCCATCGTGGTGCCGGGCAAACTGGTCAACTTCGTCGTCCGCTAGCCCGGGTGCGGAGCGAGCATCACATTCCGTTGGGGCCGCTCGTGGCCTCGGTCGGTGCGCTGCTGCTGGTGGTGAGCCTGTTCCTCAACTGGTACGAGCAGGTGACCGGGTGGACGGTCTTCGAGCTCGCCGACCTGCTCCTCGCGGGGCTGGCGCTCTGGGCGCTCGTCGGGCTGGCGGGCGCGCTGGGACTGGTCAGGGCGCCCGACACAGCTGTGCTCGTCCTGGCTCCGGCGCTGCTCGCGCTGGTGGTCGTACTCACCCAGATCGTCAACGACCCGCCCGCCGTGGCTGGCCCGGCCGGTCCGGAGAAGGACATCGGAATCTGGCTGGCGCTCGGCGGCGCCGGCCTGATGGCCCTCGGGGCGGTGCTGGCCACGACCCACATCTCGCTGACCGTGGAGGGCCGCGAGCGGGAGCCGGCGCCCCGCGACGGGGCGCCGGAGCCTCCTGGCGGGCCCGCTGCCGTGGAGCCCGACGTCCCCGGCGGTCCCGAGCGGCCCTGAGCCAGCCGCTCTACGTCGCGGTGGCGGGGCCGGGAGACGCCCCGGCCGAGGTGGCGGCTGCGGCGGAGGCGGTCGGTCGAGGGCTCGCCGCCCGCGGCGCCGTGGTCGTCTGCGGCGGCCTGGGCGGAGCGATGGAAGCGGTCTGCCGCGGGGCCAAGGCGGCGGGCGGGGTCACCGTCGGGCTCCTACCCGGCGGCGACCGCGGAGCGGCCAATCGGTACGTCGACGTGGCCGTCGCCACCGGCCTGGGCGAGGCGCGAAACGTTCTCGTAGTGCGAGCGGCGGACGTGCTGATCGCCGTGGGCGGCGGACACGGCACGCTGTCGGAGATCGCGCTCGCCCTGAAGGCGGGAAAGAGGGTGGTGGGCCTGCATACCTGGGCCATCGACGGCGTCGAAGCGGCCGGCTCCCCTGAGGCGGCCGTGGAGGCCGCCCTGGGGCAGCGAAGTACCTAGACTCGCCCCGCATGTCCGTCTCCGAGCCCTCCACCGGGCGCCGCCGGCAGGAGGGGGCGACGCCGGCCCAGAGCGAAGCGCCGTACCTCGATGCCCTCCGCCACTACGCCGAGCGTCGTCCAGGCCGTTTCCATGTGCCCGGCCACAAGGGCGGTGAGGCGGCCGACCCCGGCCTGATCGAGGCCTTCGGCGAGGGAGCGCTGGACCTCGACATACCGGCGCTGACGCCCGGCATCGACCAGGGCCCTGAGCCCACGCCCTTCCAGCAGGCCCAGCTGATGGCCGCCGACGCCTGGGGAGCCCGCCGCACCTGGTTCCTCGTCAACGGCGCGTCGCAGGCCAACCACGTGGCGCTCCTGACGCTCGCCCACCGCGGCCGCGAGCTCGTGGTCCAGCGCAATGCGCACTCCAGCACGATCGACGCGCTCGTCCTCTCCGGGATGCGGCCGACATTCGTGGCCCCCGAGCTCGACCCCGAGCTGCACATCGCCCACTGCATCACCCCGGACAGCCTGGATGCAGCGCTGCGGGAGACCCCCGGCGCGGTTGGCGCCACGGCGGTCTCTCCCACCTACTTCGGTGCAGTCGCGGACATCGAGGGACTGGCCGAGGTGGCCCACGCCCACGGCGTGCCGCTCGTGGTCGACGAGGCCTGGGGCGCCCACTTCCCCTTCCACGCCGACCTGCCGTCGCCCGCGCTCGCCCTGGGCGCAGATCTGGTGGTCTCCAGCACGCACAAGGTCGTGGGGAGCCTGACCCAGGCGGCCATGGTGCACGTGGGCGAGGACGGTCGCCTCGACGACGAGCTGGTGGATCGCTGCGTGACGCTGCTCGAGTCCACCAGCCCGAGCTCCCTGTTGACGGGATCCCTCGACGCGGCTCGAAGGCTGGCCGTCAGCCACGGGCGTGAGCTGCTGTCGCGCACGATCGACGGCCTGCGGGAGTTCCGCGACACGGTGCGCGAGCTGCCGGGCCTCGACGTGCTGGACGAGAGGCTCGTGGGCGCCCCCGGCGTGCACGAGTACGACCCGCTGCGCGTGGCGATCGACGTGCGCGGGACGGGGGCGACCGGTTACGACCTCGCCCGCGGGCTGCGGGACCAGCACGACATCCAGATGGAGCTCGCCGGCGAGAACGTGATGGTTGCGGTGTTCGGCATGGCCGAGGACGTGGCGGCGAGCGGCGGGCGGTTGCTCGACGGTCTGCGCGACGTCGTCGCCTCGCTCCCGGGGCCCGAGCACCGCCGGCGCGAGGCCTTCGCCCCGCCTCCGCCCTGGGGTGAGCTGGTCATGACTCCGCGGGAGGCCTTTCTCGGCCCCCAGGAGGTCCTGCCCGCTGGCGAGGCCGTGGGGCGGGTGGCCGCCGAGTCGCTGGCCGCCTACCCGCCGGGGATTCCGAACGTCCTCCCGGGGGAGCGCCTCACGGCCGCGACGCTCGAGTACGTCCAGAAGGCCATCGACGCCGGTGGCAGCCTGCGCGGGGCGAGCGACCGCGAGCTTCGGACGATCCGCGCGGTCTGCGAATAGGCCCCGGCCGCTACAGCACCTCGCCGCGGGCGACGCCGAGGGCCAGCTGCCCGAAGGCGGCAATGGCCCGGACCAGGTCCTCTTCCGGGGTGTCCTCCTCCTTGGTGTGACTCAGACCGGCCGTCGAGGGGGCGAACACCATCGCCACGGGCACGTGCCGCGCCATCTCGGCGGCGTCGTGAAGCGCCCCGCTGGCCAGGACGCGCCCGCTGCCGGCCGCCTCCCGGGCGGCGGCGACAAGCCGCTCGTCGAAGGGGATCGGCTCTATGTGCCAGATCTCCGACTCCTCCAGGGAGCAGTCGCGCTCATCCGCCGCCCGCCGGGCGGCTGTCCGGGTCTCCTCGAGCATGGCGGCCAGCGGCTCGGCCTCCGCGTGGCGCAGGTCAACGACAAGCTCGGCACGGCCCGCCACCGCGGTCGGCACGCCGGGCTCGAGCCGCAGGACGCCGCCTGTGCCGACGCCATCGTGCCGGCGAGCGATCTCCTCGACCGCCAGCGTGGTCTGCGCCGCGGCCAGGCCGGCGTCCCGGCGCATCGGCATCGGCGTGGTCCCGGCGTGGGAGGCCTGCCCCTTGAACAGCAGCCGGTGGCGCTCGACCCCGAAGGTGCCGCTGACCGCGGCCACCGCGACGCTCTCGCGCTCGAGCACGGGTCCCTGCTCGATGTGCAGCTCGAGGTAGGCGACCAGGGGCTCGCGCCGGGAGGTCGCCGCCCCCACACGGTCGAGGTCCACCCCATGCTCGGCCAGCACGGACCGCAGGGCGTTTCCCTCGGCGTCGCGCAGCGGCTCGAGCGCGGCGACGTCGAGCGTCCCGCTCACCGCTGAGCTGCCGAACAGGCTGCGCCCGAAGCGCGCGCCCTCCTCGTCGGCGAAGTCGACCAGCGTCAACGAGCGCTCTGGCCGGTCTGCAGCGGCCACCCGCAGCACCTCCAGGGCGGCCATCACCCCGAGCGCTCCGTCCAGCCAGCCGCCGTTAGGCACGGAGTCGAGGTGCGAGCCGACGGCCACGGCGCCCTCCAGGGCGTGAGGGCGGCCGCCCGCGGCGCCCGCTCTCTCGTCGTCGTCGTCCTGCCCGCGACCGGGCAGGTCGGCCCACAGGTTGCCCGCCTCGTCTATGTCCACGGCGATGCCGCCGATGGCGTCCAGCCGCTCCCGCAGGAAGGACCGCGCCTGAACCCAGACGTCGGTCCAGCACAGTCGCCGGGCGCCCTCGGGTCCTCCGGTGAGGCGGTCCAGTTCGCGCAGGTCGTCGATGACCCGCGCCGGATCGACCTGCATCAGGCCACGCGCTCCCGCCGAATGGCCTGCATCAGGCAGTGGGCGCCGCCGCCACCGAGCGTGAACATCGAGAGCTCGGGGTCATAGACCGTGAGCCCGAGGGCCCGGAGGCGCTCGTTGAGCTCCCCCGACTCGGCGGTCGAGAGCACACGGTCGTCGCCGAGGCAGACGCCGTTCACGCCCAACCTCAACGCCGCCTCCAGGCTTACGGGCACGATCTCCACGCCCTTCTGCTCCAGCCAGCGCACGAAGCCGCTCCCTATCTGCTCGACACATACCGCGGCCAGCTTCTCGCCCAGCATCGCGGCCAGCACGTCGATGTGCAGGAAGTGAGCGGGAATCCGCTCGACTCGGACCTCCCAGCCCTCCGCCTCGAGCCAGCCCGCCACCTGGCGCGCGGCCTTCTCCTGGGTTCGCTCCTCGCCGGTGCCGATGGCGGCGACGCCGGGCTCGACGATCATGAAGTCGCCGCCCTCGAACGAGCCCGCCGTCACCATCCGCTTGATCGGAATGCCGCATTGCTGGTAGAAGGCGATGACCGGGGAATATTCGCCCCTCCGCCACCACTGGGCCAGCTGCGTGACGATCGGCCCGTCGTCGACGTTGATGCTCGAGTCGCGGGCGAAGACCTGGTAGGGAAGCGCCGGATCGGGTTCGAGCCGGTGAACCCGAACGCCGGCCTCCTCGTACACCGACGCCATCTCGGCGTGCTGGCGCCGGGCCTCGTCCGGCCTGAACGTGAGGCCGCTGTCGAGCGTCGCTCGGGCAATCGCGCTGGCGGGGAGCCAGTGGAAGTTGTCCGGCGGGCAGAGCAGCACGTCGAGCAGGCGGCCATACTCCGAGTCCACTCCCCAGACCGGTTCCGTGCGTGCCCGTGCTTCCATTCCCCCTCCTCCTGTCGCGGCTGCGTCCCGATTCTATGAGTGAGCCGATACGTCGCAGGGTTGTCGTTCAAGGTCACGTGCAGGGGGTGTTCTTTCGGGACAGCTGCCGTAGCGAGGCCAGGCGCCGCGGCGTTGCGGGGTGGGTGACGAACCGATCCGACGGAGCAGTTGAGGCCGTGTTCGAGGGCGATCCGGATGCGGTCGAGGCGCTGGTCGACTGGTGCCGCCGCGGCCCGCGCGGGGCCGAGGTGCAGGGAGCCGAGACCAGTGACGAGAGCCCCGAGGGGCTGTCGGGCTTCGAAGTACGCTGAGCTCAGCGCCGCGGCGGGTCTGCCGCGGGGCTGGCTCCGCGCAGTCAGGGGCTGCGTACTCCCTCGCGCAGCATCGCGAGCGCCTTGTCGGCGCGACGCATGCGAGTCTCCTCCCGCTTCGCCTCCGAGATCCACTCCGCGTACTCACGCCGGTGGGTGTAGGACAAACGCTCGAACTCGGCCTTCGCCTTCGCGTCGCGGTCTAGGGCTGCAGCCAGGTGGGGCGGGACGACGACGGTCCGCGGCTCGTCGTCCAGCTCGAGCGTGACGTCCACCTCGTCGCCGATCGCGATGTTGGCGCGCTCGCGAACCTGCTTGTTGAAGCCGACGTAGTAGCGACCGCCGTACGCCGCGACCGTGGTCCGAAAGGACGCGCCCGCCACGGTGCCGCGCACCGGCGCCCGTGCCTTCCCGAAACGTTCGCGGGCATCGAAGGGCAGCTCGACGGTGGGCCGCTCGCCCTCGTCGCCGCCCAACACGGCCGCGAAGCGCTCCACGTGTCGATGATACGGAGCCGAGTTGTTCCGAAGTTGTTGCACACCGAACCCACGTGTAACGCGCTTTTCCCTAGGTTCGAGCTGTGCCCGAGCAACTGCGAGGATCGATCGTCGTGTGGGCCGCCGCGGCGCTGGTCGTGGTTCTTGTGTTGCTGCGGCTGTTCGACTCTTCCGGCCAGACGCGCGCAGGGCCGGTGAAGCTCGAGCGGCCGGCCACCGCGACGGGCAGTGACGAGGGCGGAGGGGCGGCGGTCTACGTCCACGTGGCCGGCGCTGTTCGACGGCCCGGCCTGTTCCGCGTCGGCGAGGGCGCGCGCGTCGCCCGGGCGATCGAGCGTGCGGGCGGTCCTACTCGAAAGGCGGCGCTGGCCGGCGTGAACCTGGCCGCACGAGTACAGGACGGACAGCAGATCGTGGTGCCGGTTGGAGGGCCGGCTGGGGGAACGGGGCTCACGGACCCAGCGGCCGGTGCCGGAGCCGCCGCAGCGGGGGTCGGGGTCAAGCCCAGCCTCGGCGCGGCCACCATCGAGCAGCTCGACCAGATCGACGGGATCGGTCCCACGCTGGCGCAGCGGATTGTCGAGTACCGGCAGGAGAACGGTGGCTTCTCCTCGGTCGAGGAGGTCGGCGAGGTGGAGGGAATCGGAGAAAAGCGGCTCGAAACGCTGCGTGAGGCCCTGCAGCCGTGAGATGGATGGGAACGGGAAGGGGTCGCGCGGCGCCGCGGGAGATGGGGCACCGGCGCCGGACGCCGACGGGGCCCGGACCGCTCCGCCGGACGCGCACGCGGCCGGCCCACCATCCGCCGCGCGCAGCCCCGGCACCGCGAGGCTCGGCACCGCGCTTCCGCCGGCTGGGCCCGGTTGGCTCGGCCGCCGTCCCTGGCAGGTGGCGGCCGCTTGCCTCGCGCTCGGCTTGGCGCTCGCGCCGCTGGGCCTCGGTGCGGCGCTGGCTGCCGGCGTCGTGGCGGGTGGCGGGCTCATGGCACTGGGCGCGCGATCGCTCGCGGGCTTGGCGCTGCTGCTGGTCCTCGGCGGCGCGTGGGTGGGAGAGCTCCGCCTTGACGCAATCGATTCCCAATCCGAGCGGATCGAGGACGGCCGGACCATTGCTTTGGATGCCTACCTCGTCGCTCGCCCGCGGCCCTCCGCGTTCGGCGCCTCGGCGGAAATCACGGTCGCGGGTGGCCCGCTCCACGGAGCACGGCTCCTGTTGCGCCTGCCTCGCTGGGTCGAGGCTCCCCGGGCCGACATAGGCGCCGAGCTGGCGCTGGAGGGTCGGCTGCGCTCGCTCGACGGCCGCGAGCCCAGTGCGCACTCCTTCGACTGGGCGGGCCATCTCCGTCGGCGCGGTATCGCGGGCGAGTTCCTGGCCGATCGGGTGCGGCCGACCGGCGGGCGGCGGGGCGGCCTGGCGGGCGTGCTGGACCGGATGCGGGAGCGCGCCGAGCGCGCGGTCAGCGCAGGGCTGAGCGCGGGGGACGGTGCGCTCGTGCGGGGCATGGTGCTCGGACAGGACGAGGCCATCGACGAGGGGGTGCGCCAGGACTTCAGGGATTCGGGCCTGGCTCATCTGCTGGCCGTGAGCGGCCAGAACGTGATGCTGCTTGCCGCACTTGCCCTACCACTCCTCGCCGCTGCCGGGCTGGGTCCTCGCGGGCGCGGAGTGGCGCTGCTGATCCTCATCAGCGTGTACGTGCCGCTCGCCGGCGCGGGCCCGTCGCTCCAGCGTGCGGGGGTCATGGGCGCCGCCGGGATCGTCGCGATGACCTTGTCCCGGCCGGCCTCGCGCTGGTACGCGCTGTGTCTGGCGGCGGTTGTGACGCTGGCTCTGAACCCGCGCGCCTGTGGCGATCCCGGATGGCAGCTGTCCTTCGCGGCAGTGGGCGGAATCCTGGTTCTCGGGCCGTCGCTGCGGGAAGGGCTCCGATGGCTGGGCGACGCCGGGCGGTCGTCCCGGACACCCGCATTGCGGCAGGGCCTGGTCGACGGCCTCGCCGAGGGCGCCGCGCTCACTGTCGCGGCCACGGTCGCCACGGCGCCGCTGCTCGCGTACCACTTCGACGCGGTGTCTCTCGCCGCGCTGCCGGCCAACCTCGTGGCTCTGCCCGCGGTCGCACCTGCGATGTGGCTGGGCATGCTGAAGGCCGCATTCGGCCAGGTGGCGTTCGTGGTGCCGGTCGCCGACGAGGCTGCGCGGGCGCTTGGGCCGCTCGCCGCGGCGCCGGTGAGCTATCTGGAGCTTCTGGCGGCGCGCTTCGCCGATGTTCCGGGAGGCCGTCTGGTGCTTCCGCTTCGAGACTCCGCAGCTGTGGCCCTCGCGTATGCCGGGCTCGCGACGCTCGCCGCCCTGCTCGCCCGGGGCGCCCACCGGCTCGGCCCGCGCGCCGAGGAGGCCGCGGCCCGCTGGCGCCGCCGGCCGCGCGTGCAGCGCCGCGGGGTGGTCGCAGGCCTCATGGCCGTTGCCTGCCTGTGCGCGCTGGCCGTGCTGGGCGGACCAGGCCCTCCCGGTCAGCTCACGGTGCGGTTCCTCGACGTCGGTCAGGGAGACGCGACACTGGTCCAGCACCCCGACGGCACCGCCGTGCTGTTCGACGGCGGCCCGCCGGAGGGAGGTGTGGCACGCCTCCTGCGCAAGGCCGGGGTGCGCCGTCTCGCGCTGGTAGTGGGCACACACTCCTCGCGCGACCACCACGGTGGCCTCGCCGAGGTCCTCGAGCGCTACCCGGTCGATGTGCTGCTCGACGGTGGGGACGGCACCAGGGACCACGGCTACCGCCGGCTCCTGGCGCTGGCGGCCGAGCGCGGCGTCCGAACGGTTGACGCGGTGGCGCCAATGCGACTCGCCGCAGGCGAAATCACGGTCGACGTCCTCTCGCCGCTGCCGCGAGGGCCCGGCCCTCCGCCGGAGGACCCGAACCCGAGGGCCGTGGTGGCGCTCGTCCGGCTGGGCGGGTTCGAGCTGTTTCTGTCGGCGGACGCCGAGAGCGAGTCGCTGCTGCCGCTCGACTTGCCCGACGTCGATGCGATGAAGGTGCCTCACCACGGCAGCTCCGATCCCGGCCTGCCGGAGGTCCTGGAGCGCCTCCGGCCGGAGCTGGCCGCGATCGAGGTGGGGCCGAACACCTACGGCCACCCCGCACCGCCGACGTTGGAGGCGCTCAGACGAGCCGGCGCGCACACCTTCCGCACCGACCGCCAGGGCACCGTGGCCCTGACGGTCGAGAACGACGGCCTCGCCGTTGATACCGAGCGGTGACCGCCGCGCAGAAAGTGGATGCGAACCCGCCCGCCGCCCCTCATAGACTCACCACCGTGGCCGAGCTCAAGCCCGCCTACCTGGTCTGCGGCGACGATGACGCGAAGATCGACGCCTGGCGGGCCCGCCTGCGGCGCCGGGCGGAGCAGGACCGGGGGCCCGGCGGCCTCGAGACCTACGACGCTGGGGCCAGCGACCCCGGCGAGGTTGCGGCCGGCCTCTCGCTGCTCAGCTTCGATACGGCGACCCGCTACCTGCTGGTCGACGACGTCGGCGCCTGGAAGGCCGGCCAGCTGGGACCGCTCGAGGCGGCCCTCACGGCCCTGCCCCCGGACACGGTGCTGGTGCTCGTGGTCCGGGGGAAGGCCCTCAAGCAGCTGGTCAAGGCCGTCGACCAAGCGGGGGGAGAGGTGCGCGAGTACGCGGCGCCCAAGCCCTGGCAGCTTCCGAAGTGGTGTGTAGAACGGGCGCGTGAGCTGGGCCTGCAGCTCGACGGTGAGGCGGCCAAGGGCTTGGTGGCGCTCGTGGGCACGAGCCAGCAGCGTCTGAGCCGCGAGCTCGAGAAGCTCGCGCTGGCTCTCCATCCCGCGGTGAACGCGACGCTGGCCGACGTGGAGCGGCACGCCGCCGGCGACGCCGCGCCCGGGGCCTACGACCTCGCCGACGCGCTCGTATCCGGTGATGAGCGCGAGACCCTGGCTCTGGCGGAGGAGCTCGAGGCGCACGGCGAGCGGCCCGGGCGCCTGATCTACCCCATCGTCCGCCGGCTGCGCGAGGTGCACCGGGCCGCGGCGCTGCTCGAGGCGGGGATGCCCGAGCAGAAGGTCGGCGAGGCCCTGCGGGCGCCCAGCTGGCTGGCCAAGAAGACCGTGGCTCGGGCCAAGAAGGCCGACCCCGCCGCGCTTGAGCGAGCCCTGTGCGTGTTCGCCGACCTCGAGGTGGACCTGCGCGGCGGGGGCGACGTGCAGCTCGACGAGGACACCGCGTTCTCGCTGGCCCTCACCCGGGCCGCGGCGTAGCGCAGACCCTTGCCCGCCGCTGTTCGCAGCGCACGCCCCGGCGACGCCGCGGTCGTCGCCGCCATCTACAACGAGGGCATCGAGGAGCGCACGTCCACCTTCGAGACCGCGCCCCGCACGCCCGCCGATGTCGAGAGCTGGCTGACCACCCCCGAGCGATTCCCCGTCCTCGTCGCCGAGGAGGATCGAGTGGTGAGCGGCTGGGCCCGGATCCAGCCCTACAGCGAGCGGGACGCGTACGCGGGCGTGGGGGAGGCCTCGGTCTACGTGCGGAGCAGCGCCCGCGGCCGCGGCCTGGGCCGGCGGCTGCTCACCGAGCTGGCCGCGCACGGGGAACGGCTCGGCTACTGGAAGCTCACGGGCAAGCTGTTCACGGACAACGCCGCCAGTGCCGCGCTGGTGCGCCGCTGTGGCTGGCGCGAGGTGGGGCGGCACCTGCGCCACGGCCGCCTGGACGGCAACTGGCGCGACGTCGTCGTGGTCGAGGTGCTCCTGGGCGACGCAGCCGACTCGCGCCGCGGCCGCCGGGCCTAGGCCCCGTGCGGCGGCCCGCCGCCGCCGTAGGGGTACCACCACTCCTTGGGGCCGATCCGCGTCTCGATGTGCACGTGCTTGGTCTCCTGGAAGGCCTCCAGCCCCTCCTGGCCGAGCTCGCGGCCGAAGCCCGACTGCTTCATCCCGCCGAACGGGCCGGCGTCGTTGTCGGTGAGGGGGTCGTTGATCCAGACGGTGCCCGCCCGGATCTCCCGCAGGCAGCGGACCGCGGTCTCGAGGTCGCGGGTGTAGACGTTGGCGCCCAGGCCGAAGCGGGTCGAGTTGGCGAGCGCGATCGCCTCGTCGAGGGACGCCACGGGCACGATCGGCGCGACCGGGCCGAAGGTCTCCTCCCGCAGGAGGTCGGTCTCCGCCGGGGCTCCGGTGACCACCGCCGGCGAGTAGTAGTGACCGCGCTCCTGGCCGCCCCGGTCGCCGCCGAGCACCAGCG
The DNA here is from genome assembly GCA_963821275.1 of uncultured Thermoleophilaceae bacterium. Classification (GTDB taxonomy): domain Bacteria; phylum Actinomycetota; class Thermoleophilia; order Solirubrobacterales; family Thermoleophilaceae; genus JACVRW01. Next base: position 601,732 of record CAWGDF010000009.1, read on the forward strand.
ACGCGCCCGCTGCGACGGCCTGCTCGACCTGGGCCTCGACCTTCGCCCGCTGAGGCGCGGACACCATCGGCCCGAGGTCGGTGGCGGAGTCGAGCGGATCGCCCAGGCGCAGGGTGCGGGTGTGGTCGACGAACGCGGAGACGAAGTCGTCGTAGACCTCGCGGGCCACGTAGAAGCGCTCGGCGGACGTGCACACCTGGCCGGAGTTCAGGTAAGCCGCCCAGGCCCCGCCGCGGGCGGCCACCTCCACGTCGCCGGCCACGTCCGCGCAGACGATGAAGGGGTCCTTCCCGCCCATTTCCAGGTTCATGCGCGCGACCCGCTCGGCGCACGCGGCGGCCACACGTTTGCCGGTCTCCACCGAGCCGGTGAAGGCCACACCGCCCACTCTCTCGTCGCTCGTGATCGCCTGGCCCACGGGTCCCGCCCCGGCGAGGATGTTGACCACGCCCGGCGGCAGGTGGTCGAGGCAGGGCGCGAGCATGAGGGTAGAAATCGGTGTGACCTCGGACGGCTTGGCGACCACGGTGTTGCCCGCGGCGAGGGCGGGCGCCAGCTTCCAGGCCAGCAGCAGCAGCGGATAGTTCCAGGGCACGATGCAGCCCCAGACGCCCACGGGCTCCTTCACGACCAGGGCGAGCTGCGAAGACTCGATCGGAGGGATCACCCGCCCGGCGAAGTTGCGGCCCATCTCGGCGTAGTAGTCGAAGCACGCGGCTACCCAGCCCACCTCGTCGGTGTTCTCGACCAGCGGCTTGCCTCCCTCGAGCGTGAGCACACGTGCGAGCTCGTCGGTGTGCTCGCGCAGGCGGACCGCCACCTCGCGCAGCAGCTCGCCCCGCTCGATCGCGGGGGTCGCGGCCCAGCCGGGAGCGGCCTCATAGGCGGCGGCGATGGCGGCGTCGACCTGCTCCGTTGACGCCTGCGGGACCTCGACGAGCGTCTCCTCTGTGGCCGGGTTCTCGACGGCAAGCGCGTCGCCGTCGCCGGCCACCTGCTCGCCGCCGATCAGAAGCCGGGTCTCCACGGGGAGCGGCTCAGACCTGCGAGCGGAGGCGTGCGGCGCGCGCCTTCTTGCGGGCCGCGTTGTTGCGGTGCAGGGCGCCCGACTTGACGGCCTTGTCTATGCGAGAGACGAGCGTGCGGTACTCGCCGTCGGCGCGTTCGGCGTCGCCATCGTCCATCGCGGACTCGAGGCGATGGAACCAGGTCTTCACCTGGGAGGTGCGGCGGCGGTTCTCCAGCCGCTCGCGCTCCGCCCGGTGGATCCGCTTTTCTTGTGAGGCGATGTTGGCCATAGATACCGACGCCGCGACCGATGGAGCGGCGCGGCGACTGAGCAGTGTAGCGGCCGGCTCGTGAGCACCGACGCCCCCGAGCGGCGCCACCACGGACGCCGGCTGGCGAAGAACACAGCCTTCTTCTCGTTCGCCACGGGGCTCTCACGGCTCCTCGGCCTGGCGCGCGAGGTGGTGGCGGCCGCCTACTTCGGCGTGACCGGGCCGATGTCCGCCTTCACGATCGCCTTCCAGGTGCCGAACCTCGTGCGGGCGCTGTTCGCCGACGCCGCGCTCCAAGGGGCGTTCGTCCCGGTGTTCACCGAGCTGCTCGAGAAGGGGGAGCGAAAGGAGGCGTTCCGGGTCGCCTCCAGCCTCTTCTTCCTCATCTGCCTGGTGCTCGGGGCGGTCACCGCCCTGTTCGTGATCTTCGCCGAGCCGCTCATGTCGTTGTTCGCACCCGGCTTCGACGACCAGCCCGCGTTGAAGGACCTGACCGTGAGCCTCAGCCGGCTGATGTTCCCCATCGTCGTGCTGCTGGCCCTGTCCGGGCTGGTGGTGGGGATGCTGAACTCGTTCGAGCACTTCGCGGTGCCGGCGCTGGCGCCGGTGGCCTGGAACCTCGTGATCATCGCCGCGCTGGTCGGCCTGGTGCCGGTCCTGCCGGAGGAGGACGAGATCTACGCCTACGCGATCGGCATCCTGGCCGGCACGGTCGTCCAGTTCCTGCTGCCCCTGCCCTGGCTGCGGGGCCGCGGCGGGCCATCTGACCCTGCGGCTGGACTGGCGCGACGAGCGGGTCCGCCGCGTGCTGAAGCTGATGCTGCCGGTGACGATCGCGCTGGGCCTGATCAACCTGAGCCTGCTGATCAACTCGATCTTCGGCACGCTGGTGTCCGACCAGGCCCCCGCTGCGATCGACAAGGCGTTCCGGATCTATCAGCTCCCGCAGGGGCTGTTCTCGATCTCGATCGCCACGATCCTGTTCCCGACGCTGGCCCGCTTCGCCGCGCGCGGCGCCCGCGGAGACCTGCGCCGCACTATGGGCAACGGGGTGCGCCAGATCTGCCTGCTGCTGATCCCGAGCGCCGTGCTCATGGCGGTGCTGGCGGAGCCGATCGTCCGGCTCGTCTACCAGCGCGGGGTCTTCGGGCCGGAGGCCACCGACCTGACCTCGACGGCCCTGTTCTGGTGGTCGATCTCGCTGCCCTTCCAGGGGGTCAGCCTGCTCTACTCGCGCACCTTCTTCAGCCTCCAGCGGCCGTGGGCCACGACCGCGCTCTCCGGCCTCAACCTGGTGGTGAACGCAGGGCTCGCCGCGCTGCTGTACGGCCCGTTCGAGATCGCCGGGATCGTGCTGGGCACGGTGGCCGGCACGGTGGTCATGTGCGCGGGCCAGGCCTGGCTGCTGCGCGGCATGCTGGACGGAGTGGAGGCCGGGCGCACGCTCGCGGCCGCGCTTCGGATGCTGGCCGCGGCGGCGCTGCTGGGAGCGGTCGCCTACGGCGTCTGGGCCGGCCTCGACGAGCTGCTGGGACGCTCGCTGGCCGCTCAGATCGTGGCGGTGCTGGGAGGCATCGGGGCCGGGCTGGCCGTCTACGCCGGGGTGGTCTGGGCCCTGGGGGTGCCCGAAGCGCGCCAGATCTGGCGGCTGCTTGTTACGCGCACGCGTGAGGAGGGGTAAGACTCCGCGCATGGCACCGGACGAGAAGATGGAGGTCGGCGAGCAGATCGACGCGCTGAACGCGGCGCTGCGGCTCCAGCACCGCTCGGTGCTGCTCTATTCGATCACCGCGGGGAGCGTTATCGGCCTCGAGTACCAGGCCCACGCCGACAAGATGCGCAACCACGCGCTGGCCGAGCTGGAGGACGCCACCCGGCTGGTCGAGAAGATCACCGCGATCGGCGGGGAACCCACCACGGACGTCGCCGAGATTACCTTCACCGCCGATCCCGCCGAGGCGCTCGACCGCCTGATCGAAGCCGAATCGGAGACGCTCGAGACGCTTCAGGCCGCGATCGAGCCCACGGGGCGCGAGGCGGCCTCGGAGGCGGTCGAGCACCGCCTCGAGCACATGATCATGCGTAAGCAGGAGCAGGTGGACTACCTCCTGCGAGCCCGGCGGCGGCCCGAGGAGCGCTATACGCCGACCGCCCCCTCGGCGTCCTCCGCCGAGGCATAGACGCGCACGTAGACCACCTTCCCCTCGACCAGCCGCCACACCCACCCGGTCGAGCCGGCCACCGTACGGGCGGGTGAGCGACCCATCACACGCCCGGTGACGAGCACCTGGTCGCCGACCTGGCGGAAGTCGTCGGGCATGAGGCGGAGCTCGTCCCACACCCTCGCGACGTCCCGGAAGTACTCGCGCATGCCCTCGTGGCCCACGTAGGGCCCCGTGCGTCCGGCGTAGTCGCTGGTCATGGCGATGAACTCGACGTCGGGCGCGACATCGGCCAGCATGCGCTCCACGTCACGCGCCGCGAAGGCCGCAAACACGGCCTTGACCACATCGATATCGGTCCTGCCCACGAGTCGGAAGCCACTATGGCGGAAATTCCTTCCGGCTCCTCCGCGCGCGGCGAGGCAGCCATACTGACTGCGGCACATGGCGGCGCCGTCTCGCAACATCCGCAACTTTTCGATCATCGCCCACATCGATCACGGGAAGTCGACGCTGGCCGATCGGATCCTCGAGTTGACCGGCGCCGTCGATCCGCGCGACCACCGCCCCCAGCTGCTCGACTCGATGGACCTGGAGCGCGAGCGCGGCATCACGATCAAGGCACAGGCCGTGCGGGTCGAGTACACGGCACGGGACGGGCAGCTCTACCGGCTGGACTTGATCGACACCCCTGGGCACGTCGACTTCACCTACGAGGTGTCTCGCTCGCTGGCGGCCTGCGACGGGGCTCTGCTCCTGGTGGACGCGGCCCAGGGCGTCGAGGCGCAGACGGTGGCCAACACCTATCTCGCCCTGGATGCGGGGCTGGAGCTGATTCCGGCCATCAACAAGCTCGATCTGCCAGGGGCGGAGCCCGAGCGCGTGGCCGGGGAGATCGGCGAGCTGCTGGGCGAGGATCCCGAGGCCGTCCTGCGCCTGTCGGCCAAGACGGGCGACGGCGTGACCGAGCTGCTGGAGGCCCTGGTGCAGCGGGTCCCCCCGCCCGACGGGGACAGCGAGGCGCCGGCCCGGGCCCTGATCTTCGACTCCGAGTTCGACCAGTACCGCGGCGTGATCGCCTACGTGCGCGTGGTCGACGGGGCGCTGCGCAAGGGCGACGCGATCCTGGCCATGCAGGCGGGCACGCGAGCGGACATCGACGACATCGGCTTCTTCGGGCCCCAGATGACCCCGGTAGAGGTCCTCAACGCCGGCGAGGTGGGCTACGTGATCACGGGGATCAAGGACGTGTCCCAGCTGCGGGTCGGCGACACGCTGACCACCCAGGCGGGCGCGGCCAGTGAGCCGCTGCCCGGCTACCGGGAGATCAAGCCGATGGTGTTCTGCGGCCTGTTTCCGGTGGAGACCAACCAGTTCCCGGATCTGCGCGACGCGCTGGAGAAGCTGGCCCTCAACGACGCGGCGCTCACGTGGGAGCCGGAGACCAGCGAGGCGCTCGGGTTCGGCTTTCGCTGTGGCTTCCTGGGCCTCCTGCACATGGACATCGTGCGCGAGCGCCTGGAGCGCGAGTACGACCTGGAGCTGCTGGCCACCGCGCCCAACGTGGAGTACGACGTGAAGCTCACCGACGGCAGCGAGGTGGTGGTCCACTCACCCTCCGACATGCCGGAGCGCGCTCTGATCGCTTCGATCGAGGAGCCGTACATCCGCGCCACGATCCTCTGCCCCAAGGAGTACGTGGGCGCGGTGATGGAGCTGTGCCAGGAGCGGCGCGGCAGCCATGCCGACATGACCTTTCTGAGCCCCTACCGGGTGCAGCTGCAGTACGACCTGCCGCTGGCCGAGATCGTGCTCGACTTCTTCGACCAGCTGAAGTCGCGCACGCGGGGCTACGCGTCGCTCGACTACGAGGTGCTGGGCATGCGCGAGGGGGACCTTGTGAAGCTGGACATCCTGCTGGCCGGCGACCGGGTGGATGCGCTCTCCATGGTGGTGCACAAGGACAAGGCCTACGGGGCCGGGCGCGGGCTCACCGAGCGCCTGCGCAAGGAGATCCCGCGCCAGCAGTTCGAGGTGGCGATCCAGGCGGCGATCGGCTCCAAGATCATCGCCCGGGAGTCGGTCAAGCCGATCCGCAAGGACGTGATCGCCAAGTGCTACGGCGGCGACGTGACCCGCAAGCGCAAGCTGCTCGAGAGGCAGAAGGAGGGCAAGAAGCGCATGAAGCAGGTGGGGCGCATCGAAGTCCCGCAGGAGGCCTTCCTCGCCGTGCTCGAGCTGTCGGGCGACGGTAAGGGCTGAGTCGCCGCTGATCGTCCTGGTCCACTCCGGAATCTGCGACGCCCGGATGTGGGACGGCTTCGACCTGCCCGGAGCGGTGCGCCACGAGCTGCGCGGCTACGGCCAGACGCCCCCGCCGCCGAGCGGCACCTTCTCGCACGCCGACGAGCTCGAGGTCGCTCTGGGCGACGGCCCCGCGGCTCTGGTGGGCGCCTCCTTCGGCGGGCTGGTCTGCCTGGAGGTCGCCTCGCGGCGCCCCGAGCTCGTGACCGATCTCGTGCTCTTGGATGCGCCTCTGCCCGACCACGACTGGTCGGCCGAGGTCGAGGACTGCTGGGCTGAGGAGGATCGCCTGCTCGAGGCGGGTGATCTCGACGGGGCGGCCGCTCTGAACGCTGACTTCTGGGCGCCCGCCGTGGCCGATAGCGTGCTGCCCATGCAGCGGCGCGCGTTCGCGCTGCTGACGAGCACCGAGGCCGAGGAGGACGACCCCGGTGAGATCGATCTGGCGGCGGTGAGCGCCCGGACGCTGGTGGCCGTGGGTGAGCTCGACCGGCCCGATATCCACGCCATCGCCCAGCGCCTGGAGGAGGAGATCGAGGGTGCCGAGCGGGTGGTGATCGCCGGTGCAGCGCACCTACCGGCGCTCGAGCAACCGGGGCAGACCGCGGCCCTGATCCGGGACTTCCTGCGGCTTTAGGTCGCCCTTAAGAGGGGGTCGTACCTTGGCCGCGTGACCACCGAGACCCTTCCCCTGCAACCGGCCCCGGACCCGACCCTCGACTCCCTCCAGCAGTTCCTGGACGGTATCGCGGCGACCCCGCTGCTGACCAAGGAGGAGGAGATCGAGCTGGCGAAGCGGATCGAGCGTGGGGACCTCGAGGCGAAGGATCACATGACCCGCGCCAACCTGCGGCTGGTCGTCTCGATCGCCAAGCGCTACCGCAACCAGGGGCTGCCCTTCCTCGATCTCATCCAGGAGGGCACGGTCGGCCTGATCCGCGCCGTGGAGAAGTTCGACTGGCGCAAGGGCTGGAAGTTCTCCACCTACGCGACCTGGTGGATCCGACAGGCGATCTCGCGCGGCATCGCCGACAAGGCGCGCACCGTGCGGATCCCGATCCACATCGACAACATCCTCAAGAAGCTGGACAGCGCGCAGCGCAAGCTGGAGGCCAACGGGGACCGGGACGCCACGATCGAGGAGATCGCCGAGCTGGCCGGGGTGGACCCGATGGAGGCCGATGTGATCATGCGCGCCGCGCAGCCGCTCGTCTCGCTCGACAAGCCGGTCGGCGACGACTCGGACGCCGCCGAGTTCGGCGACCTCATCCCGGACGAGTCCACCGCCTCGCCGTTCGAGTCGGCGATGGAGACGCTGCAGCACGAGCGCCTCTACGAGGTTCTCTCCAACCTGCCCTACCGTGAGCAGCGGGTGCTGGCCCTGCGCTACGGCCTGGCCGGCGAGGAGCCCCAGACCGTGGACAAGGTGGCCAAGATCTTCGGCATCACCCGCGAGCGAGCCCGCCAGGTCGAGGAGGCGGCGATCCGCAAGCTCTCGACGCTGGCCGAGGCGCAGGGGCTAAGAGACGCCGCCTAGCCGCAAGCAGCCGGCTCGGCCGGCTGCGCGCGGTTGGTTGTCTCCCAAGCAGCCGGCTCGGCCGGCTGCGCAGCGTTCGGTTTCGGAGCGCTAGTCTGCCGCGCCGTGCCGGTCGACAACAGCGCCCAGGGCAAGACCTTCCCGCCGTTCACCTACGAGGTGGGCAAGGAGAAGATCCGCGAGTACGCCCACGCGGTGGGCGAGGACAACCCGGTCTACTTCGACCGCGAGCGCGCCCGGGAAGCCGGTTTTCGCGACATCGTGGCTCCGCCGATGTTCGCGGTGGTGTACTCGGCCGGGTCGGTGGGGCCGGCGGTGCTCGACCCGGAGGTGGGCATCAACTTCGCGATGCTGGTGCACGGCTCGCAGGAGTTCGCCTGGGGCGAGCCGGTGTGCGCGGGCGACACGGTGACCACCGAGACCGTCCTGGACGACATCTCCGAGCGGGGCGGGATGGGCTTCTACGTCTTCAAGTCGGTGTCGAAGAACCAGGAGGGGCAGGAGGTCGTGCGCGGCACCTGGACCAACATCGTGAGAGGGGGCTCCTGACGTGGACAACGTCGAGCTCAAGGTCACGCCCGACAAGTACCTCCCGCACCGCTACGCCGGGGCGTCGGGGGACTTCAACCCGATCCACATCGACCCGGAGTTCGCGAAGCAGGTCGGCCTGCCCGGCAACATCCTTCACGGGCTCTACACGATGGCCCAGGTGGCCCGGGCGAACGTCGCCGCCGCGGGAGGCGACCCGCGGGCGCTGCGACGGCTCTCGGTGCAGTTCAGGGGGATGGGCTTCCCCGAGCAGGAGATCACGGTCACCGGCGAGGTCACCGAGGAGGGCGACGGGCGCGTGCTGGTGGCCACCCAGGCCGAGCAGGGCGGGAAGCGGATCATCCGCAACGCCGAGGCCGAATTGCAGCTCTCGGGCTAAGCCGCAAGCAGCCGGCTCGGCCGGCTGCGCGTGGTTGGGCCCTTCGGGCAAGCGGGTCGCCACAATAGAGGCGTGGAGATAACCGCCCGCCAGAGCTTCATCCTGCGAAAGCTGGTCGAGGCCCACGTCGAGCTGGACCAGCCCGTGGGCTCCAAGTGGATCGCCGAGCTGGACGAAATCCCCTGGGGACCGTCCACCGTGCGAGGCGAGCTGGCCCGGCTGGAGGACGCGGGGCTGCTCGAGCATCCCCACACGTCGGCCGGGAGGGTGCCCACCGACCGCGGGTACCGGATCTACGTCGACGAGCTGCTGGCCGAGGGCAGGCTGCCGGTGCCGCGCCGCCCGCTCGAGCTCTCGACCATGCGGCGCGAGGTGGACGAGGCGATGCAAGCCACCAGCGAGCAGCTCTCCCAGGTCACGAACCTGCTGGCGCTGGTCACCGCGCCTCCGATCGAGACGGCCACCATACGGCGGGTCGAGGTGCTGCTCCTGCAGCCGCAGGTGGCGATGGTGGTGGTCATCACGTCCACCGGCGGCGTGACCAAGCGGGTGATCTCATACGACGAGCCGGCCGACGCGGGCCTCGTTGACTGGGCCGGGAGCTATCTCAACGAAGCCCTGGGCGGGCTGGACGTCGGCTCGCGGATGCTCCACTCGAAGCTCACGAACCCCGAGCTCTCCGGCGCGGAACGCGACTTCCTGGCCACCCTCGCTCCCGCCTTCACCGAGCTGGAGGACACCGCACCCAACAACCTGTTCATGGAAGGGGCCTCCCGGCTGTTGTCAGAGCACCGCTTCCAGGAGCTGTCCCAGATCGGCACGCTGATGGAGATACTCGAGCATCGCCGGGCGCTCCTCGGGGTGCTGCGCGAGTCCCTGGCCGAGCCGAGTGTCTACCTGCGCATCGGCAGCGAGAACGCGACCCCCGAGCTGCGCTCGCTCAGCTTGGTGGCGGCCAACTACGGCCTCGCCCGCCGCAACCTGGGCGCGGTGTCTGTGATAGGTCCGCTGCGCATGGACTACCCGAAGGCGATCATCTCGGTACGCCAGGCGGCGCGTGAGCTGTCGCGCTTCGTGGCCGAGGTGTACGACGAATGAGGCGCGACCCCTACGAGGTCCTGGGCGTCGCCCGCGACGCCGACGAGCGCGAGGTCAAACGCTCCTTCCGCACGCTGGCCCGCGAGCTGCATCCCGACGTGAACCGCCACGATCCGGAGGCCGAGGAGAAGTTCAAGGAGGCCGCGGAGGCCTACGAGATCCTCTCGGACGCCGAGCGCCGGGCCACCTTCGACCGCTTCGGGTTCGAGGGGCTCGACTCACGCGGCTTCGCCTCGGCCGCCCACGGCTTCGGCTCGTTCTCCGACATCTTCGACGCCTTCTTCGGAGGCGACCCGTTCGGGGTCGGCTTCGGGCGCGGCGCCGGCCGGGTGCAGGGAGGCGACGTGGCGGTGGAGGTGGAGGTGTCGCTGGAGGACGCGGCCCGCGGCACGACCGTCGAGGTGGCCTACGAGCTGGTCGATCTGTGCGAGCACTGCCGCGGGAACGGCGCCGAGCCCGGCACCCCCATAGAGACCTGCTCCCAGTGCCAGGGCGCCGGGCGGGTGCGCGCCGTGACCCGCACCGCCTTCGGCCAGCTCGTGCGCGAGCAGGCCTGCGACGTTTGCGGCGGCGAGGGCCGCGTGGCCTCCCAGCCGTGCCGCGAGTGCAGCGGACGGGGGCGGCGGGCCCAGCGCCGGACGCTCGAGGTGGACGTGCCGCCGGGCATCGCCGACGACCAGCGGATCCGCCTGGCCGGCCGCGGCCACGCCGGCGAACGCGGCGGGCCTCCGGGCGACCTCTATCTGCTTGTCCACGTGACCCCCGACGAGCGCTTCCTGCGCGATGGCAGCGACCTCGTGAGCGTGGTGGACGTGCCCGCTCCGGCCGCCGCCCTCGGAACAAGCGTGGTCGTGCCGACCCTCGACGGCGAGCAGGAGGTGGACGTCCCGGCCGGCACCCAGCCGGGCACGGTCGTGACCCTGCGCGGACGCGGCATGCCCAGCCTCGGCCGCGGCCGGAACGGCGACCAGCGGGTCGTGCTCAACGTGGTGATTCCCCGCAACCTCAGCGCCGACCAGCGCCGCCTGCTGGAGGAGCTGCGCGGGTCGCTCACCGAGGACAACCTGCGCGAGCCGGAGCCAGAGTCGCTCGTCGGCAAGCTGAAGCGCGCGTTCCGCTGATTCGGCTCGCGGTCCGGGCGCCGGCGGGGGCCGCCGAGGCCGTCCTGGCGGAGCTGCTGGAGCTCGCGCCCGCCGGCGTGGAGCAGACCGACGGCGACGGCTGGGTCGAGTACGCGCTGTACGGGGCGCCCGGCGAGCTGCCGGCGCTGCCCGAGGGCGAGGCGGAGGTCGCCGGCGTCCTCGTGCGGGTGAGCGGGACCGAGGTGCCCGAGGACTGGGCCGAGCGCTGGAAAGCCTTCCACGAGCCTGTGCTGGTGGGCGGCCGTGTCTTCGTCCGCCCGCCCTGGCGTGACCCGCTGCCCGGGACCATCGACGTGGTGATCGATCCCGCGCAGGCCTTCGGCACCGGCGCTCATCCCACCACCCGGCTCTGCCTGGAGCTGCTCCTCGACCTGGAGCGGCGCGGCTCGCTCGCCGACCTGGGCTGCGGCTCGGGGGTGCTGGCCATCGCGGCCGTCCGCCTCGGCTTCGGGCCCGTGACCGCCGTGGACAGCGAGCGGGCGGCGCTCGAGGCAACCCACGCCAACGCCGCGGCCAACGGGATGGCGCTCGACCGCGTGGAGCGCCTCAACTTGCGCGAGCGACCCGCGCCGGCCGCGGCCACGCTGGTGGCCAACCTCACCCGGCCGCTGCTGCTGCGCGTGGCTGAGCTGATCCCCGGGCGTCCGCGCGCCCTGGTGGCGTCGGGGCTGCTCGAGCCGGAGGCGGACGAGGCGGCGGCCGCCTTCGCCCCGCTGCGCGAGCGGCGCCGGCTCTCGGCCGACGGTTGGAGCGCGCTGCTGCTTCAGTAGGGTCCGCTCATGCCCCGGGTAAACCGCCGCTTCGTCCTACGGGAGCGGCCTTCCGAGCGCATCGTCCCCGAGACCTTCGCGCTCGTCGAGGAGGAGGCGCCGGAGATCGGAGAGGGCGAGGCGCTCGTCCGGACCGAATGGATCTCGCTGGACCCGACGAACCGTGGCTGGATCCGCGAGGAGCCGACCTACCTGCCGCCCGTCGAGATCGGCGAGGTCATGCGGGCGATCGGCCTCGGGCGGGTGATCGAGTCGAAGCATCCCGATTACCCGGAGGGCCTGCTGGTGAGAGGGCTGCTCGGCTGGCAGGAGTTCGCCGTGGCCTCGGACGCGGCGCCCCTGCCACCCGTGCGGGAGCTGGACGGCGTGTCCCCGAGCTCGTACCTCGGGGTGCTGGGTATGACGGGGCTCACCGCCTGGTACGGCATCGGTGAGATCGGGAGGCCCCAGGAGGGTGAGACGGTCGTGGTCTCGGCCGCGGCCGGCGCCGTCGGCTCGGTGGCGGGCCAGCTCGCAAAGGCACGGGGAGCGCGCGTGGTGGGCATCGCAGGCGGTCCGGAGAAGACGGCTCTGATCAGCGAGCGGCTCGGCTTCGACGCCACGGTCGACCACAGGGCCACGGACTGGCGCGAGCAGCTCATCGAGGCGACCCCCGACGGCATCGACGTCGACTTCGAGAACGTGGGCGGCCCCATCATGGAGGCGGTCTTCGCGCGCCTCAATCTGCGGGCCCGGGTGGCCCTCTGCGGTCTGATCTCGGGCTACAACGAGGCCGATCCGCCGCCAGGCCCGAGGAGCTTCGGCAACCTGCTGCGCAGGCGCGTGCTGCTGCAGGGCTTCATCATCCTCGACCACCTGGACCGGGCATCCGAGGCAATGAGCGAGATCGGCCCGATGCTGGCCGACGGGCGGCTGCAGCCGCTGGAGACCGTCGTCGAGGGCTTCGAGACGCTGCCGACCGCGATCAACATGCTGTTCGACGGGGCGAACACGGGCAAGCTCGTCGTCAAGGTCGCGCCCGACTGATGCGCTTCATCGACCTGTCGGCCCCCATCCTGCAGAGCCCGCCGGAGATCCCCGACGCCCTGCGGACCGACATCGAGTTCGCCGACCACGCGGCCGGGGCACGCCAGATCGAGGCCCTGCTGGGCGTGCCGCCGCGCCTGCTGCGCGACCGCGAGGGCTGGGCGGTCGAGAGCTTCACCCGCTTCGGCACGCACAACTCCACCCACATCGACGCTCCGTGGCATTACAACTCGCGCATCCAGGGAGAGCGGGCCGCGACCATCGACGAGCTTCCGCTCGAGTGGTTCTTCGGCCCCGGCGTGGTCCTCGACATGACCCACAAGGAGGACGGGAACGCCGTGGACGTTTCGGACCTGGAGGCCGAGCTCGAGCGCATCGGGCACCGGCTCGGCGACCTGGACATCGTCCTGGTGCGAACCGGCCGCGACGCCTTCCTCGACGAGCCGGGCTACATGGCGCTCGGTCCGGGCGTGACCCCGGCGGCCACGCACTGGCTGTACGAGCAGGGAGTCCGGGTGATGGGGATCGACGCCTGGGGCTGGGACGCCCCGCTGCACCTCCAGGCCGAGGCCGCGCTCGCCAAGGACGAGCCAGGCATCTTCTGGGCGTCCCACCAGGTGGACCTCTCCTACGCGCAGATCGAGCGGCTCGCTCACCTGGACGAGCTGCCCGCCACCGGCTTCCAGGTGGCCTGCTTCCCGCTGCCGCTCGTCGGGGGGAGCGCGGCTCCGGCGCGCGTGGTGGCGATCCTGCCGGACTAGCCGCCGCGCACCCCCGCCAGCGGCCACAGGTCGGTCCACTCGTAATCGGGGCGCTCGGCCCCTGGTGCCTCCTCGCCCTTGCGGTTCACCCAGGCGGTCCGCATGCCGTGACGCTGGGCGGCGGCGATGTCGTACTTGAAGCCGAAGGCCACGTGCAGGACGTTCTCGGGCGGCTCGCCGATCTGGTTGAGCGCGTGGGTGAAGGGCGCGTCGGAGGGCTTGTAGGCGCGGCAGTCCTCGGCCACGGTCACGCCGTCGAAGTCGATCTCGAGGTGGCGGAGCGAGTGCTCCATGATGGCCCGGTCGGTGTTGGAGAGGATCCACAGCCGCAGGCCGGCGTCCTGGGCGCGTCGCAGCGCCGGCTGGGTGTCGGGAAAGGGCTGCCAGCTCTCCATCGCGTGGAGAAGGGCCTCGCCGTCGCTGTCGTTCCAGCGGTAGCCGCGCTCGCCCGACCCACTCGGAGAGGCTGTCGGCCAGGATCTCCCGATAGGGCCGGTAGCCGTTCTGCAGGCGCTCGAACTGGAGCTCCTCCCAGCGCTCGCGCAGCTCCCGCCCGGGCGGCGGCTCTCGCTCGTGGCGGCGCGCCAGGTCGTACAGGAAGGAGCCCACGCCGCCCTCCCAGTCGATCAGGGTGCCGTAGCAGTCGAAGGTGGCCACCTCAATCTGGCGTGCGATCCCTCAGCCCTCCTACACTTGACGCGTGTCCGTGCTCCAGCAGGTACAGGATGACGTGAAGAGCGCCCTCAAGGCGGGCGAGCGCGAGCGCGTGCACGCGCTGCGCCTGATCGCCAGCGAGCTGCAGAAGGCGGCCAAGGAAAACGGCGCTGACGACGTCGAGGTCCTCCAGCGCGAGCGCAAGCGCCGCCAGGAGGCGGCCGCCGCCTACCGCGAGGCCGGCCGCGAGGACCTCGCGGCCGCCGAGGAGCGCGAGGCCGAGCTGATCGTCGGCTACCTGCCCGAGCAGCTCGGCGACGGCGAGCTCGACGCGCTGGTCGGCGACGCAGTCGCCGAGTCGGGCGCCTCCTCGCCGAAGGACATGGGCAAGGTGATGGCGCTCGTGATGCCGAAGGTGAAAGGCCGGGCGGACGGGAAGCGCGTCAGCTCCCTGGTCAGGGAGAAGCTCGCGGGCTAGTGCGCACCCAGCTCGAGCTTCCCAACGACGTCGCCGCCGAGCTTGCCGGCCCGGGCGACACGATCATGAAGACGCTCGAGGATCACCTCGACTGCGAGGTGTTCCTGCGCGGCAACGTGCTCACCCTCGACGGCTCCGACGAGGACGTGGCGATGGGGCGCACGGTGGTGCGCGAGCTGAGCGACCTGGTCCGCCAGGGCCACGACATCGCCCCGGGCACGATCGAGGCGATCGGTACCGCGCTGGACCGGCACGAGAGCCCGAGCCGCATCCTGGAGGACGTCGTCTGGCGGAACCGCGGGCTGCGGGTGGCGCCGAAGACGGTGAACCAGAAGCGCTACGTGGACGCGATCCGGAAGTCGACCATCACGGTGGGCATCGGCCCGGCCGGAACGGGGAAGTCCTTCCTGGCGGTGGCCATGGCGGTGGCGGCGCTGTCCCGCCGCGAGGTCAACCGCATCGTGCTCACCCGGCCCGCCGTTGAGGCGGGCGAGCGGCTCGGTTTCCTGCCCGGCGACATCGCGGCCAAGGTCGACCCCTACCTGCGTCCGCTCTTCGACGCGCTCTACGACATGCTCGAGCCCGAGCGGGTCAACCAGCACCTGGACCGGGGCGTGATCGAGGTGGCGCCGCTGGCATTCATGCGCGGGCGTGCGCAACCGCTCGACCGGCAGGTGCTCACGCCCTCCGGGTTTCGCGCGATCGGCTCGCTCCGGGTAGGTGATCTGGTCACGGGCTCCGACGGTCTTCCCACCCCCGTCTTGGGCGTGTACCCGCAGGGCCGCAAGGAGGTCTTCAATGTCCGCGCGCAGGACGGGGCGTCGACGGTTTGCTGTGGGGAGCATCTCTGGTTCGTGACGACGCCGGACGATCGCAAGCGCGACAAGGCCGGACGCGTCCTGGAGACCCGCGAGATGGTTGGGCGACTCCGGCGCCATCATCAGCATCGCTTCGAGCTTCCCCTGCTGAGCGCGCCCGCCCGGCTCGAGCCGCGTGAGGTCCCGATGGATCCGTACGCCCTCGGCCTGCTGCTCGGTGACGGCTGCCTGACGACTTCGACGACGCCCAGCTTCACGACGGCGGACCCCGAGCTGGTTGCCGCGCTGGAGTCAGCGCTTCCACGGATCGAGTTGCAGCGCAAGGGCGCGGTCGACTATGTCCTGCGCCACGTCGGCGGGCACCGCGGCGGGGTGATCGTGTCGAATCCGGTCACCCTCGTGCTTCGGGAACTTGGTCTGGCCGGGACCCGCTCCAACACGAAGTTCGTGCCGCATTGCTATCTCCACAACGCCCCGGAGATCCGACTCGCGGTCTTGCAGGGCCTGCTCGACACCGACGGCGGGCCGGTCACCCAGCGGGGGCGTACCTGTCGCATTCAGTACTCCACGTCGTCGCGACAGATGGCCGACGACGTTCGATTCCTCGTGCGCTCGCTCGGTGGCGTCGCCTACCGCAGAAGGCGAGCCGCGGAAGGGCGCCCGCCAGGGCGCGCAAAAGGCCGGCCGGTGCGCCACCGCCACGACGCTTTCGTCTTCGACATCAGGCTCCCCCCCGGCCTGGAGCCGTTCCGGCTAGCACGCAAGCGCGACAACTATCAGCGGCATGGCGGGCGCCCGATGCGGTTCGTTGACAGCATCGAGCCTGCCGGCCAGGCGGAGACGGTCTGCATCCAGGTGGCCGCAGCCGATTCGCTCTACGTCACCGACGACTTCCTCGTAACGCACAACACGCTCAATGACTCCTTCATCATCCTCGACGAGGCGCAGAACACCAGCCAGGAGCAGATCAAGATGTTCCTCACCCGGCTGGGGTTCAACTCCAAGATGGTGGTGACCGGCGACATCACCCAGATCGACCTGCCGAAGGACCAGTCGTCGGGCCTGGTGGTGATCGGCGACATCCTGCGGGACGTCGAGGGGATCGAGTTCGTGCGCTTCGGCAGCGAGGACGTGGTGCGCCACAAGCTGGTGCAGCGGATCGTGGCCGCCTACAACGAGTACGCCGAGAAGCAGGCGCCGCCCCTGCGCCGGGCGCGCCAGAGCACCTGATCGAGCTGGAGCTCATCGATGCCCCCGAGGCGCTGCGGCGGCCTGCGCTGGAGGCGCTGTCGGCCGCGGGGGTCGAGGACGGTCATCTGGCGGTCGCGCTGGTGGGCGGGGACAGGATCACCGAGCTCAACCGCGAGCACCGCGGTCTCGACCGGCCCACCGATGTGCTGTCCTTCCCGGTCGACGGGCCGGCGCGCACACGAGGGCCGCGCGAGCTGGGCGACGTGGTGATCTGTCCCGCGCACACCGAGAACCTGACCGAGGCCGTCGTGCACGGCGTTCTCCACCTCTGCGGGTACGACCACGAGACCGACGACGGCGAGATGCTGGCGCTCCAGGACCGGATCGTGGCCCGGCTGTGACCCGCGCGGGCTTCGTGGCGCTTGCGGGCCGGCCCAACGCGGGCAAGTCGACGCTGGTGAACCGGGTAGTGGGCGGCAAGGTGGCGATCGTGTCGGACAAGCCGCAGACCACTCGCCGCGAGGTGCGGGGGATCGCGACCGGGCCCGACTGGCAGCTGGTGCTGGTCGACCTTCCGGGGGTGCAGCGGCCACGCGACGCGCTGACCGAGCGCATGCAGCGCCGGGTCGAGCGCGCGCTGGCGGACTCCGACGCGGCGCTTCTGCTCCTCAACGGCGAGCAGGAGATCGGACCGGGGGACCGCTTCATCGCCGGCGCCGTGCGCGACGCCGGCGTACCCGCCGTGATCGCGGTCAACAAGGTCGACCGCCTCGACCGCCCGCGGACCGTGGCGGCGCTGGCCGAGGCCGCCGCGCTCGAAGTGGACGGCGATGTCTTTCCCGTCAGCGCTCTCACCGGCGCGGGCGTGCCCGAGCTCGTTGAGCACCTCGGGGGCCTCATGCCGGACGGCCCCTACCTGTATCCGCCGGCCGACAAGAGCGATCTGCCCGAGCGGATCGTGCTGGCCGAGCTCATCCGCGAGCAGGTCCTGCGCCGCACGCGCGAGGAGGTGCCGCACGCCGTGGAGGTCGAGGTGGACGAGCTCGAGGAGCGCGAGGACGGGCTGCTCGTCGTGCGGGCCCAGGTGTGGGCGGAGACGGAGTCGCAGAAGGGAATCCTCGTGGGCGCCGGGGGCCGGATGGTGAAGGCGGTGGGCAGCGCGGCCCGAAGGGAGATCGAGCGTTCCACCGGCCGCCGCGTGCACCTCGAGCTCAACGTGCGCGTCCGAAAGGGCTGGCGGCGTGACGAGGCGCTGCTCGACCGCCTGGGCATCGACTGATCTCCCGTTCGTGAGCTCGCTCGAGCACATCAAGAGCTTCTTGGGTGACCTCGAGGAACGCACCTGCGACGAGGTGGTGCGGCTCGGGCACGGGGTCGCCCTGCGAACACCGAGCCTGGCTCTGGTCTGGCAGCTCAACGCGGTCCGGATCGACGACACGGAGGCCGACGTGGCCGCGGTCACCGGGGAGGCCGAGCGAGTGCAGTCAGGCCTCGCACACCGCAAGCTCGTCGTGCACGACGAGGAACAGGGCCGGGCGCTGGCGGCCGGGCTGGCCGAGAAGGGCTGGAACGTCTCCCGGCTGCTGGTGATGGTTCGCAGGCGCCCGCCGGAGCGTCCCCCGCCCACCGGCCTGGGCGGGGAGGTCAGCCGCGAGCGAGGCGCCGCGGCGCTGGCGGCCTTTCGCCGCGAGCAGCCCTTTGGCTGGCAGGAGCAGGCCGTCGAGCAGCTCGCGGCCATGGACGAGCGCTTTCAGCGAGCCGGCGCCGCCAAGGACTTTGCCGCCCCGGCCGACGACCCGGCGTCGTCCTGCCGCCTGTACAGCAACGGCGAGCTGGCTCAGATCGACGAGGTGGGGACGCTGCGGGCGCGCCGCCGTTCGGGCTTCGCCAGCGCGGCTGTGCTGGCCGCCGCCGATGCCGCCGCGGCCGGCGGCCACGAGCCGGTCTTCCTGCTGACCGACGGCAACGACTGGCCCCAGCTTCTCTACCGCCGACTGGGATTCGACGAGGTCGGCGCGGTGTACGAGTTCCTCAAGCTGCCGTTGGGCGCTGAGCGATAATCGAGCGTCCATGGAACCCGCCTTCGACAACGGACTCGTCCCCTGCATCGTGCAGGACGCGCGCAGCGGCGAAGTGCTGACCCTGGCCTACCAGAACGAGGAGGCCTGGCAGCGCACGCGCGCGACGGGGGAGATGTGGTTCTGGTCGCGCTCGCGCGAGGAGCTGTGGCACAAGGGGGAGACCTCGGGGAACGTCCAGCGCGTGCGGGAGCTGCGCTGGGACTGCGACGCCGACGCCGTGCTCGCGCTGGTCGACCCGGCCGGCCCGGCGTGCCACACCGGCGAGCGCACCTGCTTCCACAAGGGGGAGCTCGAGCCGGTGGCGGGAGAGGCGCTGGCGACGCTCGAGCGGACGATCGAGTCCCGGCGGGAGGCCGCGCCGCCGGAGAGCTACACCGCCGCGCTGCTCGCCGACCCGGGGCGGTTGGCGGCCAAGGTGGAGGAGGAGGGCGAGGAGCTGGCCCGCGCGGCGCGTGACGAGAGCGACGAGCGGGTGGCCGAGGAGGCCGCCGACGTGCTCTACCACCTGACGGTGCTCCTGGCCTCCCGCGGCCTTCGTCTGGCCGACGCGTATGACGTGCTGAACGACCGCCGCCGATGAGCGAGCTCTCCTCGACGGTCGCTGACCGGGTCGCGGCGCTCGAGCTCACGCCCGGCCTGGACGAGGTCCGGGCACTCGCCCGAGAGCACACGCTCGTCCCGCTGCGGCATACCTTCGTCGCCGACTGCGAGACCCCGGTGTCGGCCTACCTCAAGCTGCGCGGCGGCGGGCCCTCGTTCCTGCTGGAGTCGGCCGAGCAGGGCCAGCGCGTCGGGCGCTGGTCGTTCCTGGGCTTCCGCCCGCGGGCGGTGCTGCGGCTCGGCCGCGGCGAGCATCCCGACCCCTACGCGCTGGTGAGCGAAGAGCTCAAGCGCTGGCGGATCGCCCCGCTGGAGGGACTGCCGCCGTTCGCCGGCGGGGCGGTTGGGCTCTTCGGCTACGACCTCGTGCGCAGCGCCGAGCCGACGGTGGGCGCGCCCAACCCCGACGACATCGAGGTGCCCGAGCTCGCCCTGATGGTCACCGACGTCCTCCTGGCCTTCGACCACCTCCGCCACGAGGTGACGGTGCTGGCCAACGTGGTCGCGGGCGACGAGCTCGAGCGCTCCTACGAGGAGGCCACGGCCGCCATCGCCGAGGTGCGGGAGCGCCTGCGGGGCCCGGTGCCGCGGGTCGACGGCGGCCGCGCCGATCCGCCCGAGTTCTTCTCCAATCTCGGCTCCTCCGGCTACGCCGCGGCCGTCGAGCGGGCTAAGGAGTACATCCGGGCCGGCGACATCTACCAGGTGGTGCCCTCGCAGCGCTGGACCGCCAACTGCCCCGTGGACGCCTTCTCGATCTACCGCGGCCTGCGGGCGATCAACCCCAGCCCGTACATGTACTTCCTGGACTTCGAGGACTTCGAGATCGCCGGCGCCTCGCCCGAGTCGCTGGTCAAGGCCTCGGGGCCGCGGGTGGAGCTGCGTCCCATCGCCGGCACCCGCCCACGGGCGGGATCGACCGAGGAGGACCTCGAGCGTGCCCGGGAGCTTCTCGCCGACGAGAAGGAGCGGGCCGAGCACGTGATGCTCGTCGACCTGGGGCGCAACGACCTGGGGCGGGTGTGCGAGTACGGCAGCGTCTCGGTCGACGAGCTGATGGCGATCGAGACCTATTCGCACGTGATGCACATCGTGTCCTCGGTTTCCGGGACGCTGCGTGAAGGGGTGGGGCCGATGGATGCGCTGCGCGCCGCTCTCCCGGCCGGGACGCTCTCCGGCGCGCCGAAGGTCCGGGCGATGCAGATCATCGACGAGCTCGAGCCGGTCAAGCGGGCGGCGTACGGCGGCGCGGTGGGCTACGTGTCCTACACCGGGGATCTCGACACCTGCATCTACATCCGCTCGGCCCTGGTGAAGGACGGCCAGGTCTACGTCCAGGCGGGCGGCGGCATCGTGGCGGACTCGGACGCCGCCTACGAGGTGCGTGAGACCGAGGCCAAGGCGAACGCGGTGTTCGAGGCGATCCGCCTCGCCTGCGACCAGACGGACTGGGCCTGAGCGTGGTCCTGGTCGTCGACAACTACGACTCCTTCACCTACAACCTGGTGCAGTACCTGGGTGAGCTGGGGGCGGACATCGAGGTGGTGAGAAACGACGTGCCCGCGCTGCTCGAGCGCGACCCGGGGCGGGTGATCGTGTCGCCCGGCCCCTGCACGCCGGCGGAGGCCGGCCTGTCGGTCGAGGCCATCCGCCGCTACGGCGGGAGTGGCGTGCCCGTGCTGGGCGTCTGTCTCGGCCATCAGGCGCTGGCCGTCGCCTACGGCGGGAAGGTCGTGCGCGGTGAGCCGGTGCACGGCAAGACCGCCGCGGTCGAGCACGACGGCAGGACGCTCTTCGCCGGCCTCGAATCCCCGCTCGTGGCGGGCCGCTACCACTCCCTGATCGTCGACCCCGACCTGCCGGAGACGCTCGAGGTGTCGGCGCGCTCGGGCGACGTGATCATGGGTCTGCGCCATCGCGAGCTGCCGGTGGAGGGCGTGCAGTTCCACCCCGAGTCAGTCCTGACCCCCGAGGGCAAGAAGATGCTGCGGAACTTCCTCGGTGACGGGGATGCCTAACCCCGTTCTCACCCGGGCGATCGAACGGGTGGCGGAGGGGGCCGACCTGAGCGCCGACGAGGCGGCCGCTGTGCTCGCCGAGGTGATGGCGGGTGAGGCCTCCGAGGTCCAGTCGGCGGCCTTCCTGATCGCGCTGCGCGCAAAGAGGGAGACCGTGCAGGAGATCGCCGGCCTGGCCCGCACGATGCGCGCGCTGGCCGAGCCGGTCGAGGCGGGGGACGACCTGCTCGACACAGCGGGCACAGGCGGAGGGCGGCCCACCTTCAACGTGTCGACGACGGCGGCCTTCGTCGCCGCCGGCGCCGGCTGCCGGGTGGCCAAGCACGGGAACCGCTCCGCGACCAGCCAATGCGGCTCCGCCGACGTGCTGGAGGCCCTCGGCGGCCGCATCGACCTGGAGCCGGCGGCGGTCGCCGACTGCATCGACGCCGTGGGCTTCGGGTTCATGTTCGCTCCGCTCCACCACCGCGCCATGCGGCACGTGGTGCCGGTGCGCAAGGAGCTGGCCGTGCGCACGATCTTCAACTTCCTCGGCCCGCTGACCAACCCGGCCGGGGCGCGCCACCAGGTGATCGGCGTGTCGGATCCCGCAAAGCTCCCGACGATGGCGGCGGCGCTGGGAGAGCTGGGCACCGAGAGGGCCTTGGTAGTGTCGAGCACGGATGGCCTGGACGAGTTCTCGGTCTCGGGGGCGACCCGGGTGGTCGAGCTGAGGGACGGCACGCTCGACGCCTACGAGGTCACGCCCGAGCAGGCGGGCCTCGAGATGGTGAGCGACGGGGCGGTGGGCGCCGGCACACCCTCCGCGAACGCCGGCGTGCTCCGGGCCGTTCTCGATGGGACGCCCGGCACCGAGCGCTCGCTGGCGGTCCTGAACGCGGGCGCGGCGATCTACGTGGCCGGACGGGCCGGCTCCATCGAGGTCGGGGTGCGCGACGCGGAGGAGTCGATCGACTCGGGTGCCGCACGGGCGGTGCTCGACGGCTGGCTGCAGCGCACCGCCGAGAGTGGGCCATGAGCCCTCGCCTCGAGGACCTGGTGGGCGCCACCCGCGATTCGCTGGAGCGCCGCAAGCGCGAGCGGCCGCTGGCCGACCTCGAGCGCGAGGCCGGGGCCCGCCGCGAGGCGCAGCCCTTCGCCGAGGCGCTGTCGCGGCCCGGTACCTCGCTGATCGCCGAGCACAAGCGCCGCTCGCCCTCCGCGGGCGCGATCAGGGAGGGGGCGCGCTGCGGAGACCTGGTCCGCGCCTACGAGCGCGGAGGGGCCGCTGCCGTGTCCGTGCTCACCGAGGAGGCGCACTTCGGCGGCTCGCTGGCCGACCTCGACGAGGCGCGGTCCGCCACCTACCTGCCGATCCTGCGCAAGGACTTCACCGTCGACGCCTACCAGGTCTACGAGGCCAAGGCGGCCGGTGCCGACGCCGTGCTGCTCGTGGTGGGCTCACTCGACCCGGACCAGCTCGCCTCGCTCGCCAACCTGGCCTGGGACCTCGACCTCGACGCGCTGGTGGAGATCCACGACGCCGAGGAGCTGGAGCGCGCTCTCGAGATCGACGCCGACATCATCGGCATCAACAACCGGGACCTGGAGGACTTCAGCGTCGACATCGAGCGCACGTTCGACCTGATCGCCGACGTGCCCGCGGGCAAGGTCGTGGTGTCGGAGTCGGGCATCCATGACCGCCACCAGATCGAGGAGCTGGAGCAGGTCGGCGTGGACGCGGTGCTGATCGGGGAGCACCTCATGCGGGCGCCGGATCCTGAAGCCACCGTGCGCGAGCTGACGCGCTCGGAGGAGCCGACTCAAGCCTAGATCCGACTCAGTGCCGCGCTACGCCGCCTTTCTCAGGGGAGTCAACCTCGGTCGCAATCGCCGCGTGAGCGGCGCCCAGCTGTGCTCTCTGTTCGAGGAGCTCGGGTTCGAGGACGTGGCCTCGTTTCGCACCAGCGGCAACGTCGTCCTTACTGCCGGCCGCGAGCCGGCCGACAAGCTGGCCGCCCGCATCGAGAAGGGCGTCGTGGCCGGCCTGGGGCACGAGACCGCGATCATCCTCCGCAGCGCCGCTCAGATGCGGGCGCTGGCCGCAAAGCGGCCCTTCACGCCCGCGCAGCTGGAGCGCTCGAAGGGCAAGCTCCAGCTGATCCTGCTCGCTGCGAAGCCTGGCGCCCAGGCGAAGAGGAAGGCGCTCGCGCTGGCGGGCGACGACGATCTGCTGGCTTTCGGCGAGCGCGAGCTGTTCTGGCTGCCGAGCGGCGGCACCCGTGACTCGGGGCTGGACGTGAAGGCCGTCGAGATCTTGCTTGGCCCCACGACCATGCGCACGATGGGCACAATCGAGCAGATGACGGCCAAGTTCTTCGCCGACTGAGGGGCCTCCGCCACGCCCGCGAACCGCGCACCGCGTCTCCGCCGTATCCCTACCATGGTGCGACATGGCGACTGTCCCTGAGCTCAACCCGTCTCAGGTAGCGGAGCTCGGCGGCCGCCTGCGCGAGAACATCGCCCGCGCGGTCAAGGTCTCGGACGCTGTGCTCCGCGACCTGCTGGTGGCGTTCATCGCCGAGGGCCACGTCTTGATCGAGGACTACCCCGGTGTGGGAAAGACCGCGCTGGCCCGCGCGCTGGCCAGCTCGGTCGACGCCGAGTACGCCCGCGTGCAGTGCACGGCGGACCTGCTTCCCGCCGACGTGGTGGGCACGAACGTCTACAACCAGCGCGAGAACCGCTTCGAGTTCAGGCCTGGCCCGGTGTTCGCGAACGTAGTGCTGGTGGACGAGGTCAACCGCGCCTCGCCGAAGACGCAGTCAGGCCTGCTCGAGTGCATGCAGGAGCGCCGGGTGACCGTGGACAAGCACAGCCACGAGCTGGCCCGCCCGTTCATCGTGCTGGCCACGCAGAACCCGATCGAGTACGAGGGCACCTACCCCCTTCCGGAGGCGCAGCTGGACCGTTTCATGGTCCGGGTGTCACTCGGGTACCCCTCCACCGAGCAGGAGAGCGACATGCTGCTCGACCACGCCGAGCGCGACCGCGTGCTCGATCTGGAGCCGGTCACCGAGGTGGGGGAGATAGTCGCTGCCCAAGACGCCGCCGGGGCCGTGCACGGGAGCGAGGCGCTGCGGCGATACGTGGTCGCGATCCTGGACGCCACCCGAGCCGACTCGCGGGTGGAGCTCGGGGCCAGCCCGCGCGCCGGCCTGATGCTGTTCCGGGCCGCGAAGGCCCTGGCCGCGCTGGAGGGCCGTGATCATGCCCTCCCCGACGACGTCCAGAGCCTGGCGGGCGCCGTGCTGAGCCACCGGCTGCTGCTGGCGCCGGGGGCCGGCGTGGCCGAGCGGGCCGCGATCGTGCGAGACGCGCTCGAACGGGTCCCGGCGTTGTGAGCGGCTGAGGGCGTCGAGTCGTGATCCGGCCGATCGTCACGGCGCTGCTGGGACTGGCGCTGTGTCTCGCCGCCGCCACGTTCGACTCCGCCTCGCTGTACGTCCCCGGCGTCGGCCTGATCGTGCTGGCCGTGGCGGCCACCGCCTGGGTCGTGCTCGCGGCCCGCGGCGCGGGGATCGATCGCCGCCCGGGGCCGCACACCGTGGTGGAGGAGGAGACCTACCCGCTGCGGGTGGAGATGACGGCCGGGGTGCTGCCCGCGCCGGGCGGCGAGCTGTGGGAGCCGCTCTTGGGCTGGCCCGTTCCGATCGCCGGCCGCTGGTCGCGCAGGCTGCGGATCAATGTCCGCTTCTCCCGCCGCGGACGGCGGGAGCTGGAGCCCGGCCGGCTCGTGATCCGTGACCCGCTGCGCCTCTACACGCAGGAGGTCGTGGGCACGGGAGGGGAGGAGGTCCTGGTGCTCCCGCGCGTGGAGCCCGTCACGGCGCCCGGTGGAAGCGGCGCGGGTGGGGGCGACAGCGGGGGCAGCGGCGACGAGCCGGGGCTGGCCGGCCGGCGACTCGACGCCTCGACCGCAGAGCTGGAGATCGACGGGCTGCGCCCGTATCGCGAGGGGGCGCCGGCATCGCGGATCCACTGGCCCACCGTTGCGCGCCTGGGGGAGATGCTGGAGCGGCGGCTGGTGGCGGAGCTCGACTCCGCGCCGCTGATCGTCTTGGACGCCTCCGCACCCGCGAGCGAGGAGTCCCTCGACAAGGCGGTGCGCGCCGCCGGCTCCCTCTGCGTGTGGCTGGCCAGGCACGGCGGCTGCGCGATCCTTCTCCCGGGCGAGCGGCGCCCGATCGAGGTCGGGCACGACATGGGCGCCTGGCCGGCGGTGCACATGCGCCTCGCCGTGGTCGATGCGGGCGGCCCTCCGGCCGCCGCGGCGCTCGGGCCGCGGGCCGGCGCGGTCCTCTGGGTCACCGGCGCCGACCTGGGCGGCGCGCCGCGCGCACTGGAGCGGCTTCCGGCGGGCGCCCGCTACGTGGTGGCGCCCAGCCCCGCGGCCGGCCTCCGTCCGGCCTTCGAGGTGGCCGGTTGCTCCGGCTGCCTGCTCGAGCGAGGCCGACGCGGGGTCGCAGCGTGAGCGGGCTGCTCACCCGCCCGGCGCCCGAGCTGCCCGACGCGCCGGGGTCGCCTCCGGCGCCCCCCGCCACGGGAGGCATCACGCGGGACTCGCTCGCCATCCGGCTGGCCGTCTTCGCGGCCCTCGCGCTGTACGGCGCCATCCACTGGATGCTGCTGGTGGAGGACGCTCCGGCCGGGCGGACGTTGCTGGTGGTGCTCATCGCCACGGCCGGCGCTGCGCTGCTGGGGGTGCTGGGCCGGCTGTCGCTGCCGCGCGCGGCGGTCGTGGGCCTCGCCGCCCTGATCGCCCTGGCCACCCTGTGCCTCGGCCTGATGGCCGCCGGCCTGCCCGCGCGCCTGTTGGCGCCCGGCAACTGGAACGAGCTCTTCGACGGGCTCGACCGCGGGCTCGCGGGCGTCCAGGGCGTCGACTGGCCCTACGACGGCCCCGACGCATGGATCCGGCTGACGATCCTGCTGGGCACGCCCTTCCTGCTCGCCCTGGCCGCGGCAATCGGCTTCTGGCCCGCCCGCAGGGCGGCGCCGGTGCTGCGCCTGCTGGCGCTGGTGGTGCTGCTGCTGCTCTACGGGACGGCCGTGACCGAGCAGAACCCCGGCCAGCCGCTGCTGCGGGGACTGGGGCTGCTGGTGCTCATCGCCGCCTGGCTCTGGCTGCCGCGCCTGCGTCCCCGCGAGGCCGCCGCGGGTGCTGCCGTCGTGGCCGGGGTGGGCGTGCTCTCCATGCCCTTCGCCGCCGCGCTCGACGGCGACTCGCCCTGGTGGGACTACCGCGCCTGGAGCTGGTTCGGCGGCGGCAGGGCGATCACCTTCGACTGGTCGCACCAGTACGGGCCGCTCGACTGGCCGCGCGAGGGCACGACGCTCCTCAACGTCCGGTCCGATCGGCCTCACTACTGGAAGACCGAGGTGCTCGAGGCCTTCAACGGGTTCCGCTGGATCGCCGTCCGCGGCAGCGCCACCACCGACGTCCGGGAGGAGCTTCCCGACCGGCAGTCAGCGGACCTCGAGTGGGACAACTTCGAGTACAACCGCGACTGGGAGGAGGAGATCCGCTTCACGGTGCGCTCGCTGTCGAGCGATCTCCTGGTGACCGCAGGGCACCCGTTCTTCCGGGACGGGGTAGACGCCGTGCTGTTCTCCAACGGGACCGGAAGGCTGACGGGCGAGCCGCTGACCGACGGCGACAGCTACACGATCACGACCTACGCGCCCGACCCCACGGCCCGCCAGATGCGGGCCGCGGCGCCAGGCTATCCCGCCGAGCTTGCCCCGTACGTCTCGCTGTTCCTGCCCCGGCCGGGACAGAGCGCGCTCGACGACGTGGACCCGGTCGGCGGTGCGCAGGTCAGCGGCGGCAGCGTGGTCGGCGGCTTCGTGCAGCTGCCCCTGCGCGACACCCGGCCGAGCGACCCCAGGGCGGCGCGGCAGCTGAGCACCTCCCGCTATGAGCGGGTCTACCGGCTGGCCACCCGCCTCACCGCCGGAGCGCCCAACGGCTACCAGGCCGTCAAGGCGATCGAGCGCCACCTGCAGGACGAGTACATCTACAGCGAGCGGGTGCCGCGGGCGGATCTCCCGCTCGACAACTTCCTGTTCGAGGAGAAGCGCGGCTACTGCCAGCAGTTCTCCGGCGCGATGGCGCTCATGCTGCGCATGGTCGGGATACCGGCCCGCGTGGTCGCCGGCTTCTCGCCGGGCTCCTTCAACACGGACACGGGTGAGTACCGGGTGCGCGACCTCGACGCCCACTCGTGGGTCGAGGTCTACTTCACCGGGATCGGCTGGGTGCCCTTCGACCCGACGCCCACCGTCGCGCCGGCCGAGTCCCAGTCCAGCGGCGTGCTGGCCACCAGCGCCGCGCGCGGCGACGCGGGCGAGATCCGCGGCGGCGGCCCCGACTCCGCGCCCCTGTCGGAGGTGGCCGGCGAGCTGGGGGCCGGGGGCGCCGGCGACGACGACTCCAACTCGCTGCTCTCCGTGGTGCTGCTGCTGGTACTCGTGGCCGGCGCGGGCGGTGCGCTGTTCGTGGGGCTTCGGGTACGCCGGCGGCGCGGCCTCAGCCCCGCCGAGCTCGCCGACGCCCAGGTGACGGAGCTGCGCCGCGCGCTCGTTCGCCTGGGCTGGGACGTGCCCGTCACCACGACGCTGCTCGGGCTCGAGCGCCGGCTCCGGCGAACGGCCGGGCCCCGTGCCGGCGCCTACGCGGGCGCGCTGCGCGCCCATCGCTACGAGAAGGAACGGAGCGCGCCCGGGATGGTCGAGCGGCGCGCACTGCGCAGCGCGCTGAGCGCCCGCGGCGGCGTGCGCGGGCGCATCCGGGCGCTGCTGGCGCTGCCGCCGGGCGGGCCGCTGCCGTAGGCGGCGACCGCCCCGCGCACATTTACCCATCTCTAAGAAACCCGCTCTACAACCTGAGGGTATGAACAGGCCCTTCGCAAATCTGCTCGCCGGCGTGCTCGGAGGCCTCCTGGTGCTGATCCTCGGGGCCGTGCTGATCGCCACCGACGTGATCGACACAGGCGACAGCCGGACCACCGTCCGCCAGGCCCCGGTCACCCAGACCGCGTCCGACAACGACGGCGAGGGCCGCACGGTGCGCGACATCTACAAGGACGAGGGCCGCGGGGTCGTGTTCGTCTCCGCCGAGGGAGTGAGCAGCGACAGCGAGTCGCCGTTCGGCGCCCCGCAGGAGGGCACCGCCACCGGCTCCGGATTCGTGGTCGACGAGGAGGGCACCATCCTCACCAACGCCCACGTGGTCTCCGGCGCGGAGAGCGTCAGCGTCAGCTTCACCGAGGACGGCGAGCAGGTGGACGCGGAGGTAAAGGGCGTGGACACCTCCACCGATCTGGCAGCGCTGCAGGTGGACCCCGGCGACGTCGAGGGCGGCCTCGACCCGATCCCGCTGGGCGACTCCTCCCAGCTCGAGGTCGGCGACCCCGTGGTCGCCATCGGCAACCCGTTCGGCTTCACTCGCACCGTCACGACCGGAATCGTGTCGGCCCTGGCCCGGCAGATCACCGCGCCGGACGGCTTCCCGATCCGCAACGTGATCCAGACCGACGCCGCGATCAACCCCGGCAACTCGGGGGGCCCTCTCCTCGACGGTGAGGGGCGCGTGATCGGCATCAACTCCCAGATCGCCACCGGAGGCACCAGCCAGGGCTCGGTGGGCATCGGCTTCGCCGTCCCCGTCAACACCGCGAAGTCGCTGCTGCCCGACCTGCGGGAGGGCAACGACATCGAGCGCGCCTACCTCGGCCTGAGCATGGTCGACGTGACCGGAGAGGTGGCCGCGCGGCTCGACCTGCCCGAAGACCGCGGCGCGCTGGTCCAGGAGGTCACCCCCGGCGGGCCGGCGGCCAAGGCCGGGCTGCGCGGTCCGAGCCGGGCCGGCAGCGACGGCATCGCGGCCGGCGGCGACTTGATCGTGACGGTGGACGGGCAGGAGGTCGAGAACGCCGACGACGTGGCCGCGGCCATCGCGGACAATCAGCCCGGGGACACGGTCGAGGTCGAGTTCCTGCGCGGCGACGAGCGCGAGACCAAGCAGGTCAAGCTGGGGGAGCGCCCGGACCGGAGCCAGCCCCAGAGCCAGCAGGCGCCCGAGGGCGGCGCCGACCCGTTCGGCCTGCCGTAGCCGCACCCGGCCTGCGACCATTGGCGGGCCATGACCCGCGTCAAGATCTGCGGCATCACCCGGCCCGACGACGCCCGCCAGGCGGCGGAGCTCGGCGCCTGGGCGCTGGGGCTGATCTTCTGGCCCGGCAGCCCCCGGGCCTGCGCGGTGGAGGAGGCCGAGGCGATCGGGGCCGAGCTGCACCGGCGCCTCGAGGTCACCGGAGTGTTCGTGAACGCGAGCCTCGACGAGATCGCTCTCACAGCCGACCGCTGCTCGCTGACCCTGCTTCAGCTGCACGGCGACGAGGGGCCGGCGTTCTGCCGCGAGGCCGCCCGGCGCACCGGCTGCCGGGTGATGAAGGCGGTGCGCGTGCGTGACGCGGCCCAGGTCCACGACCTGCGCCGCTTCCACACCGACTTCCACCTGCTCGACGCCTACTCGCCGCGCGGCCCCGGCGGCACCGGGGAGACATTCAGCTGGGAGCTCGCCTCCCTCCACCCGGCCGAGCCGCCGGTGGTCCTCTCCGGCGGTCTCAACCCCGACAACGTGGGCGAGGCGATCGCGGTCGCCCGGCCGTTCGCGGTCGACACCGCGAGCGGCACCGAGGCCGAGCCCGGGCGCAAGGACCCGGCGCGGCTGACCGCCTTCTTCCGGGCCGTGGAGGCCGCCGGAACCGTGGCCGCACGCTCGGCATGAGCACGCCGGCGCTGGAGCGGCGCTTCGGTCCCTACGGGGGCCGCTACGTGCCCGAGACGCTGATTCCGGCGCTCGACGAGCTCGAGCGCGAGTGGCTGTCGGCCCGCTCGGACCCGCTGTTCGGCGACGAGCTGGCCGGCCTGCTGCGCGACTACGTGGGCCGGCCCACACCGCTCTACCAGGCCCGGCGGCTGTCCGAGCTCACCGGCGGTCAGGTCTGGCTCAAGCGCGAGGACCTCACCCACACCGGCTCGCACAAGATCAACAACGCCCTCGGCCAGGCCCTGCTGGCCCGGCGGATGGGCAAGCCGCGGGTGATAGCCGAGACGGGGGCGGGCCAGCACGGCGTGGCCTCCGCCACCGCCTCGGCGCTGCTGGGGCTCGAGTGCGTCGTGTACATGGGTACCGAGGACATGCGCCGCCAGCGGCCGAACGTCGAGCGCATGCGCCTTCTCGGCGCCGAGGTGGTCGCCGTGGAGGCGGGGGCGCGCACGCTCAAGGAGGCGGTCTCGGCGGCGATCCGGGACTGGGTGACCAACGTCGAGTCCACCCATTACGTGATCGGCTCGGCCGTGGGCCCCGCGCCCTACCCCGCGCTGGTGCGCGACCTGCAGCGCCGGATCGGTGACGAGGCGCGTGCCCAGCTGCAGGCCGAGGCCGGCGTGCTGCCCGACCGGGTGCTGGCCTGCGTGGGCGGCGGCTCCAACGCGATCGGCACCTTCGTCCCCTTCCTCGCGGACGAGAGCGTGGAGCTGATCGGCGTCGAGGCCGCGGGCGACGGCCTGGGCACGCGCCGCCATTCGGCGCCGCTGACGACCGGTGCGCGCGGCGTGCTCCACGGGGCCCTGTCCGCGGTCCTGCAGGACGAAGAGGGCCAGATCCTGGAGGCCCACTCCATCTCCGCGGGCCTGGACTACCCGGGCTCGGGGCCAGAGCACGCGTGGCTGCGCGACAGCGGACGCGTACGTTACGTAGCCGTGGAGGACGGCGCGGCCGTCGCCGCCTTCAAGAAGGTGGCGGAGCTCGAGGGGATCGTGCCCGCCCTCGAGCCGGCTCACGCGCTGGCCTGGCTGATGTCGAACCCGGGGCCGGGGCTCGACCTGGTCACTCTGTCGGGGCGCGGCGACAAGGACCTGGCCGAGGTGCTCGGCCGCGACGAGTGAGCGTCGCCGCCACCGGCCTCGACCGCATCGCCGCGGCCTTCGCCGCGCACGACAAGCGCGCAGCCCTCATGCCCTACCTGATGGCCGGGTATCCGGACCTCGACGCCTCGGCCGACGCGGGCACGGCCGCCGCCGACGCCGGCGCGGACCTGATCGAGCTCGGCATCCCCTTCTCGGACCCGCTGGCGGACGGTCCGGTGATCCACGCCGCGGCCACCGAGGCGCTGCAGGCGGGGGCTACGCCGCACGGCGCGCTGCGGGTATGCGAGCGGCTGGCGGGGCGGCTGCCGGTGGTGCTGATGGTGTACGCCAACGTCGTCCTCACCGCCGGGGCGCGGCAGTTCGCGCTGCGCGCCGCGGCGGCCGGCGCCGCGGGGCTGATCGTCCCGGACCTCCCTCACGACGAGGCGGGGGAGGTGCGCCAGGCCTGCGGTGCCGAGGGCCTCGCGCTGGTTCCCCTCGTGGCCCCCACCACCACGCCCGAGCGCGTGACCGAGATCGGGGCCGAGGCCCGGGGATTCGTCTACACGGTCTCCCTCACAGGCACCACCGGCGAGCGGACCGAGCTGCCGCCCGGGCTGGAGGAGACGGTCGCGGGGGTCAGGCGCGCCACGGACCTGCCGGTGGCCGTGGGCTTCGGGATCTCGACACCCGCCCAGGCGCGCGCGGTCGCGGAGCTGGCGGACGGCGTGATCGTCGGCAGCCGAGTGGTGCGCGCCGCCGGCGAGGGCGGGCCGGAGGCGGTGGGAGAGCTGGTGTCCGAGCTCGCCACCGGTCTCCGCTGACGAGTAGGCTGGGCGCCACCATGGCCGAGACCAAGACGGGGAGCGGGACGCAGACCAAGCCCAAGCCTCGGACCACCAAGCGCAAGGCGGTCGAGGAATGCGTCACCGCCTACTTCGACGCCATCGCCGCCCGTGACCTGCACGCGCTGGGCGAGCACTGGCGGGAGGACGGCGTGGACGAGGTCGTCCCGATCGGCGTCCTGCGAGGGCGGGGCGAGATCCGGGACTTCTTCCGCGAGCTCTTCGCCGCGGTTCCCGATCTCGAGACCCAGGTCGTACGCGTCGTGGCCGGTGACCGCCTGGCGGCCCTCGAATGGCGCATGAGCGGCACCTTCAACGGCGCGCCGTTCCAGGGCATCGACCCGACCGGCAACGAGGTCCAGATGCGCGGCCTCGATCTGTTCGAGGTCGAGGACGGCCAGATCGTGGGCAACACGGGCTACTACGACGGCGCGGAGTTCGTCCGCCAGGTGGGCATGATGCCGCCGCAGGACTCCGGCGCTGAGCGCGCCCTTAAGAGCGCCTTCAACACCGTCACGAAGGTGCGCAAGGCCGTCGCGGAGCGGACGGGCGGCTGATGGCGGTCCTCGTGGCCCTGACCGTGGGCCTCGTGTGGTGGGTGGCGGCCTGGTCGTTCGGGCTCAAGTCCTTCGACGCGTTCCTGCTGACCGTGCTGATCGTCGTCTCCGCGGCCACCTTCGTGATCATCAAGCCGTTCATAGACAAGCTCCTCGGCCACGAAGAGGCCGCTTCAGAGGAATCGGCCTAGCCGAAGAACGTCACCGCCGCCTCGTAGTCCTCGGCGGGCACCATGCGCAGCTCGGCCACCGCCTCCGACAGCGGCACGAGCTTGATGCGCGTCCCGCGCAGCGCGGGCATGTGGCCCCAGCGGCCGGCGTTTGCCCCGTCCACCGCCGCCAGCCCGAGCCGGGTGGCGAGCACGCGATCGAAGGCCGTGGGCGTGCCGCCCCGCTGGATGTGGCCGAGCACGGTGGCCCGCGCTTCGAACCCGGTGCGCTCCGCGATCTCGCCCTCGAGGCGCTGCCCGACCCCGCCCAGGCGCTCGTGGCCGAACTCGTCCCTGCCGGCGCTGGTCACGGTCTCCATCGTGCCCTCCTTGGGGGTGGCGCCCTCGGCGACCACCACGATCGAGAAGTAGCGCCCGCGTGAATGGCGGCGGCGGATCAGGCGGCACACTTCCTCCACGTCGAAGGGGCGCTCCGGGATGAGGATCACGTCGGCGCCGCCGGCCAGCCCCGAGTGCAGGGCGATCCAGCCGGCGTGACGGCCCATCACCTCCACGATCATCACCCGGTTGTGCGACTCGGCGGTGGTGTGGAGGCGGTCGATGGCGTCGGTGGCGATCTGGACCGCGGTGTCGAAGCCGAAGGTCATGTCGGTGCCGCCGAGGTCGTTGTCGATCGTCTTCGGCACGCCGAGGACCGGGAGGCCGTGCTCGCCGTGCAGCCGGGCGGCGGCGCCCAGGGTGTCCTCGCCGCCGATCGCGATCAGCCCGTCCAGGCGCTGGTTGGCCATGGTGTCCCTGATCCGCTCCGGGCCGCTCTCGTCCTTGAAGGGGTTGGTGCGGGAGCTGCGGAGGATCGTCCCGCCCCGGGGCAGGATCCCGCGGGTGGACTCGATCGTCAGCTCCTCGTAGGCGTTCTCGAGGGGCCCGCGCCAGCCGTCGCGAAAGCCCACGATGCTGTGGGCGTAGCCGTCGATGCCCTTGCGCACGATGGCCCGGATCACCGCGTTGAGACCCGGGCAGTCACCCCCGCCTGTGAGCACGCCGATCCGCATCGGGCGGGCAGATTACCCGTAAGCAGCCAGGTTGGACGGCTGCGCTGCTCCCTCGGCGACGAGGGTCCGGCGCTCCCTGAATTTCGCGCGAAGACCAGATTTTCTCCGCGTTAAGCCGCCCCCCGTACGGGGACACTTTTACGTGAGGGACGTCTAGGATGCCCGGTCGGATTGGGAGCCATCTCTTAGGAGGGACATGTCACGAGTACGTTGGCTGGCACTGCTCAGCTGCCTCCTCGGCCTCTTCGCTCTTACCGTCGCCGCCTGCGGTGACGATGAGGAGGAAGGCGGAGGGGGAGAAGGCGGGGGCGAGACGGTCTCCGGTAGCACCCTGACGATCTATTCGAGCCTCCCGCTTCAGGGAACCTCGAAGGGGCAGTCCGAGGCGGTCATCGCCGGCGAGAAGCTGGCCCTGCAGGAGGCGAGCAACAAGGTCGGCAAGTGGAACATCAAGTACGTGTCGCTGGACGACTCCACGGCGCAGAACCCGGGCACCGCGGACGAGGCGCAGACCGCGACAAACGCCCGTAAGGCCGTGCAGGACGACACGACCATCTTCTACCTGGGCGAGTTCAACTCGGGCGGGACGAAGGTGTCGCTGCCGATCCTCAACAAGGCGGGGATTCCGCAGATCTCTCCGTCCAACACCTACGTCGGCCTGACCACCGACAAGCCTGGCTCCGAGCCGGGTGAGCCGGAGAAGTACTACCCGGCCCAGACCCGCACGTACGCCCGGGTCGTCCCCGCGGACGACATCCAGGGGGCCGCGCTGGTGACCACCATGGTCGAGGACGGCTGCAAGTCGCTGCACATCTTCAACGACAAGACCACCTACGGCGCCGGCCTCGCGAGGAACATCGAGCTGTCGGCGAAGGACCAGGGCCTGACGGTCGAGGCCAACGACGGCACCGACCGCAACGCGCCGAACTACCGCTCGCTTGCCGCGAACGTGAAGGCCGACTGCTTCGTCGGCTCGGGCGTGACCGGTGAGAACTACGTCCAGGTGTTCAAGGACGTGGCGGCGGCCAACCCGGACGTGAAGCTCTACGGCCCGGACGGCGTGGCCGAGGAGGCGTTCACCAACCCGGCCGAGGGTGGAATCCCGGCCGATGTCGGTGCGCGCACCAAGATCACGGTCGCGACCCTCGGTCTCGAGGAGTTCAAGAAGCGCGACAACGCCGAGGCGGAGAAGTTCTTCACCGCCTTCGAGAAGGAGTACGGAGACTCCACACCGGACCCGTACGCCATCTACGGCTACGAGACCATGAAGCTGGCGCTCGACACGCTCGAGGCCGCCGGTGACAAGGCCAACGACCGCAAGGTCGTGTCCGACACGCTGGTCACCAAGACGAAGGACCGCGAGTCGGCGCTCGGTGTTTACTCGATCGACGCGAACGGTGACACCACGCTGACCGACTACGGGCTCTACACCATCAAGGATGGTGTGCCCACGTTCGACAAGGTCATCAAGGCGCAAGCCGGCAGCTAGCCGGAACGCAAGAAGTGATGCAGCGGAGAGGGGCGGACCTGCGGGTTCGCCCCTCTTCGGTATAGGATCGCCAGCGGAGGGGACTTGGAAGCTGGATCGGTCACAGCCGCGCCGCAGCGCAGGCGCTCGGAGGTCGTCCGGGCGTTCATCGCCACCTACGGCCTGATCCTGCTGCTCCTCGCCCTGCCGGTCTACTACGGCATCCAGGACCTGTCGGACGACGGCAACCTCACCCGGCTGGGCAACAACATCGTCGAGGGGATCTCCAACGGGGCCATCCTTGCGCTGATCGCGCTGGGCTACACGCTGGTCTACGGGATCATCGAGCTGATCAACTTCGCCCACGGCGAGATCTTCATGCTCGGCTCGCTCGCGTCGTTCGCCCTCTTCTCCACGTTCGGGCTGACGACGGAGACCGCCACGGCCGGGCTGATCGTGGGGCTGCTGGCGATCCTCGTGCTGGCGATGCTCACGAGCGCCACGCTCAACGTGATGATCGAGCGGGTGGCCTACCGGCCGTTACGCGGGGCGCCGAAGCTGGCGCCGCTCATCACCGCGGTGGGCATGTCGTTCATCCTGCAGAACGTCGGGATCCTCTGGATCGGGGCCTCCCAGGTGGCCACGCCCGACCTGATCGACTCCCAGAAGGAGGTCTTCGACATCTTCGGGCTGTCGTTCTCCCGCGGCGACCTGCTGGCCGTGGTGGTGACCATTCCGCTGGTCTTCCTGCTCACCAGCTTCGTCGCCCGCAGCCGGCTGGGCAAGGCCATGCGTGCGACGGCCCAGGACCCCGAGGCGGCCCGCCTGATGGGCATCAACGTGGACACCACGATCTCGCTGACCTTCCTGCTCGGGGGCCTCCTGGCCGGCGCCGCCGGGCTGGTCAGCGTGCTCTACCAGACCTCGGTCTGGTACTTCCAGGGCTTCTCCGCCGGCCTGTACGCGTTCACCGCCGCCGTGATGGGGGGCATCGGCAACATCCGCGGGGCGGTGCTCGGCGCCCTCATCATCGGCGTGGTCCAGGGAATCTCCGACAACCGCATCGGAAACGAGTGGACACCAGCGATCGTGTTCGTCTACCTGATCGTCGTCATGGTGTTCCGGCCCCAGGGCCTGATCGGCGAGGAGACGCGGGAGGCCGGATGAGCCGCATCAGGACCCTCCGGCAGGACAAGCGGTCGAGCTGGGTGCTTGCCGCGGTCGTGCTGGTGGCGGTGGCGATCCTGCCCCTGTTTCGCGACCCGCTCGACGGCCTGACCAACGACATGATCCTGGCCCTGGCCTTCGTGGTCATGGCGCTCGGGCTCAATCTGGTCGTGGGCTTTGCCGGCCTGCTCGACCTGGGCTACGTCGCCTTCTTCGCGTTCGGCCTGATGGTCACCGGCTGGTGGGCCTCGGACTTCTACTCGACGGTCAACAACGAGGAGGGCATCCACGTCGGGGTCAGCGACTTCGTCTCCAACCTCCCCGGCATCCACCTCAACTTCCTCCTTCTGATCGTCGGGGCGATCATCATCTGCGCGATCGCCGGCGCGATCATCGGCCTGCCCACCCTGCGGCTGCGGGGCGACTACATCGCGATCGTCACCCTCGCCTTCGGCGAGATCATCGGCCGGGTGTTCGCCAACGGCGACGCGATCACCGTGTTCGGCGACAACGCGCTGTCCAACGGGCGCCAGTCGATCTCCCCGATCGACCAGATCAACCTGCCGGTGGTCGGCGAGTTCGACTCGGCCACCGACCTGCGGCCCTACTACTGGACCGTGCTGGCTCTATGCCTGGTGGTGCTGTTCGTGAACTTCCGCCTGCGCGACTCGCGCCTGGGCCGGGCCTGGATAGCCCTGCGCGAGGACGAGGTGGCAGCGGCCAGCATGGGCGTGCCGCTGGTCAAGACCAAGCTGCTCTCCTACGCGGCGGGAGGGGCCTTCGGCGGCATCTCCGGCGCCTTCCTCGGGCCCTTCTACTCGAGCGTCAACGCGAACCAGTTCCAGTTCGGGTTCTCGATCTTCATCCTGGCCATGGTGATCCTCGGAGGCCTGGGCAGCATCTGGGGCGTAGTGATCGGCGCGGTGGTGCTCAGCTTCGTCAACTACTGGGTCATCCCCGACGTGCTGGACGGCGAGCGAGTGCGCGGCTTCCTGAGCGACCTGGGGCTGACGTTCACCTTCAGCGAGGTCGCCTTCGGGGTGTTCGGCTTCCTGCTGGTCCTGATGATGGTGCTGCGTCCCGAGGGCTTGCTGCCCGAGCGCCGCCATCAGATGGAGCTGACCGGAGCGGACCCCGAGGCGGCGGAGCGGGAGCAGCCTGGGACCGCGGCCTTCGAGGGGCGAGTATGAGCGTGGACTCGGGCAACGGGAGCCCCGGCGGCCTGCTGGTCGCCGAGCAGGTGACCAAGGCCTTCGGCGGGCTGGTCGCCGTGGAGGACGTGACGTTCGCGGTGAAGCCGCGCTCGATCGTGTCGATCATCGGCCCCAACGGGGCCGGCAAGACCACCTTCTTCAACATGCTGACCGGGCTCTACAAGCCGACCGTGGGCCGGATCAGCTTCGCCGGCAAGGACATCACCGGCCTGCGCCCCGACATCATCACCTCGCTCGGGGTCGCCCGCACCTTCCAGAACATCCGGCTCTTCTCCTCGATGAGCGCGCTGGAGAACGTGATGGTGGGCCAGCACGCGCGCATGCGCGCCGGGCTGTTCGGGTCCATCCTGCGCACGCGCGGCGTGCGCCGCGAGGAGGTCGCCGTCCACGAGAAGGGGCGGGAGATGCTGGACTACGTGGGCCTGGAGAAGCCCCAGTTCGAGCGGATGGCCTCGCATCTGTCGTACGGCGACCAGCGCCGGGTGGAGATCGCCCGTGCGCTGGCGTCCGACCCTGAGCTGCTGCTCCTCGACGAGCCCACGGCGGGCATGAACCCGCAGGAGTCCGCGACGCTCACCGATTTCATGGAGCAGCTGCGGACGGAGCGGGGGCTTGCGATCCTGCTCATCGAGCACGACATGAAGGTGGTGATGGGCGTGTCCGAGCACATCACCGTGCTCGACCACGGCATCAAGATCGCCGAGGGCCAGCCGGAGGACATTCGCGCCAACGACCGGGTGATCGAGGCCTATCTGGGCAAGCGCGAGGGCGGTAGCCAGATCGGCGAGGGCGAGGCGAGCTGATGGCGCTGCTCGAGGTGCACGACATCCACACCTTCTACGGCAACATCGAGGCGCTGAAGGGGGTGTCGCTGGAGGTCGAGGAGGGCGAGATCGTCACGCTCATCGGCTCGAACGGCGCCGGTAAGTCCACCACGCTCCGCTCGATCTCCGGACTCACGCCGCCGCGCGAGGGCTCGGTGCGATTCGAGGACAAGGAGATCGGCGAGACGGCGCCGCAGGACGTCGTGCGACTGGGCATCTCGCAGTCGCCCGAGGGGCGGCACTGCTTCCAGCGCATGACCGTGCGTGAGAACCTCGACCTGGGCGCCTACCTGCGCCGCGACTCGGACGTGAACAACGACATGGACCGGGTGTTCGACCTGTTTCCCCGCCTCAAGGAGCGCGAGCGCCAGAAGGCGGGCACGATGTCCGGCGGCGAGCAGCAGATGCTGGCCATCGGGCGGGCGCTGATGGCCAACCCGAAGCTGCTGCTGCTCGACGAGCCCTCTATGGGCATCGCCCCCGTGCTCGTGGAGCGCATCTACGAGACCATCGCGGAGATCAACCGCCAGGGCACCACCATCCTGCTGGTGGAGCAGAACGCCAACTTCGCCCTCGAGGTGTCCAAGCGCGGCTACGTGCTGGAGACCGGCACGGTCGCGGTCGCGGACAAGTCGGTGAACCTGCGGGACAACCCCGAGGTCCAGAAGGCGTACCTGGGCGCATGACCGTCTACTACGCCCTCCTCGGAGCAAAGGCGCTGTGGCTGCTCTACGCCTGGCTGGGGTCGACGATCATCGCCTCCTACCTCTCCGAGCGCAAGGGCTACGGCTCGAAGGTGGGGCTGGCCTGCGGGCTGCTGCTGTCCGTGGTCGGGGCGGTGATCTGGCTGCTCGTGCCGGCCCGGGCCGATTCCCGTTGGAAGCTCCAAGGGCCGTTCGGCAGCGGCGGCAAGACGGTGGCCGAGGCCCGGGCGGAGCGCGACGCCGCGGCCGGGGGGAACTGACGTGCTCGACTGGAGCCTGTACTCCCCACTCCTGCTGGCGCTGCTGGTCTACGTGGTCCTGTTCATCGCGGCCTCGATCATGCGCTCGCGCGGAAACGAGAGCGGCGCGGAGCGCACCCTCGACATCGGGTTCCTGGTGGCCCTGGTCGCGGGCGCGTGGACGCTGGTGCTGCTGATCTTCGCGATCCTCGACGAGCCCGACGACATCTGGGACATGGTCGTGATCGTCGTGATCATCGGCGTCTTCTTCGCCGTGCTGCTCACGCTGCTGTTCGGGCTGTTCGAGCTGATCCTCACGCGCGGCGGCTCGCGCCGGCCCCGCGAGGCGCCCGAGCAGGCCCCCGGTCCTGAAGCCTCCTGATGCCGGGGCCGGCGTCGCCGGCCGACCGCCGCGAGCCTCTGCCGGGGCTGCTCGGGCTGCCCGCCCACTTCTGGCGGAAGCTCTCGCCCGGCGGGCGCCGGGCTGCGGTGGTGGTGGGCGCGCTGCTGCTGGTCGCCGCAGTGGCCGCCGGGCTGGTGCTCGGGCCTCGTATCGCCGAGACCCGGCGCGAGAACGAGGCCCAGGAGCGCCGCGAACGGGCCCGCGTGCTCGCGCAGGAGAGGGCACGTCTCGCGGCCGAGCAGCGTCCGCGGCGCGGAACGCTCGACGCAGCCGGGCTGGCGGCGCCGGTCGCCGCCGTCGAGCGGGCCATAACGCGCGACGCCCAGGCTCGTAACCGCGCGGGCGAGCTGAACAACGAGGCGCGGCGGACCGCTTGCCGCCAGGTCGGGCGCGACGCGGGGCGCCTGCTGCTCGCCTGCACCGCGGTGACCAGCGAGACGGACTCCGTGGAGGGCTCGTCGGGGGTTCTCGTCGGCTACCCGTACCGAGCCGCGCTCAGCGAGGAGGACGGCCGTTACGCCTTCTGCAAGATCAGCGGGCGGCCGGGCGAGGGCTCCTTCGTGCGGCCCGCGCCGGTGGAGCTGCCGCGGGCGTGCGGCTGAGCGCCGTCGTGCTGGCCGCGCTGGCGCTCGTGGCCTGCGGGGAAAGCGATGACAAGAGCGAGGACTCGCCCGCGCCGGAGCAGGCGGAGGTCCGGGCGAGCGTGCAGCGCCTCTACGCGGCCGCTGTCGCCCAGGACGGCGGGGCGATGTGCCGGGCGCTCACGCCGGCGTTGCGGCGGCGGCTGGCCCGCGGCGCTGGCGGATGCGGCAGCGAGGCGCTCGTCGTGGTTCTGGGCCCCGGACCGCCGCGGAACCCACGCGTGACCGGCGTGAGGATCACCGGTGACTCCGCTCGGGCGCGGGCCGAGGCCATTCGCGGACACGGCGCGGCAGAGCGGACCGATCGGGTGCGGGTCCAGCTCGAGCGGGTCGGGGGACGCTGGCTGGTCGCAGCGACCGAGCGCGTCGTACGTTGAGGTCCTATTGCACCCCTAACGTACGGAGCGCGGTCGGCAGTCACGGCTGCCCGGCCCCGTCCCCATCAGGACACCGCTAACCCGCCCGCAGCTGTCGGAGGCACTCCGGGTCAGGCCGCCCTAACGCCCGGTGGCGTCCCTGAGCGCGGGCTCGAGCTGCGGCTGCCTGAAGCGGTAGCCCGCCTCGGTCAGCCGGGCGGGCACCGCCCGCTGCCCGCGGGTCACGACCTCGGACATCTGGCCGTAGAGCGTCCTCACCGCGAGGCCGGGAACCGGGAGGAAGGCCGGGCGGTGCAGCACACGGCCGAGCACGGTGGAGAACTCCTTGTTGGTCGGCGGCTCAGGCGCGGTCACGTTCACCGGACCGCTAAGCGAGTCGCTGTCGAGCGCGAAGATGATCGCACCGACCACGTCGTCGAGGTGGACCCACGCCAGGTACTGCCTCCCGCCCGCCACCGGACCGCCCACCCCGAGCTTGAAAAAGGGCAGCATCTTCTCGAGCGCCCCGCCCGACCTCGCGAGCAGCACGCCGGTGCGGGTCGTGACCACCCGCATGCCGAGTGCCTCCGCCTCACGGGCCTCGGCCTCCCAGGCCTTGATCACGCTCGCCTGGAAATCGCTTCCTGCCGGCTGAGACTCGTCGAGCCGCTCGGCGCCCCGCGGGCCGTACCAGCCGCATGCCGACTGGGAGACGAGCACGGCCGGGCGCTCTTCGTCTGGAAGGTCGCGCAGGGCGGCTACGAGATTGCGCGTGGCGAGCACGCGCGAGTCGCGGATCTCGCGCTTGGCCTCGTCGTTCCAACGCTGCGCGATGTTCTCACCCAGCAGGTGGACCACGGCGTCACGGCCGCGCAGCGACTCGGCCGGCGGCGGAGTCCGCTTGGGCTCCGCCCACGTTAGAGCCTCGACACCCAGCGCGGACCGCGCCCGGCGTCCATCGCGCGAGAGCGCGATCACCCCATCGCCGCGCGCGGTCAGCTCGCGCACCAGCGCGCTGCCCATCGTTCCCGTGGCCCCGGTGACTGTGACTCTCACTGTGCTTGGACTCAGCTGACCGCGGAACGCTCGACGGTCGACTGCTCGGTCTCTTCGAGCGGCTCGGTGCGCTCCGCCACCTCAGCTACGGCCCGGGCGACCGCGCGGCTCACATCGCGGTTGAAGACGCTCGGGATCACGTAGTCCTCGTCCAGCTCATCGTCGGCCACCGTGCCTGCGATTCCCCGCGCCGCGGCCAGGCTCATCGCCTCGGTGATCGCGCTGGCGCGCACGTCCAGCGCACCGCGGAACACGCCGGGGAAAGCCAGGACGTTGTTGATCTGGTTGGGGTAATCCGAGCGCCCCGTGGCCATGACCCGGACATGCGGCGCCGCTTCCTCGGGCCGCACCTCGGGGTTCGGGTTGGCCATTGCGAACACGAACGGGTCCGGGTTCATCTTCTGCAGGTCGGAGGCGTCGATGATCCCGGGGCCCGAGAGCCCGATGAACAGGTCGGTGCCCTCGATCACGTCACTCGGCGACCCGGAGCGGCGGGCGGCGTTGGTGTGCTCGGCCAGCCAGCGCTTGGGCGCGTTCATCGAGCCCGACTCGTAGTCCTCGCGGCCGCTGTGGATGGCGCCGTGCCGGTCGCAGGCCACGATCGAGCGCACACCCGCCTCGAGAAAGATCCTGGCCACCGCCACGCCCGCGGCTCCTGCCCCGACGATCAGCACCTCGAGGTCCTCGATCCGGCGGCCGGTGAGCCGGCAGGAGTTGATCAACGCGGCCAGGGTGACGATCGCCGTGCCGTGCTGGTCGTCGTGGAAGACCGGGATGTCGAGCGCCTCCTGCAACCGGCGCTCGATCTCGAAGCAGCGCGGTGAGGCGATGTCCTCCAGGTTGACCCCGCCGAACGTGGGGGCGAGGCGGATCACGGTCTCCACGATCTCGTCGACCTCGGTCGTGGCGAGGCAGATCGGGAACGCGTTGACGTCCGCGAACTCCTTGAACAGCATCGCCTTGCCCTCCATGACCGGCATGGCTGCCTCGGGGCCGATGTCGCCCAGCCCGAGCACCGCGGTGCCGTCGGAGACGACGGCCACGGTGTTGGCCTTGATCGTGTACTTGAACGCCTTCCGGGGGCTCTCCGCGATCGCTGAGCACACGCGCGCCACCCCGGGCGTGTAGGCCATCGACAGGTCCTCCCGGGTGCGCACCGGGATGTTCAGCCCGGTGTGGATCTTGCCCCCCCGGTGCAGCTCGAACGTCCGGTCGGTGATCTCGACGACCCGGACGCCGCGCACCGCCTGAACGGCCGAGATGACGCGTCCGCGATGCTCGACGCCCGAGCAGTCCACGGTGATCTCGCGCAGCGTGCCTTCGCCGCCCGCCTCGACGGTGTCCACGGCTCCGATCGCG
Source organism: uncultured Thermoleophilaceae bacterium (assembly GCA_963821275.1). GTDB lineage: Bacteria > Actinomycetota > Thermoleophilia > Solirubrobacterales > Thermoleophilaceae > JACVRW01. The sequence goes on from CAWGDF010000009.1 coordinate 644,592, forward strand.
CCGCCCGCGCGGGTGATCGCTGTGGTGACCTTGCCCAGCAGGCCGCTCGGCCGGGACGGGAGGTCCACCCGCAGTGTGAGCGAGAACTGGGCCGAGGGGGTGGGCACCGGCGCCGATGATAGGGCTCGGACGCCCGCCGCCTACGGGTGCGGCTGTGAGCGATCCGCGCGCAGCCGGCCGAGCCGGCTGCTTGCGGCCTGAGGGGCCTTCCACGCGCACCTTGCCGGGGGCCCGCGTCGATACGGTTAGGCGGTGGCGGCCGACCCACCCCGTGAGCTGTTCCTGATCGACGGCAACAGCCTCGTCTACCGGGCGTTCTTCGCCCTTCCCGAATCGATCGCGACCTCGAAGGGCTTTCCCACCAACGCGATCTTCGGCTTCGCGTCGATGCTGGTGAAGATCATCTCGGACTACGGGGTCAAGCCGACGCTCGTGGTGTGGGACGCCGGCATGTCAGGCCGCGAGGAGGTCTACGACGAGTACAAGGCCGGCCGCCGGGAGCGCCCAGACCTGCTGTCCGAGCAGTGGCCGCACCTCCACCCGCTGGTCGACGCCTTCGGCTACACCAACGTGAAGGTGCCCGGCTACGAGGCCGACGACGTGATCGCCTCGCTCGTGGGCCCGGCGCGCGACCGCGGCATCGACGTGATGGTCGTGACCGGCGACCGCGACCTGTTCCAGCTCGTCGAGCCCGGCGTGCAGGTGATGGCCACGAGCCGCGGCATCACCGACACCAAGGTCTACGACGGCGACGCGGTTCTCGACCGCTACGGGATCATGCCCGGCCTGATACCCGACTTCGTCGGCCTCAAGGGCGACACCTCGGACAACATTCCCGGCGTTCCCGGCATCGGGGAGAAGACGGCGTCGCAGCTGCTGCAGGAGCACGGCGACCTGGAGGGCGTGCTCTCCAGCATCGACGCCATCTCCGGCGCCAAGCGCAAGCAGAACCTCACCGAGCACGCCGACGCGGCGCGAGTCTCCAAGCAGCTGGCCACCGCCAAGCGCGACATCGAGGTCGACGTCGACCTCGACCACCTGGTCACGCGCGAGCCCGACCGCTCGAGGCTGCGTGAGACCTTCCGCGAGTTCGAGCTGCGGGCGCCGCTCGAGCGCCTCGAGGAGGCCCTCGGCGAGGACGACGCGGCACCGGCCGAGCGGGTCGAGAAGGTCGTCGAGGTCCCGGCCCGCCGCGTGGCGCTGGCGGAGCTGGCGGGGACCGACGGAGAGCTCGTGGCCGTGGCCGCGCTGCGCCCAGGGGAGGCGGTCGAGGCGCCGGTGCCCGACACCGATCCCGAGCAGGAGCTCGAGGCCGAGGAGGACGCGGCGCTCGAAACGGTCGTCGCCGAGCAGCCCGTGACCGCCCCCCAGGGCCCCGCCCAGGCCACCCTGGACTTCGAGGCGGCCGCCCGCGGGCCGCTGACCGTCGCGGCCTGGGATGGAGGTGAGGTGCTCGTGGCCGAGGCCGAGACGCTCGCCGCCTTCGCGCTGGCGCGCGCCGATCGTCCGGTGGTGGCCCACGACTGGAAGACGATCGCGACCGCCGACGAGCCCTGCGATCCTCCGCCGCTGGCTCACGACACGATGGTGGCCGCGTACCTGATCGACCCCGCCCGGCGCGGCTACCCGCTGGACGAGCTGGCCACCGAGGCCGGCCTCGGCGCGCGGGTGAGCGGGGCCGACGGGGTGGCCGAGCGCGCGGTGCTGACCCGGCTGCTGGCCGTCCGCCAGCGCGAGCGCCTGGAGGAGGACGGCCTCACCCGCCTGCTGCACGAGGTCGAGCTGCCGCTGGTGGACGTGCTGGTCGAGATGCAGCGCGCGGGCGTCAAGATCGACGTGGGACGGCTGACCGAGATCAACCGTCGCTTCGCGCGCCGGGCGGCCGAGCTGGAGCGGCGGGTGTGGGAGCTCGCCGGCGAGGAGTTCGTGATCGGCTCGCCACAGCAGCTGGCGCCGATCCTCTTCGACAAGCTGGGGCTGTCCAAGAAGCGCCGGGGCAAGACCGGCTTCTCGACCGACGCCCGCGTTCTGCAGGCGATCCGCCACGAGCACGAGATCGTGCCCGCAATCGAGGAGTGGCGCGAGGTCACCAAGCTCAAGTCCACCTACCTCGACGCCTTCCCCGAGCTGATCGGCGCCGACGGGCGGCTGCACACGACCTTCAACCAGACGGCGACCGCCACGGGCCGCCTCTCCAGCACGGATCCCAACCTGCAGAACATCCCCATCCGCAGCGAGCAGGGCCGTGAGATCCGGGCCTGCTTCGTCGCGGAGCAGGGCCAGCGGCTGCTGTCCGCCGACTACTCGCAGGTCGAGCTGCGCCTGCTGGCCCACATCGCCGACGAGCCGGTGCTCAAGGAGATCTTCCGGCGCGGGGAGGACGTGCACACCGCCACGGCCGAGGCGATCCTCGGCGGCAAGACCGACCCTGGCACGCGCTCCAAGGCCAAGATGGTCAACTACGGCATCGTCTACGGGCTGTCGGCCTACGGCCTGGCCGACCGGCTGCAGATTCCCCAGGAGGAGGCGCAGGAGTTCATCGACCGCTACCTCGAGCGTTTCCCGGCGGTCAAGCGCTTCATCGACGAGACGATCGAGCGTGCCCGGACCGACGGCCACGTGACGACCCTGTTCGGGCGCATCCGGCGGGTGCCGGAGCTGCGCTCGCGCCAGTTTCAGACGCGCACGCTGGGCGAGCGCCTAGCCGTGAACATGGTGATCCAGGGCACCGCGGCGGACATCATCAAGCTGGCCATGGTGCGGGCCCGCGACGAGCTGCGGGCCGCGGGCCTCGCCACCCGGCTCGTGCTCCAGATCCACGACGAGCTCCTCTTCGAGGGCCCGGCGGAGGAGGTCGAGGCGGCCTCGCCGATCGTGTCCCGCGAGATGGAGGGGGCGTTCGTCATGGACCCGCCGCTCGAGGTGGACCTGGGCGCCGGCGAGAACTGGCTGGAGGCCAAGTGACCAAGGAGATCGCGGTGCTGGCCACGGTCGGCGCCGGGGCGGCCGTGGCGGCTCAGGCGCCGGTGAACAATGTGATCTCGCGGCAGGTGGGCGAGTTCGGGGCCTCGCTGATCAACTTCTCGGTGGGCACGGCCATCCTGCTCGTGATCGTGTTCGTCTTCGCCGGCGGCCTCCGCGGCGACGGGGACGCCGCATCGCCGCCCTGGTACTACTGGCTGATCGGCGGCCTGGCCGGCGTGATCATCGTGACCGTCACGCTGATCACCGTCCGCGACCTGGGTGCCGGCGGCGCCACCGCTGCGGTGATCGCGGGCCAGCTGGCCTTCTCCGTGGTGCTGGACCGGCTGGGCGTGCTGGGGCTGCCCGAGCGGGCGCTGACCTGGGAGAAGCTGCTGGGGATCGCGCTGCTGGCGCTGGGGACGCTGCTGATCGTGCGGGAGTGAGGGGCGGCCCCGCGTGGCCGAGGCTGCCCGGGCCCTTGACCGTCGGATCATCGATTATTTAGGGTCGCCGGCGGGCGGGTAAGAACCCAAGAGCACCCGGCGAGGAGGAGCCATGGCGGTGAGCACGGGCGAGGAGGTCCTCGGGACCTTTCACGGGAGCGACGAGTTCCCGATCGACTGGGAGGACGGTGAGAAGGAGCTCTTTTGGATCTATGACGACCTCCACTGCCCGAATCCGGTGTCGCCGATGTTCTTCGACATCGGGGGCTGGTGGCTCACCTGCGACCACATGTTCCGCCGCTTCGGGACGCCCTTCGCCTGCGACTGGATCGCGAAGGAGATAAACGGCTACGTCTACACGGCCGCCGTGCCCGCCGACCCGGCGATCCACTCCGAGGCAACCGAGTACCAGTCGCGCTACGTCCCGCGCGTGCCCCGCGACCCCGATCACGCCGGCAAGATCGGCGCCTACCTGGGCTGGGTCCTACCCCACTACGCCGAAAACTTCCTGGACTGGTGGCGGGACCGCCTCCGCCCGGAGATCGAGCGCAACTTCGCCTACCTCGACGGCTACGACACGGACTCGGCCGGCTTCGTGGAGATGGCCGTGCTGCTCGAGGACGCGATCGACGTCCACGACCGCCACTGGAAGATCCACTGGATGCTGAACTTCGCCCAGTTCGCCTCCACCCAGGCGCTCAACGCCCTGATGGAGACGCACAAGGGCGACGACGCGGGCGCGTTGATGGGGCGCCTCCAGAGCTCGGTGGAGGACCGCAACTGGGACTCGATCGAGGACCTCTGGAAGATGAAGGAGGAGATCAAGGGCGACTCCGACCTGGCGGCCGCCTTCGAGGGCGAGACCGCGGCCGACGTGATGGCCGCCCTCGCGGGCTCCGAGCGCGGGCGCCGCTTCGTGAGCGAGCGGATCGAGCCGCACCAGCAGGACTTCGGGTACAAGGCCATCTGGTCGCACGAGTTCGCCTTCAAGACCTGGCGTGAGGACCCGGCGCCGATGGTCGAGGCGGTGCGCGGATATCTCGAGACCGACTACGACTACCCGGCGAACATCGCCTCGGTCGGCGACGATCTGGAGGCGGCCAAGAAGGAAGTCTTGGACGGGGTGGACGACCCGGAGCTGGAGGGCGCTCTGCAGCGTTCGCTGGGCATGAACCCGCTGACCCCGGACCACCACTTCTACATCGACCAGGGCACGAACGCGCGGCTGCGGCTCGTGCTCATCGCGATCGGCCGCAAGCTCACCGAGGCCGGGACGCTCGCCGACCCCGAGGACGTGATGCACCTGCGCTACAACGAGCTGCGGCTGCTGATGGCCGATCAGGGCGCGTTCGACGCGCAGGCGGTAGTGGGCGACCGCCGCGACGCGCGCGAGGACGCCTTCGAGAAGCGCCCGCCCTCGTGGGTGGGCACCGCCACCCAGACGGCCCTGGACTTCCCCTACAACGCCCTCTGGGGCTTCCCGGAGAAGTTCCACGCCGGGGAGCCGGAGGCGACCGGCGAGGTTCGCGGCCTGGCCGCCTCCGCGGGCGTGGTGGAGGGCGCCGCCCGATACGTGCGCTCGCTCGACGAGTTCGACCAGGTCAAGCAGGGCGAGATCCTCGTCTGCCGGATGACCAACCCCGCCTGGGTGGTGCTGTTCACCAAGATCACCGGGCTGGTGACGGAGGCCGGCGGGGCCGTCTCACACCCGGCCGTGGTGGCACGCGAGTTCGGCATCCCGGCGGTCGTGGGCGCGACCGGCGCGGGCGACCGCATCGGCACCGGCGACCGGGTGCGCGTGAACGGGAGCACGGGCGTCGTGGAAATCCTCTCCTGACGTGCCCGACTGGCTCGCTCCCACCACCCTCGAGGAGGCGATCGAGCTGCGCGCCGAGCGCGGGGCCGGCGCGACGGTGCTCGCGGGCGGGACCTTCGTCGGGATCCTGATGAACCAGGGCTTCCTGACCCCTCAGGCGCTGCTCAGCCTCGGTCGCGTGCGCGAGCTCGACTACGTCGACCTGGGCGACGGCGGGGAGCTCCGCCTTGGCGCCATGGCCACCCACCGTGCGGTGGAGCGCTCGCCGGTCGTCCGCACCGCCTGGCCCGCGCTGGCCCACGCCTTCTCGCTCGTGGCCAGCCCGCGGGTGAGAAACCAGGCCACCGTGGGCGGCGTGCTGGCCGATGCCGACTACGCCTCCGACCCACCGGCGATGCTGGCCGCGCTGGGCGCCGAGGTGGTGCTGCGCTCGCCGCGTGGCGCGCGCAGCGTGTCGGTGGGCGAGCTGGTGCTGGGCTGGTACGAGACGTGCATCGAGCCCGACGAGCTGCTGGTGGAGGTGCGCGTACCCGCCGCCCTGCGCCGGGCGGTCTACCGCAAGTTCCGCTCCCGCTCGAGCGAGGACCGGCCCTGCGTGGCTGTGGCCGCCGCGGAGGGCGGCGACGGGCTGCGGGTGGTCGTGGGTGCGGTGGCGGCCACCCCGCAGGAGTTCCCGGACGTCTGCTCGCTGGGCAGCGGCGCGGCGGAGGAGGTCGGGCGCGCCTACGCCGAGCGCATCGAGCCGATGTCCGACTCGCGCGGGTCGGCCGGCTACCGCCGCCGGATCATCGCGGTCGAGGTGCGGCGGGCGCTGGAGGCCCTGCGGTGAGCGACCCGCGGCTCAGCGGCGCGGCCCGCTACGCGCACGACGCCGAGCTGCCCGGCATGTGGCACGCCGCCTTCGTGCGCTCCCCGCACCCGCACGCCCGGGTGCTCGACGTCGACGCCTCGCAGGTGCCGGAGGAGACCGTCGTGCTCGGCGCCGACGACGTGGCGGACCTGGGCCGCTACGGCTGCCAGCTCAAGGACCAGGCGGTGCTGGCCAACCCCGCCCGTCACAGCGGCGACGTGGTCGCCGCCGTGGCAGCGCCCACTCGCGCGGAGGCGAGGGCGGCGGCCGCGCTGGTGGCGGTTGAGTACGAGGAGCTGCCCGTGGTCCTCGACCCGCTGGAGGCCGTGGCGCCGGGCGCGCCGCTGCTTCACCCCGAGAGCGGCGATTCGGCCGGCGACGCCGTCTCGATCGGCGTCCGCCCGCTGCCGGGCACCAACGTCTGCCACCGGTTCCGGCTGATTCAGGGCGACGCCGACGCCGGCTTCGAGGCGGCCGACGTCGTGGTCGAGCAGACCTACCGCACCGCCGGGGCCCAGCACGCGCCGATGGAGCCGCACGCCACCCTGGCCCGCTGGGAGGACGGCCGCCTGGAGCTGATCACCGGGACGCAGACACCCTTCAACCTGCGCACCGACCTCGCGGGCCTGTTCGGCCTCGACGAGGAGCGGATCCGGGTGAGCGCGCCGCCGATGGGAGGCTCCTTCGGCGCCAAGGCGTTCACCCGCCTGGAGGCCCTCACCGCCTGCCTGGCCCGCAAGGCCGGGCGCCCGGTCAAGGCCGTGCTCGAGCGCTCCGAGGAGTGGCTGACCATCAACCGCCACCCCGCGGTCATCAGGGTGCGGATCGGGTCCACCACCGAGGGTGACCTGGTGGCCAAGCGGCTCGACTGCTGGGTCGACACCGGCGCCTACGCGGACTGCGGCCCCGGCGTGGCCACCAAGCTCGGCTACGCCGGCGTGGGGCCCTACCGGATCCCGAACGTGCGCGTGGACGCCATGGCCGTCTACACCAACCTCCCGCCCAACGGCGCCTTCCGCGGCTACGGCGCCACCCAGTCGGTGTGGGCCTCGGAACGGGCGATGGACCTGCTTGCGGAACGGCTCGACATGAGCCCGCTGGAGCTGCGCCGGCGGAACCTGCTGCGCGACGGCGACCGCTTCGCCACCGGCGAGACGATGCACGACGTTCATTTCGAGGACTGCCTGCAGGCCGCGGCCGAGGCGGTGGGCTACGAAGAGGACCCGCGCGGCAAGGGCCTCTGTGTGCTGCTCAAGGGCATGCAGACCCCGAGCCGGGCGGCGATCTCCCTGGAGCGCACCCCGGTCGGCTACGTCATCCGCAGCGCCTCCTGCGAGATGGGCCAGGGCGTACGCCAGTCGCTCAAGCTCCAGGGGGCGAGGCTGCTGGGCTGCGAGCCGGGCCAGATCGAGGTCCCCGACCCCGACACCGACAGCTCTCCCTTCGACACCCGGACAACCTCGAGCCGCTCCACCCACATGATGGGACGGGCGCTCGTGGAGGCGGTGCGTGACCTGCGGCAGGGCGACGGCGAGCACGGCTACGGCGAGGTCCAGAACGAGGGCGGGCTCGACCCCGACACCGGCCAGGGCACGGCCTCGACCCACTGGCACCAGGGCGCGGCCGCGGCGTCCGTGAGCGTGGACGAGGAGACCGGCCGCGTCACGGTCGAGCGGCTGCACGCGGCCGTCTACGCCGGCCGGGTGGTCGACCGCGCGGGCGCCGAGCTGCAGAACGAGGGCTCGATGATCATGGGCCTGGGCACCGCGCTGCTGGAGGAGATCGAGCACTCCGAGGGCCAGATCACCAACGCGAACCTGTCCGACTACGGGCTGCCGTCGAGCGGCGACCTGCCGGGACGAATGACCCACGACCTGATCGAGCGCGAGGGCGCCGAGGCGCACGGGCTGGGGGAGACCGCGCTGCCGCCGGTGCCGGCCGCGATCGGCAACGCGCTGCACTCGCTGGGGCTGGACCTGACCGAGCTGCCGATGAGCGCTGAGCGCGTCCTGCGCGCGGTGGACGCCCGCGCCCCTGCCCGCGTGACGGAGGCGGCCTGATGCGTCTGCTGCTCAACGGGCGACGCACGGAGCTGGACGCGGCGACCGGCGAGATGCTGCTCGACGTACTCCGGCGCGAGGCTGGGCTGCTGAGCGTCCGCGCCACCTGCGGCATCGGGGTGTGCGGCGCCTGCACGGTGCTGCTCGACGGCGAGCCGGTGTCCGCCTGCCTGCTGCTCGCGGGCCAGGCCGACCAGCGCGAGGTGACAACGGTCGAGGGCCTCCCCCCGACGACCCGGTGCCCGCGGCCTTCGCCGAGGAGCGCGCGTTCCAGTGCGGCTGGTGCACCCCGGGGATGGTCCTCACGGCGTCTTCCTTCCTGCGCGAGCGCCCGGCCCCGAGCGACGCCGAGATCGCCGAGGCGCTCGGCGGCAACCTGTGCCGCTGCGGCTGCTACCCGAAGATCACGGGCGCCGTGCGGCGGGCCGCGGGAGCGTCATGAAGCTAGTGACCTACGACGCAGCGAACGGCCCACGGGTCGGTGCCCTCGAGGGCGACGACGTGGTGGACCTGGGCTTCGAGGGGGACATGGTGGCCTTCATCGCGGCCGGCGCCCCGGAGGGCGAGCGCCGCAGCGTGGAGGACGCACGGCTCCTCGCGCCGCTCCGCCCGCGCTCGCTGCGCGACTTCCTCGCTTTCGAGGGACACCTGAAGGGCGCCCTCGGCCGCCTGGGCCGGCCGATCCCCGACGAGTGGTACGAGGTGCCGGCCTACTACAAGGGGATGCCCGACACCGTGATCGGGCCCGAGGAGGAGATCCCCTGGCCGGCCTTCACCGACCGCCTCGATCACGAGCTGGAGCTGGGCGCGGTGATCGGCCGCCGCTGCAAGGACGTGCCGGCGGCCGAGGCGGAGGACTGCATCTTCGGCTACACGATCTGGAACGACGTCTCGGCGCGCGACGTTCAGACCCGCGAGCTGCCCATCGGCATGGGCCCCGCGAAGGCCAAGGACTGGGACGGCTCGAACGTGCTCGGGCCCTGTCTGGTGACCGCCGATGAGCTGGACGCCGGCCGGCTTTCGATGCGGGTGCGGGTGAACGGCGAGCTGTGGGGCGAGGACACGAGCGCCGGCATGCACCACGGCTTCGCCGACATGATCGCCTACGCCTCCCAGGCCCAGACGCTCTACCCGGGGGAGCTGTTCGGCTCCGGCACCGCCACCGGCGGGTCGGGGCTGGAGCTCGACCGCGAGCTGTCCCCCGGCGACGTCGTGGAGCTCGAGGTGGAGGGCATCGGACTGCTGCGAAACCGAATCGGAGCGAAGGGAGAGAGCTGAATGGCGTACGTGGTGTCGGCGCAGTGGCGGGCGCAGGAGGGCGAGGAGGACCGGATCGCGCGGATCTGCGAGGAGATGATCGAGCCGTCCCGGGCCGAGGAGGGCTGCCTCTTCTACCAGCCGCACCGCTCCCCCGATGATCCTCGCCTCTTCTACCTCTACGAGCAGTACACCGACGAGGCCGGCTACCAGGCCCACCAGGACTCCGAGCACTTTCAGCGCCTGGTCGTGGGCGAGGCCATCCCCCACCTCGAGTCGCGGGAGCGGGCCTTCTTCACCACCATGGTCGACGACCGTGGGGGGCTGTCCTGACCCCGATCGTCGACCTCAGCCCCACCGTGCCCGACGGCTTCAAGGGGCCGCCCTCGACCGACGTCGGTGCGCGGCTGAGCACGCGCACCAAGCCGGGCTACTGGCAGTCCTCGGAGGCGTCGCTCAGCGTGCACACCGGCTGTCACGTCGAGTCCCGGCTGCACGTGGAGGAGCGAGGCGAGGCGATCGACCAGGTCGCGCTGGAGCGGGTGATCGGCAGCGCGGTGGTGCTCGACCTCACGCCGGTGGCCGAGCGGGCGCTGCTGGGCCCAGAGGAGCTCGAGCGCGGCGAGCGCGGCCTGCGCGCCGCGGGCGAGGCGATCCGCGAGGGCGACGTGATCCTGCTCCGCAGCGACTGGGCGGCCCGCGCGATGGGCACCCGTTTCTACTTCCGCGACTCGCCGGCCCTGTCGGCGGAGGCCGCGCAGTGGCTCGTCGAGCGGGCTCCGCGCTGCGTGGGCTGCGATTTCTTCGAGGAGCCCGCAGCCCGCGATCCCGGCTGGAGCCCACCGGAGTTCGTGGTCCACCGGGCGATCCTCGGGGCGGGGATCCCGCTGGTGGAGGGACTCGTGGGACTGGACGGGCTGCCACCGCGCTGCGACTTCTTCGCCCCATTCGTCAAGCTCGGGGGCATCGAGGCGGCGCCGGCAAGGGCATTCGCGATCACCGCCGAGTGAGGAGAGACATGAAGCTGGAGAACGAGTTCACGGTTCCTGCGTCGGTCGACGACGCCTGGAAGGTCCTCTTGGACGTGGAGCGGGTGGCGCCATGCCTGCCCGGCGCGGAGGTCGAGAAGGCCGAGGGTGACTCCTACAACGGCACGATGACGGTCAAGATCGGCCCGATCACCGCGAAGTACAAGGGCACGATCGAGATCCAGGAAGCCGACGAGACCGCCCACCGCGCCGTGATGAAGGCCAAGGCTCGCGACGCCCGCGGGCAGGGGGGCGCCCAGGCGACGATCACCTCGACCATGGAGTCCGGCGACGACGGCACCCGGGTGAAGGTCGAGACCGACATGCGGGTGACCGGAGCGGCGGCGCAATTCGGCCGCGGCGTGATGCAGGACGTGAGCGCCCAGATGATGGGCCGCTTCGCGGACTGCCTGGCCGGCGAGATGAGCGGGGACGGGGCGAAGCCCGAGGCCGAGGAGGCGGCTGCGCCCGCGGCGGCCGCGTCGAGCACGGCCGACGCGCCCACCGCCGCGCCGCTCCCCGATGACGTGCCCACCCCGCCGGGTGCGGCCGAGGAGCCGGCGCCCCCGAGCCCGGCCGGGGAGCGGCCCACGCCGGACGTCCTCGACCTCGGCGAGGTCGGCCGCGGCGTGCTGGCCAAGCGGGCCGCGCCGGCGGTCGGCGTCCTGGCGGGGGTGGTGGTGCTGCTGTTCGTGCTGCGGCGGCTTCTCCGGTGAGCGCCACTGCCCCCGCGCCGTTCGCCCGCAGCAACCTGCGGGAGCAGATCAAGGACGTGATCCTGCAGCGGATCGTCGAGGGCAGCTACCCCCAGGGCAGCCGGCTGATCGAGACGCGGATCGCCCAGGAGCTCGGCGTGAGCCAGGGCCCCGTGCGCGAGGCGCTGCGCGACCTCGAGCAGCTCGGCTGCGTCGTGCACGAGCCGTACCGGGGCTGCTCGGTACGGGCCTTCTCCGCCCGCGACCTGCTCGACGCCTTTCCGGTGCGCGCGGCGCTGGAGGCCCTGGCCGCCCGGCTGGCCGCCGAGCGCATCACCCCGGCCGAGCTCGCCGAGCTGGACGCGCTATTGGAGCGCATGCGCGCCGCGGCCCGGAGCGACGACGCCCACGAGCAATCGCAGGCCAACGCCTCGTTCCACGCCACGATCGTGCGCGCCGCCCGCAACGCCACCCTCGAGCGCCAGTGGGGCCTGCTCGAACCGTTCTCGCGCACCTACCTCACGGTGTCGCAGCCCGGCACCGACCTGGTGGCCCTCTCGGAGCGGCACGTGCCGGTGCTGGAGGCGCTGCGCAGCGGCGATTCCGATGCGGCGGCCGAGGCGATGCACGACCACCTCATGGGCGCCGCCGAGCTCCTGCGTCCTGCGGCGGAGGAGGAGGCAGCGCGATGAGGCGGATCGTGGACCTGTCGATGCCGGTGCACGCCGACATGCTGACCTTCCCGCGCGTGCCTCCGCCGGCGCTCGCGGTGCTCGAGACCCACGAGCAGTTCGCCGAGCGAATCGGGGCGGCCGAGTACGGCGTCACCTCGCTCACCGCGCACTACCTCGTGGTGCAGGACGACCACGTGGGCACGCACTGCGACGCGCGCAAGCACATCGTGCCGGACGCAGGCGGGCCGGAGACGATCCCGCTCGAGTGGTGCGTCTCCGACGGGGTGGTGCTCGACTTCACCGAGGCCGAGTCGGGCCACGGAATCACCGCCGCTGAGGTCGAGGCCGAGCTCGACCGCATCGGCTACCGGGTCAAGGAGCGCGACATCGTCCTGATCCACACCGGCGCCGGGGCCTACAACACCGAAGAGCGCTACCGCACCGACCATCCCGGGATGACGGCCGAGGCGACCCGCTGGCTGATCGAGCGGGGGGTGCGGCTGATGGGGATCGACGCGATCACATTCGACCCGCCCGTGTGGGCGATGTTCGAGCGCAAGCAGTTCTGGGAGGCCCACCGGGTGATGTGGGACGAGGAGTACTGGCACCTCGAGAACCTGATGAGCCTGGAGCAGATCGGCCGCTCGCACGGCTTCCAGCTCGTGGTGCTGCCGGTGAAGTGGGTCGGGACCACGGCGGCCCCGGTGCGAGCGATCGCGATCGTGGACGAATGAAGGTCCTCCGCTTCGACGAGCCTGGCTGCGCCGAGGTGGCCAGCGCGGGCGGCAAGGGCGCGTCGCTGGCCCGCATGGCCGGGCTGGAGCTGCCGGTGCCGCCCGGCTTCGTGGTGCCCGCCGACGCCCTGACGGCCAGTCTGGGTGACGCCGCGCAGGAGCTGCGCCACGCCCTGAGGGAAGGCGCGGGGGCCCAGACCGCCGAACGCTGCCGGGCGCTCGTGCTGTCAGCGGAGCCTGAGGCCGAGCTGGCCGAGGCGGTGGCGGCGGCCCACGGCGACCTCGGCGACGACGCGTCGGTGGCGGTGCGCTCCAGCGCGTGCGCCGAGGACTCGGAGGCCGCCAGCTACGCGGGACAGCAGGAGACCTACCTTCACGTCCGCGGCCCCGACGAGGTGCTCGCGCGGGTCCGGGACTGCTGGGCCTCCTTCTTCGCTGAACGCGCGCTCTTCTACCGCCAGCAGAAGGGCTCCCTGGACGACCTGGGCATGGCCGTGGTGGTCCAGCGCATGGTGGCGGCGCAGGTGGCCGGCGTGCTGTTCACCTGCGATCCCGTCCGGCGGCGGCGCGACCGCATGGTGGTGGAGGCGGTGTTCGGCCTGGGCGAGGCGGCCGTATCGGGGCAGGTGACGCCGGACCACTACGTCGTGACGCGAGCCGGAGAGGTCAAGAAACGGCACATCGCAGTGCAGCCCGTGGCGCTGATCGGCGGCGACGGGGGCGGCACCGCGGAGCGAAGGCTGAGCGAGCGGGAGGGCGGAGCGCCCACGCTCGACGAGGAGCAGCTGCGCCTGCTGGCCCGCTTGGGAGACGACCTCGAGGACAAGCTTGGGACGCCCCAGGACATCGAGTGGGCGCTCGAGGACGGGGAGCTCTACGTGCTGCAGGCGCGCCCGGTGACCGCGTGACCGCCCTGCTGGAGCGCGCCCAGGCCTGGGTGGCCGACGTGCACCCTCACGTGCGCCATCTGGAGCGCACCCGGGACTGGGTCGTAGAGCTCGATCCGGGGGCTTCGGAGGCGCTGCAGATCGCCGCGCTGACCCACGACATCGAGCGCGCCTTCCCGGACACGGAGCAGCGCTGGGACTCGGCGGTCAGCTGGGACGATCCCGCCTACAACCGCTGGCACCAGGACCGCTGCGCCGACATGGTGGCCCGCTGGCTCGACGAGCAGAACGCCGAGCCGGGTCTCCGGGACGAGATCGAGCGCCTGGTGCGGGTCCACGAGGAGGGCGGCTGGCCGGAGGCCGACCTGCTGCAGGCGGCCGACTCGCTCTCTTTCCTGGAGACGATGGTCGGGGTGGTGGGGGAGTGGGCCCAGTCGGGCCGTGCCCCGCGCGAGCGGGCCGCCGGCAAGCTGCGGAACTCGGTCGACCGCATCGCTCCCGGGCTCGAGCGGGCCCGGGCCGAGGGCGAGCCGCTGCTGTCCGCCGCCCTGCAGCGGCTGGCCGCCATCCCCACACCGGCCGAGGTGCTCGCCGCCACCCGGCTGGTGCGCCAGGGCCGCATCTTCGGGCTGGCCCGCGATCGCTTCCCGGGCATGCCGCTGTTCGGTGGTCACCCCGCGTTCGAGGTGCTCGCCTACCGGACGCCGCAGGGCCTGCGCGCGGCCGGCGCGCAGCCCTGGGGCCCCGGCAACGAGGCCGGGCTCGGCTACATGAGCGAGTTGGTTATGGGCACCACGCACAGCGGCGCCCACATCGACGCCCACGCCCACATGACGATCGGGGCCGAGGACCGCTGGAACGGGGGCACGGCCCGCAGTCACCTGGGCGACTTCGGGCCGCTGCGCGGCGACGCCACCGAGATCCCGTCCCTGTGGCGCCGCGGCGTGCTCTACGACGTGCCCGCGCACCGCGGCCAGCCCTTTCTCGACCGGGGGGAGCCGGTCACGGCCGCGGACCTGGAGGCGATCGAGGAGGTCACGGGCATGGCGGCCGGCGCGGGGGACGTGGCGCTGGTGCGCACCGGCTACATGCGCCACTGGCCCGACGAGGAGCGTATGGCCGAGCACCGCGGCCCCGGCCCGGACGTCTCCGCCGCCCTGCTGCTGGCCGAGCGCGGCGTGGTGGCCACCGGCTCCGACACCGAGACCTACGAGGTGCAGCCGGCGCCCGATCCCGGCGAGCCGTCCAACCCGCAGCCGGTGCACACACTGCTGTTGATCGAGCGCGGCATCTACCTGATGGAGAGCCTCGACCTCGAGGGACTGGCGGCAGCCGGCGCGCACGAGTTCCTGTTCGTTGCGCTGCCGCTGCGCATCCGGGGAGCGACGGGCTCCATGATCGACCCGGTGGCGGTGATCTGATGCGTGCCCTGGTCGTGCACGAGCCCAACCGCTTCTCGGTGGAGGACGTGCCGCGCCCGGCGCCGGGCCCCTACGAGGTGCTCTGCCGCGTGCGGACGGTCGCGCTCTGCGGCACCGACCCCCACATCATCGCGGGCGACTTCCCGGGCTTCTGGCCCAAGGCCTTCCCCTTCATCCCCGGGCACGAGTGGTGCGGCGAGATCGTGGAGCTGGGGGAGGGCGCCGCGGATCTGGGCTTCGAGACGGGCATGCGCGTGGCCGGCACGTCGCACGCGGGTTGCGGCTTCTGCCGGATGTGCGTGGAGGGTCGCTACAACGTCTGCGAGAACTACGGCGACGAGCGCCTGCACCGCCAGTACGGCCACTACACACAAGGTGTGTACGCCGACTACGCGGTCCACTCGGTGAAGAGCGTCTTCGCCGTGCCCGACGCGCTCTCCGACGACGAGGCCGCGATGCTCGACCCCGCCGCCATCGCCCTCCACACCGCCAAGCGCGCCCGCTTCAAGCCCGGCGACACCGTGACCGTGGTGGGCCCGGGCGTGCTGGGCCTGCTGGCCGCCGAGTGCGCGCGTGTGCTCGGGGCCGGCCGCGTGCTCGTCGTGGGACGCGGCGCGCGGCTGGCCAAGGCCGCCGAGCTTGGCCACGAGCCGGTCGACTTCACGGCGGAGGACCCGGTGGCGGCGGTCCGCGAGCGCACCGGCGGCCGCGGCGCCGACGCCGTCCTCGAATGCTCCGGCGCCGCCGAGGCGGTGGGACAGAGCCTGGAGATGCTGCGCCGCGGCGGGCGGGTCGCCGTGGTGGGCATCCCGCAGGACGACGCGCGCATCCCGGTCAAGCAGCTGGTGCTGGACGAGCTCGACCTCGTCGGGGTTCGCGCCGCCGCCGGCGAGATGCCGGAGGCGATCGCCCTGGCGGTCGCCGGGCGCCTGCGGCTGGACGAGCTGATCACCCACCACTTCACGCTCGAGGACTTCGACGAGGCCTACCGGGTGTTCACCGGTCGCGTGGACGGCGCGCTCAAGGTCATCGTCAGCCCGTGAAGCGGCTCGCCCTGCTGGCCGCGCTGTTCCTGGGCGCGCTCGCCCTGCGGCCGCAGCTCGTGGGCGTGGGCCCGCTGCTGCCGGAGATCGACGACGACCTCGGCGTCTCCCACGCCGTGGCGGGCCTGCTGGGCACGATCCCGGTGCTGTGCATGGGCCTGTTCGCCCCGCCGGCCGCCCACGTGGCGGCCCGCGTGGGCACCCGCGCCGCCATCGCCGCCTGCCTGGCGGCGATCGCCGCCTTCGGGCTGGCTCGAGCGGCGGCGCCCGGGGCGCCGCTGGTGCTGCTGCTCACGCTTCCGATCGGCGTGGGCATGGGCCTGGCCGGGGCGTTGATGCCCGTGGTCGTCAAGGAGCGCTTCGCACAGCGGCCGGCCTTCGCGAGCGGCGTCTACACGACGGGGATCCAGGTCGGATCGGCGCTTTCGTCGGCGCTGGCCGTGCCGATCGCCGCAACCCTGGGGGGATGGCGCGGCGCACTGGTGGTCTTCTCGGGCTGCACCATCGTCCTATTCGCAGCTTGGCTGCTTCTCACGCCCCCCGCGAGCCATAGTGCGGGCGAGGCGCCGCCCCGACTGCCTTGGCGACGCCCCCTCATATGGGGGTTTGTCGCTGTCTTCGCTCTCCAGTCGCTTGTGTACTACGGGCTGATCGCCTGGTTGCCCGACTCCTTTCAGGAGCGGGGCTGGAGCGACGGGTCCGCGGGTGCCCTACTCGGCGTGATGAGCGTGGCCGCGGTGCCCAGCAGCCTCCTGCTCCCTTACTTTGCCGACCGCCTCGGTTCACGGCGCCAGTGGCTGGTGCTCTCGTCCTCCATGGTCCTCGCCGGCACATTCGGTGTCGCCGCCGTTCCCGATGGCGGCTTCGCCTGGGCAGCGCTCGCAGGATTCGGTATCGGAGCCAGCTTTCCGCTCACGCTCACTCTGCCGCTGGATGTTGCCCACCGGCCGTCCGAGACCGGAGCGATCGTCGGCTTGGTGCTCGGGGCCGGCTACACGATCGCGGCCGCCGGGCCGATCCTTCTCGGCGCCGTTCGAGACGCGACCGGTTCGTTCGCAACGAGCCTCTGGGTATTGGTGGTGCTGGCGACGGCGCTTGTCGCGGCGATAATTCCGCTGTCTCCCCGTCGCCTTCGACCGCCGGCGCTCGAGCCCGAGGCGGTACAGCCGTGAGCCGCGAGCCTGTCTTCCTGTCCTGCGCGATCACCGGCGGGATGAGCGTGCCCTCCCAGAGCCTGGCGATCCCGGTGACCCCGGAGCAGATCGTCGAATCCGCCGTGGAGGCGCACGCCGCCGGGGCGGCGATCGTGCACATCCACGTCCGCGAGCCGGAGACGGGCAAGCCGGTGGCCGACCTGGGGCTCTTCCGCGACGTCTTGGGGGGCATTCGCGAGCGCTGCGACGTGATCGTCCAGCCGACTAGCGGCGGCGGTGTGGGAATGACCATCGAGGAGCGGGCCCGCGTGGTCACCGAGTGCCGCCCCGAGATGGCCACCTTCAATTGCGGCAGCTTCAACTTCGGCATCTTTCATGTCCGCCGACGCCCGGAGATGCAGCCCTGGGAGGTCGACTACCTCGAATCGACCCGCGACTACGTTTTCCGCAACACCTTCGCGGACCTCTACCGCCTGTCCGAGCTGTTTCGCGAGGCACAGACCAAGCCGGAGTACGAGGCCTACGACGTTGGCCACCTCTACAACCTGCACCACCTCGCCGAGCAGGGCCTCGTCGATTTCCCGCTGCACGTTCAGTTCGTGCTCGGGGTCCTGGGCGCCAACGCGGCCTCCCTCGAGCAGCTGCTGCACACGCACCGCACCGCGGTGTCGCTGTTCGGAGAGGAACGCTTCACCTGGTCGGCGGCCGGGGTCGGCTACCCGGGGCAGTTCCACCTGGCGGCTGCTGCCCTGATGCTCGGCGGCCACATGCGCGTGGGCCTCGAGGACAATCTGAGGGTGTCGACTGACGAGCGGGCCGGCTCCAACGCTGAGTTGGTCGAGAAGGCGCTGACGCTGGCCCCGCTGCTGGACCGGGCTCCGGCTGATCCTCGCGCGGCGCGCGCGCTTCTCGGGCTGCGGTCGCCCGCGGACTGAGGCGACATCGCTATGCGCTCATCGACCTTCTCGATCGTCGCCTGTGACCTCGACCAGAGGGCGTGGGGAGTCGCCGTCGCGTCGCGCTTCCTGGCGATCGGTGCGCTCTCCGCGTGGGCGGAGCCGGAGGTGGGGGCCGTCGCCACGCAGTCCTGGATCAAGGCGTCTTACGGCGTCGAGGGGCTCCGCCTTCTCTCGCGGGGAGCGTCGGCCCCGGAGGCACTTCGCCTGCTTGCTCGAGGACGACGACGGTCGCGATCAGCGACAGGCCGCGATGGTCGACCGCGAGGGTCGGACCGCTGTGCACACCGGCTCGGCATGCCTCGGCTGGGCGGGGCATCGCGTCGGGCTTTCGTATGCGGCACAAGGCAACATGCTCGTTTCCGAAGCCACCCTGACCGCACTGGCCGAGACGTTCGAGTCGCGAGCGTCGGAACCGCTCGCCGAGCGCCTGATAGCCGCCCTCTCGGCCGCTCAGGCCGCAGGCGGCGATCGCCGCGGGCAGCAGGCGGCCGCCATCCGCGTCGTCAAGCCGAGGGCCGGGTACCTCGGTGCCGACGTACTCGCCGACCTGCGGGTGGACGACCACCCCGAGCCGGTCGAGGAGTTGCAGCGCCTGTATCGGCTGCATCAGCTCTACTTCGGCGCGACGCCTCACGAGAAATGGCTTCGCGTCGATTCCGAGCTCGCCGCCGAGCTGCGACAGCGTCTCGACCGGCTCGGTTATGCAGGTGGAGACCTGGAGGCCGACCTGGACACCTGGGCAGGGGTGGAGAACCTGGAGGAAAGGGTGCGAGGTGTGGAGCGCCTCGATCCTGTCGTGCTCGAACAACTGCGCAAACAGGAAGGAGGATCACGGGATGGCCGATGAGATCGAGGAGGACGTTCGCGAGATCCGGCGTGTGCACCGCCAATGGTGGGCGTCCAACCGCGGGCTGGATGTGGAGCGCATGCGGGAGTGCTTCGCTCCCGACTATCTGATGTGGAATCTCAACAGCCATCCCTACTTCAGCCTGGCCGAGAAGGAGCATCTCTTCCGCTACTACAAGGAACACATGGTGCCCACCGAGCCGCCGGAGCTCTGGGACATCCGCGTGGTGGCCGATGGCGATATGGGCTACTTGACCGCGGAGGGGATCCTCCCGGTGGTCATCGCCTCGAGCGAAGGGTCCGGGTCAGCCGTGATGGATGCCGCGGCCCCTCACTACGAGCGCCGAGGAGAGGTGGTGCGCTTTCGCTTCCGGGAGACCTCGGTCTTCCGCCGCGACGACGGTCGCGGCAACCGCGCCTGGAAGATCTGGCATTTCCACTGCTCGCCGCTGGCGCCGCTCGACGAGCCGCGGCCGGGCTTCGGCGACACCGCGGAGGAGCGGGGGACCCGAGGGCCCGTCGAGATCATGTCCGGGGACTGATCGCGCCACTGCCGCGGACGCGGCTTCCGGGTCGCTGTCCTGGTCTGCATCCCTACCAGGGGGCCAGGGCAGGACGGCCCCAAAGAGCGCTTTTTTTGCGGCGCGCTGTTGACCCAGCCTGCCGTTTCCGGTAGGACTCCTGGCTGGACGTAGGAGGTCCGACCAATGCCCAACTGGGTTGGTCGTCGCGTGCCGCGGCGGGAAGACGCAGAGCTCCTCACGGGGCAGGGTCGCTACATCGGCGATCTTCAGCGACCCGGGATGCTCCACGCCGTCTTTCTGAGGAGCCCCTTTCCCCACGCGAGGATCGGGTCCGTCGACGCGGAGTCGGCTCGGGGGATGCCCGGCATCCACGCCGTCCTCACTGGGGCGGACCTGCCGGAAGACCTGGGCCCACAGCCCAACACGCATCTCTTCGGCGAGCGCGAGACGCCGTACTTCGCGCTGGCGCGCGGACGTGTGCGCTACGCCGGTGAGCCGGTGGCCGTGATAGTGGCGGACTCGCCATATCTGGCCGAGGACGCCCGAGACGAGATCGTCGTCGACTGGGATCCCCAACCCTCGGTCGGCGACGCAGAGCTCGCGCTGGCCGACGGGGCCCCGCTGGTGTGGCCCGATCGGGACTGGCCCGACAACGTGTGCGGGACCTTCGAAACGGAGATGGGCGACGTCGATCAGGCGTTTCAGGAGGCGGAGGTCGTGGTCACCGAGCGCTACCGCATCCAGCGGCAGTTCGCGTGCTCGCTCGAGGGACGTGGGGTGCTCGCCGAGTGGGACCGAAACGTCGACGAGCTGACGATCTGGACCTCCTCGCAGATCGTGCACATCGCCCGTGACCTGTTGTCAGCGGTGCTCGGGCTGCCGGAGCACCGGATCCGCGTGATCGTGCCGCGGATCGGCGGCGGCTTCGGGGGCAAGTTCCACTTCTATCCGGAGGAGACCGCCGTGGCGCTCGCTGCGCGCGCGACCGGTCGGCCCGTCCGCTGGGTCGAGGATCGGCTGGAGTCGTTCCTCGCGACGGTCCACGCGCGCGAGCAGCGAGTCGAGCTGAGCATGGCCGCGCTCGCGGACGGGACGATCACCGGGGTCAAGGGCGACCTGATCGGTGACATGGGCGCGGCCATGCACACCGTGGGCTACGGACCGCTGTGGCTCACATCCGTGATGCTCACCAGCGTCTACGAGATCGCCAACGCCCGAGTCCGCGCCCGCGCGGTTGTCACGAACAAGACCCCTCTCGGCTCCTACCGCGGCTGGGGGCAGCCTCAGGCCAACTTCGTCGTCGAGCGCACGGTGGACCGGGTCGCGAAGGAGTTGGGCATGGACGGCGCCGACCTGCGCAGGCGCAACTTCATTCCGCCGGAGCGGCTCCCGCGTAAGAGCCTCCACCACACGCTGGACAGCGGCGACTATCGCGCCTGCCTCGATCGTGCGCTCGAGCTGATCACCGACCGAGGCTGGCGCGAACGACAGGCGGACCTGCGCGAGGAGGGCCGGCACATCGGGGTCGGCCTGTCCTTCTACACGGAGAATTCCGCCCTCGGACCCTCACGGATGATCAACGAGGGTGGCGTCCAGCAGGGGGGCTACGACATCGCACGCGTGCGCGTCGAGCCTGGCGGTGAGGTCACGGTCTACACCGGCCTCTGCGAGATGGGACAGGGCGTGACGAGCGCCCTTGCCCAGGTCTGTGCCGACAACGTCGGCGTGCACCCCGATCACGTGAACGTCGTGCACGGCGATTCGAGCCAGGTCCCCTACACCGGCTACGGCACCGGTGCAAGCCGCGGGGCCTCGGTAGGCGGTGCCGCGGTCATGAAGGCGGGGCGTGCGGTCCGTGAGAAGGTGCTCCGGATCGCGGGACACATGCTGGAGGCGGACCCGGAGGACCTCGATGCACAGGACGGGCGCATCTTCGTTCGCGGTACGCCGTCGGTAGGCGTGACCATGGCCGACGTGGGCCGGGCGGCCTACATCCGGGCAATTGAGCTGCCCGAAGGCGAAGACCCGGGGATCGAAGCCGTGGCGGCCTTCGACCCTCCCCAGTTCGCGTGGCCGTACGGGGCGAACGTCGCGGTGGTGGAGGTGGACGTGGAGACCGGTGAGGTGTCGTTCCTCGACTACTTCTACGTCCACGACTGCGGGACGATCATCAACCCGACCATCGTCGAGGGGCAGATCCAGGGCGGTGTCGCGCAGGGGATCGGTGCCGCGCTCTTCGAGACGCTTCCCTACGACGAAGAAGGCCAGCCGCTGTTCGCGACCTTCATGGACTACGTGCTTCCGACCGCGGCCGAGCTGCCACGTCTGACGATGGAGCACCAGCACACCCCCTCGCCGCACATACCTGGCGGGATGAAAGGTGTCGGGGAAGCGGGGGCGATCGGCTCACCGGCCGCCGTGGTGGCGGCCATCGAGGACGCGCTCCGCCCGTACGACGCGAGGATCACCGAGACGCCGGTTACGCCCGCCGCGATTCTCGAGCTGGTCCAGACAGCGGAGACGGCGGAGGTATGAAGCCGCCCCCGTTCGAGTACGCCGCGCCGGGGTCCATCCCGGAAGTGCTCGAGCTGCTGCGGCAGGCCCCCGACGAGACGACGCTCCTGGCCGGAGGGCAAAGCCTGGTTCCCCTTCTCAACATGCGCTGGGCTCTGCCCAAGGTCGTGGTGGACCTCAACCGCGTCGAGGGGCTCGACGTTCTCGAGTCAGTGCCCGAGGGGCGGGTACGCCTGGGCTCGATGGTGCGTCAGCGGCGGCTCGAGACCGAGCCCATCGTTCGCCAGCGCCTGCCGCTGATGACGGAGGCGGCCCACTACATCGCACATCTCCCGATCCGGACTCGCGGGACGGTAGGAGGGAGCGTGGCCCATGCGGACCCCGCGGCCGAGCTACCGGCCACGATCTCGGCACTCGAGGGCCGGTTGCTCGTCACGGGCCCGAACGGCGACCGGAGCATTCCGGCCGGCGACTTCTTTCTCGGCCCTCTCACGTCTGCCATCGAGCCCGGCGAGCTGCTGCTGGGTGTCGAGGTGGAGGCCCCTCCCCCGGAGACGGGCTGGGCGTTCGTGGAGGTGGCGCGGACGAATGGAGCGTTCGCATTGGCGGCAGCCGCGGCGCTCGTCCGCATGGACGCCGACGGCAGCATCGCCCGCGCCCGGCTCGCACTGGCCGGTGTTGGCGGCGTGCCGTACATCCCCGCATGGCTCGACGACGTCGCCGTCGGCGAGATGCCCGGCGAGGCCCTCTTCGGTCGCGTCGGCGAGCGGGTGCGGGACGAGGTGGAGCCCTTCGACGACGTTCACGCCCCGGCGAGCTATCGCAAGCGGTTGGCCGGGGTCCTGACGGCCAGGGCGCTCGCGGCGGCGGCCGCACGTGCGAACGGGAGGGCTCGCCCATGAACCACAAGGTTCGGGTGGTCGTCAACGGCCGTGCGCTCGAGCTCGAGGTGGAGGCCCGGCGCCTCCTCGCCGACATGCTGCGCGACGACGCCCACCTCTACGGCACCCATCTCGGTTGCGAGCACGGGGTCTGCGGGGCGTGCACGGTGCTGCTGGACGGGGAGCCGGTGCGGTCGTGTCTGATGCTCGCCGTGCAGGCGGACGGCGCCGAGATACTCACCGTCGAGGGCCTGACCCCGGACGGTGGGGGGCTGCATCCCCTGCAGGAGGAGTTTCGCGACCACCACGCTCTCCAATGCGGCTTCTGCACCCCCGGCTTCCTGCTCACCTCCGTTCATCTCCTTCGGGAGCGTCCAGAGATCGATGACGAGGACGAGATCCGTGAGGCGTTGTCAGGCCACCTGTGTCGTTGTACCGGCTACGCAAACATCGTCGACGCAGTACGCGATGCCGCGGGCCGCCTGCGGCAGAGCGCCGGCGACCCCGAGAAAGGCTGACCATGGCGATCCTTCACGCCGGCATCGCGACATTCCTCCAGTCTCCGCCCGTGGAGCCCAACCGCGAGGCGCTTCGGCAGGCCGGCGCCACGGTCGCCGTGCTGGGGCTGCCTTACGACAGCACCACGGTCACGCGTCCGGGAGCGAGCCACGGGCCGCGCGCGATACGTGATGCCTCCTCGCACTTCGCGTTCGGCGGCGGTTACCACCTCGACTACGACGTCACGATCTCGGACCAGCTGACGATCGCGGATTGCGGGGACGTGGACGGCGCTCCGGGGCGCGCGCAGGAGACCTGCGACCGCACCGAGAGCGCACTCGACGAGATCTACGCGGCCGGCTGCTTCCCCGTGCTGCTGGGCGGCGACCACGGCACCACCATCCCCGGTGCCCGCGCGGCAGCGCGACACCTCAACGGTCCGATGGGCTTCGTCATGTTCGACACGCATCTCGACACGGCACCGGAGATCGACGGTGAGCCGTTGTCGCACTGCTGCCCGGCCCACCGTGTGCTCGACCTGCCCAACGTCGAGGGGCGCAACATGGCGATCGTCGGCGCACACGGTGCGGCCAACCCGAAGCTCGAGAAAGACGTGGCCGACGAGCACGGGATCTCCGTGTTCACGATTCGTGACATCGACCGCATGGGGATCGACGACGTAGCCCGGACGGCGCTGGAAGTCGCCGCCGACGGAACCGCGGGCGTTTACCTCTCCGTCGACATCGATGTGCTCGACGGGGCCTTTGCGTGGGGCACCTGCGGGCCCGAGATCGGAGGCATGACCGGCCGTGAGCTGGTCAGGGGGCTCGAGATCGTCGCCTCTGGGCCCGTGTTTGCCCTCGACTGCGTCGAGGTGGCGCCCTATCTCGACCCGTCCGGAAACACCGCGCGCATCGGCGCTCGCGTTGTCATCGACGCCTTGGCCGCCCGCGCCCGCCGCCTGCGCGACGGCGAATCGGCCGACGCCGGCCCGGCGGTGACCGCCTCATGACGTCGACCGGCGCGGCGCGGAAGTCGAGGCTCGATCTCGAGCCCGTACGCCCGCTTGCCCTGAAGGAGCGCGTGATCAGGCAGCTCACCGGGCTCATCGAGCGAGGTGCGATCAAGCCGGGCGACCAGCTGCCGAGCGAGCGCGAGCTGAGCGAGGAGCTCAAGGTGAGCCGCGGCACCGTGCGAGAGGCCGTCCAGTTCCTGCAGGCGCTCGGGCTCGTGGAGATCCGACACGGCTCCGGCACCTTCGTACGACTTACGACCGATCCGAGCGAGCTGCGGGAGGAGTGGCGGAACTGGACCATCCGCCACGCCGAGCGCATCCACGACCTGCTGGAAATCCGCAAGGGCCTCGAGCCCTTTGCGGCGGAGCTCGCGGCGGAGCGGGCCGGCGAAGATGACCTCGCGGCGATGGAGGAGGCGTTGGAGCAGATGGAACCGGCCGTCGGCGCTCCGGACCTGACCGTGTTGCTGCAGGCCGACCTCGCCTTCCATCACGCTCTGTGCGCCGCCGCGGGAAACGCCGCGCTGTCCGAGTTCGCGGATGCGCTCGGCGAGCAGCTCGTCCCCGAGCGAGGGACCATCTGGAACATTCCGGGCCGGCCGGCGCGGTCACTTGTCGAGCACCGCGCCATCTGCGAAGCCGTTCGTGCCGGCGACCCCAAGGGCGCGCGCCGGGCTGCGCTCGAGCACCTCGTAAGCGTCGAGAAGGACATCGGTGCCAGCGTCCTGACCCCTCGCGAAACGACAAAGAAAGGTTGATCTCATGCCTGAGCCCTACATCGATCCCACCTGCACGGCGCTGCTCGTCATCGACATGCAGAAGGGCTTCTGCGATCCCGAGAGCCAGATGGAGAAGGCCGGGATCGGCACCGAGAATCAGCGGGCGATCCTGCCGGACCTGCTCCGCCTCGTGGAGCTGGCACGCGACCAGGGCCTGCCCGTGCTCTGGTCGCAGCAGATCCACTACCCCAATGACGTAACCCGGCGTCGCCGCCGGATTCCCTCGCACATCGACAAGCAGCATTGGGCGCCCTGCCTACGCGGGACCTGGGAGGTCGACTTCGTGGATGAGGTTGCCACTGCGATCCGTCCGGAGGACCTCATCGTGGAGAAGCACCGCGCGTCGGTCTTCTTCGAGACCACCCTGGACACGAAGCTCCGGATGCTCGGCGTCGAGCAGCTGATCATCTCCGGTTGCAACACGGAGTTCTGCGTGGAGACCACGATCCGCGACGGTTACTACCGGGACATGGACATCATCGTGGTTCGGGACTGCGTCGCGGGTCCGCGACCCCGCTTCCACGAGGACACGCTGGCCAAGGTGGAGACCTACTTCGGCGCCGTGGTCACACTCGACGAGCTCCCCGAAGTGATCATGCCTCGCACCGAGGAGGGGAGTGGCGCCGTGGCGGAGGCACGGGCGTGACCCGGGCGAGCGCCGGGATTCGCCTACGGCTCGATCCTTCCACGTTCGAGATCGTCCGCCACCGCCTCTGGTACATCAACGACGAGGGAGCGCTGACGATCGCCCGCCTGTCGGGTTCGCCTGTGGCCACCGAGGTGTTCGACATGAACGCCGGTTTGATGACCGCTGCGGGCGACTTGGTCTACATCGACAACTTCATTTGCGCCCAGGCGACCACCCTCGGGCCTCTCGTCAAGCACCTGCTCGAGGAATACGCAGACAACCCCGGGTTCGGCCCGGACGACATCTTCCTGTGCAACGACCCGTACGTCTCCGTATGCCACCAGAACTGTGTCGGGGTGGCGGGCCCGATCTTCGATGGGGACGACCTCGTGGCCTGGGCCGGGGCCTCCCTTCATGCGATCGACGTCGGCGGGCCGACTGCGGGCCAGGTGCAGGTCGACGCCGCGGACATCCACGGCGAGCAGCCGCTGATCGGCCCGGTGAAGGTGTACGAGGACGGTCGCTTCCGAAAGGACGTCGAGAACACCTATCTGAACAACTCCCGCCTGCCGGACATCCTCGGTCTCGACCTACGGGCGAAGGTTGCGGCGGTCCAGGTCATCCGGCGCCGGCTGCTCCAGGCCTTTCGCGAGTTCGGCCGCGACACGGTCCTAGCCGCGATGGAGGACGTGATCGACTACACGGAGGGGCGTCTGCGGGCGCGGCTCGAGGAGCTCCCTGACGGGGTCTGGCGTCACCGCGGGTACATCGAGTTCGGCGACGACATCTACGAGTGCCGGGTCACGCTCGAAAAGGAGGGCGGCAGCCTCCGGTTTGACTTCAGCGGCTCCAGCGGCCAGGCGCCGGCGGTGATCAACTGCGCCTATCCCGGACTGGTCGGCGGCGTGCTGGCCAGCGTGATGGTCTACCTCTGCTGGGACATGCCGTGGTCGCCGGCGGGCGTTCTCCGGACGATCGAGATCGAGTCCCAACCCGGGACTCTGATCCATGCCGAGTATCCGGCTGGGGTGTCGAAGTCCACGACCACGTCGATCTGGGAGGTCCGGAACCTCGCCAGCATCACGATCGGGAAGATGCTCGCGGCCAGCGAACGTCACCGCGATCGCGCGATGGCCGGATGGCAAGGGGTAAAGGCCCTGGAGGAGCTCTTCGGCTACGAGCCCGGGGGGGAGCGATTCGGCGGTCCCCTTCTTGACGGGATGGCGGGCGGCGGCGGCGCGATGCCCACACGCGACGGTATCGACACCGGGGGCCACACCAGCTCGCTCCGGGCGACGATTGCAAACGTCGAGAGCTACGAGCTGCGCTACCCGATCCTGTACCTCTACCGGCGGCAGACTCCGGACTCCGGCGGCCCGGGGACCTTCCGCGGCGGAGCCGGCGTGAGCCTGATGTACATGGTTCACGGGGTGGAGGAGATCCCGACGAAGATCCTCCACACCTTCGGAGTTGAGCAACCCGAGTCGCCGGGGCTCTGCGGGGGCTACCCCTCGACAACGAACCAGTTCGCGATCGTCCGAGACTCCGACGTTCTCGTCAGGCTGGCCGCAGGGGAGGTACCCCAGGTCCTGGAGGAGCTCTCGGGCGAGTTCGAGGCCCATGGCGCCTACGCGGTCACCTCCATGAGCCGGGGAGACGTCTACCGTGCGGTGTCGATGGGCGGCGGCGGGTACGGGGACCCGCTCGACCGTGACCCGCTGCTGGTCGCCCGGGACGTCGAGCGCAGCCTCGTCACGCGGGAATGGGCCGAGCGGCTCTCGGGCGTGGTGTTGACGGAGCCGGGCGAGGTGGACCCCGGCGGAACCGCGGCCCGGCGGGAGCAACTGCGGGAGGAGCGTCGCGCCGCGGCGTCTGCCCCGGAGCTGGACGGCGACGGTGCCGCCTGGTCACCAGAGGATGAGGGGGTACGCCTGGCGGAGGCGCTCTTCTGCGACATCGGCCGGAATCCACCGCAGTACCGCTGCCGCTGTGGCCGCCTGCTGGGACCAGTTGCTCGGCCCTACAAGGAGCTGGCCGCCCAGGCGCGCTTCCCGGTGCAACATCTCGGGCCGGACGTCAACCCGAAAGGGATCGGCGGCAGGCGCTTCGAGTTGCGGGAGTTCTACTGCCCCGCGTGCTTCACGCTGCTGGAGGTCGAGATCGCTCGGCCCGACGACCCACTCCTCGACGACGCGCGGCTGTCTCTGTGAGCTACGTCGTCGCGGTCGACAGCGGGGGCACATTCAGCGACTGCGTCGTGGTCGACTCGGACGGGGGGATGGTGCGGGCCAAGTCACCCTCTACCCCGCCGAACTTCGAGCAGGGCGTCCTGGCCGCCGTCGCCGAGGCCGCCGGCCGGCTCGACACCACCCTGGAGGACCTGCTTGGACAGACCGACATCTTCGCTCACGGGACGACCGTCGCAACCAACATATTGATCACCCGGACCGGCGCGAGGACCGCGCTGCTCACGACTCGCGGACATGAGGACGCGGTGATCATCGGCCGCACCGTCCAGAAGGTCGCGGGCCTCTCGGAGGCCGAGATCGTCAACGTGGCCCGGCTCTCGAAGGCCGAACCGCTCGTGCCCCGCTCGAGCATCCACGGGGTCCACGAGCGGGTGGACCGCACAGGCGAGGTTGTCGCACCGTTACGGCTCGAGCGGCTGGAGGAGCTTGCCGCCCGGCTGCGGGAGGAGGGCGTGGAGGCGATCGCGATCAGCTTCCTCTGGTCGTTTCTCAACCCTCGGCACGAGCGCCAGCTGCGCGACTGGCTGACTGCTGGGAACGGCAGTGGCCGGGCGAACTGGTTCGTGACTGCCTCCAGCGACCTCGCTCCCGTGATCCGCGAGTACGAGCGCACTGCGACGACCGTCCTCAACGCCTACCTCACGCCCGGTGTGCACGGCTACCTGAAGCGCATGGGCGACCGGCTCCGCGGCGCGGGCCACCGTGGAGCGATCTCGGTGATGCACTCGGCGGGCGGTGTGTCGTCGCTGGACGAGGCGCGGGAGCGAGGCGTCACTCTGCTGTCCTCGGGGCCGGCCGGCGGCATGCTCGGCGCCCGCGAGCTCGCCCGCCGCCTCGAGCTGGACCCCGTGATCGCGACGGACGTGGGCGGCACGAGCTTCGACATCGGGACGATCGTCGACGGCGAGCCGGGATACGCGGACACGCCGGTCTTCGCAAAGTACCCCGTGGCCCTGCCGATCATCGACGTCACATCGATCGGCGCCGGCGGGGGCAGCATCGCCTGGATCGAGCCGGAGACCGGTGTGCTGAAGGTCGGTCCTCAGAGCGCGGGCGCCTCGCCCGGGCCGGCGTGTTACGACGCGGGTGGAACGGAGCCGACCGTCACCGACGCCAACGTCGTGCTCGGGGGGATCGATCCCGACAACTTTCTTGGCGGCCGGATGCGCCTCAATCGCGAGCTCGCGGTGACAGCCGTCCGCGGGGGCGTGGCCGAGCCGCTGGGGCTGGATCCGGAGGAGGGCGCCGCGCGAACCGTCGAGATCGTCAACTCTCAGATGGCGGACCTGATCCGGCGCGTCACCATCGAGCGTGGCCTCGACCCCGCAGGCTTCACGGTCTTCGCCTACGGTGGCGCGGCCGGAATGCACGCAGGCGCCTATGCGCGGAAGCTCGGCTGCCGCCACGTTGTCGTCCCGCGGGCGGCCGCCGTGTTCTCGGCCTTTGGGATCGGGATGAGCGACGCGAAGCGTGTGGCCGTGCTCTCGGACCCCTCGCGCGCCCCGTTCGAGCTCGACCGCTGGAGCGCCCGCTTCCTTGAGCTCGAGGAGTCGCTCCGGCGCGAGTTCGAGGAGGAGCACCTGCCCACCGGAAGCCTCTCCCTGCGGCGCTACGTCGAGCTTCAGTTCCGGGGACAGGTACACGCCCTGCGCGTTCCCGTCGAGCATGGCGACCTGCAGCTCGACGACGGCGGCGAGCACGTGATCGACCGCTTCAGCGACCTGTACGAGGCGAAGTACGGCGCGGGCACCGCTTACCGCAAAGCCGGTGTGGAGGCCATGACTTTCGTTGTCGAGGGCGAGGCGGGCCTGCCGCTGCCGAAGATCGAGCCGCTTCCGAGCGAGGGCCAGGACCCGAGCGCCGCCTGGCGGGGCGAGCGCGCCGTGTACCTCCCGGAGCTGGGCGACCGCGAGACCGTGCAGGTCTACAGCTCCGAGCGCCTGCGACCGGGAAACGAGCTGACGGGTCCGGCGCTCGTGGAGGCGGAGGACACCACGGTGCTGGTTCATCCCGAACAGCGGCTGTGGGTCGACGGCTTCCTCAACCTGCGGATCGATCTCGGGGGGTGAGGCGGGTGGGCGAGGTGGAATACGGGCTCGGGCTCCCGCCCGCCGCTCCGGTGGGGGAGCTGGTTGAGCTGGCCGTCGAGGCGGAGCAGCTCGGCTATCGCTGGCTGTGGGTCAACGACGAGCGGCTCGAGCGCGATCCCTTCACGGTGCTTGCGGCGATGGCAGAGCGAACCGCGCGCATTCGGCTGGGTCCGGGCGTGACCAACCCCTATAGCCGCCATCCGGCGCTCGTAGCTACGGCGATGGCGACGCTGGACGAGCTGTCGGGTGGTCGTGCCGTTCTCGGCCTCGGCGCCGGCGGTACCAACCACCGAGCGCTCGCGGTCGAGCGCACCGCCCCGGTCACTGCCCTTCGGGAGGCGATCGAGCTGATCCGCGCGCTGTGGGCCGGCGCGCAAGTGACCGTCGAGGGGCGAGTCGTGCGCGCCTGCGAGGCGCAGCTCGACTTCGCAGCTCCGCGTGCGCGGCTGCCCGTGTACCTCGGTGCCCGTGGGCCGCGGGTCCTGGAGCTTGCCGGGGCCGTGGCCGATGGCGTGATCGTGGGCAACGTTGCCACCCGCGAGGGCTGGGATTACGCGCTCGGGCGGATCGCGGCGGGTGCGGCGAGCGCCGGGCGCGAGCTGGCCGACATCCGGCTCACGGCGTGGCTGTACGGGTGTGTCGCCGACGACGAAGAGGCGGCCCTCGACGCCATCCGGCCGATGGTGGCCACCTCGCTCGTCACGAGCCGACCCGTGCTGCGTGAGCTGGGCATCGAGATGCCCGAGGCCTTTGCGCGGGTGATGGAGACCCGCGACTGGAGCCTCGCCCGCGAGGCCGTCACGGAGGCAGGCCGCGAGCTACCCGCCGAGCTGGTCCTCCGGTTCGGGCTTGCCGGTACGCCGGAAACCTGCCGGCGGCGCCTTCGGGAGCTGCTCGACGCCGTCCCGCAGATCTCGCAGGTCACGATCGTGCCTTTCGCCCCCGCGACGGGATCGGTCGCCGAGACCGTGCGGCGCTTCATCGACGGGGTGGCGTTGGAGGCGGCAACGTGGACGTGAGCGTCTCGATGAGCGGCATCGTGAAGCGTTCGGCCCGGTCGAGGCGCTTACGGGGGTCGACTTCGATCTTCGGGCCGGCGAGATTCATGCGCTGCTCGGGGAGAACGGTGCCGGCAAGACCACGCTGATGAACGTGCTGTACGGCATGTTCGGTGCGGACGAGG
>CAWGDF010000010.1:0-303094 GCA_963821275.1 uncultured Thermoleophilaceae bacterium
GACTGCGGGCCAGGTGCAGGTCGACGCCGCGGACATCCACGGCGAGCAGCCGCTGATCGGCCCGGTGAAGGTGTACGAGGACGGTCGCTTCCGAAAGGACGTCGAGAACACCTATCTGAACAACTCCCGCCTGCCGGACATCCTCGGTCTCGACCTACGGGCGAAGGTTGCGGCGGTCCAGGTCATCCGGCGCCTGGTGCCCCAGGCCTTTCGCGAGTTCGGCCGCGACACGGTCCTAGCCGCGATGGAGGACGTGATCGACTACACGGAGGGGCGTCTGCGGGCGCGGCTCGAGGAGCTCCCTGACGGGGTCTGGCGTCACCGCGGGTACATCGAGTTCGGCGACGACATCTACGAGTGCCGGGTCACGCTCGAAAAGGAGGGCGGCAGCCTCCGGTTTGACTTCAGCGGCTCCAGCGGCCAGGCGCCGGCGGTGATCAACTGCGCCTATCCCGGACTGGTCGGCGGCGTGCTGGCCAGCGTGATGGTCTACCTCTGCTGGGACATGCCGTGGTCGCCGGCGGGCGTTCTCCGGACGATCGAGATCGAGTCCCAACCCGGGACTCTGATCCATGCCGAGTATCCGGCTGGGGTGTCGAAGTCCACGACCACGTCGATCTGGGAGGTCCGGAACCTCGCCAGCATCACGATCGGGAAGATGCTCGCGGCCAGCGAACGTCACCGCGATCGCGCGATGGCCGGATGGCAAGGGGTAAAGGCCTTGGAGGAGCTCTTCGGCTACGAGCCCGGGGGGAGCGATTCGGCGGTCCCCTTCTTGACGGGATGGCGGGCGGCGGCGGCGCGATGCCCACACGCGACGGTATCGACACCGGGGGCCACACCAGCTCGCTCCGGGCGACGATTGCAAACGTCGAGAGCTACGAGCTGCGCTACCCGATCCTGTACCTCTACCGGCGGCAGACTCCGGACTCCGGCGGCCCGGGGACCTTCCGCGGCGGAGCCGGCGTGAGCCTGATGTACATGGTTCACGGGGTGGAGGAGATCCCGACGAAGATCCTCCACACCTTCGGAGTTGAGCAACCCGAGTCGCCGGGGCTCTGCGGGGGCTACCCCTCGACAACGAACCAGTTCGCGATCGTCCGGGACTCCGACGTTCTCGTCAGGCTGGCCGCAGGGGAGGTACCCCAGGTCCTGGAGGAGCTCTCCGGCGAGTTCGAGGCCCATGGCGCCTACGCGGTCACCTCCATGAGCCGGGGAGACGTCTACCGTGCGGTGTCGATGGGCGGCGGCGGCTACGGGGACCCGCTCGACCGTGACCCGCTGCTGGTCGCCCGGGACGTCGAGCGCAGCCTCGTCACGCGGGAATGGGCCGAGCGGCTCTCGGGCGTGGTGTTGACGGAGCCGGGCGAGGTGGACCCCGGCGGAACCGCGGCCCGGCGGGAGCAACTGCGGGAGGAGCGGCGCACCGCGGCGTCCGCCCCGGAGCTGGACGGCGACGGTGCCGCCTGGTCACCAGAGGATGAGGGGGTACGCCTGGCGGAGGCGCTCTTCTGCGACATCGGCCGGGATCCACCGCAGTACCGCTGCCGCTGTGGCCGCCTGCTGGGACCGGTTGCTCGGCCCTACAAGGAGCTGGCCGCCCAGGCGCGCTTCCCGGTGCAACATCTCGGGCCGGACGTCAACCCGAAAGGGATCGGCGGCAGCCGCTTCGAGTTGCGGGAGTTCTACTGCCCCGCGTGTTTCACGCTGCTGGAGGTCGAGATCGCTCGGCCCGACGACCCCCTCCTCGACGACGCGCGGCTGTCTCTGTGAGCTACGTCGTCGCGGTCGACAGCGGGGGCACATTCAGCGACTGCGTCGTGGTCGACTCGGACGGGGGGATGGTGCGGGCCAAGTCACCCTCTACCCCGCCGAACTTCGAGCAGGGCGTCCTGGCCGCCGTCGCCGAGGCCGCCGGCCGGCTCGACACCACCCTGGAGGACCTGCTTGGACAGACCGACATCTTCGCTCACGGGACGACCGTCGCAACCAACATATTGATCACCCGGACCGGCGCGAGGACCGCGCTGCTCACGACTCGCGGACATGAGGACGCGGTGATCATCGGCCGCACCGTCCAGAAGGTCGCGGGCCTCTCGGAGGCCGAGATCGTCAACGTGGCCCGGCTCTCGAAGGCCGAACCGCTCGTGCCCCGCTCGAGCATCCACGGGGTCCACGAGCGGGTGGACCGCACAGGCGAGGTTGTCGCACCGTTACGGCTCGAGCGGCTGGAGGAGCTTGCCGCCCGGCTGCGGGAGGAGGGCGTGGAGGCGATCGCGATCAGCTTCCTCTGGTCGTTTCTCAACCCTCGGCACGAGCGCCAGCTGCGCGACTGGCTGACTGCTGGGAACGGCAGTGGCCGGGCGAACTGGTTCGTGACTGCCTCCAGCGACCTCGCTCCCGTGATCCGCGAGTACGAGCGCACTGCGACGACCGTCCTCAACGCCTACCTCACGCCCGGTGTGCACGGCTACCTGAAGCGCATGGGCGACCGGCTCCGCGGCGCGGGCCACCGTGGAGCGATCTCGGTGATGCACTCGGCGGGCGGTGTGTCGTCGCTGGACGAGGCGCGGGAGCGAGGCGTCACTCTGCTGTCCTCGGGGCCGGCCGGCGGCATGCTCGGCGCCCGCGAGCTCGCCCGCCGCCTCGAGCTGGACCCCGTGATCGCGACGGACGTGGGCGGCACGAGCTTCGACATCGGGACGATCGTCGACGGCGAGCCGGGATACGCGGACACGCCGGTCTTCGCGAAGTACCCCGTGGCCCTGCCGATCATCGACGTCACATCGATCGGCGCCGGCGGGGGCAGCATCGCCTGGATCGAGCCGGAGACCGGTGTGCTGAAGGTCGGTCCTCAGAGCGCGGGCGCCTCGCCCGGGCCGGCGTGTTACGACGCGGGTGGAACGGAGCCGACCGTCACCGACGCCAACGTCGTGCTCGGGGGGATCGATCCCGACAACTTTCTTGGCGGCCGGATGCGCCTCAATCGCGAGCTCGCGGTGACAGCCGTCCGCGGGGGCGTGGCCGAGCCGCTGGGGCTGGATCCGGAGGAGGGCGCCGCGCGAACCGTTGAGATCGTCAACTCTCAGATGGCGGACCTGATCCGGCGCGTCACGATCGAGCGTGGCCTCGACCCCGCAGGCTTCACGGTCTTCGCCTACGGTGGCGCGGCCGGAATGCACGCAGGCGCCTATGCGCGGAAGCTCGGTTGCCGTCACGTTGTTGTCCCGCGGGCGGCCGCCGTGTTCTCGGCCTTTGGGATCGGGATGAGCGACGCGAAGCGTGTGGCCGTGCTCTCGGACCCCTCGCGCGCCCCGTTCGAGCTCGACCGCTGGAGCGCCCGCTTCCTTGAGCTCGAGGAGTCGCTCCGGCGCGAGTTCGAGGAGGAGCACCTGCCCACCGGAAGCCTCTCCCTGCGGCGCTACGTCGAGCTTCAGTTCCGGGGACAGGTACACGCCCTGCGCGTTCCCGTCGAGCATGGCGACCTGCAGCTCGACGACGGTGGCGAGCGGGTAATCGACCGCTTCAGCGACCTGTACGAGGCGAAGTACGGCGCGGGCACCGCTTACCGCAAAGCCGGTGTGGAGGCCATGACTTTCGTTGTCGAGGGCGAGGCGGGCCTGCCGCTGCCGAAGATCGAGCCGCTTCCGAGCGAGGGCCCGGACCCGAGCGCCGCCTGGCGGGGCGAGCGCGCCGTGTACCTCCCGGAGCTGGGCGACCGCGAGACCGTGCAGGTCTACAGCTCCGAGCGCCTGCGACCGGGAAACGAGCTGACGGGTCCGGCGCTCGTGGAGGCGGAGGACACCACGGTGCTGGCTCATCCCGAACAGCGGCTGTGGGTCGACGGCTTCCTCAACCTGCGGATCGATCTCGGGGGGTGAGGCGGGTGGGCGAGGTGGAATACGGGCTCGGGCTCCCGCCCGCCGCACCGGTGGGGGAGCTGGTCGAGCTGGCCGTCGAGGCGGAGCAGCTCGGCTATCGCTGGCTGTGGGTCAACGACGAGCGGCTCGAGCGCGATCCCTTCACGGTGCTTGCGGCGATGGCAGAGCGAACCGCGCGCATTCGGCTGGGTCCGGGCGTGACCAACCCCTATAGCCGCCATCCGGCGCTCGTAGCTACGGCGATG
Organism: uncultured Thermoleophilaceae bacterium; assembly: GCA_963821275.1. Classification (GTDB taxonomy): domain Bacteria; phylum Actinomycetota; class Thermoleophilia; order Solirubrobacterales; family Thermoleophilaceae; genus JACVRW01. The sequence goes on from CAWGDF010000010.1 coordinate 4,127, forward strand.
GCGACGCTGGACGAGCTGTCGGGTGGTCGTGCCGTTCTCGGCCTCGGCGCCGGCGGTACCAACCACCGAGCGCTCGCGGTCGAGCGCACCGCCCCGGTCACTGCCCTTCGGGAGGCGATCGAGCTGATCCGCGCGCTGTGGGCCGGCGCGCAAGTGACCGTCGAGGGGCGAGTCGTGCGCGCCTGCGAGGCGCAGCTCGACTTCGCAGCTCCGCGTGCGCGGCTGCCCGTGTACCTCGGTGCCCGTGGGCCGCGGGTCCTGGAGCTTGCCGGGGCCGTGGCCGATGGCGTGATCGTGGGCAACGTTGCCACCCGCGAGGGCTGGGATTACGCGCTCGGGCGGATCGCGGCGGGTGCGGCGAGCGCCGGGCGCGAGCTGGCCGACATCCGGCTCACGGCGTGGCTGTACGGGTGTGTCGCCGACGACGAAGAGGCGGCCCTCGACGCCATCCGGCCGATGGCGGCCACCTCGCTCGTCACGAGCCGACCCGTGCTGCGTGAGCTGGGCATCGAGATGCCCCAGGCCTTTGCGCGGGTGATGGAGACCCGCGACTGGAGCCTCGCCCGCGAGGCCGTCACGGAGGCAGGCCGCGAGCTACCCGCCGAGCTGGTCCTCCGGTTCGGGCTTGCCGGTACGCCGGAAACCTGCCGGCGGCGCCTTCGGGAGCTGCTCGATGCCGTCCCGCAGATCTCGCAGGTCACGATCGTGCCTTTCGCCACCGCAACGGGATCGGTCGCCGAGACCGTGCGGCGCTTCATCGACGGGGTAGCGCTGGAGGCGGCAACGTGGACGTGAGCGTCTCGATGAGCGGCATCGTGAAGCGTTTCGGCCCGGTCGAGGCGCTTGCGGGGGTCGACTTCGATCTTCGGGCCGGGGAGATTCACGCACTGCTCGGGGAGAACGGTGCCGGCAAGACCACGCTGATGAACGTGCTGTACGGCATGTTCGGTGCGGACGAGGGCACGGTGGCCGTCGGCGGGGAGGTCGTGAGCTTCCGCAGCCCACACGACGCCATCGCGGCACGCGTGGGCATGGTGCACCAGCACTTCATGCTCGTTCCCACGCTCACCGTGGCGGAGAACATGCTCTTGGGCGAGCGCGGCGCGCCGCTCCTGCGCAAGCGGGACGTTGCTGCCGTCTCTGACCGGCTGCGGGAGCTGGCCGAGCGCTACGGGCTCGACGTGGAGCCCGGCGCGCCGGTGTGGCAGCTCTCGGTCGGCGAGCAGCAGCGAGTCGAGATCCTGCGGGCCCTCTACCGCAATGCCCGGATCCTGATCCTCGACGAGCCGACCGCGACGCTCACGCCACTTGAGACCGAGCGGCTGTTTCCCAAGCTTCGGACACTCGCCGCGGAGGGCGCTGCGATCGTGTTCATCACCCACCACCTCGAGGACGTGATCGAGTGGGCCGACCGGATCACGGTGCTACGGCGCGGCGAGCGGGTGGGGACGCTGCGCCCCCAGGAGAGCACGGCCGGCGAGCTCGCCCGGATGATGGTCGGCCGGGACGTCAGGCTCATGCGCGTGGTGGCCGGCGAGACCCCGGCCGTGGCGAGGAGGCGGGAGACCACCGCGGCGGCGCCGGCGCTGGAGGTAGAGGGCCTGCACGCTCGGGGAGACCGCGGATCGCCCGCCCTGCGTGACGTCTCGTTCTCGGTCGCCCCCGGAGAGATAGTGGCGGTCGCGGGGGTGGAGGGCAACGGCCAGCCCGAGCTGGAGGAGACCTTGTTCGGCTTGCGGATGCCGCAGGAGGGTCGCGTGTGCCTGGACGGGGAGGACGTCACCCGCGCCGAGCCGGCGGAGCGGATGGGGCGCGGCCTGGGGCTTGTGCCCTCGGACCGCTACCGCCGTGGCCTGATCCGCGAGCTGTCGGTTGCCGAGAACCTCGCATTGGACCGTATCGGCCGGCAGCCGTTCGGCACTGAGCTGCGCCTTGACCGAAAGGCCATCACGGCGCAGGCGAAGGAGTTGATCGAGCACTTCTCGATCCGGGTCTCCGGCCCGGAGCAGCTGGCCGGCACGCTGTCGGGTGGAAACGCGCAACGGCTGGTGCTGGCCCGCACGCTCAGCCGGGAGCTGCGCTGCCTCGTGGCCGCCCAGCCCACCCGCGGCCTGGACGTCGGAGCGATCGAGTTCGTCTGGGAGCAGCTCGCCGCGGCACGGGACAAGGGTGTGGCGATCCTGCTGATCTCCACGGACCTAGACGAGGTGATGAGCATGGCCGATCGCTGCTGCGTGATGTACCGCGGTCGGTTGGTGGCGCACTGGCCGCGTGCGCAGCTCGACCGCGAGCAGGTCGGTCTGGCCATGGGCGGCTCGAACGGCGCCGCGCCGGCGACGGCGCCCGCGGCAGGAGGGAGGCCGGCTTAGATGGCGGTCAGCCAGGCCGCACCCCGTGCCGAATGGCTGGGTCCGCGAAGCCGGCGGTTCAGGGCCGCGGTTTCGTCGCTCGCCGCTCTCGCGCTTTCACTGGTGGTGGGTGGACTGCTGATCGTAATCGCGGGCGGCGAGCCGGTAGCCGCCTATGGCGCGATGCTGGACGGGGCGTTCGGCAACGCCTACGCGCTCGGGCAGATGCTGCTGGTGGCGGTGCCGCTCGTGATCGTGGGGCTCGGCCTGGCGCTCGCGTTCCGGGGGCGTATCTACAACATCGGCGCTGAGGGACAGCTGTTCATGGGCGCGCTTGCCAGCGGGGTGGTCGCCATCTTCCTTCCGCTCGACTTCGCTCCGCTGCTTATTGCCGTTTCCGCAGTCGCCGGCGTGGCGGCCGGCGCGGCGTGGGGCGGGATCGTGGGCGTGCTGAGGGCGCGTTGGGGCGTGAACGAGGTGATCACCTCGCTGCTGTTGAACTTCGTTGCGATCCTCGGGTTCACCTACCTGGTGCGTCGGCCACTGCGCGCTGAGGGCGCCTCGATAGACCTGCAGGGCCGGTCGGTGCAGCCCGAGGCGGTGCTGCCCACCCTGCCGAGCCTCAACGTGCACATCGGTGTCTTCGCTGCCCTCGCGCTGGTACCGCTCGTCTGGTACCTGATGGCGCGCACGCCGTTCGGGATGCGCGTGAGGATGATGGGCTTCAACGCCGAGGCGGCGCGCACGGCCGGCGTCAACTCTCGCCGGATGATCGTCGGGCTGATGCTGATATCGGGGGGAATGGCGGGCTTGGCCGGCTCGATTCAGACGCTCGGACTTGCGGAGCGTTTGGATCTCGCCATCTCGCCGGGGTACGGCTTCACCGCCATCGTGGTCGCGCTGCTGGGGCGGCTTCACGCCGTGGGCGTGCTGTTGGCCGCGCTGTTCATCGCGATGCTGCAGGGCGGTGGACAGGCGATGAGCGTGACCGAGGGCCTGCCCTACGCAATCGTGCTCGCCATACCGGGTGTGTTCGTGGTGTTCCTCTTGATCGCCGACCGGCTGGCAAGGGAAGGCTGATGGACTGGGGCGAGATCTTTGGCCCGGACGCGCTGGTCGTGCTGCTCAGCACGGCCGTGGCGTTCGCCATGCCCACCGCGCTGGCGGCGGTCGGCGAGACGGTCGCGGAGCGCGCCGGGGTGCTCAACCTCGGGCTCGAAGGCATGCTGCTCTCGGGAGCGCTGGCCTCGTTCCTCGTTGCCTACTACGTGGGCAGCGTTGCGCTTGGAACGCTCGCCGGCGTGGCTATCGGCGTTGGCTTGGGCGCCCTGATGGCGTATCTCAGCGTCACGCTCAGAACCGAGCAGATCATCAACGGCATCGCCATCGTGCTGCTGGCGCAAGGGCTCACCGCGTTCATCTTCGAGGAGCTCTTCGCTGGGGCGGAGCAGCCGACGGTCGCCGGCATCCCCGACCTGGAGGTGCCGCTGCTCAGCGAGATCCCGGGTGTGGGCGAGGTCCTGTTCGAGCAGAACGCCCTGTTCTACATCTCGGTCGCGCTCGCGCTCGGCGTCTCCCTGCTTCTCTTGCGGACGCGCTTCGGGCTCTCGGTGCGCGCGGTGGGCGAGAGCCCGGCCGCCGCCGACGCCGCCGCCGTGCCGGTGGCGCGCACGCGCTGGGTGGCTCTCCTCATCTGCGGCGGAATGGCCGGGATGGGCGGGGCGGTTCTCGTGCTCGGCCAGCTCAACATCTTCGACACGAACGTGAGCGCCGGACGCGGCTGGATCGCGATTGCGCTGGTGATCTTCGGTCGCTGGAACCCGCTGCTGGTGCTCGGCGGGGCGTTCCTCTTCGGCTTCACGGACGCTCTGCAGATCCGCGTGCAGGCGGTTAGCGGCGGCATCACCTCGACCGTGCCGACAGAGATGTTCGCCGCCCTGCCCTACGTGGTCACGCTGATCGTGATGGTCGCCGCAACCGTGTGGGCCGGTCGCGACGCGCAGCCGTCGGCGCTCGGCATCCCCTTCCGAAAGGGGGCAAGCGCATAGAGATCGACGACGAGGTTGAGCAGGTCCCAGTAACCCAGGAGGAGGTAGTGATGAGACGGAAGGCGTGGAGGTCGGTCCTGGTGCTAGTCGCGGCCGTCGCTCTGGCGGTGGGCGCTGGCTGTGGTGATGACGACGAGGGCGACGGCGGAGGCGGCGGCCAAGCCGAGGGGGGCCAGGACAAGGTGAAGACCGCCATCCTGCTTCCTTGTCCCACCAGCGACCCATGGTGCAAGCAGGGCTACGACGCCATCAAGGCGGTGGAGAAGCAGGGCGGGATCGACCTCACGGTTACCACCAACGGGCCGCAAGACACCGCCGCGGTCACGCGCGTGCTGTCCCAGTACGCACAGGAGGGGAACCAGCTCCTGCTGGCGCACTCGACGTTCCAGGACCCGGCGTTCGAGGTGGCCGAGAAGTTCCCGGAGGTCGACATCGCCACGTACGCCTTCGAGCTGAAGGACAACGTCGCGATCCTCGAGGAGCCCATCTACCAGGCCGCCTACCTGGCGGGCATGCTCGCTGGGGGCATCACCGAGTCCAACACGCTCGGCGGAGTGGCCGGACAGGACGTGCCGCTTTGCCACGCCGAGCTGGAGGCGTTCGAGGCCGGCGCCAAGCGGACCAACAAGCAGGTGAAGATGATCGACAGCTACCTCGGCGACTGGAACGACGTCGCCAAGGGGAAGCAGGCGACCGAGGCGCAGATCGACCAGGACGCCGACGTCATGATCGGCTGCGGCGGCGCGCCGGCCAACGGCATGGTCGAGGCGATCAAGGAAGCGGACGTCAGCGGTTTCGGCTACGTCGGCGACATGAACGCCCAGGCGCCGAAGAACATGGTCGGCTCGATCATCTACAACCTCGAGCCGTACTTCGAGGCGGCCGTGGAGGACGTGCGAACCGACTCCTTCCGTCCCGCGAAGCGCTACGAGTTCGGCCTGGCCGACGGAGGGGTCAGCCTCAAGCTCAACCCGGACTACACGGCGAAGAAGATCCCGGCTGACGTGATGGACCAGATGGAGAAGGTCCAACAGCAGATCAAGAGCGGGGACTTCGAGGTGCCATACGAGGACGGCCTGTAGGCACGACGCGGGGGTCCGCCCGCCGGCGGACCCCCGCGCGGTCTCGCCAACATGCTGCTGAGCGAGCTCGATCCTTCTGGCTACGTGCTGCTGCCCGCGCCCGCGGAGCCGCATGCGCATCTCGACAAGGCGCTCACCGCCGCGCGCGTGAAAGTGCAGGCGGGTGACCTGGGGGCGGCCATCGAGGCATGGCACGAGCACCGGCGGGAGCTCTCCGTCGACGACATCGCCCGGCGCGCCGAGCGTGCCGCTCAGATCTCGCTCGCGCGAGGAGTCACCGCAATCCGCACCCACGTGGACGTAGGTGAGGGGATCGAGCTGCGAGCGGCCGAGGCGCTGATCGGGGTACGCGATCGTCTGCGGGGGCTGATCGACCTGCAAGTGGTGGCTCTCAGCTACCCGCTCGCCAATGCCGCGGGCGCCGACAACCGGGCCCTGTTGCGAGCGGCGCTCGAGCTCGGGGTCGACGTGGTGGGAGGCGCTCCGCACATCGACGCCGACCCTGTCGGGCATATGGAGGTTTGCCTGGAGCTGGCGGCGGAGTTCGGGCGGCCGGTCGACCTTCATATGGACGAGCACACGGGCTCCGCGCTCGACCTCGCCGATCTGGCGCGGATGGTCGCCGGCGGCTTCCCGCAGGCGGTGGCGGCCAGCCACTGCTCGAGCCTCGGCATGCAGGCGCCGGAGGTGCAGGACCGGGTGGCGGCGGAGGTCGCCCGCGCCGGCATCTCGGTCATCAGCTGCCCAGGGACGAACCTCCACCTCCAGGCGCAGGCCGAGCGGACCGCCAAGCCGCGCGGCATCACTGCGCTGCGAGCGCTGCTCAACGCGGGCGTGACCGTCGCCGGAGGCGGTGACAACGTCCAGGATTTCTTCCATCCGCTCGGCTGCGGCGACCCGTTGCAGACCGCGGCCCTGCTGGTGCTCGGCGGCCAGCTGGACATCCCCACCGCCTACCGGCTCGTCAGCGACGGGGCTCGCACAGCGATGGGTGTGCCCGCCGGCGAGGACGACCAGCTCGCGGTGAGAGCCGGCTCGCTTCAAGAGGCGCTTGCCACCGCGACCGAGGAGCGGCTCGTGTTCCGCGGAGGGCAGTTGTTGCGGCGCACCAACGTGACGCGCGACCCTTCGACCGAGGAGGCGTTCCGTGCCTGAAACCGCCGACCGAGCCGACCTCCTGGTTCGCGGCGCAGAGCTCCTCGTGACGATGGACGGTAGGGAGATTCGGGGTGGCTGGGTGGCCGTCAAGAACGGTCTCGTGGACGGCGTCGGCGGCCCCGGCACAGAGCCGGCAGCGCTGGACGAGCTCAGCGCCTCAGGGTGCCTGGTCACCCCCGGGCTCGTGAACACGCATCACCACATCTTCCAGAACCTGACGCGATCGTTCGCGCCGGTCGTCAACGCCGACCTCCTCACCTGGCTTCGTGAGCTGGGCCGGACGTGGACTCGCCTCGACGAGGAGGCCTCCTACGTGTCGGCGTGGGTCGGACTCGCCGAGCTCGCGCTCGGCGGATGCACGACGACGGCCGACCACCTCCACATCCACCCCCGGCCCGGTCTCGTCGACGCCGAGATCGCTGCCGCGCGCGATGTCGGTCTGCGGTTCCATCCGGCCCGCGGCGCGATGGATCTCCGGGAGGAGGACGGCGGAGTGATCCCAAACGCCGCCGTGCAGACGGTCGACGAGATCCTCGAGGACTTCGAGCGACTCGTCGCCCGGTACCACGATCCGGGGGCTGACTCGATGATTCGCATAGCGCTCGGTCCATCGTCGCCGTTCGACTCCACGCCGCAGCTATGGGCCGAGACCGCCGAGCTGGCCGAGCGACTCGACGTCCGCCTGCACACTCACTTGGAGCAGGACCCGGGGGAGGAGGCTTACTGCCTGGAGCGGTGGGGAGCCCGGCCGGTTGATCTCTTCGAGCAGGCCGGCTGGGGAAGCTCGCGCTCCTGGGTAGCCCATTGCATCTTCCCGAGCGAGGACGACATGCGACGGCTTGGCGGGTGGGGAACCGGTGTAGCGCATTGCCCGAGCTCCAACAGCCTGATCTGCCAGGGCATCGCGCCGGTTCGCGAGCTGCGTGCGGCCGGCGTCCCGGTGGGCCTCGGCTGCGACGGCTCCGCATCGACCGACCACGCCAACCTATGGCTCGAGGCCCGCACTGCCCTGCTTCTCGGCCGCGTCCGCCAGGGCCCGACCGCCATGAGCGCCCGTGACGTTCTCGAGATCGCCACCCGTGGGTCCGCCGAGTGCCTGGGCCGCGCCGGCGAGATCGGCGTGCTTGCCCCCGGTGCGTGTGGCGACATCGTCGCCTGGCCACTCGAAGGGGTCGCCTTCGCAGGCGTCCTATCCGACCTCGTCGAAGCGTGGCTTCGCTGCGGCCCTGTCCGGCCACGCCACACGCTGGTCGCGGGCCGCCCGATCGTGAAGGACGCAGAGCTCACGTTGACCGGCGTCGACGAGATGCTCGGCCGGCATACCCGGATCGCCGGCGAATGGCAATCAAGAGGAGGTAGCCATGCCTGAATCCGTCGACCTGCTGATCGAAGGGACCGTGATAACCATGGACCCCGCCCGGCGTGTGATCCGAGACGGGGCCGTCGCGGTGCGGGGCGACCGGATCGTGGCGGTGGACGCCGCCGACGGCGTTCGTGCACGCTACGAGCCGGAGCGCACCCTGGGAGGCGCTCGCCGGATCGTCCTCCCAGGGCTGATCGACTGCCACAACCACCTCGCACAGGCCCTGGTGCGCGAGTACGCCCTGGAGGACTACCCCAACATCTACCGGGTCTACATCCCGTGCGAGATGGCCATGGACCAGCACGACGCCGACGTGAGCGCCCGCTTCGGGATCTCGCAGCTGCTCCGCGCCGGGGTCACGACCGTCGCCGAGACCACGTGTACCGCCGAGCACGAGGAGCCGATCGCGCGGGCGGTGATGGAGACCGGGATTCGCTGCGCGATGGCACGTGGCCTGGGCGATCGCACCTCCCGACTCGCGTCGAACTACGACCAGATCGACGAGCGCTCCAGCTTTCAGGACGATCCGGGCGCACTCCGCGAGGATCTGGCGACGACCGAAGAGTGGCTTGCACGCTGGAACGTGGACGGAGAGGGTCGCCTGCGACCGTACATAAACAACCTCGGTCTCCCGTCCTGCTCCGACGAGCGCTTCCTCGCCACCAAGGAGATGGCCGCCCGCCACGACAGCGGGGTGATGTGCCACATCAACCGCGACCGCGAGGAGATCGAGCTCGTCTTCTCGCTCTTCGCCGAGCGGCCGATCGAGCATCTGCACACCATCGGAGCGATCGATGACCGCTTCCTCGCGATCCACGCCATGCTCACCACCGACCGCGAGATCCGGATGCTCGCCGAGGCGGGGGCCGCGGTCGCCCACGCGCCTCTCGTCTGCACCGACATCGTCTCTGCGGTCACGAAGGTGGTCTCCATGCGAGCCGCCGGAGTCACCGTCGGCCTCGGCTGTGACACGGTCATCAACGATCTCTTCAAGGTCATGCGCATCGCCTTCGTGATGCACGGACAGAGCAGCGGGATCCCCCTCTACGATCCGCTCGCCTTCAGCACCGAGGACGCCATGACGATGGCGACCATCGACGCCGCACGGGCGTTGCGCTGGGAACATGAGATCGGCTCGCTCGAGCCGGGCAAGGCAGCGGACGTGGTCGTGGTCGATGCCGACAACACTCGACTGACGCCCGCCTACCACCCGGTGGGCACCCTCGTCCGCTATGCGGTGGGCACCGACGTCGAAACCGTGGTGGTCGCCGGCCGTGTCGTGGTCGACGGCGCAAGTGTCCTGACGATCGACGAGCCTTCGTTGCTCGACGACGCCGAGCGGCTCGGGGACAAGCTCGGGCAGGTGCTGGGCCCCCTCCGCTACCACCCGTTGCCGGTGGAGCCGGCGCGGATCGGCTAGATGATTGTTTCCGCGGCCGCGTGTGCGCGGGGGCGCACGGGACCGAGCCGGGCGGGGGAAGCAGGGCGAAGCCGATACCTGGGGGTATCGGCGAGCCCGATGACCCCGATCCGGCGACGGTGGTGTGGGCCGGTCCGGGCCGGGCGCGAGGTTGTCCCGTGCGTCATCCGCGTGCGCGGGGTCGTGGAATCAGTCATCTAGTGCCGTGCCTCGACTCAGCAGTGGGCGTACCCGTTGGCGCTGCCTCGGACTCGCGTCAAGGGCCGGTCTGAAATCGGTTGCGCTACCCTCTGCCATCCAGGTGGCCGCAAACGTTTGCAGGACGGGCTGAGGGTGACGCGAGAGAAGGCCGCGAGGCCAGTCAGAGAGCTGAATCAGCCGGTCGACGCCGGTGATCGGCTGGAGGCGGCGAGCCGGTTGGATCCCGAGCTGCTCGTCGGGGCCTTCGAGCGGATGGTGCTCATCCGCGAGTTCGAGCAGGAGATCCACCGGCTCTTCCTGAAGGGTGAGGTCCACGGCACAACCCACCTGTCCGCCGGTCAGGAGGCGGTCCCGGTAGGCGTGTGCCTCGCGCTCGAGCCCTCCGACTTCGTGGCCGGGACGTACCGCGGGCACGGTCACGCCCTGGCCAAGGGGACCGACCCGGAGCCGCTTGCGGCGGAGATGCTGGGCCGCGCGACGGGGGTGTGCGGGGGCCGGGCCGGCTCGATGAACGTGGTCGACCTGGAGCACGGCCTCGTCGGCTGCTTCGGCATCGTGGGCGGGAGCATCGCCGCCGCGACCGGGGCGGCCGTCACAGCCAAGCGCAGCGGGCGGGTCGCGGTGGCGTTCTTCGGCGACGGCGCCGTGAACCAGGGCTACTTCCACGAGTGCCTCAACTTCGCGGAGGTGCTCGGCCTCCCGGCGCTCTTCGTCTGCGAGAACAACTTCTACGGCGAGTTCACGCCGATGGAGCAGGTCACCGCGGGCCGGGACATCGCCGCCCGCGGCGCGGCCTTCGGCGTCCCCTCGCTGGTGGTCGACGGCAACGACGTGCTGGCGGTACACGCGGCTGCCCAGGACGCCGTGGCCCGCGCCCGGGCGGGAGACGGCCCGTCGCTGCTCGAGTGCCAGACCTACCGCCACTACGGCCACTCGAAGTCCGACCCCGCGACCTACCGGCCTCAGGAGGAGGTCGAGCGCTGGCTCGAGCGCGACCCGCTCGTGATCGCGCGCATGCGGCTCACCGAGCTGGGAGTGTCGGACGAGGATCTCGACGCGGCCGCCACACGCGCCAAGGAGCGCATGCAGCGGGCCAGCGAGGCCGCGCTCGACGCCCCCTATCCCGACCCCGACACCCACCAGGCCAGCGAGTTCGCCGGGTGAGCGGCTCCGCGGACAGCCTCGAGTTCCGGACGGCGATCCGGGACGCGCTCGCCGAGGAGATGGAGCGCGACGAGTCGGTGATCTTCTTCGGCGAGGACGTGGCCGCGCCGGGCGGCGTCTTCATGGCCACGCCCGAGCTGCAGGAGCGCTTCGGCGACGAGCGAGTGTTCGACACCCCGATCTCCGAGCTGGCGCTCGCCGGCGCCGCGTTCGGCGCGGCGGTCACCGGCATGCGCCCGGTATTCGAGATCATGTTCGGCGACTTCATGGGGCTGCCGATGGACAGCCTCGCCAACCAGGCGGCCAAGTTCTGGTACGTCTCGAACGAGCAGGGCCCCGTCCCGCTCGTGGTGCGCTCGGCCGTGGGCGGCGGGGGTCGCTTCGGGGCCATTCACTCCCAGTTCCACGCCACCTGGTACCAGGGGATACCCGGCCTCAAGATCGCCTCGCCCTCGACCCCGGCCGAGGCGAAGGGGCTGCTCAAGGCCGCCATCCGCGACAACAACCCGGTCCTGTTCCTCGAGCACAAGCGTCTCTACTCGGTCAAGGGCCCTCCGCCCGAGAACGGCGACGCCCCGGCGCTGGGCGAGGCACGGATGGCCCGCGAGGGGTCCGACGTGACCCTGGTGTCGATCGCCAAGGGGGTGCCGGACTCGCTCGCAGCGGCCGAAAGCCTTGCTGAGCACGGCATCGACGCCGAAGTGATCGACCTGCGCACGCTGAGGCCGCTGGATCTCGACACGGTGCTGCGCTCCGTGGCCAAGACGAACCGCCTGGTTGCCCTGGAGGAGGGCCCGCGGCTCGGGGGCTGGGCGGCCGGCCTGGTGGGTGCGGTGGGCGCCGAGGCCCTGCACGACCTCGACGACGTCTGGGTCATCGCCACGGACGAGCTGCCGATCCCCTACAGCCCGCCGCTGGAGGACGCGTTCATGCCCAGCGCGAGCCGGATCGCCGACGAGGTCGAGCGGCGCTTGAACGGGGGAGCCTGATGGCGCCGCGCGTCGGGCCCGTGAGCGGCGCCGACGCGGTGCGGGCGCGGCTGCCCGAGCTCCTGCGGACCTACTCGGAAACGCGCGCCACCGTGCTCGAGGACGGCGTGGTGGACCGCGAGCTCAAGGAGCTCTGCGCCCGCTATCTGGCCGAGGACGAGAGCGTGATGTCCTTCCAGACCTCCGACCGCTTCGACGAGCGGGAGAAGGCGGCGCTGCGTTGGACCCACGCCATCGCCTGGAACGCCGACGACGCCGACGACGACCTCTGGAAGGCGCTGCACGCCCATTTCACGGAGCCCGAGCTGGTGGAGCTGGGCTACGCGATCGCCTTCCAGCTCGGCCAGCAGCACTGGCTGGGCACGTTGGGGCTCGATCCGCGGGGCTAGCCTCTCGGGACGGACGCGATCACGCGCCGCACGTTAGGGCCGCTATGACAGCCACAACGTACGGAGCGTGCCAGGAGCCCGCCCGCCTCAGTCCTCCTCCGGCCGTCCCTCCGCCCGCAGGGCCGCCCCGGCCCAGAGCAGGTGGCGTACCTCGGGCTCGCCCGGCCCGCGGTGGAGCGACTTGACCCGCCGCTCCAGATCGAGGTCGGCCACCGTGACCCGCTCGTGCTGGCGCAGGTGCTCGGCCCACGAGTCGACGACGAAGGTCTCCAGGTAGCGGCCGGGGCGCTCCAGGTCCTCGAACAGGTTCCAGCGGTAGGCCCCGTTGCGGCGGCGGGCGCTGCCGAACTCCTCCATCGCCTCCACGAACTGCTCGGCGTCGGCGTAGCCGATCGAGTACTCCACGGTGACAAGCACCGGGCCGTCCTCCGGCGCAGGCTCGATCTGCACGAGCGGATCGGACCAGGGACGGGCGGGCGTGAGGTCGGCCTGGTCGGAGTGGGCGAGCGGCCAGCGCCGCGCCCCCAGCACGCCGGCGGCCAGGCCGCCGGCGGCGACCAGAAGGGCAGTGCGCACCCCGGCGCCGCCTGCGATCAGCCCCAGGGTCAGGCTGCCCAGCGCCAGGCCGCCCTGCATCACCAGCTGGAAGCTGGCCAGCGTACGCGAGCGCACCCAGCCGGGGGCCACCCGCTGCGCGGAGGTGTTGAGCGAGGACAGCACGGTGAGCCAGCAGCCGCCGGTGAGGAACACGACCGCGCCCGCCAGGAAGGCGATCTCGACGTAGGCCAGCGCAGCCAAGCCGGCGGCGACGCCGAGCGTCGCGCCCACGATCAGCGCGTCGAGTGGCAGCCGCCGCCGGAGCCGCGGCAGCAGCGCCGCGCCGGTGACCGCCCCGGCGCCGACACAGCCCATCAGGATGCCGAAGCCGCGCGAGCCGAGGTCGAGCCTGTCCAGCGCCACCACCGGGAGGAGCGCCCAGAGGCCGGCCGCGAACACCGAGAACAGGCCGCCGCGCACCAGCACGGTCCGCACCGGCCGCGAGAAGCGCACGAAGCGCACGCCCGCACGCATGGCCGGAGCCAGCTGCTCGCGGCCGCCGGAGGCGCGCGGCTGGGGGCGCAGGCGCAGCACCACCGCGATCACGACCGCCATGAGCCCCGCCTCGATGGTGAACAGCGCCCCGGCGCTGAGCAGCGCGATCAGCAGCCCGGCCAGCGCGGGCCCGGCCGCACGGGCGAGGTTGATCGCCACGCCGTTCAGGGCCACCGCGGCGGGCAGCTCGGCCCGGGAGACCATCTCGGGCGTGAGCGACTGGTAGACGACGAAGGTGGTGGCCATCCCGGAGCCGAGCGCGAAGGTGAGGCCTAGCGCCGCGGCAGCGGTCATGTTGTCGGTGAACGTGAGGATCGCCAGGGCCGCCGCCGCCGCGAGCATCAGCGCCTGGGCGGCGAGCGCGAAGCGACGGCGGTCGACGATGTCGGCCACCGCCCCGGCCAGGAACGCCAGAAGCACCGCCGGGAGGCTGTTCGCGGTCTGCACCAGCGCCAGCAGGGTGGAGGAGTCCGAGACCGCCGCGATCACCGTGACCGCGCCCACCGTGTTCATCCAGATCACCAGCTGGGAGCCGGCCAGCGCGCTCCAGACCCCGCGAAAGCCGCCGCGGCGCAGCGGCGCGAGCGCCGAGTCGCTTCCCTCGGGCTGCTCGATCCGGGGGGCTGTGCCGCGGGTCATGAACGATTCTCGAACGAAGCCGCTGCAAACGTGTGCATAATCTGCGCGATGGCCGCGCCGAACTCGAGAGGCGGTTCACGTGCCACCTTGCGCGACGTCGCCCGCAGGGCCGGCGTGCACCCGGCGACCGCGTCGCGCGCCCTCAATGACGATACCCGCGGGCTCGTGAACGAGGAGACCGCCGAGCGCGTCCGCCTGGCCGCCGAAGAGCTCGACTACCGGCCCAACCCGATCGCGCGCGGGCTCAAGACCAACCGCTCCTACACGATCGGCGTGCTGATCCCGGACCTGACCAACCCGCTGTTCCCGCCGATCCTGCGGGGGATCGAGGATCGGCTCGAGGAGGCCGGCTACACACCCCTGATCGCGAACACCGACAACGACCCCGAGCGCGAGCGCATCGACTGGCAAGCCATGAGGGCCCGCCAGGTCGACGGGCTCATCGCCGCAACCGCGCACCGGGACCATCGGCTGCTGGACGAGATCGTCGAGCATGCGATGCCGCTGGTGCTGGTGAACCGCCGGGCGCACGACGTCCCGATTCCGGTTGCCACCGCGGACGACCGCGCGGGAATCGAGCTCGCGGTGAAGCACCTCGTGGAGCTCGGACACACCCGCATCGGCCACATCGCCGGGCCGCTCGCGTTCTCGACCGGGTATGACCGCTACGAGGGCTTCCTGGATGCGATGCGGGCGGCGGGTCTCGAGCCGGACCGGAACCTGGTCGTGGTGAGCGATGCCTTCACGGAGAGCGACGGGGCGGCCGCGTGCCGCGAGCTGCTCGACGCCGACGGTCAGATGACGGCTATCGCCGCGGCGAACGACCTCATTGCCCTCGGCTGCTACGACGTCCTGGCCGAACGCGGCATCGGGTGCCCGGACGGGCTGTCGATCGTGGGCTTCAACGACATGCCGTTCGCGGGTCGCTTCCAGCCCCCGCTCACCACGATCCGCATCCCACACTACGAGCTGGGAGCGGCGGCCGCCGAGCTCATGCTCGAGCACCTGCAGGGCGGGGCCGCGGAGGGCCGGTCGGTGCTGCTCGAGCCGGCACTGGTGGTGCGCCGCTCGACGGCGCCACCGCCGGCAGCGGCTTAACACGACCCTAGCTTGACGGTCTACAGGGCCGGGGATAGTTTGCAGCGGCAATCGTTTGCAGGCCGCAGCAGGCCGCAGCAGGAGGGGATTCGGCGGGTGCTCATGAGGAGGACCGCCCTTGTGGAGAAGGAGTCTGCGAGCCGGGAGCGCGGCCGGATCACGGTCGCCCACTCGGGAGGGACCACCACGCCGTTTGCGCCAGAATCGGGGTTGACAGGCGGAAGGCGCCTGACTAGGCTGCACAAACGATTGCAGCAAACGATTGCAGTGGCCGCTGCCGCGGCCTTGGGCGGTCCGGTGGCCACAGCCACGGCGCCCGGGCCGGGTGGGACCCTGAGGGAGGGGTGTCCATGAGGAAGTCACGCTGGCTGGTGGTTTTCGTCGCCGTGCTGGCTGCGCTCGTCGTGGCGGGGTGCGGCGGAGACGACGACGACGGGGACGGTGGCGGAGGAGGAGACAGTGGCGGGGGTGAGCCGATCAAGGTGGGGGCCTCATTGCCGCTGACCGGCGAGTTCTCCGAGCCCGGCAAGGCCGCCGAGCAGGGTTACAAGGTCTGGGAGGCGATGGTCAACGAGAGCGGCGGCCTGATCGACGGCCGCAAGGTCGAGATGGTCATCAAGGACGACCAGAGCAACCAGAACACGATCGTCGCCGACTACAACGCGCTGATCAGCCGCGACCAGGTCGACATGCTGCTCGGCACGTTCTCTTCGCTGCTCAACCTGCCCGCCTCGGCGGTGGCCGAGCGCAACCGCATGCTCTATGTGGAGCCGGCGGGCGGCGCGCCCGAGCTCTTCGACCGCGGCTTCAAGTACCTGTTCTTCGCGCAGCAGGCCACGGCCGACAAGCAGGGCGACGTCTGGGCCAACTGGCTGACCACCGACGTGCCCGAGAACGAGCGCCCGAAGACGGCGGCCTACCCGACCCTCGACGACCCGTTCGCGCAGCCGACGTCGGAGGGCATCGAGAAGATCCTGAGCGGCGCCGGGATCAAGACGGTCTACCGCAAGACGTACACGATCGACAATCCCAACCTGGACGCGATCGCCAATGCGGTGAAGGCGACCGGCGCCGAGCTCGTGGTCAACGGGGCCACCTTCGAGGACGGCGTGGGCATGGTGCGGGCGCTGCGCAAGGCCAACTACACGCCCGAGTGGTTCTACCAGACCACGGCGCCCTCGCTGGGCGACCAGTACAGGAAGGCCATCGGCGAGGGGACGACGGAGGGAGTCTTCTACGCGGTGAGCCACAGCAAGGAGGCTCCGACCACGGGCAACAAGGAGTTCGTGGCCAAGTACCAGGAGATGTACGGCGGGACCGAGGTGCCGGAGGACGCCGCCGACGCCTACGCCACGGCGCAGGTGATGCAGGCGGCGGTGGACGCAGTGGGCACGGTCGAGCGCGACCAGCAGATCAAGCTGGCCGACTGGCTGAGGGAGAACGAGGTGGACACCATCCTCGGCCCATTGAGCTGGGACGAGCAGGGACGGCCGGAGGGCGAGTTCCTCGTCGGCCAGTGGCAGAACGGGGTGCCGGAGATCGTGCTTCCCGACGAGGCAGCCACGTCCGAGAAGATAATTCCGGGGTGGCGGCCGCAGTAGCACGAACGGGCGACCGGCGCCGGGGCCTCGTGGGGACGCCCCGGCGCCGGCCCGCTCCGGTTGAGCCTGTGCCGTGACGGAGTTCATTCAGACCCTGCTCCTGGGCCTGTTGATCGGCGGGGTCTACGCGTTGCTGGCCTCCGGCCTCACGCTGATCTTCGGCGTGATGAAGGTGATCAACATCGCCCACGGCGCGCTGCTGATCCTCGCGGCGTTCCTGACCTACTCGCTGTGGACCGCGACGGGCCTCGATCCCCTGCTTGCGATCCTGATCACCACGCCGGCCATGATGGGCTTCGGCTGGCTGCTCTACCTGGCCACGGTGGGCCGCATCCGTAACGCTCCGGTGGGGGCCTCCGTGCTCCTGACCTTCGGACTGGCGCTGGTGTTCGAGGGGCTGATGGGCTCGATCTGGGGCAACACGTCGCACTCGGTCCGGCCGCCCTACGCGAACGAATCCTTCGAGATCGGGGAGATCTTCCTGCCGCAGGCCCAGGTGTTCGGCGGCGCCCTGGCCGTCGTCGTGCTGGGGGCGCTCTACGGCGTGCTCAACCACACCTGGCTGGGGCGAGCCATTCGGGCCAGCGCGGTGAACCCGCAGGGCGCCGAGCTGGTGGGGGTGAACGTGGGCGCGGTGGCCGCGCTGACGTTCGCCATCGGCGTCGCCAGCGTGGGGGCGGGAGGCTCCATCGTGAGCGTGCTCTATCCGTTCCTGCCCGGCTCGCACTACCAGTGGATCGCCCGGTTGTTGGGGATCATCGTTCTCGGCGGCCTGGGCAGCCTCCCGGGGGCCGCGCTCGGCGCCCTCCTCCTCGGCGTGGCCGAGACCCTCACCGTCACCTACATCTCTCCGGCGTGGGCGACGGCCGTGCCCTACGTGTTCATCATCATCGTCCTGCTGCTGCGGCCGCAGGGCCTGATGGGCGCGAAGCTGCGCGAGGACGTGGCGGCGGCGTGAGCGCCCTGCGCAACCCCTGGAACGCGCTGCCGGCGCTCGGGGTGCTGCTGGTCGCGCTCTACCCGCTCTTCTCGGACGACCTCTACTACCAGAACATGATCATGCTCTCGATGGTCTTCGCCATCGGGGCGGTCGGGCTCAACATCATCACCGGGTACGCCGGCTACGTCTCGCTCGGCCAAGGCGCCTTCCTCGGGTTGGGCGCCTACACGGCGGGGATCCTCGCCACCGACGTCGGCGGCAACCCGTTCGTGTGGGTGCCGGCCGCCGGCCTGGTCGCGGGTGGGCTCGCCGCGCTCCTCGGGGTGGTGGCCATGCGGGCGCGCGGCACTTCGTTCGTGATCCTCACGATCGCGTTCCTGTTCCTCGTTCAGATCACGGCTACGAACTGGGACTCGCTCACCAACGGCACCGGCGGGATCACGCTGCCGCTGCCCACCTGGAGCATCGACTACCAGAACTGGCCCTTCTACTACTCGTTCCTCGGGCTGCTGGCCGCGTCGCTGCTGCTCTCCTGGTGGATCAGGCGCAACAAGTTCGGAATGGGGTTGATCGCCATCCGCGAGGACGAGGACAAGGCAGCCACCGTGGGCGTCAACACACCCGTCTACAAGATCCTGGCCTTCGTTGCCAGCGCGGTGTTCGTCGGGATGGCCGGGGCGGTCTACGGCTACTACATCGCCTTCATCGACCCGGCAGGCATGTTCAACATCCTGCTCAGCGTCCAGATCATCCTGTCGCTCCTGCTCGGCGGCCGGGCCACGCTCTGGGGGCCGGTGCTGGGCGCGTTCATCGTCGAGCCGCTGAACGAGATCAGCAACAACGAGTTCGGTGGCGGGAACGCGCGCCTGCTGATCTTCGGCGGGCTGCTCGCGCTGGTCGTGCTGTTCGTGCCGCTCGGGATCATCCCCACGGTCAAGGGCTGGCTCGAGTCCTGGCGCGCGCGGGGAAAGGCCGGCCTCGTGGGAGAGCGGCTGGACCCGCGGATCGATCTGAGCGAGCGCGAGGCCCCGCCGCCGCCCACTGCGGTCGCGGCGGAGCCGCTGCTCGAGGTCGACGGGCTCGAGAAGCGCTTCGGCGGCCTGCGGGCGGTCGACGGCGCGTCCTTCAAGGTGCCCGAGGGCTCGATCACCGCGCTCATCGGGCCCAACGGCTCGGGCAAGACGACCGTCTTCAACCTGATCGACGGCACGATGACCCCGAACGCCGGCCGGGTCGCGTTCGGGGGCCGGCGGATCGAGTCGCTGCGGCCCTGGCGCCGCGCCCACCTGGGGCTCGGCCGCACCTTCCAGATCACGCGCCTGTTCCGGGGCATGACCGTGCTCGAGAACGTGGTGGCGCCCCTTCCGAGCTTCCGTGTGGGGCAGCTGACCGCCGACGCGGTGAGCGGCCAGGAGGCCGAGCGGGCGGAGCAGCTGCTCGACTTCGTGGGGATGCGGAGGTACCGCGACCAGCCCGCGTCCGCGCTGTCCTACGGCCAGCAGAAGCTGGTGGAGATCGCGCAGATCCTGATGCTCGACCCCAAGCTGATCATGCTCGACGAGCCGGCGGGGGGCATCAACCCGACCCTGATCGAGCGGATCGGCGAGATGATCAGGGAGCTCAACTCGCAGGGCAAGACGTTCCTGATCGTCGAGCACAACATGCCCTTCGTGCTCGGGCTGTGCCGCCCCGTGCTGGTGCTGGCCCGCGGCAACACGATCGCGGAGGGAAGCCCGGACGAGATCCAGCGCGACCCGAAGGTGCTCGACGCGTACCTCGGCGAGGACTTCCGGCTCGAGCAGCCGGTGGGGGCGGGCTAGTGGTGACCACGTGATGCTGAGGCTGCGGAACGTGTTCGCGGGCTACGGCGGGGGCGATGTGCTCCAGGGCGTCGATATGGAGGTGGACCGCGGAGCGGTGTGCTGCATCGTCGGTCCCAACGGCGCCGGCAAGTCGACGGTGCTGCGCGCGGTCAGCGGCCTGCTGCGGCCGCGCCAGGGGGAGATCGAGCTGGAGGGAGAGTCGGTCTGCGGGCTGCATCCGGCCCGCATCCTGGAGATGGGCGTCTCCCAGGTCCCGCAGTCGGGCGCGCTCTTCCCGAACATCACCGTCAAGGAGAACGTCCTGATGGGGGCGTACATCAGGCGCCGCGACCGCGACCTGCTGCGCCGGCGCTACGACGAGATCGCGGAGCTGTTCCCGGTGGTCAAGGAGCGCGCCGCCGAGAAGGCGGGGAACCTCTCCGGCGGCCAGCGCAGGATGGTGGAGTTCGCCCGCTCGCTCATGCTCGAGCCCAAGCTCGTGCTGCTGGACGAGCCCTCGCTCGGCCTCGACCCCAAGGCGCTGCGCCACGTGTTCGACTCCATCCGGGTGATGACCGAGGCGGGCAAGACGCTCCTGCTCGTGGAGCAGAACGTGCGCTTCGGCCTGCGCATCGCAGACCACGGCGTGGTCATGGAGAGCGGCCGGATCCTGCTCACCGGCAAGGCCAACGACGTGCTCGAGAACCCCGAGATGGCCGCGCTGTACTTCGGCGGGACGGTTCAGCAGGCAAAGCAAAGCAAGCCCGTGGGCAGGGCATGACCGCGGGGGCGGTCGACCTTCACGCGCACGTGATCGTCCCGGAGCTCACGCGCGACTCGGAGCCCGCGGAGAAGTGGCGGCCGCACGTCTTTCGCGAGGGCGGCGCGCGGGTGATCGAGCTGGGAGGGAAGGAGATCCGCTCGGCGGTGCGGGAGTTCGTGGACGTCGAGCGGATCGTCTGTGAGCAGGAGCAGGCGGGCATCGAGCGCACCGTGCTCTGCCCCTGGGTCCCGCTCCTGTTCGGTGACGCCGAGCCTGCGGAGGGCCTGCGGCGCTGCCGGATCCAGAACGAGGCGTTGGCCGGCCTCGTGCGCTCGCAGGGCGGGCGGATCGCCGCCCTGGGGGCGGTGCCGCTGCAGGACCCGGAGCTGGCGGCCGGCGAGCTCGAGCGGCTGATGAGCGAGGGCGATCTGCGGGGGGTGGAGGTGGCGGCTTCCGTGCAGGGGGCGTCACTGGGCGAGGACCGCTTCGAGCCCTTCTGGAGCGCCGCGGAGCGCAGCGAGGCGCTGGTGTTCATCCACCCGACGACCCGCGGCTTCGAGACCGGCGCCTTCGCCGACTACTACCTCTGGAACACGGTGGGCAACCCGCTCGAGACCACCGTCACCGCGGCCCAGATGGTGATGGCCGGCGTGCTCGAGCGCCACCCGGGCCTGCGGGTGGTGCTGGCGCACGGCGGCGGCGCGGTCCTCGCGCTGCGTGGCCGGCTGCGGCACGCCCACAGCTTCCAGCCCCAGGCCCGCGCGCGCCTGAAGGAAGCGCCCGATGAGTCGCTGCGGCGCTTCTACTACGACACGGTGACCCACGACCCGCGGCTGCTTTCCGAGCTGATCGGCTTCGCCGGACCGGACCGCGTCGTGCTGGGCACCGACCACCCCTTCGACATGGGCGACTACGGCGCGCTGGCGGCGGTGCGCGGGCTGAGACTGGCGCCGGAGGCGGAGGCTGCGGTCCTTTCCGGGAACGCGGAGCGGCTGCTCGGCCTGGGCCGGGCGCGAAAGGAGCAGACGGTCCCATGACCACGACTGCGGACATCGTGGTGGCGGGCGGCGGGCACAACAGCCTGATCACCGCCGCCTACCTGACCAAGGCGGGCTACGAGTGCCTCGTGCTCGACGCCCGCCCGATTCCGGGCGGCGGCGCCGCCACCGAGGAACTGATCGGCCCCGGCTACCGGATCGACAGCTGCTCGACCGGGCACACCCTGATCCGCCTCAACCCGCTGCTCGCGGGTGACGAGCTCGGACTGCAATCCGACTACGGGCTGGAGTACTTCGAGCCCGACCCGGTGGCCCACGTCGCTCTTCCCGACGGGGAGCAGATCTCGCAGTGGCTCGACCTCGACCGCACGTGCGGGGAGATCGCCCGCTTCTCGGAGCGCGACGCCGAGGCCTACCGGCGGATGGTGGCCGAGTACGACGAGGTCAAGCTGATCTTCGGACGCTCGCGCGTGACCCCGCCGGGCTTCGGGCCCACCCTGGAGGAGATGCTCCTCGAGCACCCGCGCGGGCGGATCTGGCTGCGGCGCAACGCGATCAGCGCCTGGGACGTGATCCGGCGCGAGTTCGAGGACCGGCACGTCCAGGCGCTCATGTGCTGGCAGGCCTTCCAGACCCTGGTGCCGCTCGACGCTGCCGGCTCGGGCACCAACGCGTACTCGATCATCTTCGGGCGCCAGCGGCGCAGCTGGTCGATTCCCCGCGGCGGCTCCGGGGCGCTGACCACCGCGCTGACCAGCTTCCTGGAGGACAACGGCTCGACGGTGCTCTGCGACCGGCGCGTCGTCCGGCTCGTGCTCGAGGACGGCCGCTGCGTCGGGGTCGAGACCGACGACGGCGAGCGCTACGTCGCCGACACCGCGGTGCTGTCGACGATCCACGTCAAGCATCTGGTGGACATGGCGCCGGCCGAGGCCTGGGGCGAGGAGTTCGTCTACGGCGTGGAGACCTACGACGTCGGCGTCCCGGGGATGGCCGCCTATTTCGCGACGGACGCGCCGCCCCTGTTCGAGACGCCGCGCGGCACGCGGGTGGCGGTGTCCGCGGGCACGGTCGGCTGGCCCGAGGAGGTCATCGAGCTCGGGCGCGCGGTCCGCGACCGGCGGCCGCTGGACGGGATCCCCTGGCTGCTGGTGGCCACGCCCACGCTGGTGGACCCCGATCGCGCCCCGCCCGGGCACCACACGGTCAAGCTGCTCAGCCCTCAGACGATCGACGTCCCCGACCGCTACGCCGACTGGGACGAGCGCAAGGAGGACCTGGCGCACCGGCAGCTCGAGCACGTGCGGCGCTTCATCCCCAACCTGAGCGACGAGCACATCCTCGCCAGCTTCGTGAAGAGCCCGCTCGACATCGAGCGCGGCAACCCGCACATGATCAACGGCGCCTTCCACGGCGGCGATCGCAGCTACGCCTTCAGCGGCCCCAACCGGCCGGTCCCGGGCTGGAGCGGCCACCGCATGCCCATCCCGGGCCTCTACCAGACCGGGGGCACGACGAGCGTGGGCGGCTCGATCACCGGCATACCGGGCCGCAACGCCGCAACGGTGATGCTGCACGACCTCGGCCACGACCCCGAGGAGGTGATGGCCGGTGCCGGACGCGCGCGTGCAGGCCGCCATTGACCACTGGGCGCCGCGGTTCGTCCAGGCGGGAGTCGACTACAACGACTTCCTGGCCACCACGGCCCGGATCGAGACCTGGGAGGAGTGGCTCGATCGATGGTGCGAGACCGCCGAGGCTCACGTCGAGCTGGCCCGCGAGGCCGAGGCGCAGGACCGTTCCCGTAGCGCGGGAGAGGCCTGGCAGCGCGCGGCCGTGTGCTTCCACTTCGCTCGCTTCGTCTGGGTGCTCGACGCGGCGCGCAGCCGGGCGGCCGGCGACCGGGCGGTGGACGCGCTGCGCCGGGCTCTCGGCCACCTCGACCCCGGCGCCGAGCGCATCGAGGCGCCGCTCGACGGCGCGGCCGTGCTGGCGAACCTCCGCCGCCCGCCGGGGGTCGAGCGGCCGCCGCTCGTGGTGCTGATCGCCGGGCTCGATTCGACCAAGGAGGAGTTCTTCCGCCCCGAGAACGTGTTCCTCCAACGCGGCATGGCCACGGCCTCGCTGGACGGCCCGGGCCAGGGCGAGGGCGGATACGACCTGCCGATCCGCCCCGACTACGAGACGGGAGTGGCCGCGCTGCTGGATGCCCTGTCCAGCCGCGACGACCTCGACCTCGACCGGGTGGGCGCATTCGGCGTGAGCATGGGCGGCTACTACGCCCCCCGGGCCGCGGCCTTCGAGCCGCGCGTGAAGGCCGTGGCCGGCCTGAGCGGCCCCTTCAACTTCAGCGAGTGCTGGGACGGGGTGCCGCCGCTGACGCGCGAGACCTTCATCGCCAAGTCGTTTGCGGCGGACGAGGAGGAGGGCCGCGCCAAGGCGGCCGAGCTCGACCTCTCCGGCGTGCTCGGGCGCCTTCGACCGGCCCGCCCTGTTCGTCACGGGCAAGCTCGACAGGCTGATCCCCTGGGAGCAGACGGAGCGCCAGGCGCGCGAGGCCCCACAGGGGGAGTTTGTCCTGCACGGCGACGGAAACCACGCCTGCGCCAACGTCCCCTACAAGACCCGGCCGCTGATCGCCGACTGGATGCGGGAGAAGCTCGCGTGACCGGCATCGCGATGCTCGGCACCGGGATGTGGGCGCCCCAGCTGGCCGCCGCCGCCAAGCGTGCCGAGCTGCGGCTGGTGGCCTGCTACAGCCGCGACGAGGGCCGGCGCACGGCCTTCGCGGAGCGCTTCGGCTGCCTGCCCGCCGCCCGGGCCGAGGAGGCGATCGGCCATCCCGAGGTCGAGGGCGTGGTCGTCGCCAGCCCCAACGACGTCCACGAGGAGCAGACACGGGCCTGTGCCGAGCTGGGCCGCCACGTGTTCGTCGAGAAGCCGATAGCCGACACCCTCGAGGCGGGTGAGCGCATGCGCGGCGCCTGCCTGGAGGCCGGTGTGGCGCTGATGGTGGGCCACGCCTTCCGGCGCCTGGGCGCCGCCCGGCGCACGAAGCAGCTGCTCGACGAGGGCGCACTGGGCCGCGTGGTCCTGGCCGAGGCCAACATGTCCCTGCCGGGCAGCTTCAAGGCGGGCGCCTGGCGGGCCGAGCGGGCGCGCAACCCGGGGGGGCCGATCATGCAGCTCGGGATCCACCACGTCGACACGCTCAGCCACTGGCTCGGCCCGGTCCGCCGGGCGAGCGGCCGCTTCAGCCACGTGCACGCCGCGGCCGACATCGACGACCTGGGCGTGGTCACCCTGGAGTTCGAGGCGGGAGCGCTGGGTGTGGTCAGCGGCAGCTACGTCTCGCCCAAGACGCTCTCGCTGCGCCTGTTCGGCACCGAGGCCGTGCTCGACTACCGGACGGACTTCTCGGTCTGGCCCGACGCCCAGGCGCTGGACAGCGTGACCTCGCTGACAGTGGACGGCGAGCCGGTGCAGTTCGACGAGCGCGACATGCTCGCCGAGGAGCTGGCCGAGTTCGGTCGCTGCATTCGCGGCGAGGAGGTCGCCGAGACCGGGGCCGCGGAGGGCCTGGCCGCGCTGGCGGTGGTGCAGCAGGCGCTCGACTCGCGGGTGGAGGCCGTCGGCTGATGCGGGCCGCGCTGGTGACCGCACTCGGCTCGCCGCCGGGGCCGGCCGACGCGCCCGCTCCCTCGCGGGGGCCGGGGGAGGCGCTCGTGGCCGTCCGCATGGCCGCGCTCAACCCGATAGAGGTCCGAATCGCGGCGGGCCGGTTCGCCCGCACTGCGGAGCCCCCCTACGTGCCCGGCACCGAGGGTGTGGGCACGGTGGTCGAGGCCGACGGCCGCCCCTCGGGGGAGCGCGTACGGTTCGAGGGCGCCCTTCCGGGCTTCGGGTCCAACGGGGCCCTGGCCGAGCTTGCCGCGGTGCCCGAGGAGGCGCTGGTGGAGCTGCCGGAGGAGGCGGGCGACGAGCTGGCCGCGGCCATCGGCACGGTCGGGATCACCGCCTGGCTGGCGCTGGAGCGGGCGGGCCTGCGGCCCGGACAGCGGGTGCTGGTGCTCGGCGCCACCGGCGCGGTGGGCCAGGCCGCCGTGCAGCTCGCGCGGCTGCTCGGCGCGGGCCGGGTGGCGGCTGCAGGCCGCAACGCCAAGCGGCTCGAGCGGGCCCGGGAGCTCGGCGCGGACGAGGTGGTCGACCTCGCCGGCCCCGACCTGGCGGAAGCCTTTCGGGCCGCCGCCGGCGGCGACGTCGACGTGGTGGTCGATCCGCTCTGGGGCCCGCCGGCGATGGCCGCTCTCGCTGCGCTCGGCAGCGGCGGCCGGCTGGTGAACGTGGGCGAGTCCGCCGGCACGGACGTCGACCTGCCGCTCGCGAGCGTGCGCAACAAGCAGGGCGCCATCCTCACGCTCTCCTCCGGCTGGACCCCGCTGCCGCAGAAGCTCACGGCCTACCGCCGCGTGCTGGAGCAGGCGCTCTCGGGCCGGCTCGAGGTGGATCGCGATGTGGTTCCCCTGGCGGACGTCACGGCGGCCTGGGAGCGCCAGGCCGGATCACCCGGCCGGAAGATCGTCATCGACGTGGGGGCCGCTTGACGCTCGTGGGCCGCGGCCTGCCGCGGCGCGAGGACGCGCGTGTTCTCAGCGGGCGGACGGAGTACCTCGACGACCTCGAACCGCCGGGCACGGCCCACCTGGCCTTCGTGCGCAGCGACCTCGCTCACGCGCGGGTGCTGTCGATCAGCCCACCGGACAGCGCGCCGGGCCTGCTCGCGGTGCTCACTGCTCGCGACCTCGACGGCCGGGCCCGGCCGCTTCCGATCCAGGCGCCCGAGGGCTCGGAGGTCGCGGACGAGCCGCATCCTGTGCTGGCCGCCGGCGAGGTGCGCTACGTGGGCCAGCCGGTGGCCGCGGTCGTCGCGGAGTCGCGTGAGCTGGCCGAGGACGCCGCCGAGCTCGTGGAGGTGGACTACGACGACCTCGAACCGGTGGCCGACCCGTCCTCGTCGCAGCTCGACCTCATGCGCTGGCGGCGCTCCAGCGGGGACACGGACGGCGCCTTCGCGGCGGCCGAGGTCGTGGCCGGTGGCCGCTACGCGCTCCCGCGACTCGCCGCCGCGCCTATGGAGACCCGCGGGGCACTCGCCAGCTACGACGCCGACGGCGACCTGCTGACGCTGTGGTGCTCGGCCCAGGACACCCATCGGCAGCTCAGCGGCCTCTCGCACGTGCTCGACCGCCCCCCGGAGCGGCTGCGAGTGATCGTTCCCGACGTGGGCGGCGCGTTCGGCAGCAAGGGGGTGATCGCGCCCGAGGCCGCGCTCGCGGCCGTCGCCGCGATGCAGCTCGGGCGGCCGGTGAAGTGGACCGAGGACCGGCGCGAGAACCTGCTCGCCTGCTACCAGGGGCGCGGGATGGAGGCCGAGGTGGAGCTGGCACTGGGCTCCGGCGGCCGCATGCTGGCGCTGCGGGCCCGGATCCGCGCGGACCTCGGCGCCTATCTGCTTCCGAGCACCGCCATCCCGCCCCACACCACCGCGATGCTCATGTGCGGCTGTTATGTGATCGGCGCCGCCGATGTGGAGGTGCGGGGCGTGCAGACCAACAAGGTCCCGACCGGCCCCTACCGCGGCGCCGGCCGCCCGGAGGCCGCGTACTTCCTGGAGCGGGCGGTGGACGACGCCGCGCGGGCCGCCGGCATCGATCCGGTCGAGCTGCGCCGCCGCAACCTGATCACCGAGTTCCCGCACGAGACCCTGCTGGGCTGGACCTACGACTCCGGCGACTATCACCGCTGCCTCGACCGTGCCCTCGAGCTGATCGAGCCCGAGCGCGCCGGCGAGGGCAGCCGGCTGCGGGGCACCGGCGTGGCGATGTACGTCGAGCGCGCGGGCGGCAGGTTCGAGGCAGCGGAGGCGGCGCTCGAGGCGGACGGCCGGCTGCGCGTGCGCAGCAGCACCTCGCCCCACGGCCAGGGCCACGCGACGACCTTCGCCCAGATCGTGGCCGACCGGGTGCCCGTCGACCCCGGCGACGTGTTCTTCGAGTTCGGCGACTCCGCCGCGGTGCCGGCAGGGGTGGGCACCTTCGCCAGCCGCTCGGTGGCGATGGGGGGCTCCGCCGTCGCCGCGGCCGTGGACGAGCTGCGCGCCCGCTGCCTCGACGCGGCCGCGGCGCTGCTGGGGACGGATCCCGAGGCGCTCGAGTGGGACGGCGACGGCTTTCGCAGCGCGGACGGCAGCATGCTCTCGGCGGCCGAGCTGGCGGGCCACGGGCGGCTCGAGGCGAGCGCCCGCTTCGAGTCCGGCCTCGTCTTCTCCTCCGGGGCCTATGCGGCGACCGTCGAGATCGATCCGGCCACCGGGATCCTACGCGTGCTGCGGGTCGCTGCGGTGGACGACGCGGGCAAGATCATCAACCCCCTGCTGGCCGAGGGGCAGGTCCTGGGCGGCACGGTCCAGGGACTGGGCGAGTGCCTGACCGAAGAGGCGACCTTCGACGAGGAGGCGCAGCCCACCTCCGCCTCCTTCGCCGACTACAGCCTCCTGACCGCGGCGGAAGTCCCGCCCATCGACGCGGCGTTCGTCGAGTCGCCGTCGCCGCTCAACCCGCTCGGGGCCAAGGGGATCGGCGAGGGCGGCGCCATCGGCACGCCCGCCGCGGTGGCCAACGCCGTCGCTGACGCTCTGGGTGGGCGTCACGTCGATCCTCCCTTCACCGAGGAGAAGCTGTGGGGGGCGATCCACGGGTGAAACCGGCGCCCTTCGAGTACGCCGCGCCCCGCAGCGTGGAGGAAGCGGTCGGAATGCTCGGCGAGGAGGCCAAGGCGCTCGCGGGCGGACAGAGCCTCGTGCCGCTGCTCAACTTCCGCCTCGCCCGGCCCGAGCTCGTGGTCGACATCAACGGGCTCGCGGAGCTGGACTACGCCCGAGCGGGCGACGGGCTGCTCAGGATCGGCGCGCTCACGCGGCAGACGACGCTGGAGCGCGACCAGAGCGTGGCCCGCGGCTGGCCCCTGCTGCGGCTGGCCACCCGGCTCGTGGGTCACCCGCAGATCCGCAACCGGGGGACCGTCGGCGGATCGGTGGCGCACGCGGATCCGACGGCCGAGCTGCCGGTGGCGCTGCTCGCGCTCGACGCGCGCTTCGTGGCTCGTTCGCCGCGCGGTGAGCGGCGGCTGCCCGCAAGCGAGTTCTTCCTGGGCCCGCTGACGACGGCGCTGGAGGCCGACGAGCTGCTGGTGGAGATCGAGGCCCCGGCTCCTCCACCCGGCGCCGGGAGCGGCTTCGCCGAGCACGCCCGGACCCACGGCGACTTCGCGATCGCGGGCGCCGCGGCGGTCGTGGCGCCGGGCGAGCACGCGGCGATCGCGCTGCTGGGCGCCGGGCCCGTCCCGGTCCGGGCAGGCGAGGCAGAGCGGGCCCTGCTCGCCGGGGCCGAGCCGCGGGAGGCCGCGACCCTCGCCGCGGGCCTCGTTTCCGAGGGCCCGCGGCGCGCGCTGTGCGCCGAGCTGGTGCGGCGCGCCGTCGAGGAGGCGCTGCGGTGAGGATCCGGCTCGAGGTCAACGAGGAGCGGCATGAGCGCGATGTGGAGCCACGCCGGCTGCTGTCCGACTTCCTGCGCCACGACCTCGGCCTCACCGGGACCAAGGTGGGTTGCGAGCATGGCGTGTGCGGGGCCTGCACTGTGCAGCTGGACGGCCAGGCGGTGCGCTCGTGCCTGATGCTGGCGGTCCAGGCCCGGGACCGCAGCCTGCGCACCGTGGAGGGCCTCCCCGGCGACGGCGGGCATCCGCTGCAGCGCGCCTTCCACGAGCGGCACGCGCTGCAGTGCGGCTTCTGCACCGCCGGCTTTCTGATGTCGCTCGAGCCGTTCCTGCGCGACCATCCGGCGCCGACCGAGGACGAGATAGCGGAGACGCTGGCCGGCAACCTCTGTCGCTGCACCGGCTACCGGGGGATCGTCGAGGCGGTCGAGCAGGCCGCGCGAGAGGAGGGCCATGGCTGACCCCGACCTCGAGGCCATGTACCGCCTCTTCCGCTGGCGCATCACCTCGAACCACGTGCCGGACTGGGACTTCGAGCAGATGCGGGAGGAGATCGAGAGCTTCGACGACTGGTGCCGCGTCTACAGCGCCTTTGCCGCCCGCCACCGACGGCTCGGCGACGAGGCCCTCGCCGCGCAGGACGAGCGCGCGGCGGGCATGCACTACGTGCGCGCCGGACTGTTCCTCCACTGGGCGAGCTTCCTGTTCCCACACCGCCCGGACGAGTTCCGCGCCGCGCTGGAGGCCATGCACGACTGCTGGCGGCGCGCGGCGCCTTACACCGACCCGCCGATGGAGCTGCTCGAGGTGCCCTTCGAAGGGACCGCGCTTCCCGGCTACCTGCGCCGGCCGCCCGGCCTGGAGCAGCCGCCGCTGGTGGTGCTGGTGTGCGGGGCGGACTCCACGAAGGAGGAGCTCTTCGACCTGACCTCGCACATCCTCGCCCGCGGGATCGCCACCTTCGCCTTCGACGGGCCGGGCCACGGGGCGGTCAGCTTCGACCTGAAGCTGCGCCCCGACTACGAGGTCCCGATCCGCGCGGTCGTCGACCATCTGTACGACCGGCCCGACCTCGACACCGGCCGGCTGGCCCTGGGCGGGATCTCCTACGGCGGCATGTTCGCCTGCCGCGGCGCCGCCTTCGACGAGCGGGTCAAGGCCGTGTTCTCCATGAGCAGCTGGTACTCGCCGGCCGGGCGCTTCGCCACACAGGAGCCGGTCTCACAGCGCGGGCTGCGCCACTACATGGGCGAGGACGCGGCGGCCGTGCAGGACGCCATGACGATGGCGGGCGCCGCGGAGCGAATCCGCGTGCCGCTGCTTCAGGTCTACGGCGCGCTTGACCCGGCCTCGCCTCCCGAGCACGCCTACCGGGTCGAGCGCGAGGCCGCGGGGCCGACCACGACCGTCGTCTTCGAGGACGGGGTGCACGTCTGCAACAACGTCTGGTACAAGGCCCGGCCGCTGGTGGCGCACTGGCTGGCGGAGAACATCTGACGAGGGGGAGCGCATGGCGGAACGCACGCAGGTGGGGTTCGTCGGGCTGGGATCGATGGGCAGCGCCGTGGTGGAGCGGCTGCTCGAGGCCGGCCTCACCGTCACGGGCTGGAACCGCACGCCCGCGAGGGCGGAGCCGCTCGAGGAGCGGGGGATGCGCCGGGCCGAGACACCGGCGGCGGTGGCCGCCGGAAGCGACGTCGTGCTCTCGATGGTCACGGACACCGCGGCGGTGGAGGAGGTGGCCTCCGGGCGCGACGGCATCCTCGCCGGACTGCGCGCGGGGGGCGTGTGGGCCGACATGAGCACGATCGCGCCCGACGCCAGCCGGCGGCTGGCCGAGCGCGCGGCCGAGGCCGGCGCCTCGATGCTCGACGCCCCCGTCTCGGGCAGCGTCGCCACGCTCGAGCAGGGCCAGCTGGCGATCATGGCCGGCGGCACGGAGGAGGCCTTCCGGCGCGCCGAGCCGGTCTTCCTCGCGATCGGCCCGAAGGTCACCCGCGTGGGCGAGAACGGGATGGCGCTGGTGACCAAGGTCGCGCTCAACCTCGCGCTGGTGGTGCAGGTGGTGGGCTTCTGCGAGGGCGTCGCCCTGGCCGAGAGGGGCGGTGTCAGCCGCCAGGCCGCCGTCGAGGCGATGCTCGGCAGCGTCATCTCCTCGCCGGTGCTGCAGTACAGAGGACCGTTCGTGCTGGAGGGCAACATGCCCGACGTGGCCTGGGCCGACGTGGACCTCCAGCAGAAGGACCTCATGCTCGCGCTCGACCTCGGCCGCCGCACCGGATCCCCGCTGCCCACCGCAGCGGCGGCGAACGAGCTGCTGAACGCGTGCCGCGGCATGGGCATCGGGCACCACGACTTCGCGGTCGTGCACCAGGTCTACCTGCGAATGGCGGGAGCCGAGTCGTGAAGCCCTACCGCACGAGCGTCGAGCGGGTGCCGCTCGAGGCCGGCCTGCGCCGCGAGGAGGGCTGGGTGGACATGCAGGTCCAGTTCCTGATCGACGAGCGCCTCGCGGGCACGGACCAGCTGGTGGTGGGGCGCACCGTCCTTCCGCCGGGCGCGAGGCACGAGCGCCACCGCCACCCCAACTGCGACGAGTTCCTGGTGGTGATGAGCGGCCGAGGGCAGATCTACACGAACGAGGGAGAGGAGCCCGCGCAGGCGGGCGACGTGATCTTCACGCCCGCGGGCAACTGGCATGGCTTCGACAACACCTCGGACGAGGAGGTGCTGCTGATCTGGGGCTGGCGCGGCGCAGGCTCGCTCGAGGCGGCGGGGTACGAGCTGCCGGACGAGTGACCTGAGTCGCACTTCGTGCGCACCTTCTCGGCGTCAGGAAACGCCCGGCCGCTCGAGAAGCCGAAGCCGAACTGCCGACTGAGTCCACTAGCCCGTCCCCCCTCTCGCATAGCGTTGGGCTAACGCAGCGGGGGTGAGGAGGGTGGGCCGGCTGGATCGGCAAGGGATCGCGTGTGTCCCGCACGGCGCCCGCCGTCGCGCTCGAGCCACCGGCGGATCGAATGCCCAAGGAGCAGCGCGAGGGGGCGCCGTCCTGATATCCCGAGTTGTGGCGACAGGTGGGTGCCCGGCACGGTCGGTGTTGGTGGAGCTCGGCGTTGGAGGCCGGGATCTTGGGGTCGAGCGAGCGGGCGAGGCGGGTTCGCGCCCTTGCTTGGAGCTAGCTGCTCGACCGACCGCGCGGGGCGAAGCGGCCCGGCCCACGCGTCGTACGTTGAGGTCCTATTGCACCCCGAACGTACGGAGCGCGGTCGGCAGTCACGGCTGCCCGGCCGCGTCCCCCGTCAGGACACCGCTACCCCACCCGCAGCTGTCGCAGCCACTCCGGGTTACCCCGCACTAGCGGATCCGCAAGAGGCCGCGCTCGAAGGCGTGGAGCCGCTCGACGCCGCTGTCGGTCACGAGCATGAGCTCGCCGGTCTGGACCCCCGCGCGCTCGTCGGGCGTCACGACGTTGGGCTGCACCACGACCGTCATGCCGGCCTCGAAGGTGAAGTCCGGCGCCTCCTCACGCTGGGCTCGCCCCAGCACCGGCGGCAGGTAGCCGCCCACGAAGCCGTGCACCAGGTCGTCGCGGATCGTGTAGCCCGCGTCCTCGATCAGCAGTGATGCCTCCACGAGCTCGGCGGCGGTGGCCCCGGCGCGCAGCCGCCCGCTGACCGCGTCGAAGGCCGCCTCCGCCACCTCGTGTAGCTCGCGGTAGAGCGGCGTGGGCTCGCTGTCCACGGCGAACGTGCGCAGCAGCTGCCCAGGGTGGTCCCAGTAGGACGCGCTGACCTCGCATGTGAGCGCATCGCCGCTGCGCAGCTCACGCGTCGATGGCCACTGCGCGGGCACGCTCAGCACCGGCTCGGCCATCGGCGTGGCCGCGAAATAGTGGATGTGGGTGGTCCCGCCCTCGGCGACGTAGGCCCGTTCGGCCAGGTCACCCAGCCGGCGCTCGTCCATGCCCGGCCGCGCCTCGTCCCGCAGCGCGCACACCGCCGCGTCGGTGAGCCTGGCGCCCACCCGCAGCCAGTCGAGCTCCTCGTCCGACTTGACCAGGCGCAGGCGCGTGTAGAGATCGTCGAGCGGGACCACCTCGTCCGCCAGCCTCGCCAGCGCGGCGTGGCCGCGGTAGCCGAGCGGCCCGATCACCCCGATCCGGCCGCCGCCCGCTCCACGGCGACGCAGCTCCGCCACAGTCGTCTCCATGGGGGTCTCGCCGGCCCAACGCACCTCCGCGTCGGTCGCGATCCGCCCGGCGTTGGGCACGTGGTTGTAGAAATTGACCAGCAGCAGGTCCCGCTCCCCCGGTGAGACGACGACGAGCGCCTCGCGCGTGACCGGCCAGCGCGTGAGCCACCCCACCGCCGAGCCGCTGCGGTTGGCCCCGTACAGCAGCGCGTGGGCCACGCCGCGCTCGGCCATCGCCGCGGTCAGGGCGTCCCGCCGCCGGCCCATTTCCGCGTCGGAGAAGCGCGGGTAGCCGCTCACACCAGTGAATAGCCGCCGTCGGAAAAGATCACCTGGCCCGTGATCCAGCCGGCGTCCTGCGAACAGAGGAACGCGACCAGCCGGGCGGCGTCCTCCGGGGTGCCCATCCGGCCCATCGGCGTCACGCTCGCCATGTGCTCGCGCAGCGCCCCTGGGTCGGCGGCCATGGTGTCGAAGGCCTCGGTGTCGGTGGGGCCGGGCGCCACGGCGTTGACCGTGATCCCCTGGGGGGCCAGCGAGACGGCCAGGAAGCGGGTGGCGGCCTCGACCGTGCCCTTGGCCAGCCCCAGTGGGGCGTAGCGCGGGTTGCGGATCCGGTGCGCCCCGGTGGCCGACAGGGCGACGATCCGGCCGCCGCCCTCCATGTGCCGAGCGGCGGCGATGGCGCCCAGCACGAACGGGCCGGCGTTGGTTCTCAGCGTGCGCTCGAGCTCCTCCCGCCCGAGCTCGGTGATCGGCAGGGGCAGGGGCAGCACCGCACAGGAGACGAAGCCGTCGAGCCCGCCGAGCTCCACCGCTGCCCGCTCGACGAGGGTCTCGACCGCCTCGGCCACGTCGCCCCGGACCAGGACGGCCCGCCGCCCGTGGGCACGCACGGCCTCGGCCGTCGCCTCGGCCTCGGGCGTGCGCTCGCGGTAGCCGATGGCCACGTCGGCGCCCCGGGCGGCCAGCGCGCGGCTCACGGCGCCCCCGATGCCGCGCGAGCCGCCCGTGACGAACACGCGGCCGCTCACCGCTCGGGCGCGACGCCCCCCTCGAGGCGCTCCGCCTCGCTCCCGGCCAGCCCGGCAGCGCCCAGGTTCAGCACCTCGCCGTGGCCGATTCCGAGCGTCTTGATCCAGCGCTGCTGCCCGAACGTGAGGCCCACGAAGTAGCCGAGCTCGAGGATCTGCTCCTCGCTGAAGTGCTCCCTGAGGCCATCCCAGACTTCGTCGCCGGCCCCGCTCGGTTGCCACACGAGCATGCTCGTGTAGAGCAGCGCCGCCTTCTGGCGCGGGGTGAAGCGCTCGGAGCGCTCGAAGTCGAGCAGCTCCTCGTAGTCCTCCTCGACCAACCCTTGCTCTCCGCCCCGGAGAGACCGTTGGGAGCCTCAGTAGTGGCAGTCGATGGTCTTGGAGACGTAGACGCGGCAGAGCTCCTTGATCGAATGGTCGAGCACCCCGGTCCGGAACATGCGCTGCCAGTTCGTGGAGAACGAGCGCATCACCGCGGGCACGTGGGCCCGGATCGCCTGGCTCTCCGGACGCGGGGTCCCGTAGCGCGCGGCGTGCTCCATGTAGCCGCGCAGCTCCGGGTCGTCCAGCCGCTCGAGGGGGAAGTAGCTGATGTGGGGCACGGCGTCTCCTTGGTCAGCGCAGGGTCGCGGCTCCGGTGTCCGCGCTCGGCCGCCCGTTTCCCGGCACGGCCTCCTGGCCGGCCGGGTCGAGCTCGGTGTTCAGGTTCGATTGTGTCTCGCGCTCGAGCGGGAGCGACCCGCCGACCGTGTAGTAGGGCTTGCCGGCCACCAGCAGGTCCTCGGCCGGGAAGCGGGTGATCACCTCGCAGCCGTCGGCGGTCACGACGAGCTGCTCCTCGATGCGCGCGGCGCTCCAGCCGTCGGCGGCGGGCCAGAACGTCTCGAGCGCGAAGACCATGCCCTCCTTGATCTCCTCCGGGTGGTCGAGGGACACGAGCCGGCTGAAGATGGGCTTCTCCCAGATCGCGAGGCCGACGCCGTGGCCGAACTGCAGGGCGAACGCGGCCTCCTCGTCCGGGAAGCCGAACTCCTGGGCCTTTGGCCAGACCTCGACCACCTCGGCGGTGGTCACTCCGGGCCTGATGAGCTGGAGCGCCGCGTCGAGGTAGTAGCGGCAGCGCTTGTAGGCGTCGACCAGCGCGCGCGAGCCGCTGCCCACGGCGAAGGTGCGGTAGTAGCACGTCCGGTAGCCGTTGAAGCTGTGCAGGATGTCGAAGTAGGCCGGGTCGCCCGGACGCAGGGCGCGGTCGGTGTAGACGTGGGGATGGGGATTGCAGCGCTCGCCCGAGATGGCGTTGACCCCCTCCACGAACTCCGAGCCCATGTCGTAGAGCACCTTGTTGACCAGCGCCACGCACTCGTTCTCGCGCACGCCCGGGCGCATCGCCCGGTACAGCTCCTCGTAGGCCGCGTCGACCATCATGCAGGCGGTGTTGAGCAGCGTGATCTCGTCCTGGGTCTTGATCACGCGCGCCTGTTGCATCAGCTGCTGGCCGTCCACCACCTGGATTCCCTCCGCCTGAAGGGCGAACAGCACGGCCGTCTCCACCGCATCGACTCCCACCGGCTCGCCCAGCAGGCCGCGCTCCTCCAGCTCCACACGGATCTTCCTGGCCACGTCCTCGGCGCGCCCGGACTCGGGCGACATCGCGCCCGCGCAGGGTCGAGATCCCGGCCCGGGAGCGGCCGTCGCCCAGCCACGGGTTGTAGAGCTGGTGGTGGCGGGCCGCCGAGCCGAAGTCCCACATGATCGGCTGGTCGCCCTGGGGGAGGAGACAGAAGCGGTTGAGCTTGTCCTGTGCCCAGGTGCCGATGTGGGTGGCGGTGATGTACCGGATGTTGGTCATGTCGAAGCACAGCAGCGCGCCGAGCTCCGACTCCGTCAGCAGCGACGTGATGCGGGCCAGCCGCTCCTCCCGCAGCCGGTCGAAGCGCACCCGCTCCTCCCAATCGACGCCCATCGTGCCGTACGTGTGCAGGCCCATCGCCGTCACTCCCGCCGCTCGCCTATCCTGTTGCTGCAATCGATTGCAGGCTACCACAGCCCGCCGCCGCCTCGCCGCCGCGGCGGTTGACGCCCCGAAGCGCCCTCGATAGAGTGTGCAAACGTTTGCAGCGGCGGGGTTGAGCCAATCGGGAAAAGGTGGGAAGGGCGCGGATGTCGGACCTGAGGGAGAAGAGGCTGGGCTGGGTAGGGGCAGGCCGGATGGGCGCGGCGCTCGCGACGCGGCTCCTCGACGCGGGCTGCGATCTCGCCGTCTACAACCGCACCCGGGCCAAGGCTGAGCCCCTGGCGGAGCGTGGCGCCACGCTGGTCGACGGCCCCGCGGACCTCGCCGACCGGGACATCGTCTTCACGATGGTGGGCGGGCCTGCCGACTTCAAGGAGGTCGTCCTCGGCGAGCAGGGCCTGCTGTCTGGCAACGGCGCGGCGCCCAGCATCCTCGTGGACGGGACCACCGTCTCCCCCGAGGCCTCGGCCGAGGTGCGGGAGGCCGCCGCCGAGCGCGGCACCCTGCTCCTCGCGGCCCCGGTGAGCGGCAACCCCAAGGTCGTGGGCGCCGGGCGCCTCACGATCGTGGTGTCGGGGCCCGAGGAGGCCTACACGAGCGTCCGGCCCTATCTCGACCAGCTCGCCGCGGGGGTCACCTACGTCGGGGACGGCGAGCGGGCCCGGCTGGTGAAGATCTGCCACAACATCATGCTCGGCGTGGTCGCCCAGACGCTGGCCGAGATCACCGTGCTGGCGGAGAAGGGCGGCATCTCACGGGCCGACTTCCTTGCCTTCCTCAACGACAGCGTGATGGGCTCGATGTTCACGCGCTACAAGACGCCGGCGCTGGTGAACCTCGACTTCACGCCCACCTTCACGCCCGAGCTGCTGCTCAAGGACTTCGACCTCGGGTCCGAGGCGGCCCGCGAGCACCACGTACCCATGCCCGTGGCCGCGGCGGCGCGCGAGACGGTCATGAAGCTCCTCGGCTCCGGCTACGCCGACGTCGACTTCGCCGCCCTGCTCGAGCTGGCGGCTCGCGAGTCGGGGCTGGAGCTCGAGCCCGAGGACGTCGCGGTCTCGGACGGCCTGGAGCCGGCGCCGGCGCCCGCCTAGGCTTGGAACTAGCTGCTCGACCGACAGCGCGGGCGAAGCGGCCGGCCCCCGCGTCGTACGTTGAGGTCCTATTGCACCCCTAACGTACGGAGCGCGGTCGGCAGTCACGGCGGCTTGGCCGCGTTCCCCGTCAGGACACCGCTACCCCGCCCGCAGCTGTCGCAGGCAATCCGGTTCAGGCCAGCCTAGGCGGCGGCGCGCTGCGCCGGGCGCGTCCGCAGCGCGCGGGGCGGCGGCCCGGCCGACACGAACGAGGGCGGCGCGATCCGCAGGTAGTGCCCGAAGGACCAGTCCAGAAAGCGCCGTGACTGCATGGCTCGCAGCGCCGGGGCGAGCAGGCGCGGCGGCACGCGCGGCAGCGCCCGCTGTGCCCACAGCATGGAGCTGAACTTCCACCCGTGGGTCGCCGAGAAGTCGTGATAGGCGACGAGCGCCTGCGCGATCGTCCGCCGGCCCTCGATCACCGCGCGCAGCTCGCGCCCACAGGCGATGCCGAAGTACAGCGCGGTGCGGATGCCCTCGGCGGTCAGGGGGAGGCAGTGTCCCGCGGAGTCGCCCACGAAGAACACGCCGTCCTCGGTGGCGTCGCGCAGCCGGTGGGGGATCCAGTTGCCCTGGTAGCGCACGGGCTCGGCCTCCAGGTCCTCGGCCAGCAGCACGGTGGTGTCCTTCACGTGGAAGCGGGGGTCGAACGAGCCCACCCCGATGCGAAGCTCGTCGCGGGCCGGGAAGCTCCACCCGTAGCCGGCCGGGACGTAGCGGCGGTCGATCCAGATCTCGAGCTCGTCACCGGCGCCCCAGGGATGCACCTCGAGCCCGCGCGACAGCGGGGCGTCCGGCGGCTGGTAGCCGCTCCCGAGCACCCGCCGCCACCCGAGCGCATCGACGATCAGGGGCGCGGAGAGGTCGCCGCGGTCGGTGTGGACGACGTCGCCGCTGCGGCCGTTGACCTTGGCGGTCTCGAAGGAAGCGTCCGATCTGCGCCCAGAGCAGCGAGCAGAGCTCCGGGTAGTCGAAGGTCGAGAACGTCCAGGGCAGCTCGAAGCGCGCGGTCGTGTGGGGCGTGTGGGCCACCAGGCGCCCGAACGTCTGCCGGTGCGCTCCCATCAGTCCGAGGGCCCGCAGCCACTGCGTCGGGATGCCGCAGGCCGATGTCTGGCGCTGCCCGATCTCGTAGCGATCGAGCACCAGGACGCGGGCTCCGGAGCCCGCCAGCTCGCGCGCCGTGGCCAGGCCGGCGAAGCTCGCGCCGCAGACCAGCACGTCCCACTCGCCGGACAGCCGCGTGCGCGCCGCGCCGCGTTTGGTGGCGCGAGTCGGCATACGCGCAAGATAGCTACCCTTTTCGCCTCAGTGCCGGATCTCCAGACGTCTACTCCACCTCGCACCGTCGAGGGCTCGGGCGGCCTCCTGCTCGAGATCGACGGTCAGATCGTCCCCAACTACGACGCCACCATCGTCGCGTTCGACGAGGGCGACGTGGTATCGGGGAGCGTCGTGCGCATCGACCAGGACGAGGTCCTGGTGGACATCGGCTACAAGAGCGAGGGCGTCATTCCGATGAATGAGCTCTCGATCCGCAAGTCGGTGGATCCTCACGACGAGGTGGAGTTGGGCGAGGAGGTCGACGCGCTCGTCCTCACCAAGGAGGACCAGGACGGCCGCCTCCTGCTCTCCAAGAAGCGCGCCCGCTTCGAGAAGGCCTGGCGCAAGATCGAGGCCGCCGCCGAGTCCGGCGAGCCGGTCGAGGGCACCGTCATCGAGGTCGTCAAGGGCGGCCTGATCATCGACCTCGGGGTGCGTGGCTTCCTGCCCGCCTCGCTGGTCGACATCCGCCGCGTGCAGAACCTGGACGAGTTCCTCGGCACCAAGATCGAGTGCAAGGTGATCGAGCTCAACCGCTCGCGCAACAATGTCGTGCTCTCCCGCCGCGCCGTGCTGGAGGAGGAGCGCAAGGAGGTGCGCCAGCAGATCCTCGACCGGCTGCAGCCGGGCATGGTCGTGGAGGGCGCGATCTCCAACATCGTGGACTTCGGCGCCTTCGTGGACCTGGACGGCATCGACGGCCTGATCCATATTTCCGAGCTGTCCTGGAGCCACGTGAACCACCCGTCCGAGATCCTCTCGATCGGCGACGTGGTCCCGGTCAAGGTGCTCGACATCGATCGCGACCGCCAGCGCATCTCGCTCGGGCTGAAGCAGACCCAGGAGGACCCCTGGCAGCGGGTCATCGACACCTACCAGGTCGGCGATGAGCTCGAGGGCACGGTCACGAAGGTGGTCACCTTCGGCGCGTTCGTCGAGATCATGGACGGCGTCGAGGGCCTCGTGCACATCTCCGAGCTGGCCCACCATCACGTCGACAACCCGCGCGAGATCGTGGAGCCCGGCCAGGACGTGCGGGTGAAGATCCTGGAGATCGAGTCCGAGCGCCGGCGACTTTCCCTGAGCGTCAAGCGGGTGCAGGAGCAGCTGCCGCACATCCGCACCGCCGCCGCCGGCTCGGCCGCCGCGGCGCAGGCTGCGGGCGGCGACGAGGAGATCGGCGACGTGCCGGACCTCGGGCTGTCCGAGGACGTCTTCGCCGGCCCGAACGTCAGCGGCGCGGAGGACCTGCGCGCGGCCGTGGAGGAGGCCCAGCAGGGCGCCGAGGAGGAGCCGCCTCCGCCCGAGCCGGTCTTCGAGGAGGCGCCCGAGGCCGCCACGGAGATCCCGGAAGCCGAGCCGCCCGAGCCGGAGGACGACGCGCCGGAGCCCGATCCGGCGGCCCCCACCCCGGACGAGAACAGCGCTCAGGACGAGCAGGGTCCCTCGCGCTAGCGGATGGCCCCGCGGGTGCCCTTCCTCGGGCTCACCGGCGGCCTGGGAGCGGGCAAGTCGGAGGCGCTGCGCGCTCTCGATGAGCTGGGCGCGGCCGTGCTCTCGACCGACCAGGTGGTGCACCACTTGCTGACCTCCGACGAGGTGCGCGACCTCGTGGTGGAGCGCCTGGGAGCCGAGGTGGCGCCCCAGGGAACCCTCGACCGCTCCCTGATCGCCGAGCGCGTGTTCGGCGACGACGAGGCGCGCGGCTGGCTCGAGAGCGTGCTGTGGCCGCGGGTGGGCGAGCGCGTGGCGGCCTGGAGGGGCGACGTGGAGCGAGTCGAGCCGGCGCCGCGTGCCGCCGTGGTCGAGGTGCCGCTGCTATTCGAGTCCGGGATGGACGCCGCGTTCGAGCACACGGTCGCGGTCGTGGCCGGAGAGGAGGTGCGTGCGGAGCGCGCCGGCGCCCGGGGGCACGCGGCGCTGGCCGAGCGGACCGGGCGTCAGCTCTCCCAGGAGGAGAAGTCGCAACGTGCGGACTTCACCGTGCGCAACGACGGCAGCCTGTCCGAGTTGAAGGCATCGCTGTCCACGGTTCTTGGCAAGATCGAGGAAGGCCCATGAGCCCGGCCACCGCCCACGTCGCCCGCCGCGCCGCGCGTGCCCGCACGCGCAGCCGCCGGCGCCGCAGGCTCGGCGCCCTGCTCGCCGTGGGCCTGGCGGCGCTGGTGGCCGCGGTCGTCACCGGGGCGGGTCCCTTCGGCGACGCCGTGCGCGAGTTCGTGACCCTGCCCCTCCGCCACGACGACATCATCCGCCAGCAGGCGGCCGAGAAGGACCTCGACCCCGCGCTGATCGCGGCGGTGATCTACGAGGAGTCGCGCTTTCGCGACCAGACCTCGAACGCCGGGGCCCGCGGGCTCATGCAGATCACCCCCGACACCGCCGACTTCATCGCCCGGCACTCGGGCGGCACCCGCTTCGTGCAGAAGGACCTGGCCACCCCGCAGATCAACATCGCGTACGGCTCCTGGTTCCTGCGCTACCTGATCGACCACTACGAGGGCAACGAGACGCTGGCCATCGCTGCCTACAACGCCGGCCTCACCAACGTCGACGCCTGGGTGAGGCGGGCGGGGGGCGTCGAGGCCTTCGACACCGCACGGCATATCCCGTTCCCCGAGACCCGGGCCTACGTCGAGAACGTGGCCGAGTCGCGCGAGTCCTATCGCCGGCATCACGGCGAGGACCTCCAGTGACCGGTCAGCGGCCGGCGGCCTCCCAGCGCGCATAGGCCTCCTCCACCGCGCGCCGGGCCGCGGTGTGGCGGGCGGTGGAGCGCTCGCTGCGCGAGGGGCTGCTCCACATCGCCGGATCCGCCAGCTCGTCCTCCAGCACCGCCAGCGCGGCCTCCGCCCGCTCGACCTCGCGTTCGAGGTCGGCCAGGCGGGCCCGCTCGTTCTTCGACGGTCCCGCGGGCGGGGTCCGGTGTCCGTTGCGGGCCGGGCGGCGCCGCTCCCGCTTGGCCGCGGAGGCCGCGCTGGCCTCCGCCTCGCGCCGCTCCTCGCGCACCCGCGCGTACTCGGCCCAGCCGCCCTCGTAGCTCCTCAGCCGGCCCTCCTCGAAGGCGACGGTGCGCGCGCCCACCGCGTCGAGCAGCGCGCGGTCGTGGGACACGAGCAGCACCGCTCCCTCGAAGGCGCCCAGCGCGTCCTCGAGCGCCTCGCGCGCATCGAGGTCGAGGTGGTTGGTGGGCTCGTCGAGGATGAGCACGTTGGCTCCCGACGCCACCAGGATCGCCAGCGACAGGCGGCGCCGCTCGCCGCCGGAGACCCCGTCGAGCGGCTTCTCGGCCTCCTCGCCCGAGAACAGGAAGCGCCCGAGCAGCGCGCGGGCCTTGTTCGGGGTGAGCTTGGTGGCCCGCTGGGCAGCCTCCAGCACGGTACCGCTGTCGCCCAGCTCGCCCGCGTGCTGCGAGAGGTAGCCGAGCTGCACGTTGTGGCCGGTGCGCAGCCGGCCGCCGTCGAGCTCCCGGCGCCCGGCGAGGGCGTCGATCAGCGTGGTCTTGCCGATCCCGTTGGGCCCGACCAGCGAGACGTGCTCGCCCCGCTCGAGCCAGAGCTCGCCGTGCTCCAGCAGGGTCCGGCCCGGCACCTCCAGGCGCCCGTCGTCCAGCTGCAGCACCACCCGACCGGTGCGCTCGGCCGCGCCGAAGCTGAAGCCCAGGGAGCGCGTGTCCCGCGGGTCGCGCTCGATCCGGTCCATCTTCTCCACGCGCTTGACCCGTGACTGGACCTGGCGCGCCTTGGTGGCCTTGTAGCGGAAGCGCTCGATGAAGCGCTCCATCCGCGCCAGCTCGCGGCGCTGCTTCTCGATCGCCTTGCCCAGCTGGATCTCGCGCGCCGCCGTCTCGCGCCGCCAGGCGTGCCAGGGCCCCGGGAAGAAGCGGGCGCGGCCCGCCTCCAGCTCCAGCACCGACGTGCCCACCGCCTCCAGGAACCAGCGGTCGTGAGCCACCAGGATCACGGCGGCGTCCAGGCCGGTGAGGTAGGCCTCGAGCCACTCCAGCGATCCGATGTCGAGGTGGTTGGTCGGCTCGTCCAGGAGCAGCAGGTCGGGATCGCCGGCCAGGGTGCGGGCCAGCGAGGCGCGGGTGAGCTCGCCGCCGGAGAAGGTTTTGAGGTTCCGGTCCAGGTCAGCGTCGCTGAAGCCCAGGCCGTGGAGCGGGGTAAGGGCTTGGACCCGCCAGTTCCAGCCGCCTGCGTGCTCCAGGCGGGTCTGGGCCCGGGCGTAGCGGTCGAGGACGTCGCCGTCGTCGGGTCGCTCGGCCATCTGGGCTTCGAGCGCCTGTAGCCGCTCCTCCAGCGCCACCAGCTCGCCGCAGCCGGCCAGCACGTAGTCGCGCAGCGTCAGGTCACGCTCGCGCGGCGGGCGCTGGTCGTGCAGCGCGGCCCGGACGCCCTTCTCGAACGCCAGCTCGCCGCCGTCCGCTCCCGTCTCCCCGGCGAGCATCCGGAGGAGCGTGGTCTTGCCGGCCCCGTTGCGCCCGGCGAGCGTCATCCGCTCGCGCCGCTCGAGCTTGAAAGACACGCCGCGGAACAGCGGGGCCCCCGCTACGTCCTTGTCCAGCGCCGATGCGATGACCACGGCCATTGGCGCTTCGAGGCTACCGCGGCGCCGGGGGCGAAACGGGCGTGGCGCGCCCTCCTCTCGATGTGGGCGACGTTGATGCCGAATACCGACACGAATGCAGCCCAGATGCCGTCGGGCGGGCGATCGAGGAGATCGCGACCCGCCAACACGGTGTCATCAGCGCCGAGCAGCTGCGGACGCTCGGGCTGAAGCCGGGCGCCATCGCCCGGCGTGTGCGCCGGAGTGAGCTGATCCGGCTGCACCGCGGGGTGTACGCGGTGGGGCATCGCCGGCTGACGGCAGAGGCGCGTCAGCTGGCCGCGGTCCTGGCCTGCGGCCCGGGCGCGCTGCTGAGCCACCGCTCGGCGGCGGACCGCCACGGGCTGCTGCGGTCGGGCTCGCCGCGGATCGAGGTGAGCGCGCCGCGCGGGAGGCGGCCCCGGGACGGGATCGTCGTGCACCGGCCACGTGTGCTCGACGAAGAGGACCACGCCATGGTGGACGGGATCCCGGTCACGTCGGTCGCCCGAACGCTCGTGGACATCGCGGGCGTCGTCGACCCGACCCGCCTCGAGCGGGCGCTCGATGCCGCCGAGCGAGCCGGGACCCTCGACGCGGCCGCAATCGAGCGTGTGCTCGACCGGCTACCCCGCGCACGCGGGCGCGGGCGCCTGCTGCGGCTTCTCGAACGCTTCAGCCCGGAGGCGGCGTTCACGCGCAGCGAGGCCGAACGCCGGTTTCTTGCGCTGTGCCGCCGCCACGGGCTGCCCGCCCCGCAGGCAAACCTGTGGGTCGCCGGGCACGAGATCGACTTCTTC
This sequence comes from uncultured Thermoleophilaceae bacterium, assembly GCA_963821275.1. Lineage (GTDB taxonomy): Bacteria > Actinomycetota > Thermoleophilia > Solirubrobacterales > Thermoleophilaceae > JACVRW01. The sequence goes on from CAWGDF010000010.1 coordinate 47,867, forward strand.
TGGCCGGACCACCGCCTCGCCGTGGAGATCGACGGACGCGCACACCACAGCGGCACAGGCGGGTTCCATGCCGATCGCCGCCGGGACCGGGCGCTGCTCGCCGTCGGGATCGAGACGGCGCGCCTCACCTGGGACGATCTTCGGGAGTCCGCGTCGCTCGCGGGAGAGTTGCGCCGGATCCTGTCGGGCCGCACACGGCGCTAGTCTCGAAGCGATGCCCGAGTTCCGCGTCAATCCCGCCTACAAGGCCGTGGCCGACCAGCCCAAGGCCACGGCCGCCCTGGCCCAGGGAATCGAGGCCGGCGACCGCTTCCAGACACTCCTCGGCGTCACGGGTTCGGGGAAGACGGCCACGATGGCCTTCGCGGTCGAGCAGGTGCAGCGGCCGGCGTTGGTGATCGCCCACAACAAGACGCTCGCGGCCCAGCTATGCAACGAGTTCCGGGAGTTCTTCCCGAACAACTCGGTCGAGTACTTCGTCTCCTACTACGACTACTACCAGCCCGAGGCCTACGTCCCGAGTCAGGACCTGTACATCGAGAAGGACTCCTCGATCAACCAGGAGATCGAGCGCCTGCGGCACTCGGCGACGGCGTCGCTGTTCGGGCGCCGCGACGTGATCGTCGTGGCCAGTGTGTCCTGCATCTTCGGCCTCGGCTCGCCCGAGAAGTACGACCGCCTGATGCTGATGCTGAAGCGGGGCGAGATGACCGACCGGGACGCGGTGCTGCGCAAGCTCGTGGACATCCAGTACTCGCGCAACGACGCGGCGCTCGGGCGAGGCAGCTTCCGCGTGCGCGGGGAGACCCTCGAGGTCTTCCCGGCCTACGCCGAGACCGCCTACCGCGCGGTCTTCTTCGGTGACGAGATCGAGACCCTGCAGGAGTTCGACCCGCTCACCGGCGAGCTGCTCAAGGAGCTCAACTTCGCCGCCGTCTGGCCGGCGACCCACTACGCCACCGACCAGTCCACGATCGAGCGGGCGGTGGGCGAGATCCGCGACGAGCTCGAGGCCCGCACCAAGGAGCTCGAGGAGCAGGGCAAGCTGCTCGAGTCGCACCGGCTGCGCCAGCGCACTCAGTTCGACATGGAGATGCTGCGCGAGCTCGGCTTCTGCAACGGGATCGAGAACTACTCGCGCATCCTCGACGGTCGCGCCCCCGGCGAGCGGCCCTACTGCCTGATCGACTTCTTCCCCGAGGACTTCGTCTGCTTCATCGACGAGTCGCACCAGACCGTGCCCCAGATCGGCGGCATGTACGAGGGCGACCGCTCACGTAAGCAGACCCTCGTCGACTACGGCTTCCGGCTCCCGAGCGCACTCGACAACCGGCCCCAGACCTTCGACGAGTTCCTGCAGCGCACCCCGCAGATCGTGTTCGTGTCGGCCACCCCGGGCGAGTTCGAGCACAACCACTCGAGCGGGGTCGTCGAGCAGATCGTCCGGCCCACGGGGGTCGTCGACCCCGCGGTCGACGTGCGCGAGACCAGGAACCAGATCGACGATCTGATGGAGGAGATCCGCAAGCGCGTCGAGACCGAGGAGCGCGTGCTGGTCACCACGCTCACCAAGAAGATGGCCGAGGACCTGACCGACTACCTGCTCGAGTACGGGTTCAAGGTCCGCTACCTGCACTCCGAGGTGGACACGCTGGAGCGCATCCGGATCATCCGCGACCTGCGGCTGGGCGAGTTCGACGTGCTGGTGGGGGTCAACCTCCTCCGCGAGGGCCTGGACCTGCCCGAGGTCTCACTGGTCGCGATCCTCGACGCCGACAAGGAGGGCTTCCTGCGCGGCGAGACCTCCCTGATCCAGACCATCGGCCGCGCCGCCCGCAACGTTCGCGGCACCGTGATCATGTACGCGGACAAGGAGACCGCGGCGATGCGCAACGCAATCGAGGAGACCAACCGCCGCCGCGCCATCCAGATCGCCTACAACGAGGACCACGGCATCACGCCCGCCACGATCCAGAAGGGGATCTCGGACATCACCGACTTCCTGATGATGGAGGCGAAGGTGCCCACCGGCCGGGGCCGGCGCCGGCGCGACACCGAGGCCATGTCGGCCGAGGAGATCCGGCGGACGATCGTGGAGCTGGAGGAGGAGATGCTGGCCGCCGCGGACGACCTGCGCTTCGAGTACGCGGCCAAGCTCCGCGACGAGATCAAGGCGCTGCGGCACGAGCTGCAGGAGGCGGAGGCCGAGGCCAGCGCCTGAGACCCTCGTGCTAGCGCACCTTGACCACCTGGGACATTGACACCGGGTGGATCGAGCAGTGGAGGCGATATTCGCCCGGGACGCGGAAGCGGTGGCGCTCGCTGCGGTCCCGGACCGTGGCGGTGGCGAACCCGCGCGGTCCTCTGACCAGCGTGGCGTCATGGATCTGCCGATCGCGGAAGCGCCAGCGCACCGTCGCTCCCCGCGGAATCGAGAGCAGCGGCGGATCGAAGGCGAAGTTCCGGACGTCGACGATGGTGTTGCCGTCGCGGCGCCGCTAGGCGGCCGGCGGGCCTCCGAATGGCGCGCGCCGGACCGCGACCGCGCCACTGCGCCAGGGTGAGCTTCACCGGGGGTGGGTCGGCGCGTCCGACGAAGCTCGGGCCGAGCGTCTCCCCGCCCGCTGGGCGCCGGCGCGCAGTCGCGAGGCACCGAGGCATCCGGGGCCAGGTACACGTGCGAGATCCCCATCACCCGCATGTGCGGCCGCGCGCCGTCGTACACGGCCGTCAGCTTCAGCTTGTCGCCCGCACCGATCGCCCACCCCCGGCTCCACTGGCTCCAGGTGATGTTCCTGGGGTCGGGTTCGTGCAGCAGCGGGCGCACGGCGTAGAGCGGGTCGTCCGCGCTTCCGTAGGTTGGGTCGCTCGCCGCGATCGTGCGGTTGCCGCAAGCGGGCTGGCTCAGCACGAGGGAGTGCGAGCCGCCGTGCAGGTGCCCGCCCACGGCGACGATGCGGCCACCCGCCGGCATCGTGAAGCGCTTGGAGCGCTTGTGTACGGTTCCCGCCGCCCTGCCGCCCGGGACCGTGTACTGGGGGTCGGACACGCATGGCACCACACTGAGCCAGTAGGGCTTGACCGCAGTGAGGCCGGGCGAGGTCTCCACGGTCACGCGGTACTCGGCATAGGCCTGCCGCCGCTCGTGACGATGGTTCATGACCATCCAGATCATCTTCCATCGGTCCTGGGGCACAGTCGGGTAGCCGTAGCCGCGCGGGAGCGTGAGCGGACGCAGCTCCTCGCTCGTCCCGTAGAAGCGCTCGCGCACGCCGCGCTGCGGACAGGCGCCGTCCTTGCGCCGGTTGTCCGGGCCGCCGTTGGTGAAGACGTTGTGATGGAGCATCAGCTCGCTCTGGGGGATCTCGACCCCGTACGGATCGACTATGCGCACATCCATGCCGACGATGAAGCCCGCCACCGGCGGGGGCGTGACCACGTCGGTGCGCCGGAACGTCTGGTAGCCGCCGATGTCGAAGGGGCCGACGCGAAAGACGTAGGTGGTCAGCGACGGGTCGGCCCGGTGCCCGGCGGGCGGGGCCGTGGTCGCCTGCATGGGCAGCTGAGCTGACGCGGCGCAGGGCAGCACGAGCCCGATCGCGACAAGAAGGACGAGCGGGCGCATGGTGCCGAGAAGGTAGTCCAGGCCGCGGCGGTAGCGCGCGCTGGGGTCCGCGCGCTCGGAGCTAGTCCTCGAGCTCGACGGTGACCAGATCCGCGTAGGCCTCGTGGCCGTCCCGGTTGGGATGGAACGAGTTGCTGGTCGGGTTGCTCAGCCCGTTGATGTACTCCGGGTCGCCGCAGACCTCGTGCCCGGTGAAGGCGGCCCTCGGGTCCACGAACTCGAACCCGTGCGCCTCCGCCTCCTCGCGGGTCACGTCGGCCAGCAGATCGGCGGTCTCGTTCAGGGACTCGATCTCGCCGTCGCCGAAGCTCGTGCCCCCGTTGCAGTCGCCCTCCTCGCCGAAGATCCGCGGATAGCCCACCACGACCACCTCGGCCTCGGGTGCCCGTTCGCGAATCTCGTCGTAGACCTCGTCGAGCTGCGCAGGCAGCTCGTCGCGGATGAATTCCTGGGCGTCGTCGACCATGTCCCCGCAGCGGTCGCTCCCCCAGAAGACCGGCTCCGCGCACTCCTTGACCACGGGCCCGAAGCCGGCGTCGTTCCCGCCGATGGAGATCGTGACCACCCGGGTGTCCTCGTTCACGGCCTGAACCTGCTCGCCGAGGACCTCGGGGATCGTATGGCCGCCGCAAGCTTGGAAGTCGAGCTGGTAGTTGCGCTCGCCCGAGACCAGCGGGCCGTAGGCGTACGGGCTGCGCTCGCACGCCGGGTCGCCCTCGGGACGGGTGCCCGTGCCCGCCGAGTACGAGTCGCCGAGGGCGACGTAGGGCGGCTCCAGGTAGTCGCGGACCGCCTGCGCGTCCTCGGGGGGAAGGTGAGAGGCGAGGTCCAGCATGTCGTGCCGCGCCTGGGCCTGCCGCGCGTCCTCCTCCTCCTGAAGCTGCTCGTGGACCGCCTCCTGGACGTAGTACGGGAGTGAGGAGAAGTAGGGAGGTAGCTCGAGCGGCCCGTCGCCGTCGCCGATCGGCTTCGAGGGCGGTGGCGCAGGCGGGTGGGCGGGAGGCACGGTGGGCGCGTCCTCTTCAAGTCTCGAGTCGTCCTCGTGCTCGTCGCGGATTGCCTGCTGGTCCTCGGAGCCCAGGCGCCGGTAGAGGTCGGCGTCGACGCCGTAGACCTGCCGCCCGGCGTCCTGGGTCGGGGGCTCCGGCTCACGGGTCCAGGCCTCGGCCGCGTCGGGCGTCGTAGGCAGCGAAGGGGTGGCCGCCTCCTCGTCGGTCGGCCCATCGTCCTGCCACGCCTCGGCCGCACCGGCGCTCAGCGGCTCCGGATTCGGCGGCGCAGGCGCGGTGGCGGGAGCCGGTGCCGGCTCGCTCTCGTAGTCCTTCCGGATCGCCTGCTGGTCCTCGGAGCCCAGGCGCCGGTAGAGGTCGGCGTCGACACCGTAGACCTGACGCGGGGGGACCGGCTCCGGCTCGCTCGGGCGCCGGCTCCGGCTCGGCCTCGGGCGCCGGCTCCGGCTCCGGAGGCGGCTCGGGCGCGGGCGGAGGCGGCTCAGGCTCCGGTTCGGCCAGCCAGGCCTCGGCCGCGTCGGGGGTGCGGGGCAGCGACTCGGGTGGCGGCGGCGTCGGTGGGGTGGCGGGCGGAGCCTCCGCCGGGGGCTCGGCGGCGGGCTGGGGCGTGTCCGGAACCGGATCGGCGGCGGGTGAGCCGCCTCCACCGCAGGCGCATACGGTGGGGGCCGCCGCGGCCGAGGCCGCGAAGGGGAGGCTCAGGGCGGCACCGAAGGCGGCAACGGCGGTCCTGCGACCGGCGCGTGTCAGTGTTTCGGTGTCGCTCGGCGGGGCCAACGGCGCCTGGTCAATTCCCCGCTCGAGGCCGTAGGAAACCCATTCCGAGGCAACATGCAGCCCGGCCGCAACTAGATGACTGATTCCACGACCCCGCGCACGCGGATGACGCACGGGACAACCTTGCTCCGGGCCTGGGCCAGCCCGCACTACCTTCGCCGGATCGGGGTCATCGGGCTCGCCGATACCTCCGGGTATCGGCTTCGCCCTGCTTCCCCCGCCCGGCTCGGTCCCGTGCGCCCCCGCGCACACGCGGCCGCGGAATCAACCATCTAGTCCCGTACGATCCTCGCCGTGGGACGGATGGTGCGCCTCGGATGTGGCCTGGCCGCCTGCCTTGCCCTGTTGGCATGGACGCCGGCCGCATTCGGCGCCGACGGGGTCCAGCGCCTGCAGTACAAGGTCGGCCCGTTCAAGATCATCCCGGGCCAGAACCAGATCGATTTCGCGCCGATCCTCGAGCGGCCGCCCGTCGACGGCTACATCACCCGCATCCGGCCCGACCTCGTCTACCCGAACGGCAAGGTCCCCAGGGTCGACGTGATCCACCTGCACCACGGGGTCTGGCTCAACCTCTCGCGCCCGGACGCCACAGCCGACGTACCCGAGCGCTTCTTCTGGGCCGGCGAGGAGAAGACGATCCTCAAGCTGCCGAAGGGCTACGGCTACGCCTACCGCAGGTCGGATCGCTGGCTCCTCAACCACATGATCCACAATCTCACGCCGGTCCCAACCGAGGTCTATCTGACCTACGAGATCGACTTCATCCCAGCGACCTCACCGGCCGCGCGAAAGATGCGCTCGGCACGCCTCATCTGGCTGGACGTGGTCAACGGCAGCGTCTATCCGGTCTTCAACGTGAGGAAGGGGACGGGCCGCGGAGGGCGCTACACCTACCCCGCCGACGAGCCCGGCGCCTACCGCGGCGGACCGAAGCTGAACGAGTGGAAGGTGGATCGTGATGGGACCCTGATCTTCGCGGCCGCCCACCTCCATCCGGGCGGGCTGTACGGCGACCTGCGGCTGCGCCGCCGCGGCGCGCGCATTCGCGCCGCCCGCTGCCCACGAAAGGCGGGCGCCGCCTCCCGCCGGCGCTGCCGGCGCAGCGCCCCACGCGGGCGGGGCAACACGGCTCACCTGTTCCGCTCCAAGGCCAAGTACTACGAGCCCGCCGGCGCGGTGTCCTGGGACGTGTCGATGACCGCGACGCCGCCCGACTGGAAGGTGAAGGTCGAGAAGGGCGACGTGCTCTCGACCAGCTCCACCTACGACACACGACGGGCCGCCTGGTGGGAGTCGATGGGGATCATGCTCACCTTCATGGCCGACGGCGGCCGCGGGCGCGATCCCTTCAAGACGCGCGTGAACCACCCGGGCAAGGTCACCCACGGCCATCTGGCCGAGAACGACAACCACGGTGGCAGGCCCACGCGGCTGCCCGACCCCCGGAAGCTCCCGGACGGCGCGGTCAGCCCGGGGAGGGTCGGGATCCTCGACTTCCGCTACGGCCTCGGCGACCTCAGCCTGGCAGGCGCACGGGGGCGTCCGCCGGTCATCCGTGCCGGCCAGTCGCTCAGCTTCCGCAACGGCGACGACCCGCAACGGGTCTACCACTCGCTCAGCTCGTGCAAGCCGCCCTGCAACCGATCGACCGGCATCGCCTACCCGATCGCCGACGGTCCGGTGCAGTTCGAGTCCGGCACCTTGGGCAGCGCGGGTCCGCCCGCCACCGGGCGGCTCGAATACCGGACGCCGGACGATCTCGACCCCGGCACCTACACCTATTTCTGCCGGATCCACCCGTTCATGCGCGGGGCTTTCCGGGTCAAGAGGTAGCCGCGCCGCCGATACCCTTCGCTGCCGTGAGTGACGAGCCCGGCAGGACCTCCGCGGCAGCCGCCGCGCAGCGGGTACAGGCGATCATCGAAGCTGCGGAGCACAGCGCCGAGGAGATCGAGCGCGAGGCGCGCGCCGAGGCCGAGCGCATCAGGGCCGACGCCCGGCGGGACGCGGACGAGGTGCTTACGCGCGGCCGGGAGTCGGCGGAGCGGCTCGCCCTCCGCGCGCAGGAGCTCGAGCGCGAGCTGGCGGAGCTCGGCGATGCGGCCCGGGCCTCGATCGCGGCCTTGGCCGAGGAGGCGCGCCGCGCAGCGACCAGCCTGGCGGAGCAGCACGACGACGAGTTGCCCGACCCGGAGGAAGTGGTGGCAAGGGAGGCCACCCCCACGGCCGCCCAGCCCGACGCCGACGACCCCGTCATCGCCGAAGCGGAGGCGCTCTCGGCCCCGGTGCCCGACGCCGGGCGCGGTCCGAACGAGGGCGCTCGCCTCATCGCGCTCAACATGGCCCTCAGCGGCACTCCCCGGGAGGAGACCGCCCGCTATCTCAACGAGAACTTCGAGCTCGAGGACGTGGATGCGATGCTGGACGACGTCTACGCCCGCGCAGGTTGATCCCGCTACGACCGGAAAACGAACACGCGTTCGATCCGAGTCCGGCTCTAGACTCGAAGAGACGTGTCTTCCAGTGGCGAGATCGTCGTCTCCGGCGCCCGCGAGCACAACCTCAAGGACCTCCATCTGAGGCTGCCGCGCGAGGCGCTGATCGTGATCACGGGGCTTTCGGGCTCGGGTAAGTCGAGCCTGGCCTTCGACACCATCTACGCCGAAGGCCAGCGCCGCTACGTCGAGTCGCTGTCGGCCTACGCGCGCCAGTTCCTGGGCCAGATGGACAAGCCGGACGTGGACTCGATCGAGGGCCTCTCGCCTGCCATCTCGATCGACCAGAAGACCACCTCCCGCAACCCGCGATCGACGGTGGGCACGGTCACCGAGATCTACGACTACCTGCGCCTCCTGTGGGCCCGGGTGGGCCACCCCCACTGCTACAACTGCGGCCGCCCGATCGAGGCCCAGTCGGCCGAGCAGATCATCGACCAGGTGATGACGCTGCGCGAGGGCACGAAGTTCATGGTGCTGTCGCCCGTGGTCCGGGGGCGAAAGGGCGAGTACGGCAAGCTCTTCGAGGAGCTCCGCGCCGAGGGCTTCACGCGCGTGAAGGTGGACGGCGAGTTGCGCCGCCTGGAGGAGGAGATCGTCCTAGACAAGAAGTTCAAGCACGACATCGCCGTGGTCATCGACCGGCTGATGATGCGGCCCGACCTGCGCAAGCGGCTGGCCGACTCGATAGAGACCGCCGTCTCCCGGGCCGAGGGAATCGTGGACATCGAGGACGTCGAGAGCGGCGAGACCACCACCTACTCGGACCGCTTCCTGTGTCTTCACTGCGGGATCTCCATGCCGGAGCTGGAGCCGCGGATGTTCTCCTTCAACTCGCCCCACGGCGCGTGCCCGCGCTGCACCGGCCTGGGGTCGCAGATGGAGATCGACCCGGAGCTGATCGTGCCTGACCCGAGCCTCACGCTGAACGACGGCGCGATCCTGCCCTGGTCCACGAGCGCCTCGAACTACTACGAGCAGATGACGCAGGCGATCGCTGACAAGTGGGAGGTGGACATGAACACCCCCTGGGAGGACCTGCCCGAGGACGTTCGCGACTGTTTCCTGCGCGGCACGAACGGCGAGCGCATCTACGTCTCCTACCGCAACCGCTACGGCCGCCGGCGCTCGTACATGACGACCTTCGAGGGAATCGTCCCGAACCTGGAGCGGCGCTACCGGGAGACGGACTCGGACTGGTCGCGGGAGAAGATCGAGGAGTACATGACGTTGCGGCCCTGTCCGGAGTGCCACGGGGCGCGGCTGCGGCCCGAGTCGCTGGCCGTGCGGATCGGCGGGCTCGGCATCCACGAGTTCACGCGCATGTCGGCCGCCCGGGCGATCGAGTGGCTCAGCACGCTCGATCTGTCGGACACCGAGCGGCAGATCGCCCGGCTCATCCTGCGCGAGATCGACGAGCGGCTGCGCTTCCTGGACAACGTGGGGGTGGGCTACCTGTCGCTGGAGCGGGCGGCGGCCACGCTCTCCGGCGGCGAGGCGCAGCGGATCCGCCTGGCCACCCAGATCGGCTCCAGCCTCGTGGGGGTGCTCTACATCCTCGACGAGCCCTCGATCGGCCTCCACCAGCGCGACAACCGCCGCCTGATCAACACGCTCGAGCGGCTGCGGGACCTGGGCAACACGGTGATCGTGGTCGAGCACGACGAGGGCACCATGCGGGCGGCGGACCACGTCGTCGACCTGGGCCCCGGGGCCGGCGAGCACGGCGGCTGGCTGGTCGCGGAGGGCACCCCCGACGAGGTGATGGCCGTCGAGGAGTCGCTCACGGGCCAGTTCCTGGCCGGCACGCAGGAGATCCCGGCGCCGAAGCGCCGTCGCCGGCCCAGCGGCTACGTGGAGGTGCAGGGGGCGTCGCAGCACAATCTGCAGGACATCGACGTGAAGGTGCCCCTCGGTGTGCTGTGCGCGGTCACCGGCGTGTCGGGCTCGGGCAAGTCCACGCTGGTCAACGAGGTGCTCTACAAGGCCGTGGCCAACCGCCTGCACCGAGCCAAGCAGCGGCCCGGCGCCCACAGGCGCATCAGCGGCCTCGACAAGATCGACAAGATCATCAACATCGACCAGTCGCCGATCGGCCGGACGCCGCGCTCCAACCCGGCCACCTACATCGGGCTGTTCGACCACATCCGCGAGCTCTACTCACGGACTCAGGAGGCCCGCGCCCGGGGGTACAAGCCGGGGCGCTTCTCGTTCAACGTCAAGGGCGGCCGCTGCGAGGTCTGCCGCGGCGACGGCCAGATCAAGATCGAGATGCACTTCCTGCCGGACGTCTACGTCCCCTGCGAGCAGTGCCACGGCAAGCGCTACAACCGCGAGACGCTGGAGGTGCGCTTCAAGGGCAGGACGATCGCCGACGTACTGGACATGACGGTCGAGGAGGCGGTCGGGTTCTTCGAGCACATCCCGAAGATCAAGCGCCGGCTCCAGGCGCTCCACGACGTGGGGCTCGACTACATCCGGCTCGGGCAGCCGGCCACGACGCTGTCGGGCGGCGAGGCCCAGCGGGTCAAGCTGGCCAGCGAGCTGAGCAAGATCGCCACCGGCCGCACGCTGTACATCCTCGACGAGCCCACCACGGGCCTGCACTTCGCGGACGTCCAGCGGCTGCTCGAGATGCTCGACCGGCTCGTGGAGGGCGGCAACACCGTCGTGGTGATCGAGCACAACCTCGACGTAATCAAGACCGCCGACCGCATCATCGACCTCGGCCCCGAGGGGGGCGAGGAGGGCGGGAAAGTGGTGGCCAAGGGCACACCGGAGCAGGTGGCGGCGGTGGAGGGCTCCTACACGGGCGCCTTCCTGGCACAGATCGTCGAGCCTGCGCGGCCCCGGCGGCGGCCACGGCGCCGCGAGAAGGTGCCGGCGGCCGCCTAGTGACCTGAGTCGTTATTTCGTGCGACCTTCTCGGCGTCTGAACGCGCCTGACGCCACCCACGGGAATCGCCGATGCTGCACATCGACTCATCCCGTGTGCGTCGCCAGTCACGCCCAGCCGCTCGAGAAGCTGAAGCCGAACTTCCGACTCAGGTCACTGGATGATTCCGCGGCCGCGTGTGCGCGGGGGCGCCGGGACCGAGCCGGGCGAGGGGGGGTTCCTGACGTTGCGTCCAACTATCGGACGTTTCGTGCGGAACCCCCTCCCTACCCGGCCCGTTTTCCCGCCGCAGGCGGCGAAGGCGGCGCGCCAAGCAGGGCGCCACCCGCGTGCGCGAGGTCGCGGAATCAGTCATCTAGGACCGCCGGGCGATCGTGGCGTCGGCCCAGCGCCGGGTGCGCTCCGGGAGCACGCGACCAAGGGCCGAGCGGCGATCCGCCACCCAGCCGTAGCCGCGCTCGACGGCCCCCGGGAAGCGCTCGGCCAGGCCCGCGAGCGGGCCACCGCCGTCTAGAAGGCGCAGCAGCGGCGCGAAGGCCGCGCCTGCCGACGCCACCCGGCCATCGCCGGTCACCAGATGCCAGGACGCCATCCGTTCCTCGCCGGGCATCCCGGACAGCAGCCGGTCCGCCTCGGGGTCCTGGAGGGCGACCGGCCGCAGGGCCTCGCGCCGGTCCCAGGCCAGCACCACGCCGGTGCAGGCGCGACAGAAGCCACAGTCGCGGTCATAGAGAAGGGTGGCGCCGCCCACTCTGGGATTGTTCCCAGGATGCCGACCTCAGGCGCCGTCGCCAGGGCCAGGCTGTGGTGGCACAAGTGGCGCTGGTACGAGCGCAACTCGCTGCCCTGGAACCGGGCCCTGATCCACCGCGAGTTCGCGCGCCGCGACGCCTTCGTTCGCTGGCCGGTGCACGGCAACGTGCTCGAGGCGCTGCGGGACGGCCGGCTCGAGGTCGGCGCGCACACCCTGCTCGAGCCGCACGTGTGGCTCACGGTCGGGGAGAACGCCCACCTCCGGATCGGGTCCGGGAGCTTCCTCAACATCGGCGTGATGGTGGCCTCCGTCGAGGCGGTGGAGATCGGCGACCACTGCATGTTCGCCAACGGCTGCTTCGTCACCGACGGCAACCACCGCTTCGACGACCCCGAGCAGCCGATCACGTGGCAGGGCTTCACGACGAAGGGGCCGACCCGGGTGGAGGACAACGTGTGGTGCGGCGCCAACGTGGTGGTCACCAGCGGCGTGACCATCGGGGAGCGCAGCGTGATCGGGGCGAACAGCGTGGTGACGACCGACGTTCCGGCCCACTCGGTCGCGGCGGGCATCCCCGCCCGCGTGCTCAGGGGCATCGACTATTAGCGGATCGCTCTCCCGGGGCCTCCTCAGCAGAGAACGAGCAGGTGGAACGGCCGGTCGGCCTGGTTGCCGTTGTTCGAGTTCGAGGTGCGAATCGCGACGCCGTTGACGTTCGAGCCCAGCGACGACACGCTCACCTGGCTGTTCGGGGGCGGGCCGGCGGCGCTCGGGTCCCCGATCGTCGCGTAATAGCCGCAGTTGCGAACGTCGCTCTGGAAGATCACCTGGTAGCGGCCGGGTCCGGTGCGGGCCACCGAGCTGATCCCGCGGCCGCGCCGAAGCGCCCCCGCGCCCCCCACGACGGCGAAGCGGGCGCTGCCGCCGGCGATGCCGGCCAGGCTGGAGCTCGGCACCGTGCCCAGGCTCGACTCCTTGATCGAGCCTCCGCCGACCTTGTCCCTCCTCATGTCGTTGCCCGTCAGCGTGCGCTGGCGGATGTCGGCGTTGGTCACGCTGTTGTTCCTGATCGTCTTGCCCGTGACGACCAGGGCGTAGGCCGACCCGCCGAGCGTCAGGACGAGCGCCGTGACCGCCACGATCATGGCGGGCGACGGCAGGAAGCGACGAAGTCGCATCGGTGAGACCTCCTCTGGGTGCATGTGCTGGCCGTACGCGCAAACCCGGCGCGCACGGGGAAGTTGCTCTCAGCCGAGCACGTGCACGACGACGGTCCGCCGGCGCGGCCGATCGTCGAAATCGATCAGCACCAGCTGCTGCCAGGTGCCGAGCTCCAGGCGCCCGCCGCTCAGGGGGACGGTCTCCGACGGCCCGACGATCGCGGCCCGGATGTGGGCGTGTGAGTTTGTGTCGTGGTTGAGCCGGTTGTGCTCGTAGGGTCCCTCGCGGGGCACGAGCCGCTCGAGCGTCTCCTGCAGGTCGTGCACACCCCCGGGTTCGTGCTCCAGGGCGGTGACGGCCGCTGTGGAGCCCGGAACGAAGACCGTCGCGATCCCGGTCTGGACACCGGCCTCCTCGACCACGCCCTGCACGCCGGCCGAGATGTCGATCACATCGCCGTCCCCCCGCGTGGAGAGGCGCAGCTCGCCGGTGTGCACGGTCACGCCGGTCTCAGAGCGTGAAGCCGCCGGTGAACGGCTCGCCCGAGTACTCGCCCAGCAGCACGTGCAGCCGCTCGATCTCGTCCGGCGCCATCGTGTAGCCGTGCTCGGGCTCGGGGTAGCGCCGCTGGCGCACGTCCTCGGCGAAGTCGGTCACGCCGCGGATCATCCGGTCGCGGATGTCGGCGTAGCGCTTCACGAAGCGGGCGGCGTGGCCGTCGTAGATGCCAAGCAGGTCGTGGAACACCAGCACCTGGCCGTCCGCCGCCGGCCCCGCGCCGATCCCGATCACCGGGATGCGCATACGGGGCATGATCGCCTCGGTCAGGGCGCTCGGGATCGCCTCGAAGACCACGCTGAAGCAGCCGGCGTCCTGGAGCGCAAACGCGTCGTGCGCCACATCCAGCGCCCGCTCGGCGGTTCGTCCCTGCGAGCGGTACCCGCCAAGCGCGCCGGCGGACTGAGGCGTGAGCCCCACGTGGCCCATCACGGGGATCCCGGCGGACACGATGGCCTTGGCCCGCTCGGCCGTGGTCCCGCCGCGCTCAAGCTTGACCGCGTCGCAGCCGGCCTCCTTGACGAAGCGCTGCGCGTTGTGGATGGCCTCTTCGTTGGAGGCTTCGTACGAGCCGAAGGGCATGTCGCCCACCAGCAGCGGCGTGGAGAGGCCACGCCGGACGGCGGCGGCGAGGATCAGCAGCTCGTCCAGGCTCACCGGGACCGTCGAGGGGTAGCCGAGCACGGTCATGGCGCCGGAGTCGCCCACCAGCACCACGTCCACGCCGGCCTCCTCGGCGACCTGCCCGCTGGGGTAGTCGTACGCGGTGACCATGACGATCGGCTCGCCCAGCGCCTTCTTCTCGCGCAGGGACGACAGGGTCACGGCCGGGCGCTTGGCGGGCGGCGCCGTCGCCCTCGAGTGAATGCTCATCGGCGTTCTCCCAGAATCGCGTTGTCTATCAGCCGCGCCCGGCCCACCTGGGCCGCCACGGCAAGCAATGTCGAGCCGTTCACCCGCGTCACCTCGGAGAGGTCACGGGCGGAGCGCAGCTCGAGGTACTCGGGCTCGACCCCGGCGGCCTCGAGCTCGGCCTGGGCCGCGGCCAGCACGCTCTCGGCGTCCGTCGAGCCGGCGGCCACGCACTCCTCTGCCGCGCGCAGGGCGCGGCTCAGTCCCAGCGCCCGCTTGCGCTCCTCGGCCGAGAGGTAGGCGTTGCGGGAGCTGTGGGCGAGCCCGTCGCTGTCGCGGACCGTCGGACAGACTTCGACCCGCAGCGGGAAGTCCAGGTCGCGAGCCAGCTTGGAGATCACCAGCGCCTGCTGCGCGTCCTTCTGGCCGAAGTAGGCGACGTCCGGCCCGACCATGTTGAAGAGCTTGGCCACCACGGTGGCCACGCCGGCGAAGTGGGCGGGCCCGCGCCGAGCGGGGTGTCCGTCGAGGACCTCGGTCAGGCCGGCGACGGTCACGCTGGTGGCAAACCCCTCCGGATAGACCTCCTCGGCCGGAGGAGCGAAGAGCAGGTCGACTCCTGCAGCCTCGGCGGCGGCAGCGTCCCCCGCCTCGTCGCGCGGGTAGGCGCCGAGGTCCTCGGCCGGGCCGAACTGGGTGGGGTTCACGAACAGCGAGACCACCACCAGGTCGCATTCGGCTCGCGCCTTCTCGATCAGCGCCATGTGTCCCGGGTGGAAAGCGCCCATGGTCGGCACGAGGCCGATGCTGCGCCCGGCGCTGCGCTCGGCACCGAGCGCCGCACGCAGCTCGCCCACAATCCGCACGGTCCTCATGTCCGTACCTCGCGGCCGGCGAGGGAGTGCGTGTGGCGCACGAGCTCGTCGAAGAGGTCGAGCAGGTGAGGCGCAACCTGCTCGACCGCGGCGCGCTGGGTGGCCACCGTCGCGTGGTCGCCGCGGGCGATCGGTCCGGTGAGAGCACGTTCCGGGCCCAGCTCGGCAAGGTTCTCGACCGTGCGCCGCAGGAGCGGCACGAGCAGCGCCCGAGCCTCGCTGGGCTGCAGGCCGGCGCCCTCGGCGATGGTCTCGGCGGCAGCCTGGAGTGTGACCAGGAAGTTTGAGGCCACCGAGGCAGCTGCGTGATACGCGGCCCGGCCCTCGTCGTCGATCTCGAAGGGCGTCATCCCGAGGCGTCGCGCCAGCCCCGCGGCGAAGTCGAGCGCCTCGGGCACGGAGCCCGCCACGGCGCACCCCGCTCCGGCGAACTCGTCGGGCCGCGGTTCGCCGGTCACAGTCAGGAGCGGGTGCAGCCCGAAGCGCGCCCCGCCCGCCGGCTGGAGCGCCGACAGCGGCGTGGCGCCGCTCGTGTGCCCGACCAGGTCCGCGGCCCCGGTCACCGTGCTCGCCGCAGCTCGGATCTCCCCGTCGGGCACGCACAGCAGGATCGCGTGGCAGCCGCGCGGGACCTCGCCGCGCCCCATGGGCCCCTCGACCGGCTGCCCGGCCGCCCGCAGGGCGACGCTCAGGGCGGTGCCCAGCCGGCCGCGACCGACGATGCCCACCGGGGTCGCGCTCGGCGCAGCCCCGCCGTTCTGACGAGCGCTATGGAGGTTCATTTTCCGTGCCGGTCCACTCCGGTTTCGGTAGCGGCCGGCAGCCTGAAGAATAGCCTCACGCTCTCCGTCGCCCCCGCCGCGTAGGCTTGCCTCATGGAGTCCCGTTCCGCAGCCCAGCGGCGCGAGGAGCTCGTCGCGCTGTTCCGGGAGGTCTCGGTCTGCCGCCGCTGCCCGCTGCACCAGGGCCGGACGAAGGTCGTGTTCGGAAACGGCAACGCGGATGCCGACCTGATGTTCGTCGGCGAGGCGCCCGGACAGCAGGAGGACCTCCAGGGCCTGCCCTTCGTGGGCCGGGCCGGCCAGCTGCTTGACCGGCTGCTGGGAGAGATCGGCCTGACCCGCGCGGACGTGTTCGTGACCAACGTGCTCAAGTCCCGGCCGCCCGGCAACCGCGATCCCCAGCCGGACGAGATCGACGCCTGCAAGCCCTTCCTCCATCGTCAGATCGAGTTGATCGAGCCCCTGGTGATCTGCACCCTGGGCAACTTCGCCACCAAGCTCCTTACCCGTTCCAACCGCGGAATCACCGGCGTGCACGGCCGGCCCCAGGTCCACGAGCTCGGCGGGCGCACCGTGCGGATCTATCCGCTCTACCACCCGGCGGCAGCGCTGCGCGGCACCGGAACGCTGGAGCAGCTGCAGGAGGACTTCCGCGGCCTGCCGGCCCTCCTGCGAGAGCCACCGCCCGTGCCGCTGGGCGCGGTGGCTCCCGTGGCAGCCGCGGAGCCAGAGCCCCAGCCGCAGATGGGCCTGTTTCAGTAACCGCCCCGAACAAGAGCGGCCGGGCGGGCGCACTCCCGACCGGCCGCACTCCTAGACGTCCCCAGGAGCAGCCGATGTCCAAACACGGCACCCTTCCCGGCATGCGGCGTGAGACCACCAGCGCGGAGGAGACCGAATCCGCAGGCGGGGAGCTGGCGGCCCGGCTGCGCCCGGGGGATGTGGTGCTCGTTACCGGCGAGCTGGGCAGCGGCAAGACCACCTTCGTCCGCGGCGCGGCCCGTGCGCTCGGCGTGCGCGGTCCGGTGACCAGCCCTACGTTCACGATCGGCCACGTTCTGCCTGGGACCCCGGAGGTGGCCCATCTGGACCTCTACCGGCTCGGCTCGCTGGCCGGCGAAGACCCGGCGCTGCTCGACGATTACCTGACCGCGGAGCGGGTGGCCTTCGTGGAATGGCCGCAGGCGGCCGAGCCCGAGCTGGAGCGGGTGGCCGCCCGGGTGCGGCTGGAGCACCTGGGGGGCGACCGCCGGCGGATCACTGTCGAGTGAGCCTGCTCGGGCTCGATACCTCCACCGCGGCCGCCGCGGCCTGTGTGCTGCGCGCCGACGGCGCCGCCTTCGAGGTGGCCCCGGACGCGCGGGCCCTCGGGGAGCCGCCCGCTCACGCCCGCGAGCTCATGCCCGCCGTGGCGGATGTCATGGAGCGCGCAGGGCTCTCCTGGGACGAGCTGGAGGCCATTGCGGTCGGGGTGGGCCCGGGCAGCTTCACGGGACTGCGAATCGGCGTGACCACCGCCCGGGCGCTGGCGACCGCGGCGGGGCTGGGCCTCCGCCCGGTGTCGTCGCTCGCCGCCCTGGCGGCGGGAATCGGCTCCGAGGACGCGGTGTCTCTGCCCCTGATCGACGCCAAGCGGGGCGAGCTGTTCGCGGCGGCCTACGACGGGACGGGGATGCGGCTCTGGGACCCGTTCGCAGCGCCGCCGGAGGTGGTGGCGGCGCGGGTGCGGGAGGCCGGTTTCGCGGCCGAGGCGGCGGGAGACGGCTCGGTACGATTTCGAGGGGTGCTCGAAGAGGCCGGAATCCGGGTGGCACCCGACAATTCGCAGGCTCACGTCGTGCGCGCGCTGCACGTGTGCAGGCTCGCGAGGGACGTGCCGGACGAACCACCCGGGGCAGTTCTACCCGAATACCTGAGAGCCCCGGACGCCAAGCCCCAGTGACCGATCTCGAGATCCGCCGACTCACCTACGCCGACCTACCTCAGGTCATCGCCATCGAGCGCCGGGCGTTTCCGAC
This sequence comes from uncultured Thermoleophilaceae bacterium, assembly GCA_963821275.1. Lineage (GTDB taxonomy): Bacteria > Actinomycetota > Thermoleophilia > Solirubrobacterales > Thermoleophilaceae > JACVRW01. The sequence continues at coordinate 65,673 of CAWGDF010000010.1, forward strand.
GCCGTGGTCGCTGGCCATGTTCGTGCTGGAACTGTCGAAGCCGTCGGGCATCTGCCTCGCCGCCCTGATCGAGGGCCGGCTCGTGGGCTACCTGGTGTGCTCGCGCTACGACACCGTCTGGCACCTGATGAACGTGGCGGTGGACGACCACCTGCGGCGTCAGGGGATCGCCACCACCCTGCTGGAGCGACTGTTCGAGCTGGGAGACCGGCCGAGCGAGCAGTACACGCTCGAGGTGCGGACCTCGAACGAGTCGGCGATCCGCCTCTACGAGAGCTTCGGCTTTCGCGCCGCCGGCCGGCGCCGGGCCTACTACCACGACAACCGCGAGGACGCCCTGATCATGTGGCGGACGGTGCCCCAGCGCGCCACCGCGTGAAGGCTGCTTCCCGAGCCACGCGAAGGCGGCCGTGATCCTCGCCCTCGAGACGAGCTGCGACGACACCTGCGCCGCCGTGGTGACCGCCGCGGGCGCGATCGGCGCCAACGTAGTCGCCTCCCAGGGTCTGCTGCACGCGCGCTACGGCGGCGTGGTACCGGAGATCGCGGCCCGCCACCACCTCGAGCTGGTGGACGCGGTGGTGGCCGACGCGCTCGAGCGTGCCGGCGCCGGCCTCGACCAGATCGAGACCGTGGCGGTCACCCGCGGCCCCGGGCTCATCGGCGCGCTGCTGGTGGGCGTGTCCGCCGCCAAGGCGCTGGCCGCCTCGCGCCGGCTGCCCCTCGTGGCTGTTGACCATCTCCACGGGCACGTGGTGGCGAGCACCCTGGGCGCCAAGCCCGTGGAGCCGCCCTACCTCTGCCTCGTGGCAAGCGGCGGCCACACCTTCGTCGCCCGGGTCGACGAGCCGGCCGCCTACATCGTCCTGGGCCAGACGCTTGACGACGCCGCCGGTGAGGCCTTCGACAAGGGCGCCCGCCTACTGGGCCTCGGCTACCCCGGGGGGCCGGCGATCGACCGCCTGGCCCGCGACGGCGACCCCACTGCCTTCGCCTTCCCCCGCAGCGCCCCCGGTGAGCTCGACTTCAGCTTCAGCGGGCTGAAGACCGCGCTGCTCTACACCCTGCGCGACCGGCCCGGCGCCGACCACGCCGACCTGGCCGCGTCCTACCAGAGGGCCATCGTCGACGCACTGACGAACCGCACCAGGGAGGCGCTCGAGCGCGAGGGGCTGGAGCGAATCGCCATCGGCGGTGGGGTGGCCGCCAACTCGGAGCTGCGTGCCGCCGTGGCAGGGCTCGGAGCACAGGTCTGGGTCCCGCCGGTCGAGCTGTGCACCGACAACGCGGCCATGATCGGAGGCGCCGCCCGTTTCCTCGAGCCGGTTCGGTACCCGGACTACCTGGCCCTGGACGCCGCCGCCCGCCTTAGCGGGGGGTTAGGCGGGACTCCTCAAGGTCCAGCTCCCGCTCCACCTTCCGCCGGACCTCGTCACTGATGTCGCCCGCGTTGCGAAGGCCGATCAGGGCCTCACGCTGGGCGTCGAAGAGCTCGAACATGAAGCGCGTGTACTGGCCGCTCCGCTCCTCGAACTCGGAGCCATCGCCACCGTCGAGGGCCGCGAAGCGGCGCTGGCGGTAGTTGTAGAGGCCGCGGACGCGCTCCACGGTGTCGTCGTAGACCCAGTCCTCGCCGGACACCTCTTCGATCCGCTCTAGTGCCGCCTCGGCCATCACCTGGCGGGCGTGCAGCTCCTCGCTCTCCTCGGAGCCGTCGTCGCAGATGCCAAGGCGGTTGATCAAGGGTCCGAGCGTCAGGCCCTGGCCCACCAGGGTCGCCAGGATCACGAGGAAGGCGAGCAGGATGATCAGATCGCGGTCGGGGAACGGGGCCCCGGCCTGGGTGTTCAGGGGCACGGCCAGCGCGGCGGCCAGCGATACCGAGCCCCGCATGCCCGCCCAGCCCACGACGAGACGCTCGCGCATGGAGGAGCGCCGCTCCCTCTGGGAGGGGCGCCGGTCGAGCGCGCGGATGACGTAGGGCACGGAGAACACCCAGCACAATCGCACGACGATCACCACCGCGCTCACCATCAGGCCCCAGCCCAGTAGTTCCCCGGTCGAGTACCCGGAGATGTCGTCCAGGATGCCGGGCAGCTGCAGTCCCACCAGGAGGAACAGCACGGCGTTGAGCAGGAAGGTCAGGATCTCCCACACCGACACCCCCTGCATCCGCATGAGCGGCGTGGTCAGCTGCGGCGTGTGCCAGCCCATGTAGATGCCGACGGTCACCGCCGCGATCACACCGGACGCGCCCAGCTCCTCCGCGGGCAGGTACGCCGCATAGCCGCTGAGGATCGAAATCGTGATCTCGATCGGCGGATCGTCGATGCGGGCCCGCAGCTCCCGGATGATCCGGCCCGCCACCAGGCCGATGAGGAGACCGCCCAGGCCGCTGAGCACGAACCGCAGGCCGGCCTCGCCCATCGAGAACGTGCCACTCACCGCCGCAGCCACCGCCACGCTGTAGAGCACCAGCGCCGTCCAGTCGTTGGTGAGGTTCTCTCCTTCGACGACGGTCAGCAGCCGGCGCGGAGCACCGAGCCGGCGCATGATCTCGGCGGGCGCGACCGCGTCGGTAGGGGACACGATCGCTCCCAGCACGAACGCCTCGGCCCAGTCGAGCCCGATCACCTCGTGGGCGACCACCGCCACCGAGACCATCGTCATCAGCACCACGCCGATCGAGAGCAGGGCGATGGGCCTGGCGCTGCGGCGCAGGTCGCGGAGCGAGGTGAAGAACGCCGAGCCGTAGAGCAACGGCGGCAGGAAGATCAGCAGCACGAGCTCGGGGTCGAGCTCGACGTGGGGAACGCCGGGCACGAAGCCGATCGCCAGCCCGCCCAGCACGAGCGTCACCGGGTAGGGCACCGAGATCAGCCGAGCCAGGACGGCGAGCGCGACGATGGCGGCTAGCAGGCCGAAGATCACCAGCTCGAGGTGCGCCACGGGTCAAGAGTGGCAGGCCCGGGAAGATTCACCGGGATGACTCTCGTGACCCTCTACGGAAAGGCCGGCTGCCATCTCTGCGACGACGCCAGAGAGGCCGTCGAGCGTGTACGCCTCGAGCGCCACTTCGAGCTCCAGGAGGTGGACGTCTCACTCGACCCGGTGCTGATGCTCCGCTACGGGCAGCGCATTCCGGTGGTCGAGGTGGAGGGCGAGGAGCTGTCGGAGTACGTGGTCGACGAGGCGGCGCTGCGGGAGCGGCTCGATAGAGTGGGCCCTGGATGACCGAATCCACGACCCCGCGCACGCGGGTGACGCACGGATACCGTCGCCGGATCGGGGTCATCGGGGGACGTCCTCGCTCCGGGCCGGGCCAGCCCGGCCCCTCGCGCACTGCCGATACCTCCGGGTATCGGCTTCGCCCTGCTTCCCCCGCCCGGCTCGGTCCCGCGCCCCCCCGCGCACACGCGGCCGCGGAACCGGCCATCCCGTGAGGTACGACGACCCCCCAGCGGGCAGCGTCGGGCTTCAGCCGGCGCGACCCGAGGTCGAGCCGGGCGCCTCGGAGCGGCTCTCGCTCGGGGTGGCCGCCCGCCTGTCGCGCTACCTCCAGGTGCTCACCCAAGCGAAGAAGATGGGGCGCGAGACGATCTCCTCCCAGGAGCTGGCGGACTACACCCACGTCAACTCCACGCAGATCCGGCGCGACCTGTCCGGCTTCGGCAAGTTCGGCAAGCGCGGGGTGGGCTACAACGTCGACGCCCTGGTCTCGCAGATCCGCAAGATCCTGCGCACCACCGGGAAGCACAACATCGCCCTCTTCGGTGCCGGCAACCTCGGCCAGGCCATCGCGGGCTCGGACATCTTCGCCGACCACGGCTTCCGGCTGGTAGCCCTGTTCGACACCAATCCCGCCAAGGTCGGGCAGCAGGTGAGCGACACCCTGACCGTGCGCGGCTACGACGATCTCGAGCGCGTGGTGCGCGAGGAGGACGTGGTGGTGGGCGTGCTGGCGGTCCCGACCGAGGCCGCCCAGCAGGTCGCGGACGATCTCGTGCAGGCCGGCGTCAAGATCATCTTCAACTACTCGGAGGCCCTGCTCCAGGTGCCTCCGGAGGTGACCGTGCACACCTCCAGCCCGGCCGTCGACCTCCTCTACGCGCTCTACTTCTATCTGACCTGAGTCCTCACCTGAGCCCATGCTCGACATGCCGAGCGTCCGCGAGGTCTTCGAGGCCTCCACCGACTACACCGTTGGGATCGAGGAGGAGTTCGCGATCCTCGACCCCGAGACACACTCGCTGGCTCAGCGCTTCGAGGAGCTGCAGGCTGCCGCGCAGGACGATCCGGTGCTCTCCCAGGCGGTGGCCGGGGAGCTGATCCGGTCGGAGATCGAGATCCGCTCCGGGCGCGGCGAGAACCTGGTCGACGCGCTGGCCCGCCAGCGTGAGGCTCGGGCCCGGCTGTTCCGGCTGGCCGCGGACAAGGAGGCGCTGCTGGCCGCCACCGGCACGCACCCCTGGAGCCCCTGGCAGGAGCAGCAGATCATCGACACCGAGCACTACCGCCGGGTGGAGGAGGGCCTGCAGTACGTGGCCTGGCGCAACAACACCTTCAGCCAGCACGTGCACATGGGCATCCGCGGCGCGGAGCGCGCGGTGCGGGTCTGCGACCGGCTGCGCCCGGTTCTGCCGGAGCTGCTGGCGGTGTCGGCCAACTCGCCCTTCCTCGATGGGCGCGACTCCGGGCTCCACACGGTGCGTACCCAGATCTTCACCAAGAGCTTCCCCCGCTGCGGCATCCCGGACGCCTTCGGGGGCTGGCGGGCCTACGCCGACTACGTCGGGTTCCTGGTCCGCACCCGCTCGGTGGTGGAGCAGACGCAGATCTGGTGGAGCATCCGCCCGCACCACGGCTTCGGCACCGTCGAGTTCCGGATCTGCGACGCCCAGACGTCCGCCGCCGCCTCGACGGCCCTGGTGGAGCTGATCGCGTCCTGCATGGCCCAGGCGTCCCTCGACCACGACGAGGGCGTGCCCTTCACCGATCCGCCGGGACGGGTCATCGAGGAGAACTTCTGGCGGGCGATCCGGCACGGGCTCGACGGGAAGCTGATCGACCTGGAACGCCTGGAGGAGTACCCGGCGGCCGCGGTCACCGACCGGCTGCTCGCCTGGACCGCACCCGCCCGCAGCATGCTGGGCGGGGTCGAGCCGGCCGTGCCCGACGAGAACGGAGCGCAGCGCCAGCGCAGGGCGCTGGCCGGCGGCGCCACGATCGAGGAGGTCTTCGCCGCGGAGGTGGCGGAGACGCAGCGCACGTATTCCGCGCAGGAGGTGGGAACATGAGCACTGAGCAGCCGAGCCCCGAGGAGTTGCTGCGCCAGATCAAGGTCGACGACGTGCTGCTTCAGACCGCCGTGACGCTGATCAACCTGGGCGGCCGGCGGCTCACAGTGGCCGACGAGAAGGACGTCGATCAGGGCAGGCAGGCCATCGAGGCCGCCCGGGCGCTGCTTCCACTCTGTCCGCAGGAGGAGATCGGCCCTCTGCGTGATGCGCTCTCGCAGCTCCAGATGATCTACGTCAGGGAGAGCCAGGGCCAGGCGCCCGCCCCCGAGCCTGAGACCTCCGACGCGGAGGAACGAGCGAAGGCTCGCTCCAAGATATGGACGCCCGGCAACCCGTAGGCATATTCGGCGGGTCGGGCTTCTACCGCTTCCTCGACGAGGTCGAGGAGGTGCCGCTGGCCACGCCGTATGGGCCGCCTTCCGCCCCGGTGCGGCTGGGCACGATCGAGGGGGTCCCGGTGGCCTTCATGCCGCGTCACGGGGACGAGCACACCCTGCCTCCGCACCGGATCAACTACCGGGCGAACATCTGGGCGATGCGGGAGGTGGGCGTGCGCCGCATCATCGGCCCCTCCGCCTGCGGTTCCCTCAAGCCGGAGCTGGCTCCCGGCACCTTCGTCATCTGCGACCAGTTCGTGGACCGCACGCACGCGCGCGAGAGCACCTTCTACGACGGCCCCCAGACCACCCACGTCTCCGCCGCCGACCCCTACTGCGCGGACCTGCGGGCCGTGCTGACCGAGGCGGCGGCCGCGGAGGGCATCCCAGTGGTGGAGAAGGGCACCGTGGTGGTGATTCAGGGCCCGCGCTTCTCGTCCCGGGCCGAGTCGCGCTGGTATGCGGCCAGCGGCTTCGACGTGGTCAACATGACGCAGTTCCCCGAATGCTGGCTGGCCCGGGAGCTCGAGCTCTGCTACGCGACCGTCTGTCTGGTTACCGACTATGACGTGGGCCTCGAGGGGATGCCCGAGGTCGAGCCCGTCTCGGCGGACACCGCGTTCGGCGTGTTCGCGGACCACCTCGAGCGCCTGCGGGCGCTTCTGGTCCGGGCGCTGCCTCGGATCGGGCCGCAGCCCGACGACGCCTGCGCCGGCGCGCTGAAGAGCGCCATCCTCTACCGCTGACCGGGAGACCCGTCCGCCCGGAGGCGATAGACTCCCGGCGCTCTTTTCCGGGCGGTGTTCGAGGCCAACCTGTAAGTGTCTGGGCTTCCGGCGCTGCGCGCTGAACCGCCCGCTGACTGACCTGGACGGAGGACATACCCCTTGGAATTCCTGACTGACTGGGGCGTGATCATCGCGCTCGTCTGTTCCGGCGCCGCCGTGGTCTACGGCGTCGTGACCTCCCGCTGGCTGCTTGCGCTCTCGCCCGGCAACGCCGAGATGCAGGCAATCTCCCACGCGGTGCAGGAGGGCGCGACCGCCTACCTGCGCCGCCAGTACACGATCATCGCCGGCGTGGCGGTGGTGCTGGCCGTGGTGCTCGCCATCGCCCTCGAGCTCAACGACGCCGAGGGGATCCTGGTCGCCATCGGCTTCCTGATCGGAGGCACGTTCTCGGGCGCGGCCGGCTTCATCGGCATGAACGTCTCGGTGCGGGCCAACGCGAGGGTCGCGGAGTCGGCGCGCTCCGGAGTGTCGAAGGCCCTCGAGGTGGCCTTCAAGGGCGGCGCCGTGACCGGGCTGCTGGTGGCCGGGCTGGCGCTCCTGGGCGTGGCCGGCTACTACGGCATCCTGAGCCTGGCCGGGGTCGACGAGCGCGACGCCATCGACGCACTGGTGGGACTCGGCTTCGGCGGCTCGCTGATCTCGGTGTTCGCCCGCCTGGGCGGCGGCATCTTCACCAAGGCCGCCGACGTCGGCGCCGACCTGGTCGGGAAGATCGAGGCCGGGATCCCCGAGGACGATCCGCGCAACCCCGCGGTGATCGCCGACAACGTCGGCGACAACGTGGGCGATTGCGCCGGCATGGCCGCCGACCTGTTCGAGACCTACGCGGTCACCGCCGTCGCCGTGATGCTGCTCGGGGTGCTGACCTTCGACCAGATCGGCACCGTGGCCGTATACCCGCTCGTGATCGGTGGCGTGTCGCTGATCGCCTCGATCATCGGCACCTACGCTGTGCGCAGCCGCGCCGGCAACGTCGAGCGCGCGCTCTACCAGGGCCTGATCGTGTCCGGCGGCCTGGCGGCGCTCGCGTTCCTGCCGATCACGCTCGCGATGTTGGGCGACCTGGACTTCAAGAACGAGGTGTCGGCGCTCCTGCGCGGCGGCTCCGACGTGGCGCCCGACGGCATCGACCTCTACCTGTGCACCCTGGTCGGCATCGGCGTGACCGCGGGTCTGTTCGTGATCACCGACTACTACACCTCCACCCGCTTCCGGCCGGTGCGCACCACCGCCCGTGCCTCGCAGACCGGCCACGCCACCAACATCATCCAGGGCCTGGCTCAGGGCTTCCAGTCAACGGCGGCGCCCGCCATCCTCCTGGCGATCGGGATCCTGGTGGCCAACGAGCTGGCGGGCATCTACGGCATCGGTGTGGCGGTGATGGCCCAGCTGTCGCTCACCGGGCTGATCGTGGCCCTCGACGCCTTCGGCCCGATCACCGACAACGCGGGCGGCATCGCCGAGATGGCCGACCTGCCCGAGGACGTGCGCAACGTGACCGATCCGCTCGACGCGGTCGGCAACACCACCAAGGCGGTCACCAAGGGCTACGCAATCGGCTCCGCGGTGCTCGCGGCTCTGGTGCTGTTCGCGGCCTTCGTTGAAGAGCTGCGAGAGGAGGCCGCCGTCACCGGCGCCTCCGTGGTGAGCTTCAACATCTCCCAGCCCGAGGTGCTAATCGGGCTCCTGATCGGCGGGATGATGGTCTACCTGTTCGCCGCGCTCGCGATCGAGGCGGTGGGCCGCGCGGGGGGCGGTGTGGTCGAGGAGGTGCGGCGGCAGTTCAGGGAGAAGCCGGGGATCATGGACCGCACCGAGAAGCCCGACTACGCGCGGGCTGTGGACCTGGTGACCGCGTCGGCGCAACGGGAGATGATCGTGCCGGCGCTGATCCCGATCGTGGTCACCGTCGTGGTCGGCCTGCTCTCCACGCAGGCGCTGGGCGGTCTGCTCATCGGGGTGATCGTGGTCGGCTTCTTCGCCGCGATCTCGATGACCGCGGGCGGCGGCGCCTGGGACAACGCCAAGAAGCTGATCGAGGACGGCGAGTACGGCGGCAAGGGCTCCGAGGCTCACGCGGCGTCGGTGACCGGCGACACCGTCGGGGACCCCTACAAGGACACCGCCGGCCCGGCCATCAACCCGATGATCAAGGTGGCGAACATCGTGGCCCTGCTGATGGTTCCGTTCCTGGTCTAGATGCTCTGCGCGCGGTCGATGTGCTCCGCCAGCCGTTCCGCCACGGCGAGTGTCGACAGGTGCGTATTGGCACGGGGAATGGTCGGCATGATCGAGGCGTCCGCGACGAAGAGCCCGTCGACCCCGTAGACGCGGCCGCCGCCGTCGACCACTTGACCGATCGCACACGTGGCGACGGGATGGAAGAAGCCTCGCGCCGTTTGCCTGACGGCGGTGGCCGCGTCGACCTCCGCACCTGGGCGTGTCTCTCGGCCGGCATAGGTGCGAATGGGGTCGCTGCCGGTTAGCCCGCGTAGTGCCTCCAGGCCCTCGGTGAGAACTTCGGTGTCGCGCGGGTTCGACAGGAAGCCGTGGTCGATCGCCAGCGGCACGCGCGGGTCGTGGGACGTGAGGCGGACCGACCCCCGGGACGCCGGTTTCATCGCGAAGACAGCCACGCTCGCCTCGTAGCCGCTATCGACCGGGGGGTCGAGTCCGGGAAAGAAGAAGAGATCACACACGCCGGCCGCGCAGACGCTGCTGGAGACGGCGATCGTCACCTGCGCCATGAACAGAGGACTGCGGTCCTCGAATTGCTCGACCTCGCGCTGGAGCGGCTCGGTGCCCTCGAAGCCGAGGCCGACCCCGACATGGTCACATAGGCCCTCGCCGACGGGCAGGTCGCGCTCCGGGCCGATGCCGCTCCGAAGCAGGATTCCCGGTGAGCCGTACGCGCCCGCCGCCAGCACCACCGTCGGGGCGCGGAGTTCGCCGGCGGTTGTCGCGACGCCCACTGCGAGGTCGCCGGCCAAGATGACACGGTCGGCGAGCGTGTCGGCGAGGATGGTCAGGTTGTCGCGTTCACGAGCCGGGTCGAGGTAGGCGAAGGCCGCGTTCCAACGGACGGTGCCGACCGCGTTGACCGGGTGCAGGATCGCGTCGCTCTCCGCCGCCGTAACGAACGCGCGGTGCCAGGGCGACAGCTCCTCCGAGGCGATCCGATGCACGCGCATCTCGCGCTCCGCCCGCTGCAGGTAGGGCCTGATCGCCTCATGGCTCCAGCCGTGGCCCCACTCGTCGTAGTCCGCGGGCGCGCCCGGGAGCATGATGCAGGCGTTGTGCGCAGAGCAGCCGCCGAGGATACGGGCGCGCAGCTGCGAGCGATCTTCGCGATCGCGCTCCCAGGCGTGCGAGAAGGCGAGCCTGCGGGCGTCGAGCATGTCCTCGGGCCAGCGCCCGTCCGCGTACCGCCCGTAGTCCGGCCCGGCTTCGACCAAGCAAACCCGCCGGCCGCTCTCGCTCAGGCGTGCGGCGAGGACGCAGCCGGCGGAGCCGCCACCGACGACCAGCACGTCGAAGCCGAGGCTGCGAGCCACGGCAGCGGACAATAACCGCGGAGCCGCCCGCGCTGCTGATGATCCCGTTCCTCGTGTAGGCGGGGGATTCCCTCGCTCCGCACGTTAAGGCCGTAACAGGCCACCAACGTATGGCGCGCGCGGCGCCGCCGCGTTGGTTGAGGTCCCGAGGGGCCGAGTCCTCACCGGCAGTCGCCTCGACGGGCGGTCGCGATCCGCCCACCGTTGACTAGCTTTCCGGGTCTGGCCGGCAGCGACGACATCCACTCGCTTCCCGACAGCCTTCCGGTCCCGGAGGACGACGGCGCCGCGGACCACCTGCCGGGCATGCGGCTGCCGGAGCTGGAACTGCCATCGACGCGCGGCGACCAGGTCCGGCTCGACCGCCTGGAGGGCCGGACGGTGCTCTTCTGCTACCCGCGCACGGGCCGGCCCGACGAGGAGCTGCCGCCGGGCTGGGACGCCATCCCCGGCGCCCGCGGCTGCACCCCCGAGGTGTGCGGCTTCCGCGACGCGCGGGCCCAGTTCGAGGACCTGGGCGTGCGCGTGCTTGCGCTGAGCACCCAGGACGAGGCCTACCAGCGCGAGATGGCGGAGCGGCTGGACGTTCCGTTCGACGTGTTGAGCGACACCGGACTGCGCCTGGTGGGCGCGCTGGGGCTGCCCACCTTCGAGGCCGCTGGCGCGACCCTGATCAAGCGCCTGACGCTCGTCATCGACGACGGGCGAATCGAGCACGTGTTCTACCCGGTGTTCCCGCCCGACCGGCACGCCGGCGAGGTGCTCGAGTGGTTGCGGCGCTAGCGGACTCCGAGCCGAAGGTCTTCTGGCTCGACTCCCCCGACGCGCCCGAGCCGCTGGCCGCCCTGGAGGGCGAGCAGCGCTGTGACCTGGCGATCGTGGGTGGCGGCTTCACCGGCCTCTGGACCGCGCTGCTGGCCGCCGAGGCGGGAGACGACGTGGTCCTGCTCGACGGCGAGCGCTGCGGCTGGGGCGCGAGCGGCCGCAACGGGGGCTTTCTCGAGGCCTCGCTCACCCATGGCCTGGCCAACGGGCTCTCGCGCTGGCCGGGCGAGATCGAGCGCCTGCTCGACCTGGGGCGCGAGAACTTCGCCGCCATACACCGCACGCTGGAGCAGCGGGGGATCGACGCCGGCTGGGAGGAGAACGGGCTGATCGAGGTGGCCACGCGGCCTCACGAGGTGCCGTGGGTGGAGGAGGCCGCCGAGACGGCGCGGGCCTACGGCGAGGACGTGGTGCTGCTCGACCGCGAAGCGATGCGAGCCGAGGTGGACTCGCCCACCTACCTGGCGGGCGTATGGCAGCGCGGCACCAGCGCCACGGTGGACCCGGCCCGGCTGGCCTGGGGGCTGCGCCGCGCGGCCCTCGAGGACGGCGTCCGCGTCCACGAGCAGAGCCGCGTGCGCCGGCTGGCCCGGGACGGCTCCGGCGTGATGCTGGAGACCGCCGCGGGCCGCCTGCGGGCTGACAGGGTGGTCCTCGCCACCAACGCCTACCGGCCGCTGGTGCGCTCGATCCGCCACTACGTGCTGCCGGTCTACGACTACGTGCTGGTCACCGAGCCGCTGCCGCCGGAGCGGCTCGCGGCGCTGGGCTGGAAGCGGCGGCAGGGGCTCGCCGACTCGGGGAACCGCTTCCACTACTACCGCCTCACCCCCGACGACCGCGTGCTGTGGGGCGGCTACGAGGCGATCTACCACTTCGGCAACAGCATGGACCCGCGGTTGGAGGAGCACCCGGCCACCTTCGAGCTGCTGAGCCGCAACTTCGCCGCCACGTTCCCGCAGCTCGAGGGCGTCCGCTTCAGCCACCGCTGGGCCGGTGCGATCGACACCTGCTCACGCTTCTGCGTGACCTTCGGCCGTGCGCTCGGCGGCCGGGTGGCGTACGCGGTCGGCTACACCGGCCTCGGCGTGGGGGCGAGCCGCTTCGGCGCCCGGGTGGCGCTCGACCTGGCCCACGGCCGGGACACCGAGCTCACCCGCCTGGAGCTGGTGCGCAGCCGCCCGATCCCCTTCCCGCCCGAGCCGCTGCGGTACGCCGCCGTGGAGGTCACCCGCAGGGCGCTGGCGCGCGCCGACGAACGCGCGGGGCGCAGGGGCCCCTGGCTGCGGCTCTTGGACCGGGTGGGCGCCGGCTTCGACAGCTAGCTGATGGCCGAGTACCGACCCAAGGGACGCGGGCTGGAGCGGGTCCTCGGCACCGGGTCGCTGTTCTCGACCGCCTACGGCAACGTGGGCTCGTCGATCTACTACGCCCTCGGCTTGGTGGCGGTCTACGCGCTGGGCATGACTCCGGTGGTGTTCGTGATCGCCGGCCTGATCTTCGCCTGCACCGCCGCCACCTACACCGAGGCGACCACGATGTTCCCGGAGGCGGGCGGGTCCTCGAGCTTCGCACGGCGGGCCTTCAACGAGTTCTGGTCCTTCTTCGCGGCCTGGGGCCAGATGCTCACGTACATCATCACGATCGCCATCTCCGCCTTCTTCGTTCCCCACTACCTGGGGGTGTTCTGGGCGCCGCTGGGGGAGTCGCCGGCGGACATCGTGGGCGGCATCCTGGTCGTCGCCCTGCTCGGAGTGGTCAACATCGTTGGCGTAAAGGAGTCGGCGGGCGTCAACGTCTTCTTCGCGGTCGCCGACTTCTGCACCCAGGTGGTGCTGGTGATCGTGGGCATCGTGCTGGTGCTGAACCCCGAGCTGCTCGTGGAGCAGATCGACTTCGGCACGACGCCCACGGTGAGCGACTTCCTGATCGCGATCCCGGTGGGGATGGTGGCCTACACCGGGATCGAGACGATCTCCAACATGGCCGAGGAGGCCCGCGACGTGGGCCACACGATCCCGCGCGGCATGGGGCTCGTGGTCATCGCCGTGTTCGTGATCTACGCCTTCCTTCCGGCGGTGGCGCTCTCGGCCATGCCGGTCGTGAACGGGGAGACGGTGCTGGCCAAGCCGAAGGAGGAGGGCGGCTACTCCGACGACCCGATCCTGGGCGTGGTGGAGAACATGGACCTCGGGGCGCTGCAGGGCCCGGCGGAGATCTACGTGGGCATCCTGGCCGCGACCATTCTGTTCATCGCCACCAACGCCGGGATGATCGGCGTGTCGCGGCTCACCTACTCGATGGGCCAGTACCGCCAGCTGCCCGAGGGCCTGCGCATCCTGCACCCGAGGTTCCGCACTCCCTACGTGGCCATCCTGGTGTTCGGCACGATCGCGGGCGTGGCCATCCTGCCCGGGCCAGGCCGACTTCCTGGGGGTGATCTACGCCTTCGGGGCGATGCTCTCGTTCACCATGGCCCACGCGTCGGTGGTGGCGCTGCGGCGTCAACCGCCCGGACGCGGAGCGGCCCTGGCGCGGGCCCGGGCAACCTGCGGGTGGGCGGGCGCGACCTGCCTCTCTTCGCCCTGCTGGGCGGGCTGGGCACCGGCATCGCGTTCGTGGTGGTCACGGTTCTCGACCTGCGCGTGCTGGTCTCGGGCGTCGTCTGGCTCGCTCTCGGCCTCACGCTCTACGTCCTCTACCGCCGCCGTCAGGGCCTGTCGCTGACCGAGACCCACAAGGTGGTCATGCCCAAGCCCGTGGTCGCGCACGAGGTCGAGTACGAGTCGGTGCTCGTGGCCTTCGAGGACGGCAACTACTCGTCGGAGGCGGTCGCCACCGCGGCCCGCCTGGCAGCGCGCCGGCGCCGCGGCATCCACGTTCTGGTCACGATCAGCGTGCCGCCGAACTCGCCCATCGACGCCGCCATGCCGGAGCAGGAGGCCCGCGCCGCTTCGCTGATCGACTCGGCTCGCGTCCGCGGGGGAAGGCGCGTGACCGGTCACTGGGAGAAGGTGCGCCCCGGTCAGGGCGGCCGCCGCATCGTCGAGGAGGCGCGCGAGATCCGAGCCCGGGCGATCGTGATGTCGCTGCCGCCGCGGCGCACCGGCAGGTCGCTGTTCGGCAAGACGCTGGAGACGGTGTTGACCGAGCGCCCCTGCCGGGTGATCATCGACTCCTCGCGCGGGCTCGACGGGGCGGACGGCGGGGATGGGCGCCGCCGCTAGGTCCGCGCCGGCCAGGACTACGATTACGCCCGTGCAACGCGCCTACCTGGCCTCGACCCGGGTGCTCAGCGCACTGCTTCTGCTGGTCGGTGTGGCCATGGTCGTGCTGGCGCTGGCCCAGGGCGGCGGAGCGCTTGCCCTGGGCGTGATCCTGGGCGTGCTGCTGGCCCTGCTCGGCGCTGGGCGCCTGTGGCTGGCCCGCGGCGGCCGGCGGTGAACGAGAACCGGGGCGAGCGGCGGCCGCCGGTGGCCGACCGGGCCCGCCGGCAGTTCAGGCGCGGCTCCGATCTCGCCGTCGCCCGCATGGCCCGCGGCCTGGGCGTGCCCGCGCTGTTCGCGATCATGCTCAGCGCGGTCGTCTCGGCGATCTTCTTCTCGCTGGGGGTCGTGGCCGGCGACGCGCTCGGGCTCACCCCAATCGTCTACCTGCTGGCCGGGGCGTTCCTGGTGGTCACCATCGCCACCTACGTCGAGGGCAGCTCGCTGCATCCCGAGCGGGGCGGGGCCTCCACGTTCGCCCGCTACGCGTTCGACGAGGTCTGGAGCTTCATCGCCGGCTGGGCGATCCTGCTCGACTACCTGATCGTGATGGCCGCCGCGGCGGTCGCGATCAGCGACTACCTGGCGGTCTTCTGGCACGACCTCGACGACGGCCTGCTGGAGATCGTGCTGGCTGGGCTGGCCCTGCTGTTCGTGGCCGCCGCGAACGTCCGCGGCCTCTTCGCCGAGCGGATCGGGCTTGTGCTGCGCCTGTCGCTCTTCACGATCGGGCTGCTGGTCGTCCTGGTGGCGATCGCCTTCGTGCAGTTCTTCGACGCGGGCACGCTCGTGGACTCGGTCGAGTTCGGCCGCGTCCCCGGCTGGGACGACGCTCTGTTCGCCCTGGTGGTCGCGACCGTGGCCCTCGATCGGGGTCGAGGCAGCATCCGGGCTGGCCGGTGAGGTGCGGGTGGGAAGGCGCGGCCTGCGCCGGGTGGTGATCGTGACCTCGGTGGTCGCGGTGCTGTTGTTCGTGACCATCTCAGCCGCCGCGCTGATGGCCCAGCCGGTCATCGACGGCCGGACCGCGCTCGGGGGCCGCTTCATCGAGGCACCGGTGCTGGGCCTCGTGGCGGCCTTCGACCCGGACTGGCTGCGGGACGTCTCCCGCTACCTCGTCGGGGCCACCGCCGCCGCGATCCTGCTGACGGCGATGAACGGCCAGATGCTCGGCCTCGCCCGGCTGGCCTACTCGCTGGCCACCAACCGCCAGATCCCCAGCGCCACCGGTCGTCTGCACGGGCGCCGCAACACTCCCTACGTGGCGATCGCGATCGCGGCTGTGATCGCCTTCGCCTTCGTCATCCCGCACGACCTCGAGTTCCTGGCCGGCGTGTTCGCCTTTGGCGCCATGATCACGTTCGCGATCGCGCACCTGAGCGTGCTCGCGCTCCGCTTCCGGGAGGCGGGGCGCCCCAGCGCCTTCCGGGTGCCGCTCTCGATCCCGGCCGGGCGCGGCAGCATCCCGGTGCCGACCGCGCTGGGCGCGCTGTTCGCCATCGGCGCCTGGGTGAGCGTCCTCGTGCTGCACCGCGAGGCGTCGATCATCGGCACCAGCTGGATGGTCGCCGGCCTGGTCCTCTACGTCGTCTACCGCCGTAGCCAGGGGCGCTCGCTGCGGCAGCGCTTCACCATTCCGGCCTCCGCGCTACGGGAGAGCACGGAGGTCGAGTACGGAAGCATCCTCGTGCCGGTCTTCGGTGAGGACCTCGACGACGACATCGTCGGCACGGCGGGCCGCCTCGCCGCCGAGCATGCGGACGAGCTCGAGGGTGGGGCGGTGCTGGAGGCCCTGTACGTGTTCGAGATACCGCTCTCGCTTCCGATCGACGCCCGCGTGCAGCCGGAGCGCATCGAGCAGGCGAAGCGGGTGCTCGCACGGGCCAAGGAGGTCGGCGAGGAGTACGAGGGGGTGGAGGTGGCGACGGCGATGGTGCGCGGCCGTACGGCGGGCCAGGCGATCGTCGCCGAGGCCCGCCGGCGCGGGGTCGAGGCGATCGTGCTTGCCGCCGAGGCGCCCTCCCGGGTACGCGGCGGCGCCGTCTTCGGCGGCCGCGGCGGCGCCGCCGATCGCTTCGTGGGCGAGACCACGCGCTACGTGGTCGAGAAGGCCCAGTGCAAGGTGATACTCACCGCCCCGCCGGCCGAGCCGGAGAGGCCCCGCGAGGGCGTACTGCCTTAGGACGAAATGCGGCTCCCAGCGACGGAATGAGGCCGCACACGGCTGTACAGTGAGGCCTGAATGTTCGTTTTGATCGTCGGTTGCGGGCGCGTTGGCTCGGCTATAGCCAACTCGATGCTGGCCGAGGGCAACGAGGTCTCGGTGGTCGACGAGGACCCGGAGGCGATCGCCCTCCTGGACCGCGGCCAGGCCGAGAGCTGGGAGGAGCGCGGCGGGCGCTTCACCGTGGGCACCGCGCTGGAGCTCGACGCGTTGCTGGCGGCCGGGATAGAGGAGGCGAACGCCTTTGTCGCCTCCACCGACGGCGACAACACGAACCTGGTGATCGCCCAGATCGCCAAGCGCCGCTTCGAGATCGAGCGCGTGGTCGTGCGCGTTCTCGACCCCGCACGCGCTCGCTGGTACGCGGAGCAGGGCCTGCAGACCGTCTGCCCCACCCAGACCGCCATCGAGCTCCTCGAGGCGGCTGTGCGCGGCCAGATCCGCTTCGAGGGAGTCTCGGGCTGATCTGATGACCCCTCCCCGACCCCCGCACCCGCGAAGGACGCTGCAAACCGTCGCTGAGCCTGCGTCCTCGGGCTCGCCCATGGCTTCCGGCATGGGCTTCGCCCTGCGTCCTTGGTTCAGGGAGCGCAGCGACCGGTCGGCGCCGCAGGCGCCGCGGTTTTCGCGTCCTCGCGGCCACGCGGGCCAGGGAGGGACCATCTGATGTACGTCCTGATCGTCGGCGCCGGCAAGGTCGGCTGGAACCTGGCCCGCGAGCTCATCGCCAAGCAGCACGAGGTCACCGTGATCGAGTCCGACCAGGGTCGCTTCGCGGTGGTGGAGGAGGAGCTCGAGCACAGCGCCCAGTACGGCGACGGCTCCGAGCTGTGGGTGCTCGAGCGGGCGGGCATCGAGCGCGCGGACCTCGTCGTGGCCGTCACGGGCGACGACGAGGACAACATCCTCATCTCGCAGGTGGCGCGAGAGAAGTACGGGGTCGCTCGCGTGGTGGCGCGCTGCAACAACCCCCGCAACCTCGCCCACTTCGAGCTGCTGGGCGTCAAGCCGGTGATCTCGGCGACCGACCTGATCCTGCGCCTGATCGAGCACGAGGTGCCCAAGTACGGGCTGGTCCACCTGCTCGACCTGCCCGAGGAGCGGCTCGAGATCATCGAGCTGGAGGTGGCCGAGGGCTCGGAGGCCGCCGGCCGCTCGGTCAGGGAGCTCGGGCTGCCCGACGGCTCGCTCGTGATCTCGATCCTGCGCGACGGCGGCGGCTTCGTTCCCGGTGGCGACTCGGTGGTCAAGGCCGGCGACGAGGTGTTGCTGGTGCTCGACGTGGGTATCGAGTCGCGGGTGACCGAAAGATTCACCAACTCCTCCGCCGCGGCCTGATCGAGTGGCTCGCCGCGACGTCGACTACCTGCTGATCGGCGGCGGCCTGGCCGCCGCGAACTGCGCGCGCTGGCTGCGCGAGGAGGGCGCCGACGGCTCGGTTCTCTTGGTGGGTCGCGAGTACGACCCGCCCTACAACCGGCCGCCGCTGTCCAAGGCCTACCTGCAGGGCCGCGAGTCGCGCGAGGACGCTCTCTTCCGCCCGGACGAGTGGTGGGACGAGCAGGAGATCGAGCTGCTCACCCGCACGAGCGTGATGCAGCTCGACCTCGACGAGCGCCTCGCGACCCTCTCCAACAAGGACGAGGTGCGCTTCGACAAGGCGCTGCTGGCCACCGGTTCCAACGTCCGGCGCCTCCCGGCGGAGGGAAACGACCTCGACGGCATCGACTATCTGCGGACCCTTCCCAACTCGGATGCCATTCGCGCGGACGGAGAGCGCGCCGAGCGGGTGGTCCTGATCGGCGGGAGCTACATCGGCTCCGAGGTTGCGGCCTCGTTGACCGCATTCCACGGCGTCCAGTGCTCGATCGTGATGCAGGAGGACGTGGTGCTCGAGCGCTTTTACGGCCCCGAGTTCGGTCGCTTCTGGCAGGGCGTCCTCGAGGAGCACGGGGTGGAGGTCCACGGCGGCCAGGAGCTCGGCCACTTCGAGGGCGCCGACGGCCGCGTGCGCTCGGTGGTGACCAAGAGCGGGCTGGAGATCGAATGTGACGCGGTGGTGATCGGGGCCGGCGTCACCCCCGACGTGACGCTGGCCAAGCGGGCGGGGCTCGAGATCGGGGAGGCCGGAGGCGTCCGGACTTCGGCCGGACTCGAGACGTCCGTGCCCGGCGTGTTCGCGGCCGGAGACATCTGCGAGTACGACAGCCCGCTGCAAGGCGGTGCCCCGATGCGCATCGAGCATTGGGACGTGGCTTTCAACCAGGGCAAGACCGCCGCGCTCAACATGCTGGGGCGCGGCGTCGAGTACGACGAGGTGCCCTACTTCTTCTCCGACCTCGCCGACTGGGCGTCGCTCGAGTACGTGGGCCCCGGGTCGGGCGACCTGGTCGTCCGCGGCTCGCTCGACGAGGGGAAGTTCACCGCCTTCTACCTCAAGGAGGGGCGAGTGGCGGCGGCGCTCACGGTCGGCCGCTCCGACGATTTGGACCACGCGCGGCGTTTCTTGGTCGAGCGCGCCGAGCCGGATCCAGCCGCGCTGGCCGACGAGAGCACCGATCTCGGCGAGCTTTAGCCGCAAGCAGCCGGCTCGGCCGGCTGCGCGCGGAGGGTTTAGCCGCAAGCAGCCGGCTCGGCCGGCTGCGCGCGGAGGGTGTAGCCGCAAGCAGCCGGCTCGGCCGGCTGCGCGACCGCGCTCCGTACGTTAGGGGTGCAATAGGACCTCAACGTACGACGCGTGGGCTGGGCCGCTTAGCCCCGCGCGGTCGGTCGAGCAGCCACCAACACCGACCGTGCCGGGCACTTACCTCTCGCCACACCTCGGGATTAGGACGGACTAGTTCGCCGCGGCCACGTAGGCCAGCATGCGGTTTGTGATGGAGGTGGCCCGCTCGACGGCGCCGGCGTCCAGCACCGGCGGCTCTGAGAAGCGCTGCGGCGTCCGGGCGACGACCTCGGGCACCTTGCGGCCGGCCAGCTCGAGGCCCAGCCGCGCCGCCTCGCGCACGATGTCGGGCTCGACCGACCAGATCATCTCGAAGATCCGTTCTCCCGGTGTCGGGCGTTCCCAGCCGGCCAGGCAGGCGGTGAAGCCGGGCCCGTCGCACACGATGGCCCATTCGTTGGCCAGCGGATGGTCGCGCTCGATCGGGATCTCGAGCGGACCCCGCTCGGGCGTGCGGACCTGGGCGAAGTCGGCCAGCGCCACGGCCATCTCGGCGTTGCGAGCGAAGCCCCGCCAGCGGCGCTCGGCCTGACGGTAGAAGAGCTCGCGCTGGAAGGAGCCCACGAACACGGCCCGCTCTCCGCGCGCCGAGCATTCGTCCTCGATGGCGTGGGAGATCGGCACGAGGAGGCGCTTGGGCACCGGGTAGGGGTGGAGGTCGGGTCGCTGGCGCCGAAGACCCGCGTAGATGGAGGGCGCCGCCTTGGCCTCGCCGTTGGCCACACGCTCGATGGCCGCCCCCAGCGACAGCCCGCCGTCGCGGGCGCGCACGACCTCGAGCACCCGCTCCACCTCCCCGGCGGGGTAGCGCCGGTGCCCGCTGGGGAGGCGCTTGGCCTGCGGAAAGCCGTGGCGCGCCTCCCACATGCGCAGGGTCCCGGTCTGCACGCCGGTGCGCTCGGCGAGCTGTCCGATGGTCATCGTCTGGGCCGGCAAAACCTCAACACCTTGTTACACTACTTCTACACATTGCGTTTAAGTCGGTTACGCCCCGGAACGAGGACGACATGACACCGCTCACGAGCACTGCGGGCTTCTCGAACGCTTACCGCGACAACGTCCCGAAGGCCTTTGCCGCCGCCTATCGGATTCTGGGCGACGCCGCGGCGGCCGAGGACGTGGTCCAGGACGTCTTCATGGCCCTGTGGCGCCATCCCGACAAGTTCAACCCCGATCGGGGCAGCCTGCCCGGGTACGTGGCGATGATGGCACGCAGCCGGGCCGTTGACCGCATCCGCTCGCGCCAGGCCGGCGAGGCGGCCGTGGAGCGGCTCGGGCGGCGTGACGAGGAGCGCGGCGAAGCGGGGGAGTCCCCGGCGGATGCGGCGATCCGGCTCGAGGAGGGCGACCTCGCCCTCAGCGCGCTCGCACAGCTGCCGAAGCGGCAGCGTGACGCCGTGCTGCTGGCGTACGGGCGCGGTCTGTCCGCGGCCGAGATCGCCGAGGTGGCGGACGTCCCGCTCGGCACCGCCAAGAGCCGGTTGCGCCTGGGCCTGCAGAAGGCCAGGGAGTCCCTGGCGCCGGCCGCTTGAGCCGTCGGCCCGGGGACCCTCGACGAGCTTGCCGGCCGCCTGCGCGTGCACGGTCCGGTGCGCTGACCGGTCGAGCATCCCGGCGGCGACCGGCACGGCGAGGGCCGGCGCGACGGCGTCGAAGCTCTCGCCTGAAGCGCAGGCGCGTTGTTCTGCGGGCCACACGGCTGCTGCCAATCGTGACGCTCCTTTCGGACCGGATACGGCCGGTCCCGGCACTGGGGTCACCCGTACCCTGAGCAAGATGGCGGGCTACTTCGACGACAGCTCGATGGTGCGCCGGGTGCATCGCGAGCGTGCGCTTGCCCTCTCGGGCCCCCGCGCGCTGTTGATGCAGGCCGCGCATCCGCTCGCGGTGTCCGGGTTGTTGGCGCACTCGACCACGCTCGACGAGCCGTACGACCGCCTCGCCCGCACCGCCGAGGTGATGAACGCGATCGAGTTCGGCGAGCGCAGGGATGCGGACCGGGCCTGCCGCGAGGTGCGAGCCATGCACCGCCGGGTGAGCGGGAGGCTGCGCGAGGCGGTGGGGCCCTACCCGGCTGGAACGCCCTACCGGGCCGACGATCCGGAGCTGCTGCTCTGGGTGCTGTTCACGCTGGTCGACTCCGGCCTGGTGGTCTACCGGATGTACGTCGGGTCGCTGTCGCGCGAGGAGGAGGCCGCCTACTGGGAGGACTACAAGCTGATCGGCCGCCTGTTCGGGCTCCGGGTCGGCGACATGCCGAGCACGCTGGCCGACCTGGACGACTACCGCCGCAAGATGCTGGAGGGCGACCGGCTGCTCGTGACCGAGTGGGCAAGCGAGCGGGCACGCGCCATCGTGCTCGAGCCGCCCGTGCCCCTGGCGGCTCAGCCCCTGTTGGAGACCGTCAACTTCATAACGATCGCCCTGCTGCCCGACCCGATCCGCAAGGCCTACGGCTTCGCTCCCCTGCCGCCGCTGTTCGTACGCAGGGCCTTGGTCAGGGCGGGGGCCGAGTACGTCAAGCGGGCGGTGGTGCCGTTCCTGCCCGACCGGGTGCGGATCGTGCCGGCCGCGCGGCGGGCGGCCTGAGCCCCTGCGTACGAGGCGGCCCCACCCCGACGATCTCCACCTACGCTGTCCTTGTGCGCAGACTCATCCTCATCGTTGCTGCCGCGACGTTGCTGGCGGGCTGCACCTCGGACGACGAGCCCGAGCGCCAGCCGGAGGACCAGCGGGCCGCCGCGGAGGCCCTGCCGGAGCCCTGCGAGCTCTACCTGACCGATCGCGGCGTTTTCGTGCGCTTCGCCGGCGAGGAGGCCCGGGGGGCATGCCGGCGCTGGGCGGCGGGCCGCTCGTCCGAGGGCCGTTGGGCCCGGACGGCCGACACCGCGTCGGACCAGCACTTCGAGAGGGTGTGCGTCGTCTACCGCGGCCGGACCTCGGCCGGCCTGTACGCCACCCCGACGATCGCCACGCACGGGCGGGCCAAGGAGATCTGCGGCGGTCTGATCTCCCGCGGCTGGGGCGAGCTCAACCGGCCCTCCGCGCCCCAGGGGCCCGAACCCCATCCGAGCGACCTGGCGGCGGTGCGCTGCTCGGAGGGCATCTGCACCCAGGGCGGGAAGCCCGTGGCCCGTCCGGCCGAGGGCTCGCTCTGCGACGGCGGAGCCTGGTCCTACGCGGGACTCACCCGCGACCAGGAGGCGGGCCTCTGGCGCTGCATGCCGGACCCGGATCCGCGCGAGGAGGTCGTCTGCAACCCCCTCACCGACACCTGCACCCAGGACGGCGACCGCGTCTACCCGCCGAGAGCGGGCGCGCGCTGCGCGCAGGGGGGTCGCGAGTGGGAGCGGACCGGCGCGCAGGGATCGAAGGACGCCTATACGTGCGCCAGGCCGGCGGGCCGGAAGAGCTGAAGTAAGCCAAGCGATTCGCGGAGGCCGACGGCGGGCCGCGTGCGACGAGAGTCAAACCTTGACCCGTGAGACTGGGGATCAGGGATTTGAACCCCAACTTCGACATCCAGAGTGTCGCGTGCTGCCGATTACACCAATCCCCAACAGCGCGATCCGAGTATAGGGAGGCCGGTTGCCGCCGGCCAGCGGGGTTCCATCCGACCGTCGTGCGAACATGTGTTCGTGGCGAGCGTTCGTGATCAGGTGGCTCAGCTGCTGGGCCAGGGCCTCAGCCGCAACGAGATTGCGATCCGGATCGGGGTCGCGGAGCCAACAGTCAGCTACCACGCCGCACGGCTCGAGCCCACCGGCCTTGCGCAGTCGTCGCCGCCGCCCGAGCACGGTCCGAAGACCACAGGCTCGGCTCGACGGAAGGTCCCGACGAGAGAGCTCGTTGCCAAGCTGATCGAGGAGCGAATCCCACGAGTTGAGATCGCAAGGCGGCTCGGGATCTCGAAGGGCACCGTCTCCTACCACGCGAGGCGCCTCGAAGCGTCTATCGACGAGCGCTGTGCTCGCCGTTATGACTGGAGCGTCGTCCAGGCCTATTACGACCTCGGGCACAGCATGCGTGCGTGCCGGGAACGCTTTGGATTCTCCACCCAGAGCTGGCATGCGGCGCGTCCAGCGTGGAGCGATTGTTCCCCGCTCCGGCGCGCTCGCTTTGGAGGCTCTTCTCGTCGCCGGGACCTACCGTGGCCGCTCGAATCTAAGCTCCGGCTACTCAGGGAGGGCCTGAAGGAGCCGCGCTGCGAGGACTGTGGCATCTCCGATTGGCGGGGGCGTCCGCTCTCCCTGGCGCTGCACCACGAGAACGGAGACCGGCACGACAACCGGCTGGCCAACCTCCGGCTTCTCTGTCCCAACTGCCACAGCCAGACGGCGAACTTCGCGGGGCGGAATGGACGCCGGTCTCCGCTTCGCGCAGCGGGGAAGGAGGGTGAACTCGAGGTCGCTGACGAACCCTAGGCCGCGCTCTCGTTCGCCCAGTCCCGGTACAGCCGCGCGTACGTCCCGCCGGCCTCCAGCAGCTCCTCGTGGGTGCCCTGCTCGGCGATCCGGCCCCGCTCCAGCACCACTATCCGGCCCGCACCGCGGATCGTGGACAGGCGGTGGGCGATCACGATCGCCGTGCGGCCGGCCAGGAGGCGGCGCAGGCCGCGCTCGATCTGGGCCTCCGTGCGCACGTCCACGTTGGAGGTGGCCTCGTCCAGGATCAGGATGCGCGGGTCGGCAGCCGCGGCGCGGGCGAAGGCCACGAGCTGGCGCTGGCCCGCCGAGAGGTGCCCGCCGCGCTCGCCGACCTCGGTCTCGTACCCCTCCGCGAGCCGCTCGATGAAGTCGTGTGCGCCGACCGCGCGGGCAGCCGCCTGCACGATCTCGTCGTCGGCGTCCGGGCGGCCGAACGCGATGTTGTCGCGGATCGTGCCCGAGAACAGGAAGCCCTCCTGGGGCACGATTCCGAGCTGGGAGCGCAGCGAGTGCTCGGTGACGCTGCGCAGGTCGTGGCCGTCCACGAGCACGCGTCCGTGGTCGGGATCGTAGAAGCGGGCCACCAGCTTGGCCAGGGTGGACTTGCCCGCCCCGGTCGCTCCCACCAGGGCCACCGTCTGGCCCGGGGGGACGTGCAAGGCGAGCTCCGCCAGCGCCGGCTTCTCCCCGTTGTAGGAGAAGGTGACCCCGTCGAGCTCGACCTCCCCTCGCACCGGCGGCAGCTCGGCTGCATCGGCGCGGTCGCTGATCTCGGGCTCCTCGTCCAGCAGCTCGAAGATCTTGTCGAGCGCGGCCATCCCGGCCTGGTAGGTGGTGTAGAGCTGCGAGAGCGACTGGATCGGGTCGAAGAAGCTCTGGAGATAGAAGACGAACGAGGCCAGCACGCCGATCGTGGTCGCCCCTTCTATGACCTGGTTGCCCCCGTAGAGGAGGATCGCCGCCGTGGCCACGGCCGAGAGCAACTCGACCGACGGGAAGTAGGCCGCGTTCAGGTTGACGGTCCTCATGTTCGCGTCGCGGTGCTCGTCGTTGAGCTCGGCGAACCGGTTGCGGTGGCGGGGCTCCTGTCCGAAGGCGCGCACCACGCGCACGCCCGACAGCGTCTCCTGCAGGTAGGCCGTGACGACCGCGATCTTCTCCCGCGTGGCCCGGTACGCGCCCGCCGAGGCGATCCGGAAGGCCACGCTGGCCGCCAGCAGGACCGGGAAGGTCAGGAAGGTGATCAGCGCGAGGCTCGGGTCGAGCACCACGAGGATGACCGCGGTCCCGATCAGGGTGAGGCTGGCCGAGAAGAGCGTCGAGATGCCGTCGGTGACGAGCTGGTCAAGCGCCTGCACGTCGTTCGTGAGGCGCGAGATGATGACCCCGGTCTTGCGCCTCGAGTAGAAGCCGATAGACAGCCGCTGCAGATGCTCGAAGAGGTCGATGCGGAGGTCCTGGAGGGCGCGCTGGCCGACCCAGTTGATCAGGTAGGTCTGCGCGTACGTGGCCGCCCAGTTGAGCAGCGCGGCCGCCACGAACAGGATCAGGATCACCGTCAGCGCGCTCAGGTCGCCGTCGCGGATGCCGTCGTCGATCGCCCGCCCCGCCAGGTACGGTGGCACCAGAGCCGCTCCCGTGGCCACCAGCAGCGCGAACAGCATCAGCAGCACGCGGCCGCGGTAGGGGCGCAGGAAGCCGCCCAGGTGACGAAGTCGGCCGGCGCGGCTCACAGCCCCGCCGCCTCCCGTTCGGGCTCGCCGCGAGCGACGAGCAGCGGGTCGGGCAGCCCGCTCTCGGCGATCTCGCGGTAGAGCGCCGAGTGGTCCAGCAGCTCCTCGTGAGTGCCGCGGGCCGCCACCCGACCCTCCTCCAGCACCACCACCTCGTCGGCGAGTGCAATCGTGGAGAGCCGGTGGGCGATCACGAAGGTGGTGCGTCCCTCCATCACCTCGCCGAGCGCCGCCTTGATGCGGCTCTCGGTGGTGGCGTCGACGCTCGAGGTGGCGTCGTCGAGGATCAGGATGCGCGGCTCGGCGAGCAGGGCGCGGGCGATGGCCACGCGCTGCCGCTGCCCGCCCGACAGGGTCAGGCCCCGCTCGCCGACCAGCGTGTCGAGGCCTTCGGGCAGGTCGTCGAGCAGCTCGCCCAGGCCGGCGCGCTCCGCTGCGCGCCGGATCTCCGCCTCCCCGGCGTCGGCGCGCGCGTAGGCGATGTTCTCGCCCAGGCTCGCGGAGAACAGGAAGGCGTCGTCGGAGACCACCGCCACCTCGCGGCGCAGGGAGTTCAGATCGAGCGAACGGACATCCACGCCGTCGACGATGATCGCCCCCGCATCGACGTCGTACAGGCGCGGGATCAGCGTGACCAGGGTGGTCTTGCCGGACCCCGTGGGGCCCACGAGCGCCACGGTACGGCCGGGCTCAACGTCGAGCTCGATGCCGCGCAGCACGGGCGCGCCGCGGTCGTAGGCGAAGTCCACGCCGCGCAGCTCCACGCGCCCGCCGCCCGGCGGGAGCGCCTCTGCGCCCGGCGGGGAGGTCAGCTGTGGCTCGCGGTCGAGCAGCTCGAACACGCGCGCTCCACTGGCCACCGCCCGCTGGGCCATGCCGAGCGCGATCCCCAGCATTCGCATGGGCGAGATCAGCATGAGCACATAGCCGTAGAAGGCCACGAAGTCGCCGATGCTGATCCGGCCCTGGACCGCCTGGCGGCCGCCGACGAACAGGACCGCCGCGAGCCCGAGCTGGGGCAGGAAGGCGATGAAGGGGGTGTAGAAGGCCCGCAGCCGGGTCGAGACCATCGACTGGTCGAACACGCGCTTGACTGCCTGGCGAAAGCGCCGCAGCTGCCGCTGCTCCTGGGCGAAGGCCTTGACCACCCGGACGCCGGAGACGTTCTCCTCCGCTTCCGCTGTCAGCTCTGCGAGGCGCTGCTGGACTTCCTGGCTGGCCGGGCGGTTGCGCCGGCCGTAGCGGAAGGCGATCCAGATCACGAAGGGCATCGGCGCCAGGGAGACCGCGGCGAGGCCGGGGTCGACAGCGATCATCACGCCCGCGGCGATCACGATGGTGACGAGGGATTGGAGGATGAAGATCAGGCCGTAACCGAGAAAGAAGCGAACCGACTGCAGGTCGACGGTCGAGCGCGACATCAGCTGGCCGGTCTGCTGGGAGTCGAAGAAGGCCAGCTCGAGCGCGTGCAGGTGCTGGTACATGCGGTTGCGCAGGTCGTACTCCACACCGAGCGAGACCCGGCCCGCCACCAGGCGCCGCGCGACCGAGAAAACGAGCCGGAGGAGGCCGGCGGCGATCACCGCGAGGGCCAGCGGCCGGAGGTCCGGGCCGCCCGCCCGGATGTCGTCGATCGTGCGCCCGACGAGATAGGGGATGAGCACGCCGACTCCCATCGCCGCGGCGGCGAGCAGGAAAGAGACCACGACCCCGCTGCGGTACGGGCGCAGGAAGCCGAGCAGGCGCCAGAAGGTCCTCATCCGCCTATTACTTTACTTAGTGAAGTTAGGCGCGCTCGGGCTGGGCGCGGACCCGCCCAGGCGGCGGGCCACCTGCTCGTGGCGGAAGTCGAAGATCCGCTCGAGGTCCCCGCGCACGAAGGCGGCGTGGGCGAGCCGGCCGAGCGGCCCGAGCGGCAGCGCGTAGCGGACCCGGTCGCGCACCAGCGTGCCGCCCGGCACGGGCTCGAAGGTATGGCTGTGGTGCCAGCGCCTGTAGGGCCCCTTGACCTGCACGTCGACGAAGCGCCGTCCGGGCTCCCAGGTCTCGATGCGGGTCAGCCAGCGCACAGGCACGCGGTGCAGGGCCAGCCGGTACTCGATCAGCGCTCCCTCCGCCATGGCGATGGGGCGCGGGGTCACGATCCGAAAGCACAGCCAGGGCGGGGTGATCGCCTCCAGGTTGAAGGCGTCGGCGAAGAAGCAAAAGACCTCGTCTGGGTCGGCGGGCAGCACCTGAGCGTGCTCGAGCACATGGGTCACGCCTACTGATACGGGCCAGCGGCCCGGCGAGCTTGCAGGAGCCCCGCGGGCGAGGCCGAAGCCCTTTCCCATGAGGCGCAAGCGGCCCGACCCGACGAGTGGCGAGCTGAGCCCTGCGGCCAGGCGGGCGCTGGCTTCGTTCCTGGGCGGGCGGCTGCCGGCCGGCCAGCTGCACGACGAGCTGTGCCGCTCGAGGCCGGCCGAGGTCGCCGGAGCCGCAGTCGCGCCGCCCCGGAGCGAGGCGGCGCAGGCCGCGTGACCCGGATCTAGAGCAGCCCGAGGCGGGCGGCGAGCACCGGCACCGCAGCGGCGGCGCGACGCTGGCCGGGGTGGGCGGGCCGGTAGGCCTCCAGATCATCCTCGAGAACCGTGAACCAGTGCCCTTCGGGGCAACGGGTCTTGACGTGCTCGAGGGGACCGCTAGTGCTTCCGAGCGCGAAGCGGTCGGTGATCTGGGCGGGACGGCTGCACTGCGGGCACTTGACGAGGCTCATCGCGTTGCTCCGGGATCTCGAGGAAGGGTCGTATCCCGGAAGACCCCCGCGCCGCCGCGGTTATTCCCGCCGAGTCAGGCGGCGTAGCGTTGCGCGCTGCGGGCGCGCGCCTTGGCCGCCTCGGTCTCACGGTCCTTGGGCGGTGCTGCGGTCACGAGATCATCGATCAGCCGGGCGGAGCATTCCGCGACTGCATCCACCGCGCGCTCGAAGGCCTCGGCGTTGGCCTGGGACGGCTTGCTGAAGCCGCTGATCTTGCGCACGTATTGGAGGGCGGCTGCGCGGATCTCCTCCTGGGTGGCGGGTGGCTCGAAGTTGTAGAGCGGGCGGATGTTGCGGCACATGCCTGCAAGCGTAGCCGCAGCTCTCAGAACGGCTCCTCGACGTCCATGCGGGCGATCAGGCCGTCCGTGAATGTGTAGACGTGCACCACGTCGCCCTCTGACACCAGCGTCCCGTCAAGCGCCCGGACGGTCTGGTGCACCGCAACCGCGACCGTGCCGTCCGGCCTCACCGCGATCTCACCCGCCTCGACCTGGGGACGGAATTCCGCGAACTGGCGGTTCCAGTAGTCGCGCAGCTCGTGGTGGCCGTGCAGACGACCGCCCTCCCAGGCGTTGGGCCAGTCGACGTCGGGGCTGAGCTCGCCGAGGAGCAGATCGACGTTGTGGGCGTTGAACGCGTCGTACAGCTCTCGGAGCAGGGGTTCGGCGTCCACTGGAACCAGTGTCACAGAAGCGCCGCCCGGCGGCGATTACGGTCGCCCGAAGGCGATGAAGCGCGCGCACGTCGACATCTCGAAGGGCCTGGAGGGCGAGCCCGTGGTGTTCGCCTGCTTCGACTTGAACGCGGAGCAGATCGCGGCCTCGACGCACGCGATCGCCGTGGCCTCGGCGGAGCGCTACCGCCGCTCGGCCATGTCGGCCGACGACGTGCTCCGGCTGCGGGAGCTGATGGCGCTCGCGGACGATCTCGGCGAGATCGTTCCGGGCATGCGGACCGTGGTCCTGCGGCCGGCGCGGCTGGCGGTCTATCGCGACGCGATCGCCCACTTCGTGGATATCCGCGACGGCGCGGAATGGATCCGCGGTGAGGATCGTGAGCAGCTTGCGCTGGTGCGCGGGCTCCTGCTGGGTCTCGACCAGTTGTACGGCGAGGCCGTGCGAGCGGCACTCGGCTCGGGCGGGCCGAGCTCCCAGAGCCCGGCCACCTAGCGGGCGCGCACGCTCGCCACGTGTCGCGCGAACGCGCGCGCGGCCCGGCTACGCTCGAGCCGCCGGGTGCGGCAGCGGCGGGGAGCGTTGACCGGGTTGCAGCGCACGGGCCCGCCCTCCGGTAGCGCCACCACGAAGTCACTGTCGTAGCGGGCGCTCATGCCCACCTCGGGAAAGTCGGTCGAGACCAGCTGAGCTCCGCTGGCGAGCGCGGCTCGCAGCTGGCTCAGGTCGCCCGAGATGACGGTCGCGAGCGGCTCGTCGGAGCGGGTGCGGACCAGGTAGCCGGCCCTGACGAGACGCCGGATCTGGGCGGTGTTGGCGCCGCTGGGCTGGTTGCGCTTGACAAAGGCGGCGTCGGGCCGGCCCGGCTGGGAGTTCGTGAACAGCACGCGGCCCTGCAGGCTTGGCCTGCCCGCCGTGTAGGCGGCGCTGATCGCTCCCGGGCCGTTGTCCATCAGGAAGGCCACCCGGCCGCGCGCGCGGCGCAGGGTGGGCCATCCCCGCCGTAACACCGAGGCCTCCAGGGTGAGACCGCGGCGGCGGACGTGGTCGGGCGTGATGAGCTCGTCGCGGGCGAAAACCGAGCGGATCTCGGCGTCGAGGGCGTTCAGCGCGGCGCGGCTCCAGGGGGGAACCTGCACGCCGCCGGCAGCCGCGGCGAGCGGATCGGTGCCCTTCAGCTCCAGCAGGATCAGAAGCGGCACGTGGCGGGGGTTGGCGCGCGACCAGCGGCGCACCAGTCGCAGGCACGCCACGAGCCGGACGCAGGTCGAGTTGTAGTCCAGGTCCGCGGTGTGAAGCACCTTCACGCCCGGGCGGTACCAGTCCGGGTCGCCGAACGGGCCCAGCATCAGCCGTTTACGCAAGAGCGGATTTGCGTAAAGACCACCCGCCGGGTCGGGGAACAGGTCGAGCTCGAGGCCTCGGGCCCCCTGGCGCCCAAGCTGATTGGGAAGGGAGGCGTGGCTGTACTTGAGGAACGAGTCGTACACCGGCGCGCCGTTGTAGACGCCGTCGTGAGCGGCCTGCTCCGGCTCGGTGAGCTCCCGGTGGTAGCTGTTGTGCGTCCCGATGACCTGCAGCTGGTTCATTCGAACCGGCTCGCCGTTGGCGGCGGCGCCCTGGACGAGGGGCGGTGTGGCAGCGAGCACGACCGCCAGCGCGAGCAGGCGGGCGGCAGGTGGGCGGCGACGGGGCATGGCGGGCACTGTCCTCCGGGCTGGTCGGGAAACGCCCAGTATCCCGGCGGATGGCCTCCTTGGCGTCACCCCGTCAGCCGGCCACCTGTGCTCTCCGCATCTCCTCCTCCTGCTCAGGCAGCGGACGCTCGACATTGTTCGGCACCACCTTGAGCCGGTGCTTCTCGAACCGCACTCGGGTGAAGCCGTTGCGGTTCTGCACGTCCAGGCGGTCCACCAGCGTCGCGATGATCTGGATGCCGCGCCCGGAGGTCGCCTCGAGGGAGGCGGGCTCGAGCATGGAGTCGAATGTCCCGCAGTCGCACACCTCCACCCGCAGCCCGCGGGCGCAGGCTTCGGTCGTCAAGAGGATGCAGCCGTTGGGCCACGCCTCACCGTGTCGGATGGCGTTCGCGACCGCCTCGGTGGCGGCGAGCGTCAGATCGAAGACACGCTCGCCGTCCAGGCCCACCTGGGCCGCCGCCTCCCGGACCAGCGTTCGGGCCGTTCGGGCGCTTTCGGGAGCGGAGGGAAGCCAGTGCTCGCGCGTCATGCCGCACCTCGAGGGGGCCGGCCCCGGCGCCGGCTCCTGATCTGGGTGTATCCGAAATATGTGGTGTGCATCGTCGTTCTCCTGTTCGAGCGCTTGGCTCACGCGCTGTAGACGCGCAGCCGGACTGAATGTGGGCCTGAAAGGCCTCAGCCAGGGCGCTCGACGAGAGCGACGACGGCCACGGAGCGCCAGCGCACCGGGACCAGCTGCAACCGGCCCCACAGCCCCAGAACGGAGGCCGCGAGGACGATCATGAGTGCGTAAAGGGCGGCGGAGCCTGTGCCGGAGGAAGCCGAGCCGGCCGCTCCGGATGGTGCTCCGCCCGCCAGCGGAGGAAACTCGGCGGACGGCACGTGGTCGGACCCGCCCTTCTGCGAGCCGGAGCCGCCGTGGGCGGGCGGGGCCTGGGCGGGCTCCCGGCCTCTCTCGGTGAGCATCGCCATCGCGGCCTTGACGCCGGCCAGGTCGTCCATGAGCTTGAGCGCCTCGCCGAACGTCCGGTCCGCGCTCCGCGCGGGCGACAGCGGGGCCAACACGCTGTCTTCGGCCTCGGCGGGAAGAGGCTCGGAGCTTTCGGGAAGGTCCGGCTGCGCGAGCGTGGATGCATCGGCGGCCGCGGCCTCGGGGTCCGCCTCAGCCGGGCCGAAGCCGGGCGGAAGCACCGAGGCGCCGGGAAGAACTGTCTCCAGGACCGAGCTGGTACCCGACGCAGCTGGGGCCGTTCCGGGCGGCGGGGCCGCAGCCCCGACCGCAGCCGGATTGACCGCCGGGGCGGCGGAGAGTGGAAGCGCGGGGCCGGTGCCGACCGCCGGCACGGTCGACTGAAGCAGGGGTTCCGGAGCAGGCGGGGCCGGCTGGACCGACGGTCCGGAAGCGGGTGTGGGTGCCGCCGGCGGCAGCTCAGGGGCCGGAGCGGACCCCGCGGGGTTCGGGACCGGGGGCGCCTGCGGAACCGGCGGCGGCTCGGTCTCGGCGCCGGCCGGCGGGTCGGCTGCGGCGGGGCCCGGGTCTGCGACCGGCGGCGGCTCCGGAACGGGCGGCGGGTCGACAGGGACGGTGGCGGCTGGGGCCGGCGGTGCCTCCGGTGCCGCCGCGCCGCCGCTCTCCTGCGCTGCTGCGGCGGGGACGAGCAGGGCGAAGGCCAGCACGGTCAGCGCTGCAATCCGGAGCATGCGGCCGGTGTGCCCGCCCGCGACACCGATCGTCATCCCTCTGTTGGTCTCTCGCGTCTCTCGCACCGTGGGGGACCCTTTCGCCTGCACCGTTGATGGACCCTTCGCTGGCGCCGGCTGTACCCCAAACTAACCTTCGAGACTTACTCGGAGCCCGGAATGCGTCTCTCAGATTCCCGCAAATTGCGGGAAAATGCGCCGCCTGCGCGTAATGCGTATACGCCCCGCAAATGCTCAGTTTTTCCTGACCAAAACTCGGTCCAGGCGGCCCCCAGGCGAGCTGGGCCCGTCTCGACGCCCCTGCGCGGCGGGGCTTGCGCCGGCGCGACGGTCCTACGAGCCCGTCAGAACACCGATGACGTGGCCCTCGGGATCGGTGAAGAGGCCGATGACCAGCCCCTCCATCACCTCCTCGGGGCCCATCATCCGCGAGCCGCCCATCTCCTCGGCCTTCGCCAGCGCCGCCTCCACGTCGGGGACCTCGACGTAGAACGTCACGTGACCGGGGTAGCCCTCCGGCCCTTGTGCAATTCCCCCGCCGATGCCCACTCCGTCAGGGTTCGTGTTCTCCTCGCGCTGGACCACCCCGTACTTCATGGGGTTGTCGGTATCGACATCCCACCCGAAGAGCTCCGAGTAGTAGCTGCCCAGCTTCTCCGAGTCCCTGCCCGTGATCTCGAAGTGGACGACCGGCTGGCCCATGGTCTTACCTCTCGTCGGGTGCGCGCTACCGCCGCGCCTACCCTACTCGGGCCTCACCGCGGTGAAGCAGCACTGGGTGCTGGTGAAGTAGAACTCGCCCCGCTCTCCCAGCTCACGCTGCTCGGCCAGCCAGGCCTGTGCCTCGTGCTCGCTGACGCCCCCCCGGCCGGCGACGAAGTCCGCGATGAAGGGGGTCAGCGCCGGGCCGTAGCTGTCCGCGTCGAAATCCGCCGTCGCGAACGCGTGGGCTTCCATCCGCACTTCCTCGAAGCCGGCCGCCCGCAGGCGCGGCCCCAGCGTGTGGGGCAGCGAGCGGTGGGTCAGGTGCTCGTCCCAGGCGCGCAGGACGGACTCGGTGCGTGCCGGCTCGGGCGAGTTGAACGAAACGGTGTCCCAGTCGATGTCCCAGACCACCACCCGCCCCCCGGGGCGAAGCGCGCGCTGCATCTCCGCCAGCCCGGCCGTGGGGTCGGCCACGTACTCGAGGACCTGAACGCAAACGGCGCCGTCGAAGCTGCCGTCGTCCACGGGCAGCGACACCGCGTCAGCCTCGTGGAACGCGACGTTGTCGTACTCCGCGCAGCGGCGTGCCGCGAGCTCGAGCATCGCGGAGCTCCCGTCGATCCCCACAACCGCCCCCGACGGGCCCACCTCCTGCAACAGCTCCGCGCAGTAGTAACCCGGTCCGCAGCCCACGTCGAGGATGCGCTCGCCGATCGCGGCGCCGAGCGCGGCGCGCACGAGACGGCGCCGGCGAACGGCATCCCCGATCCGATAGATAGCCTCGATCCGCCGCGCGGCGGTTTCGTCGAACACGAGCTGACTCATGAGACCTCCGTCGTCGTCTTCCGTTCTCGAGAGGATCGCGCGGCCACCTTTGAAAAACCTTGGGACGCGGACACGGAAAGGGTGGCGAGGAACTCCTCGACCGCGGCCAGCACGGGCTCGGTGTCGCCCACCCAGGGGTCGTGGTCCCCACCGGGCAGCTCCACCAGCCGGGCGCCCGGAATCTGCTCGGCCAGGTAGCGCGAGTTGTCGGCGGACAGCCAGACGTCGTCGGTCCGGCAGACCACCAGGCTCGGCGCCTTGACCTCGCCGAGCAGCGGGCGTACGTCCATGCCGGCGTTCAGCTCGGCCAGGCGGCGGGCCATCCAGGGGCTCGCCGCGAGCCGGACGTAGCGAGCGAACCAGTCGCGGTAGCGGGGATTGTCCGCGAGGCCGGGATTGCGCCGCTCGATGCCCTCCTGGCGCACCCAGGCCTCCTCGAAACCGGCCAGGAAGCTCTCGTAGCGCTCAGCGGGCCAACCCCAGGGGTAGTCGCCGGTACTGAGCATGCGAGCGAACGAGTTGTGCAGGATGACCCCGGCGGTCCGTTCGGGGTGATCGGCCGCGAACTGTGCGCAGAGCGCCCCGCCACCGCACACTCCGTACAGGACGGCGCGCTCGGATCCCGCCGCGTCGAGGACGCCCACGAGATCGTCGCTGCGCTCGCGGGTCGTCGGGAAATCGAGCGCGGGATCGGACAGCCCCGTCCCGCGTTTGTCGAACAGCACGAGCCGGGCCATCGAGGCCAGGCGGCGAAGGAACGCGGCGTAGGTCGGGTCGTCCCAGGTGGCGCCGAGGTTCGTCACGAACGACGGGTTGAACACCAGGTCCACGGGGCCGTCCCCGACGACCTGATAGGCGATCCTGTGGCCACCGTCGCCGGCTGCGTAGGCCACCGGCAGGGCGGCCCGGAGCCGACCGAGCGGTGCGGGGGAGCGCTCCCCGTTCAAGACCGTCATGTGCAGCTCCGCGGTCTCGGGCGAGGGCGCCACGCCGAGCTCCTCGGCCAGGACGGCGCGGCAGCGGGCGTGGACGCGCAGCGCCTCGTCACGCTCGCCCAGCGCCAGGTGCGCGAGCATCGCCGTCCTGTAGGCGCGCTCGCCGGTGGGTGTCAGCGCGAGAACCCGGTTGGCGGCCTCAAGGGCGGCCCGCGGATCGTCGAGCTCGACGCAACACTCGGCGAGGTCGGTCAGGGCCTGCACCAGCAGGGCCTGGTAGTGCTCGCGCTCGGCGAGCACCCAGTCCGCGTAGGGCTCGTCGGCCAGCAGCTCGTCGCCCGCGAGGGCGACCGCCGCCTCCAGCGCCGGCCGGCGCCGGGCGCAGCCGTCGTCCGCGGCCTGCCGCAGCAGCGCCTCGAAGCGGTCGACGTCGACGTCGACCAGCTCCGAGGCCAGCCGGTAGCCGCCGTGCTCGGTCAGGATGAGCCGTCGGCCGAGCCCGCGGCCGCCGTCGAGCCGGCGGCGCAGCACCGAGACGTAGGACTCGATCGTCGCCGCAGCCCGTTGGGGCGGGCGCTCTCCCCACAGCCGGTCGGCCAGGCGGTCCTTCGAGACCGCTCGCCCGCGCTCCAGCAGCAGGACCTCCAGCAGCTGCTTGGGCTTGACGCCCCCGAAGTCGCCCGGGCCGAGCCGGGAACCGGCGAGCTCCAGCCCGAGCGGCCCGAACATCCGGACGACCGCCGTGCGGCGAGCCTGGCGCACCCCACGAGGATAGTCGCGCCACGCTCGCGGGGGCGGGGCCGGGCCACGTGGCCCCATGGGGCGCTGCGTCACCTCAACCTCCGACCTGCTCGAGCGCAAGAGCGAGTTCGAGGCGCTGGCCCGCATCCTGGCCGTGGCCGTAGAGCTGTCGCGACGGGCGGCGGAGCCGGTCAGGCTCCGGCGGCCGGCGCCCCGGGCGGGCGCAGCGCGAAGCGCTGCTCGTCCAGGCGCTCGACCTCGGTCCCCAGCGCGTCGCAGGCGTCCGTGATCCGGGCGGCGATCCAGTCCGCCGCGCCACCGCGGGCAAGATGGGTCTCGCAGAATCCGAGCTCGAGTCCGACGAGCTCGATCTCCCGCTCCCCGGCCGGCCGCCAGAGCGCGAGCAGACCCAGGTCGTTTCGAAGCGCCGCGTCGACCGCGTAGTCGTCGAGGGCGCCGCCCAGGTCATATAGGACGGGTCGAGCGTCAATGCGCTCGATCCCGTGGAAGACGTGCGCCGAGTGGCCGGCCACCACATCGGCCCCCGCCGCGATCAGCTCCCGCGCGATTCTCCGCCGCCAAGGCCCCGGCTCGGTCGCCATGTTCGGGCCCCAGTGCGGAAAGGCCAGGACCAGGTCGGCCTCGGCTCGCAGCCGCTCGAGCTCGTGCCGGACCCAGTCCGGAAGTCGGTGGCCCAGCTCGGCGAAGGCCACCCCGGGCGCGTGCGGGCCGGCGGCGTACTCGGCCGGATGGTCGGTCACGGAAAGGACGCCGAGGCGCAGGTCGCCGGCTGCGACGACCGCGCCCCGGCGCGCAGCCTCGACGGTCCGCCCTGCCCCTGCCGAGGCGATGCCCGCGGCCGCCAGGTGATCGAGCGTGTCGCCGAGCGCCCGCTCCTCGTAGTCGAGGGCGTGGTTGTTCGCCAGCGAGACGGCGCGAGCACCCACGGCTGCGAGCGCCGCGACCGCGGCCGGCGGTGCGCGGAAGAAGAACGGCTTGCCGTGGATGCGCGTCGTGCGGGTCCCGTCGTCGGAGATGCAGCACTCGAGGTTGCAGACGACGGCGTCGCACGAGCGGCAGAGCTCGGTGAGCTCGTCCGACCAGACCTGCTCCGCCGGGTCCAGGCGATCGGCCACCAGTCGCCCGAGCATCACGTCGCCGAGCAGACCGATTGTGGGACCCACGTCCCGCTCAGTCGGGCCGGAACCCGTGGAGGCCGTAGAGCCGCACGAAGTGGGCGGGGGTGACGCTCCCCCGGCGCTCCATGCCGGTCGGGCCGCGCACGAAGAGGGTCACCTCGTCGTGACCGCCGCTGCCGAGCGGCTGCACCAGCCGCCCGCCTGGGGCGAGCTGATCGGCCAGCGGGCCCGGGACGCTCGTGAACGCGGCGGAGACCACGACTGCGTCGAACGGCGCCCGCTCGGGAACGCCGCTGCTGCCGTCGCCCACGAGCACGTCGACGTTGCCCGCTCCGTGGCGCTCGAGGTTGCGCCGAGCGGTCGCCGCGAAGTCTGCGAAGCGCTCTACGCTGACCACCTCGGCGGCCAGCGCGGCGAGCAGAGCCGTCTGGAAGCCGTAGCCGGTGCCGACCTCGAGCACCCGGTCCGTCGGCTGAAGCGCGAGCGCCTCGAGCATCCTTGCCACCAGGGATGGCTGGGTGGTGACCTGGCCGTGCGGGATCGGTATCGGCTCGTCGCGGTAGGCGCGCTCGGCCTGCGCGGTGGGGACGAACCGGGCGCGGGGCACGGTCGCGACCGCCTCGAGCACCTGCGGGTCGCTCACACCGCGGGCCCGCACGAGCTGCGCCAGCGCTGCAGGGTCGCTCGGCAAACCGCGATGGAGCATGGCAGGCCGCCGCGGCCCCCGGCCCTACTCGTACTGCAACGCCCTGAGAGGGTCGAGCCGGGAGGCGCGCCGCGCCGGGCCGATCGCCGCCAGCACGCCGGCCAGCGCAGCGACCACCGTGAAGGCGACCAGCGAGCCGACCGGGACCGCGAAGCGCAGGCCCTCGCCGCTCAGGGCGGCGGTGGCCAGGCCGGCCAGGAACAGGCCGATCGCGATGCCCAGCGTTGCCCCGATGAGGGCGGTGACCACGCTCTCGTGGCGGACCATGCGCCGCACCTGGCGCCGGGTCATGCCGATCGCGCGCAGCATGCCCAGCTCGCGCGTGCGCTCGAGCACCGACAGCGCGAGCGTGTTGACGATGCCGAAGAGCGACACGATCACGGCCAGGCCCAGCAGGACGTAGAAGATCCCGAGCACCTGGTCGACCCAGGCCGCCTGCTCGGTCTCGAACTCGGCCCGCGACTGCACCTTCACGTCCGCGAACCCGTCGAGACCGCGCTTGAGTGACGTCGCGGAGGCGTCCGCTCCGTTCACGAAGGCGAAGCGCTCGCGGTCCTCCGCGAAGGCGCCGTCGTAAACGGCACGGGCGATCGTGACCTGGCCCATGGCCAGGGGGTCGAAGCGGTCCGGATGCGAGATCGCCGCGACCCTGAGGTCGAGGCGCTTCCCGGACGGTGCCGTGACCGCGATCGGGTCGCCCTCGGCGAGGTCATGCTCGTCGGCGAACCTCTCGGTCACCACCGCCGCCGAGGGGTTCCCGCCCGCGAGCGAGGCGTACGCCTCCTCGCCGAGCACTTCGCCGACCGCCGCGGGGTCCACCCCGTCGACGGCGACTTCCTCGCCCAGCGCGCGACCGCGGTCCTGCACGACCCCGGTGGCGAGCTCCACCCCGGGAAGGGCGGCCGCCACATTGGTCGCGTTCGGGTCGATCTGCGACCAGGCGTCCGAGCCGACCAGCACGTAGTCGGCCTTGACGCTGTCGGCGATCGCGCCCTTGGTCGACTCGCGCATCCCGTTGCCGAGCACGGCCGAGAAGGCCACCAGCGCGATGCCGATCATGAGCGCCGCTGCGGTGACCGCGGTGCGCCCGGGATTGCGCATGGCGTTGCGCCGGGCCAGCACGCCCGCAGACCCGGCCAGGCGGGCGGCGGGCCGCCCCAGGAGCGAAGCCAGCGGCGGCACGAGCCGGGGAGAGACGAGGGCCACGGCCACGAACAGCAGCAGCGCACCAGGTCCCAGCAGGGCGAGGCGTCCCTCGGGATCGATGCCGGGGCCGAACAGGCCCAGGCCGAGGATCGCCAGGGCGACTGCCCCGACGGCGGCTGCGAACTTCGTCGCGTGCCGTCCGATCCGCCCGGGCGGCACCTCGGCGCCCTCGCGCATCGCTGTGACGGGCGAGACTCGGGTGGCGCGCTGAGCCGGTCCGAGGCCGGCGACCACGGTCACCACCACGCCCACGAGCAGCGCCACGACCACTGTGCGAGTCGCGAAGACCGTTCCGGTCTGCGGCAGGTCGACGCCCACGGAGGCGAGAACGCTCGACAGCAGCTTCGCTAGGCCCAGGCCGGCGATGACGCCGACCAGCGACGCGACCAGCCCGATCACGAGCGCTTCGATCACCACGGCGCGCAGCACCTGCCGGCGCGTGGCCCCGATCGCCCTCATGAGCGCCAGCTCGCGCGAGCGCTGGGCGACCGTGATCGAGAGCGTGTTGTAGATCGTGAACGCGCCCACGAAGACGGCAACGCCTCCGAAGGCCAGCAAGAACACCTGGATGAAGGACACGAACTCCTTCAGGCCGTCGAGCGTGAAGCGATCGTGCTCCTCGGGCGTCTGTACCTGGTACTGCGGCAGGGCGCCGGCCAGCGTGCGGCGCACGTCGTCGCCGCCGGCCACGAGGATCTCGTCGTAGCGGCCCTTCTTGCCGAACAGCCGCTGCGCCGCCTCCAGGTCGAACAGCGCGAAGGTGGCGGTGCCGATCGAGTCGACGTCGCCGAACGACGCGATCCCGGTGATCTCCGCCTTGCGGGCGGGCCCGCGTGTCTGCACGGCGATCGAGTCGCCCACCGCGTACCCCTGCTTCTCGGCGGTGCCGGCGTCGATCACGACCTCGCCCGGCCCGGAGGCAAAGCGCCCCTCGCGGAGCTCGAAGGGGCTCAGCTCGCCGGCGTCGCGGTCGAGCCCGACCCCGAAGTAGGGGCCGGTGCCCATCACGTCGCCACCCTTGTCGAGCAGCCGGGCCTCGTCGGAGATGCTGCCCACGGCACGCGGCGCGTGAGCGGAGACTTCTTCCAGCACGCCCGCCGGGAGGGTTGGACGCTGACCGAAGTCGTCGGCGTCGACCTCGAATGCGGTCTTGGCCGAGACCACTGCCGCGGTCCCCTCATAGGAGGCCTTGGACAGCGAGTCGGCCGCTCCGCGCATGGTGTCGGTGAGCGTGTAGGCACCGCTCACCATCGCCACCCCGAGCACGATCGCCAGGGCGGTGAGCGCGGTCCGCAGACGGCGCGAGGAGATGCTCTTGAGAGCGAACCGGATCATGCCGCCTCCTTCACGAGCGCGAGGATGTCGTCCTCGCTGGGATCGTCGAGGTCCCCGGCCAGGTGGCCGTCGGCCAGGTACAGGACTCGATCGGCGCTGGCCGCCGCGCGCGGGTCATGGGTGACCATCACGATGGTCTGCCCGTATTCGCGCACCGCCTCGCCGAGCAGCGCGAGCACCTCGGCGCCGGAGCGAGAGTCGAGGTTGCCGGTCGGCTCGTCCGCGAAGAGGACGCTGGGCTCGGTCACGAGCGCCCGCGCCACCGCCACGCGCTGCTGCTGGCCGCCCGACAGCTCGGCCGGCCGGTGGCCGCGGCGCTCGCCAAGGCCGACGCGCTCGATGACGGCGTCGACCCAGGCGCGCTCCGGCCTGCGGCCGGCGATGGTCAGCGGCAGGACGATGTTCTCCTCCGCGGTCAGCGTCGGCCCGCCGCCGGCTGCAGGTCGCGCTGGGCGACCTGCCCGCGCAGGCGTCGCCCGATCGCGTGCGGTTGCGGCTGGCGCTCTCTTTGACCGCGCTGCTGGGCTGCGACCTCGACGAGGCGTATGGGCAGGCCAGCGACGCCTGCTCCGATGCACGAGCGATCGGCGATCCGGTGTTCGAGTTCGCAGGGCTCGCAGCCGGTGCGCTCGCGGCTGCATCGGCAGCGGACCGGCGCGGGGCCACGAGCCGCCTCGAGGAGTCAGCGACGGTGCTCGCGCGGCTCACCGGTCCACAGCTGGCCACGCGCGTTCCGGGCCTCTGGATGCTCGGCCGGGCACGGCGGGCGCTCGGTCAGTTCGAGGCGCCGCTGGCCGATCTGCGGCGCGGCGCCGCGATCGCCCAGGAAACCGGGCGCGAGCGGGTCTTGCTGGTGCTCACCGTCGAATCGGTGGCGGTTCTGATCGGCCTCGGGCGCCTGGACGAGGCGACCGCCGCGGGGGAGGAGGGCGTCGAGCGCGCGCGCCTGGCCCGCAACCCGAGGATGCTGTTGTGGGCCCAGAGCGAGCTCGCCGCGGCGCGACTGGCCGCCGGTGACGTGGCCGCCGCGCTGGAACACGGAGAGGAGGCCGCGCAAGAGGGACGCCGGCCGACTTCCACGCAGCAGGACAACCCGGCTGGTGCCTGGGCGCGGCGTTGACCGCGGCCGGCAACCCGGACCGGGCCGTGCCGGTCATGCTCGACGCGTTCGGCGGTCCCGGGTTGGCCGGAGTCCTGCCCGCCGATCGGCCCGCCGCAGCGGCCGATCTGGTCGAGGCGCACTTGGCCTGCGGCGAGCTCGACGCCGCCGAGGAGATGCTCGCCCTCGGCGAGACGGAGGCGAAGCGCGCCGGGACGACCTGGGCGGCCGGCGTCGCCGAGCTGGCTCGCACACAGGTGCTCCTCGCGCGCGGGCGCGCACGCGACGCCGCGGTCGCGGGCGCTGCAGCGCGCGAGGCCGCGCGGGTGTGCCGATGCTGGTTGCGCGGGCACGGCTGGCCGAGGGACGGGCGCTGGTAGCGGCCGGTGAGCGCCGAGCCGCGCTCGATGCCCTGAGCGAGGCCGAAGCCGAGCTCGACCGGTTCGGGGCCCGGCGGCGTCGTGACGAGGCCGGCCGTGAGCTGCGGTGCCTGGGCCGCCGCGTCTTGCGCCCCGCGCGCGAGGGGACCGACGGCCCGCTGGCCCCGCTTACGTCGCGCGAGCGCGAGATCGCGGAGCTCGTCGCGGCCGGCCGCACCAACCGTGAGGTGGCCGAGCAGCTGGTGCTCAGCACCCGGACCATCGAGGCCCACCTGCGCAACATCTACGGCAAGCTCGGGGTGCGCTCCCGCGTCGAGCTGACCCGTGTCGCCGAGCGCGCCGGCTCCGGTTAGGTGGTTACGCCGATGCCGTAAGCCCACGCCGGGCCGATGCTGCCCCCACAAGCAAATCGCCCTCCGTGGAGGGCCAAGGCAATCAGGAGGCAGCAATGTCGATCTCATTTCAGTCTCGGAGGCTCGCGGCGGTGGTGGCGCTTGTCGCGCTGGCCGCGGTTGGCCTCGCCCTTGTGGCCGCCTCGAGCGGCGCAACCGCAGCGGGCTCCGCCAAGAAGTCCGAACGCCTCGTCGTCCGCGGCGACGACACGGTGAAGGACGGCCCGTGTCCGGCGGGCGTCTGCAGGCTCCAGCTCGTCAACGGCTCCTTCAGGGGCACGATCGGGACGGGCGCCTACACCGGCGACCTCGACCTGCGTGTCGCCGAGGCGTTCGCGAACGGCGAGGGCGGCCTCTGCGCCCCGATCAAGGGAGAGATCGTGCTCGAGGCCGGTTCGGGCGACCGCCTGACGCTCAGGCTGGCGGGCGACTCCTGCCAGGACGGCAAGGGCGACGTCAGACAGGCCAGCTTCACCGGCGTCGCGCGCTTCGTCGTCAAGCACGGCACCGGCGCCTACGCGAAGGCGAAGGGGAGCGGTCTCGCGGTCTTCGCCGAGGACGCGTCAGACCGCGAGCGCATGACGCTCATC
Organism: uncultured Thermoleophilaceae bacterium; assembly: GCA_963821275.1. GTDB lineage: Bacteria > Actinomycetota > Thermoleophilia > Solirubrobacterales > Thermoleophilaceae > JACVRW01. The sequence goes on from CAWGDF010000010.1 coordinate 107,823, forward strand.
GAGCGTATCTCGCGTTGACGAACGGCGAACGCCGGGTGGGGGCAGCTCGCCCTCACCCGGTGCCGCCGCGCTGTCCGGTGCGCCCCTGAATGGAGCGGACCGACTCGTCGCGGAGCTGGCACACGTGAGCCCGTCCTGGCGGATCTCGACTACGCCGTCGCCGACTCCTGGATGCGCGCGGCTGCGTCCGCCGGCGCCTCCTGCGCCTCCTGCCCGGGGTGGCGCGACCGGGCGCAGCAGCAGCGAGAGCAGCGAGCCCGTCGCGGCGAAGACTGCGCCGACGAGGAACGCGGCGTGGTACCCGCCGGTCAGCGCCACGAGCGCACCGTCGCCCGCGTCGCGCAGGCTGCTCGTGCGGGAGTCGGCGACGCTCACGAGTACGGCCAGCCCCAGTGCGCCGCCCAACATGAACGCGGTGTTGACGACGCCGGAGGCCAGGCCGGCCTCGGTCGGGGCGACGTCGCCCATGGCGGCGAGTAAAAGCGGATTGAACGTGATGCCGCCCCCGAGCCCCATGACGATCATGCCCGGAAGCACATCGGCCACGAAGCTCCCGTCGGCAGGCGCCCGTGCGAACACGAGCAGCCCCAGAGCGAACAAGGCGAGGCCCCCGACGAGCGGGGGCTTGATGCCGAAGCGCATGACGAGCCGGTCCGACACCGCTATCGAGCCGATGCCCATGATCAGCGTCGCCGGGAGGAAGGCGAGCCCGACCTCGAGCGGGCTGTAGCCGAGCACCAGTTGGAGGTAGAGCGCCGAGAGGAAGAACCAGCCGAACATCGACCCCGCCATCAGGACGGCGACCACGTTCGCGACCGAGATGTTGCGCAGCCGGAACAGGCCCAGCGGCATCAGCGGCGAGGCGACCCGCGCCTCGATTGCGATGAAGACGGCCAGCAGCGCCGCCGACGCGCCGAGCAGGCCGAGGGTCTCGCCGGACGTCCAGCCGTTGTCGTTGCCGTTGACGACCGCGTAAGTGCCGAGCATGACCGCAGCGGTCACAGTGACCGCTCCCGCGACGTCGAGGCGGCGGTCGCCGGCGTCGCCGCGATCGTCGGGCAGGAGCGCAAGTGTGAGGGCGATGACGGTGGCCCCGACGGGCAGGTTCACCAGGAAGATCCAGTTCCAGGCGATCAGATCGGTCAGCACGCCCCCCAGGAGCACCCCCGCCGTGGCGCCCCCGGAGAGCACGAAGCCGAATATGCCCATCGCCTTCGCGCGCTCGGCGGGATCGGTGAACAGGATCATGACCAGTGACAGCGCGACCACCGACACGATTGCTCCCCCGAAGCCCTGCAGGGCCCGCGCGGCGATCAGGAAACCCTGCGAGCCCGCGAGCCCGCAGGCCAGCGACATGCCCGTGAACAGCGCGAGCCCGATGAGAAACAAGCGCCGGCGGCCGAACAGGTCGCCGAGGCGGCCGCCCAGGAGCAGGAACCCGCCGAAGGTGAGCAGGTAGGCGTTCACGACCCAGGCCAACGACGCGTCGGAGAATCCGAGGTCGGCCTGGATCGAGGGCAGGGCAACGTTGACGATCGTCGAGTCCAGCACGATCAGAACGTCGCCGAGACAGAGCACGTACAGGGCGAGCCAGCGCCGGCGGCCCTCCAGGGACGCCGCTCCGTCTCGGCTTTCGGTCGGAACCTCCGTGGTGGTCATCGGGGCATTTTTGCGCATGCTTGCTTTCGCACCCCGCGGCGGCATAGCCTCACGCCGATGCCGGTAACGGGGATCTTCTGGCCGGCGGGGGCTGGACAGGACTTCCACCTGATCCCCGGGGTCGCCTCTCCGCGGCTCGACCACCTGCTCTGGATCGAGGACACGGCCGGAACCGTCCGGGCGGACACCCCGCCGTCGGGCGTGACCGTCACCTGGTCGTCGAACTACGCGGCCGTGGCGGCAGCCGCGACCGGGGTCACGGTCGACGTCACGAGCCCCCCGTTCCCGGGCAGCGGGATGGTCACCGTGACGGCGCCGCTGGCAGCGGGGCCCGCCCGGCTGCTCGACTTCCTGGTCATCGCCACCGTCACGGAGGGCACGAACACGTTCAGCGCATACATCCGGTTCCACATCCACGCGGCGATCGCGAGCATGTGGCTGACTCCCTCGGAGCTCACGGTCCCCGAGGGGGCGCACGACGTCCGCTTCTCGATGCTCGCCGAGTTCAGCGACGGTACGTACGGCGACATAACGAACTGGTCCCCGTTCGAGGCGCCCGCGGGGGGCGACTTCACCTCCGTGCACCTGCCCGGGAGCCCCAACCCGATCTTCCAGTGGGGCACGAGCGCGGTGGGGGTAATGGACGTCGACTTCCGGACCGGCGTCCTGAGCTGCCGCCCCGGCGCGCTGAACACGGTCACGACCATCAGCGCGGTCGCTCCGCTGGCGCCGCCCAACCCGTCCGCGGCGAGCGGGCGCGCCCGAGGCGGAGCCAGGTGGGACACCCCGGTCACCCTGGATCACATCGCGGGGCCGGGCCTCGCCGCGATCGACGACGTCCCGAACGTCCTCATCCTCGGCGACGGCTTCGACCTCGGGGACCGACAGGCCTTCATCGACCTCGCGGGGGAGCTGGTGAAGGGCCTTCACACCGCGCCCCGCACGCGCCCCTTCGACCTCGTCAAGAACCGGATGAACTACTTCGCGGCCTTCCGCCCCTCCCGCGAGGCCGGGATCGCGACGCTGAGCCCGGTGATCCGCTCGCTCACGGGTACGGCCTTTCCGATCGACGTGGAGGTCGCGCCGGCTGCGGCCGCGACACTGCGCGCGACCGTCGACGCCCCGCCGACACCGGCCACCAACACAGAGTTCCTCTTCAACGAGCGCGACACCGCCTTCGGCGCCGTGCTGGGCGAGCGCCCCCGGGCGGAGCGCAGCAACGCGATGCGGGAGGCGTTCCTCTCGGAGCACCGCTTCAGCGAGGACGACTTCGACGCCTTCCTCGGGGCACTCGAGTTTCCCCGCGGCAATACCATCGGCGAGCGCTGGAAGCGCCAGGGCCGGGATCAGGGCTCCGTCCTCGTCCTCTGCCGGACTGACCTCTCCGGAGGGGCGAACACCACCCGCACGGAGACCAGCGGCCTTCAGGAGGACGCTCACCTCATCTGCATGACCCTGGGTATCGCCGACAGGGTCGGCATCACTCCGGCCACCCCCCTGCCGGGGCAGGACATCGTCCCCGACGCGATCCCGAAGCGACCGAGCGCGGACACCCGGGCCACCGCGGCGCACGAGCTCGCCCACTCCTACACCCTCGACGACGAGTACGGGGGCTTGGGCACGGCAACGCCCGCCGACGAGCAGCGAGCCGGCGACTACGCGAACGTCCAGTCGCGCGACGAGTTGCTCACGGGGGCGACCTTCCTCGCAAAGCTCAAGTGGCGCTGGCCGCGCCTCGTGCACGCGGCCAGGCTCACCTCGCCGCCGGTGCTCGCCGGCGCCCAGCACCGCCTGTTCTTCGTCCCCGGCGAGGCCAGCAACTTCCCGCTCGAGACGCCCCCGCGGGCGACGGACTTCCCAGTGGGCACCATCGTTCGCCTGCGGACGCGTCCGCTGCCCGGCTCGCAGCAGTCCTATCGGCTGCGGGTGACGCAGGTCGTCGGCGACTCGGAGGTCTTCGTGGTGCCGGCCGAGCCGATCCCGGCCGGAGCGCCGGCGCTTCCGGCCACCTTCCCCGCAGGAAGCATCGTGATGGAGCCCAAGCGCTCACCCACTCCGCCCGGTGACGATCTCGAGCTGGTACACGCCGTTGTGCGCCAGTGGATCGAGCAGGAGAGCAATCCGCTGAACGCGACGCACGGCGCGCCGGCCTTCCGGGACTGCGCCACCAAGACCGGGCCGCCCGAAGAGGGCAACACCCCCGCGCGCAACTTCGGGCCCGGCAACGCGCCCAAGAAACCGACCGAGTCCGCCATGCTCACCGGCCTGTTCGAGGCCGGCATGCAGTTCGACTGCAACATCTACCACCCGACCGGGTCCTGCATCATGAACGTCCTCGAGGTGCAGCCCGGCAGCACGTACCAGTTCTGTTGGGTGTGCCGCTACGCGATGGTCGACTTCATCGACCCGGCCATGCACGGCCTGATCGACCGCGACTACGACTACCGCTACCCGCCGGTGTGAGCAGCGACCGGGGCAGCGTGCGCGTGCTGGCCGAGCATCTGGCCCAGGCCGTCGGCCCGCTCGACCGCGCCCTCCGGGACCCAGAGACCTTCGCAATGACGATGAGGCGTGTCGGGTGGGAGGCGGCGGAGCCGCCGGCGAGCTACGCGGCCGTGGCCGACGCCGCGGCAGAGGCCGTTCAGGCCGCGCGCGCTCTGGCCGACGAGCCGGAGCTCGTGGAGGTACTCGCGGTCATCGACGCGGCCGGGGCGGTATACCGCGCGCTCGACGGCCTCGACGAGGCGCCCGCCGGGATCGACCCCGATGCGTTCCTGGGGGTGATCGGGCGCGAGCTGTTCGAGTACCTGCTCAGCGAGCACCTGGCGACGAGGCTGCCCGGCGCGTTCTGGGCGCTCCAGGCGATCGGCGTGATCAGCTTCGAGGCGCAGGCGCCCACAGCCGACCGGCCGGCCTTCGTTCGCACCCGGTTCGACTGGGAGGCGCTCCCCGAGACGCTCTCCGACCCGGCGGCCATACCGGTGCAGGTGCTCGGCTGGGGCACCTCCGAGTTCGACTTCTCCCGGGTGGCCGAGGTGGTGAGCGAGCTGGTGGCCGGGATCGGCATCTCCGGGTCGATCGACCGGGTCGATCCGGCCCTCGGCGACGCCATTCAGGCGCAGGCCACAGGCCAGCCCGACCGGGGGGTCTATCGCGGCTTTACCGTGCGGCTGTTCGAGAACCCGGCCGACTTCGAGCCGGTGGCGCTCACGGCCACCGAGCTGCCCGCGGAGGGCTCGGCCCTGCCCGGGATGCTGATCCTTCCGAAGGTCCCTTCCGGGATCGACCCTGAGCTCGACCTGGGGCAGGGCTGGACGTTCGCGGTCCGGCCGGGCGCCGACCTGAGCGAGCAGCTCGGGGTGGTCCTGAGGCCCGGCGAGACCGCGCTGCGCTACCCGTTCGCGCCGGGCCGGGAGCTGCCGGCGGAGGGCTTCGGGGCGTCGCTAACGTCCACCTCCGAGACACCGCGCGTGCTGCTGGGCGAGCCCGGCGGCATTCGGCTCGAGATCGCCGGCCTCACCTTCTCCCTCGACCTGGACCGGGACGCCGACGAGCTCGAGCTGACCCTCGGCCTCGAGCCCGAGGGCCTGGCTCTGGTGCTCTCCGCCGCCTCGCTCGACGGCTTCCTCGGCTCGGTTCTGGGCGCCGCCGAGGCGCGGATCGACGTGCCCTTCGGTCTCTCGTGGTCCAACCGCACCGGACTCGGGCTGGCCACGGGAGCGGGATTCGAGATTGCCCTGCATCCGGAGATCTCGGTCGGAGGAGTGCACATCGATCGCGTGGACCTCGCGCTGGCGCTGGGGACCGGAGCGGCCCCGGAGCTCGCCCTGCGCGCAGCCGCCGCCGTGTCGGGTGAGCTGGGCCCGGTGGCGTTCGCCGCCGACGCGCTCGGTGCGGAGCTTCCGCTGGTCTTCGTGGACGGCAACGCCGGCCCGCTCGACATCGGGTTCAGGATCGTGCTGCCGTCCGGTCTGGGGATCGGCGTGGACGTCGCCGGCGTGGTGAGCGGCGGGGGGTTCCTCGACATCGACCCCGCGGCAGGCCGCTACGCCGGGATCGGCGAGCTCGACATCCTGGGCGTCGGCCTGGTGGCCGTCGGCATCGTCGAGACCAAGATCCCCTCCGCGCCGGGCGAGTGGTCGATGTTCCTGAGCCTCGCCGCCCAGTTCACCGGCATACAACTCGGCTTCGGCTTCACCCTCAACGGCGTCGGTGGGCTCGTGGGGATCGACCGCGGGCTCGACGACGACGCTTTGGGCGAGGCGGTGCGCACCGGCTCGCTGGACGCGATCCTCTTCCCCGAAGACCCGATCGCCAACGCCACCCGGATCCTCGCGGAGATCGACGCGGTCTTCCCGGCGGCGCGCGGCCAGTACGTCTTCGGCCCGATCGTGAAGATCGGCTGGGGCACGCCCACGCTGGTCGAGATCGACGCCGGCGTGGCGATCCAGCTCCCGGAGCCGCTGACGATCTCGCTGCTCGGCGCCCTCAGCGCCGTGCTGCCGCGCGAGCAGACCCCGATCCTCGAGCTGCACGTGAACTTCGCCGGGACCCTCAACCTCACCGAGGGCACGCTGAAAATCGACGCGTCGCTGCACGGGTCGCAGGTCGCGGGCTTCCTGATCACCGGCGACATGGCGGTGCGCAGCTCGTTCCTCGACAACCCCGGCTTCCTCGTCTCATTCGGGGGCTTTCACCCCAAGTTCGTGCCCCCCGACGACTTCCCGGAGCTGGATCCGGTGGGCGTGTCGCTCGATACCGGCGAGGCGCTGCGCGTCAGCGTCGGCGGCTACTTCGCGCTCACCTCGAACACCGTTCAGTTCGGCGCGCGCGCGGACCTCTGGGCCGGGGCCGAGGGCTTCTCGATCGAGGGCGGCACGAGCTTCGACACGCTCATCTACTTCGAGCCCTTCTCCTTCTCGATCCGCCTGCGCCTGTGGGTCTCGGTCATCGCCGCGGGCACGGAGCTGCTCGGCGTCCTGCTCGCGGGCAGGCTCAGCGGCCCGAATCCCTGGAAGGTCGCCGGCGTCGCGGAGTTCCGGATCCTGGGGCTGGAGAAGCGCTTCGAGGTCGACGAGAGCTTCGGGGAGCTGGCCAACGAGGGTCCGCCGGAGAGCGCGGATCCGGCGCAGCTCGTGCGCGACGCGCTCAAGCTCGAGGACGCCTGGACCGCAGTCGCCCCGCCCGGCGCCGACCCCGTCGTCGTGACCGACGCCGAGGACACGCGCGCCCTGCACCCGTCGGGGCGCGTGCAGGTCACCCAGCGCCTGCTGCCGCTCGACGTCACGATCGAGTGCTACGGCAACGCCGAGATCGTGGGGCGCGACCTCGTCTCGGTGGAGGCCGTGGGCTTCGCCGACGACGACGTGGAGGACGTGACGGAGAACTTCGCGAGCGCCCAGTACTTCCTGCTGGACGAGGACGAGAAGCTGACGGCGCCGTCGTTCACTCCGATGAAGGCCGGGCTTGTCATGGGCGGCTCCGGCGCCGACGCGCCGGACGCGCGGGAAGCCATCTTCGACCATGAGATCGCCTACCGCGATCCGAACGGGCGCGATGACGAGCCGGGATCCGTGGTGGGGGTGGTGAGCGCGCGCGACGAGGCGATGACGCGGGCGCTCGGCGCCGCCTCCCCGCCGAGCGTGCGCTACTCCGTGGCCGAGCCGCGCTTCCTGGTGACCAACCCGGACACCGGCCGCTCCACCGGGGCGGTGCCCTCGAGCGGGGTCGACTTCTTCGCGGCCCGCATGGCCCGGGGGGCGGCGGAGTCGATCCTCGTGCCCACCTATGAGACCGAGCTGATCTCGTGAGCGCGACCCTGCGCTACCTGTCGTATGTGCGGCGCGGCCTGGCGCGCTCCATCGGCGAGCAGGCCGACGCGTCCGGGCTCCCACGCAGCGCCGTGGCGGAGGTGGACGTGACCGTGGCGGCAGCGGGCCAGCCGATCGACCGGACGATGACTGTGCGCGGCCCGGGCTCGGTGGTGGGCCTTGCGCCCGGCGAGGTCGTGCGGGTGGATCCCCTGGATGGCGCCCGTGACCACGCCCCCAACCTGTTCCCCAGCGTCGACCTGCGGAGCGCCGACCTCCCGTGGCTGTTCACCCCCGCCCGCCCGCGCGACGACCGTCTGATCCCCTGGCTCGTGCTGGTCGTGGTGGAGGTGCGCGACGGCGTGGCCCTGGAGGAAGGCGGAAAGGCGCTCAGCGTGGACGACGCCGGCCGGGAGCTGCCCGACCTGACCGAGGCCTGGGCGTGGGCGCACGTCCAGGTGTACGCCGACTACACCGATCTCGCGGCGCTCCTCGCCGACACCCCCGAGCTCGCGACAGCACGCCTGCTGTGCCCTCGCTACCTGGAGCCCGACACGGGCTACCTGGCCTGCCTGGTGCCGAGCTTCGAGGCCGGCCGGCTGGCCGGGCTGGGCCTAGATCCTCCTGCCGACTCGGTCGCTCTCGCGTGGACCGCGGACAGCTCGGACCTGCGGCTCCCGGTGCTGCACTCGTGGAGCTTCCGGACCGCGCCCGACCCGGCCGACTTCGAGGACCTCGTACGGCGCCTGGAGCCCCGTCCGCTGGGGCCGGAGGTGGGCGTACACGACCTCGATCTCTCAGACCCGGGCACCGAGCGCCTGCCGAAGGAGCCGGTGACGGTGGGCTACGAGGGCGCGCTGGGCTCGCCCGAGATGGACGCCCCTCCCTGGCGTGACCCGGAGCGGGAGGCCTTTCGCTCGGCGATGGGCGCGCTTCTCGCGGAAGCCGCTCCGGGCGAGCCGCGGGCCGAGGGCGAGCCGTACGTGGCGGCCCGCCACGACCCCGTGGTCTCGCCACCTCGGTACGGCGCGCTGCCTGCCGGTATCGACCGGATCCCGGAACCGCGCGAGCCCAGGTCACCCGAGGCTCCGCGCTGGCTCTCGGAGGCGAACCTCGACCCGAAATACCGCTCTGCCGCCGGCCTGGGCGCCGAAGTCGTGCGCCGCAACCAGGAGGCGCTGATGGCCGACGCCTGGGATCAGGCCCTTGGGGCGGGAGACGTCAACGGACTGCTGAACCGGACGCGGCTGGCGCTCTGTGTGGGTCAGCGCAGCCACGCGCGGCTGGAGGAGCTTCCCGACGGGACGCTGCTCCAGGTGACGGCCGGGGCTCACGCCCGCCTTCCGGGCGGCGTCTCCGGACGGACGGTGAGGGGCCGGCGCCCGGAGACCACGCTGCCGGCCGGGCTCGTGTCGGCGGCCTTCCGCCGCACGACCCGCGCCGGCGGCGTGCTGGCGAAGGCGGTCACGAGTCCGACCCAGGACCAGGCGGGCGCCACGAGCCGCATCACCGACGGGTTCGCCAGTGACCCGGATGGGATGCTCGTCTACGCCACCCTCCACGTCCCCTTCGGCGCCGACAGCTCGCCTGTCCAGGTCGATGTTGACTTCCCCGCCGCCGGCCTCGGCGGCCTCCAGCCGGGCAGCCTGCATCCCGTCGCCAGCCGCGAGGTGGGCTCGGTGTTCGGGCCCCTCGAGCACGACGTGTCCGGCCTTGGAACGGCCGTGATCTCCACGGGTGACCTGGGGCTCGGCACGCTCGCCGGCATCGTGAGGGAGCGGCTCGAGCCGACGGCGATGTTGGAGGCACGGGTGCGCGCGTTGGTCGAGCCCGCGGCCTCGCTGGGGGACGAGCCCGTGCCGGCGTCGATGGGCGTCTCCCCCGAGCTGCGCCAGCCGCTCTACCGCAAGCTGGTGAGCATCGACCCGGAGCTGCTGATGCCCGGGATCGGCTCACTGCCTCCCGACAGCGTGGGGCTGGCGGTGATCAACCAGCCAAGCGTCGAGGCGTTCCTGCTCGGCGCCAACCACGAGTTCTCGCGCGAGCTGGCCTGGCGCGAGTACCCGGCCGACCTCGCCGGAACGTGGCTGCGGACCTTCTGGGACTCGGTCGGCGCTGCGGAGGACATCCCGCCGGTCGACGCGTGGACGACCGGGCCGCTCGGGACCCACGCCGCGACGGCGACGGATCCCGGGCAGGTGCTCGTGCTGGTGATCAAGGGCGACCTGTTGCGCCGCTACCCGAACACGCTCGTCACCGCGGTGCCCGCCCGCTGGCGGGGAGGAGAGCGCGTGGAGGACACGCGCGCGGAGGCGCTGGATCCCATCTTCAGCGGCACGCTGGGCCCGGACGCCAGCTTCATCGGGTTCGAGTTCGAGGAAGCCGTCGACGTGGAGGACGACGTGCCCGGCACCACCGAGAACCGCGACGCGCCCGGCTGGTACTTCGCGTTCGAGGAACCGCCCACCGAGCCGGCGTTCGGCCTGGACACCGAAGCATCGGACGAGACGACCGCTCTGGAGTTCTGGAAGGACCTGACCCGGGGCGACGTGCGAGGGTCTCCCAGCGGCACCCACGTGAGCCTCGAGTCCCTCGGGGCGACCACGCTCCCTTACGACGAGCAGGGCGAGAACGATTGGGAGGAGACGTGGGCGGAGAGCGCGGCGGGGATGGCGCGAATCACGCTGCAGCGCCCGGTGCGGATGCTGGTGCACGCCGATCAGATGCTGGTGGTGACCGAGGCCGGTGCGAATGCCTGAGCGACTCGTTGCCGACCCGGCGGCGTTCGAGCTGAGCCCGGACAAGCTCGAGGGCGAGTTCGTCCTCCTCAGCCCGGTGGACCACAGCGAGAGCTTCGAGATCGGCGACGCGCCGCTGCTGATGCTCCCCGTCCGGCTCGAGACGCGCTTCTCGGGTGACGACCTGAAGATCCGCATCTATCCGGACCAGCTCCACCTCGATGACCACGCCCCGCTGCTGACCGAGCGGGAGCTGGCCCTCGGGATGGCCTACTGGCAGCGCCGTCTCGAGGGCGAGGTCGACGCCGCCCGCGACGACCTCGTGCGCGAGCTGCCGCCGCGGCGGGCCGTCTGGGTGGCCCGCGAGACCCGGCCCACTCAGGGGCCGAAGGGCGAGTGGGTGTTCCCCGACCTGAACACGCGGAAGACCAGCCCGCCGGCCACGGCTGCGCTCCTGCCCGACCGATGGTGCGCGATCGGATTCCTGGGGAACGAGAGGGCGTTCGTGGCCTGGGGCCAGGAGGTGGAAAGGCCGCTCCACTGCTCGCCCGACCTCGCCGACCTCGTTCCCTACGAGGGTGGGGAGGAGGCGCTCCCCGTGGACGAGGAAGTGGCATGGATGGTCGACTACGAGCGCGCTCTCGACGTCGGCATGGCGATCTCGGTCGACGTCTCGGACATCGATATCGGAGCTGACGGGCTGACGCTTTTCGTAGCCGGCGTCCGTGAGGCGGCCAACAACGAGCCCGCGCTGCTTACGCTGCTGGAGGCCCACCACTACACGGACGGCCTGGACGTGCTCGCGCAGGGCACGCCCACCAACAACACCGACGAGGCCGTCGCCGGCTGGAGCGCTGTCGTGGACGACGTGGCGGGGCTCTTCGAGCGCGAGCTCGACGGGGTGGGCCTCGCCGGCGTGACCCGCTCCGCCGCGTCACAGCTGGCGACGGCCCTGGGTCTCGGCGACGACACGGTGCTGCGCCGGCTCCCGGGTGCGGTGCCGAACGAGGACGCGGCGATGGCGGCGATGAACCGCGCCCTGTGGCCGGTCACGTGGGGGCGCTACATCGACGACCTGCTCGCGCCCGAGGAGGGTCCCTCGATCCTCCCGCCGGCCAAGCACGTCACGGTCCGCGAGTTCTTCTGCGAGCACGTACGCGGGGGAGCGCCGTTGCCCACACTCGCGGTCGGCCCACACCCCTACGGCCTGCTTCCGATCATGCGGCGCGACAGTGGCGACATGCACGCGGCCGAGCCCCTGTTCGCGCTCGAGGGGGTGCTGCTGGAGCTGCGTGAGCGCTGGCGTGAGGTGGTGCCCGGGGTGGGCGGCCTGGATCCGGTCGACTTCGCCTCCGACGAGGAGGCGGCCGAGGTGCTCGGCCTGCTGCCCCACCCCAAGCGCTTCGTGATCCGCCGGCTCAGCTTTCAGTTCGGGAGCCGCACGGGGTTCTGGCGCGGCTTGTGGGAAGCCGTCGGCAACGACCAGGACCTCGAGGGCCTGTACCTGAGCAAGATCAATCTGCTGCCGATCTTCGACTCCATCGAGGAGGAGCTCGACTGGCTTCAGGATCTCCACGACGACCCCACCGACGCCTGGGTGCCGGAGGACAGGATCGGCGACGCGCGCACCCTTCTCGACACGTTCAAGTCGATCTGCACGACGCATGTCGCGCGCCAGATCCCGTTCAACGACTGGTACCCGGACGCGATCAGCGGCGTTTTCAACGACCTCGTGACGACGGACCCCAAGATCTTCTTCTCCGCCTATTCGACTTCCGACGTGGACGAGCTCTTCAGACGGGCGCTCGTCTCCACAACCGGTTCCGACCCGGCGGACTATCTGATGGACCTGCGCGCCGGGCTGCCCGGTTTTGACTCCGCTGAGGCGGAGGGCCCGGTGGGCGGTCCCGGAGGCGGCGAGCCGGAGATCGAGCTGCCGGGCGGAGAGGTGCCGGACCAGGGCAAACCGCTGCTCCGGCAGCTGCTCGAAGCCGTGGTGGACGATGTCCCCGCCAGCCAGGCCGGCTCGTACGCGGCGGCGCTGGCCACGCTGGCGGGGCGCTCGCCCGTGGAGCTCGAGCTGCGCCTGCGCGAGACCCTTGGCCTGGCGAGCCACCGGCTCGACGCCTGGATCACCGGCCTGGCCTCCCGCGCGCTCGGGGCGCTGCGTGAGGAGGGGCGAGCGACCTTGCGCGTCGGCGGCTTCGGTTGGGTGGAGGGCCTGGTCCCCGACGCGACGGGCACGCGCGAGTCGCAGGGCTTCGTCCACGCACCCTCGCTCGAGCACGCCGCCACGGCCGCGGTGCTGCGGTCCGGCTGGAACGCGCACGGGTCGCACGACCCCGGGTCGTCCATGGCGGTGGACCTGCGTTCCGAGCGTGTCCGCACCGCCGCGTACCTGCTCGACGGCGTACGGCGTGGTGGCACGCTGGGCGACCTCGTCGGCTGCCGTTTCGAGCGCCGGCTCCATGACCAGGGCCTCGACCATTTCATCGATGACTGCCGGCGCCGGGTGCTCGAGGCCCAGGACATCACGCGCGCACCGCGGGGACCGGTGGACGGCCTCGACCTGGCCGACGAATACCACGGTGCCGGGGTACGCATAGACCTTCCTGACGGGACATCGTTCACGGTGCGTCCCGACACGCCCGAGAGCCTGCCCGCGCGTCAGGGGCTGAAGAGAGCGCTCGACGACCTGCTGGCGAGCATGGACGCCGTGGCCGACGTGTCGGTCGCGGACTCGCTGCACCACCTGCTCCAGGGCAACAGCGATCACGGTTCCGCGACCCTCGACAGCATCGCGACCGGAGCGGTGCCCCCGCCCCGGCTCAACGGGCTGGCTACCCCGGTGACCGGCGCGAGCGTGTCCCACCGCCTCCTGGTGACCCTTCCCACGACGGCGGGTCCCGCTCCGGGCTGGGGTAGCTCGCCGCGGCCGGAGCTCGAGCCCGCGCTGTCGGCCTGGGTCGCGAGTCTGCTCGGCGACCCGGCCAAGGTCCGCTGCACGGTCGGCATCCCGGCCACGGGCGAGCAGGTGGAGTTGAGGCTTGCCGACCTCGTCAAGAGCCAGGGCCTGAGCCCTCTGGACGCCGTATTCGAGACCCTGGGGGTGTGGGAGCAGCGCGCGTGCGCCCACGTGCTCTCCCTGCCCGCCCATGCGAGCCACGAGGATGGGCTCGTCGTGGACAGCGACCCCACGGGGCTGGCGACCGGCGACCTCGGCTTCGAGGCGCTCGCCGACCTCGCCGCCGCTGTCCGCTCGGTCATCGCAGGCTCCCGCGCCCTCGACGCCCGGGACCTCGCGCTGCCGGGCGCGGAGCCCGAGAGCGGCGCCGACGCGGCCGAGGCAGACGGGCGGGTCGCCCGCTTCCGCTCGGCGCTCGAAACGGCTGCCGCGGCCCTGAGGCGACTGCTGCCCCCGCCGACCGACGAGGATCCGGCCCCCGTCGGGCGACGGAGCCTGGCCTCGATCCGCGCCGCTCTGGCCAGCCTGGCAGGCTTCGGGATCGCCGGCTCGGTCCCCCTCCACGGGTACGCCGAGCCGGGACGCGCAGCGCTGCACGCCGACGCCTGGTCGGCGCTCGCCGCGGCGGAGGCGCGCCTGGCGGGGGAGAGCCCGCTGGAGCCCGGCTTTCCAGTCCTCGCGCGCTTCTCCGCCGACGGCGCCGCATTCGAAGCCGCCGTGAGCGACAGCGACGCACTCCTCGCAGGTGACCCCGCCGCCGCGATGGGATGGCTTCGGAGCGTTGCGCGGGTGCGGCCGGATTGCGCTGCCCTGGAGGAGGCGATCACGACCGCTGAGCTGCTCTACGACGAGGCCACCGTTCGGCCGCTGGTCGGCCAGCTGACGGGCAAGCCGGGCGAGCCGTGGGTAGGCCTGCATGCGCCGGCGGACCGTCGCCGCGGCGCGCTCTCCTGGTTCGTGCTGGACCACGGCGGCCGCGCCGCGCTCGCCAAGGACGGAGCCGCGTGTGGGCTCGTGGTCGACGAGTGGGCAGAGGTCATCCCCGCCGGTGAGGTCGTGACCGGCGTGGCGCTCAACCTGGACGCTCCCAGCTCGCGACCGCCGCAGACCATGCTGCTCGGGCTTCCCCCCAGGAACCGGAGCTGGAGCTTCGACAACGTCCTCGACACACTGCTGGAGGCGCTGGAGGCCGCCAAGCTGAGGGCCGTCGATCCGGACGTGCTGGCCGCGTACGGGCACCAGATGCCCGCCATCTATCCGCCGGTAACCATCGACTCCGGGCCCCAGGAGACGTCAGATGGCTGACCTCTTCTGGGATCGCATCGAGCCGCATACGCGCGATCCCGAGCTCGAGGAGGGGCTGCAGGCCCGGCTCGCCGACCCGCTCTGGCTGATGGCCCGCCAGTGGCAGGTGGGGGAGTTCCGCGGCGAGGACGCGGCCTCGCCGATTCACATCCGCGCGACCGTGCAGCATCATCCGCTCACGGGCTTCCGCAACGACGCGGCGCTCGGCTCGCCCACCGAGCCCTTCCCGGCGGGCCGGCCGCTCGAGTCCCGCGTGGAGGCCGAGGGAGCGGCGGGCCATGGCCGGGTGGCGGTGGCCGGCGAGGCCGGGCTCCAGCTGCTGCGGCGCGTCGACGAGGAGGGTCTGCAGAAACTCCGGGCGCCGCTGCGCGCGGCCTTCCGCCTCACGCTTCCAACGGACGCGCTCCGCGGCCTCCCGGAGCGCGAGCGGCGCCGCCTGCGCCGGCTTGCGCGCGGCTCGCTCGACGGCCTGCGTGCCCTGGGCGAGGGTCGCGAGAGGGTGGTAGGGGTCGCGCCGGCGGGCGACCAGGCCGCGATGGGGCGTGCGGTCGACGCGTGGCGCGAGGAGCAGGTGAGCCGGTTCGACCGCCCGGGAGAGTCGGGGGAGACGTGGGCGGAGCATCGCCTCGAGCACCGCTTCTCGGTCACCGCTGAGGCGGACAAGGAGCATGTGCTGCTGAGCGCGGACGGCTATCCCGGCGGCCGGCTCGATTGGCACGCGTTTGACGTCGCCGAATCGGTCGCAGTGCCGCAGCCGCCGGGGCCGCAGCCGCCTGGGCCGCTACCGCCGGGGCCGCAGCCGGGGCCGTTGCCCCCGGGGCCGCTGCCCCCGGGCGCAACGCCGCTGAAGGTGCTCGACGTGCTGCCGGTGCCGCTCACCTACGCCGGCATGCCGGCCTCGAGCTACTGGGAGGTCGAGGACGGCGTGGTCTACTTCGGCGGCGTCGAGGCCGCGGCCGGCGACATCGCCCGGCTGGTGATCGCCGAGTTCGCGACCGTCTACTCCAACGACTACTTCCTGTTCCCGGTCCGCCTGCCGGCGGGGAGCATCGCCAGGGTCACCGGCCTGACAGTGCGCAACACGTTCGGCGAGAGCTTCGGCGTGCGCTCGGCCGCCGAGCTGGACGAGGTTGCGACCACGGCGGAGCGACCCTGGGCCTTCTTCGAGCTCAGTGGCGACCCGTCCGCGGCGAGGCGCCAGACACCCTGGCTGCTGCTCGCTCCCGCGTTGCCCACGCCCCAGAACGGCCCGCCGCTCGAGTCCGTGAGCTTCGTCCGCGACGAGGAGGCCAACCTCGCCTGGGCCATCGAGGAGCGCCTGGAGACCGCCAGCGGGAAGTCGGTTCGGCGGCGGCTGATGACGGGCCTCTCGGATGAGCCCGGGCCCGCCGGCGAGGCGGCGCCCGCTGACGAGGACGCCTGGCGCTACCGGCTCCAGTCCCCCGTGCCGCCGTACTGGATACCGCTCGTTCCCGAACGGCCCGATCCTGACTCGGCCCAAGTCCGCCTTCGCCGCGCGCGCATGCTGGCCTGGGAGGAGCTCGACGATCCGACCGTCGCCGGCCCGAAGGGACGGCTGCTCGCCCCCGATCGCCCGCTCTGGCTCCACGAGGAGGAGATCCCCCAATCCGGCGCCCAGGTCACCCGCCGCTGGCAACTCGCCCGCGGAGCCGACGGCCGCCCGCACCTGTGGATGGCGCGCCGCAAGCGCCCGGGGCGCGGCGAGCGAGGCTCGGGCCTGGGCTACGACTCGATGGACGGGGTGGAGGCGCCCACCAGTCATTCGTCCCCGGGCGCTGGACGGACTTCTGCCCGGTGAGCAGGGATCGACTCGGCGCACCGGGCCCGCTCGATCGGATGGCCGGCCCCGGTGGCTATCCTCACTGGTGGCGCGCCGGGAAGTCTGGTCGGCACTCAGGGATGTTTCCGATGAGACCGACACGCGGCACAACCACCACCTCGGCTCGGGCCCTCCTGGGCCCCGAGCATCCCCTGGTGCGGGTCCTCGACGCGTTGGACGAAGTCGCCCGGCGCCTGGTAGCCGTCGCGACCGTTCTCGGCGCAAGCCTCGCGGGAACCGCGGCCGGCATCGCGTTCGCACCGGCGATGGCGGTTGGCGCGGCACTGGTCCTCCTCGGTCTGGTGACGGCCGGAGCGCTGCACTTCCAGCGCAGGCGTCAACACGCCCGCGCACTGGTCGCGGCAGGCCGCGAGGACCTGCCGGTGCCGGCGATCGAGCGTGAGCGGGCCCGGCTCATGAGTCCCCGCACACGGCTGCGGCTGGCCGCCGGCTACGAGCACCTGGTCGCGGACGCGGCAGCTCCCGAGGTCGCTCCGGGACCCCGCCTGTTCGATCGCTTCCTGGTCGGAGCGGTTGCGAAGGATCTCAGGGAGCTCGCGCGCCTGCTGCGCGCCGAGCCGGCCCGCGCGAGGGGAATCGCGCTGGCCTGGCGCCTGCTCTGCGACGGGGTGACCTCGCCGCTGCACGGCCGTGATCCGGCCGCCCTGCGCGAGGAGCTCGGTCGCGTCCGCTTTCTCCTGCAGACGGGCGCCAACGAACAGGGCCGTCGTCACAGGCTGCGCAGCAATGTCCGGCCGCGCGCCGAGATCCGGTAGCCGGTCTCCAGCGACTCGGTCAGGCCGAGCTCCTTGAGCTTTCGCACATCGCGCTTGAACACGGCTCGCTCGAGGCCGAGCTCTCCCGCGAGGTCGGCGGCCCGCGTCTGCGGCCGGCGTTCTATCGCCCGCAGGGTGGCCCGTGTCCAGGGGCCGTGGCGCGAGGCCCCGTCCAGCCGGTCGAGACGCTGGACCAGCTGTGCGGTTTCCTCGGCCGAGAGCTCGCTCCGCTCGCGGAGAGCGATTCGCGGGTCCGAGCCCGCGAATCGCAGACCCACCCGGAAGACGGGGCGCTCGGGGTGGCGGTCCAGCTGGTCGAGCAACTCCTGGCGCGACCTCGCCCCGGCGCGGCGCGCCTCGGCTTCGTCGATCGCGTCGCTCGCGACCTTGTCGACCGACACGACCTCGAGCAGGCCAACGGCCGTGCGCATCCGCGTCCCGGCCCGGAGGCGCGGTCGTTCCCAGCGCCGGAACGCGAGGTCGACTGTGCCGCGGCGAATGCCCTCCAGCTCGGCTCGGCGGATCAGCATCGCCCATCCCGAGTGCGCGCGGGTCCCGGTGTTCAGGGTCCCTATGGAGCGGTGCCCATCGGAACCGTGTCTTCCGCCGACGGGTGGGACCTTTCGGGCGCCACACCATTGGCCGCACGCACGAACTCCACGAACGCCCGCCGGTACTCGAGGGTGTAGCGGTCAGCGAGGGTGTGGATCTGTTGTGTGGGGTCGAGCGGCGCCTCGCCCGGCTCGAGCCGGTCCAGGATCGGATTGTCCTCCTCGTAGACCTGCGCCTCGGCCTCGAGAACATCCGCAAGGGTCATCGCGTCGTAGTCGGGGGTTATTCCCTCGACCCAGAAGATGGTCGTCTCGGGCCTGCCTGAATCGGTCGCTGCGGTGTGAGGCGATGGGGCGTTCAGCAGGAACCGCGCGGCGTCGTCCTCGTATCCCATGCGCAGGCAGACGAAGCCGGGTGCAATCGCGTGGTAGGAGAACTCCATCCGTTGCTGCCACATCCCCTCGTCGCCTTCGGCCGCGTTGTACTCGCGGGTGAGGAACACCTCTTGCCCGCGACGCTCCACATGGAGCGGTTCGATTGAAGCCGACATGTGGCCCATGGTGCTTCGATGAACGAACGGGAAGTGGGCCACGTCGCGGAAGTTCTCGGTCGCGGCCCTGAGGCCCGCCCTGACGCGCATGGGGCGTCCGGTCCCGTAGGTCCAACCGACCCCTTCCAAGGCTTCGGGAGACGGCAGCGGGATCGCTGGCCGTTCCAGGCAGCACCAGACGAGACCCCATCGCATTTCGGCTCGGTAGGCGGCGATCCTGGCCATCGGGGGGATGTCACCATGGTCGCCGAGCGAGGGGATGCGTACGCACTGGCCGTTTTCGCCGCGCCACTCCCAGCCGTGGTAGGGACAGACGATCCGGTCACCCGCGACCTGACCCTCGGACAGCGCTCCGCCACGATGCCCGCACCGGTCGGCGACAACGCACGGCTCGCCCTCCTCGGTCAGGAACACCACGAGCGTCTCGCCGAGAAGGCGCACGCAGCGGGGGCGTGTGAGGTCCGAGGCCCGCGCCACGGGGAACCAGGCGCGCCGAAGGGCGCCTGCGATCTCTGTGTCGGTTGGTATGGGGCTTGCCTCGACGAGGCTCATGCCGTCCTTCCGCAACGAGACCCTAGCCCTCGCGCCGGCCGCGGGCGAGGATCCTCTCGATCAGCTCGATGACCGGGCTGTTCTGCCCCGCGAAGTCGGGGCCGCGATCGTCGCGGTGGCCTACGCTGCCGGGTTGGCCTCGGACGCCCTCGCTCCGGCCCGGGCCCAGCGGGTGGCGCCCTGCTTGGCGCGCCGCCTTCGCCGCCTGCGGCGGGGAGACGGGCGGGGTAGGGAGGGGGTTCCGCACGAAACGTCCGATAGTTGGACGCAACGTCAGGAACCCCCCTCGCCCGGCTCGGTCCCGTTGCGCCCCCGCGCACACGCGGCCGCGAATCAATCATCACACCAGCGAAGGCGGGCCCGAGCGGTTCGCCTAGCGTCGGCTCGTGCTCCGTGGCACGGACCCGAGCCCTCCGCCGGCGTTGTGCCGGCGGAGGGCTTTCGGCTAGGCCGCGAGGCGCCGGTTGGTGCGGGTCTTACGGCGGTCCGCGCCGCCGGAGAACAACCGCCGGATCGACCCGCGGCGCTTGGGGCTGTCCTCGAGGCCACGGAGCTGCGCGGCGCGCAGCCCGAGCAGGCTGACCAGCGCCGAGGTCGAACGGAACGGATCGGCGACTGCCGCCCCGCCCGCGATCGGCACGGCAGCGACGACCTCGCCGTCCAGCTCGCCGACCAGCATCCGCTTGCTCGGCATCCGACCGCCGTCGAGGTCGGCCAGCCGGCGTATGGCGGCCCGGTCGTCGGCCTGCAGCAGGATGCCGGCGATGTACAGCGGGTGGTTCCAGCCCGCGGGACGTAGAGCATGCCGCCTGCAGAAAACCCCATTTGAGAACTTGCTCATATAAGCGTATTTTGAGCGTATGCCGCATCCCGCAGAGCACGCCGCAGCCACGAATCCGCTCGCGGCGGACGAGGCCGACGAGCTGGCCCAAACGCTCAAGGCGCTCAGCTCGCCCGCCCGCCTGCGCCTGCTGACCGACCTGCTCGGCACGGAGCGAACGGTCGAGCAGCTCGCCGCCGCGGCGGAGCTCAGCCTGAGCGCCACCTCCCACCACCTGCGCATCCTGCGTGCGCTGAGGTTGGTGCGCGCCCGCCGCGACGGGCGCCACGTCCACTACAGGCTCCACGACCACCACATCGCGGACCTGCTCGCGGCGGTCCGCCATCACCACGAGCACGTCCACCCGCCACCCGCGCCGGACCTGTCCGCGGCGCAGACGAAGGCCAAGGCATGACAGCTCACGCCGACGCCCACCCGCTTCCCCGCCCGCTGGATGAGCCCTCGCACGGACACAGCCATGGCCTGGTGGACAGGTCACTCAAACGGTCGCGAGCGGCCTTGCGGGCAGTTGCGCTGGCGCTGCTGGTGCTTGGCCTCACCGCCGCCGCCCAAACGGCCGTGTTCATCGCGTCGGGCAGCGTCGCGCTGTTGGCCGACCTGATCCACAACGCCGGCGACGCCGCCACCGCCGTGCCGCTGGCCATGGCCTTCGTGCTGCGCAGCCCGCGCGCCGAGCGCTCGGCCGGGCTCGCCGTGGTGTTGGCGATCTTCGCCAGCGCCTGCGTCGCGGGCTACCAGGCGATCGATCGCCTGATCGACCCGCAGCCCGTCGGCCAGCTCGGCGTCCTCGCCGCCGCCGGCGCGCTCGGCGTCGCCGGCAACTGGCTGGCCGCGCTGATCCGCTCCCGCGCCGGCCGCCGCCTCGACAGCCCCGCCCTGGTCGCCGACGGCAACCACGCCCGCGCCGACGCCTACGTCAGCCTCGCCGTCGTCGTCAGCGCGGCCGCGCTCGCGCTGGGCGCCGACATCCTCGACCCGCTCATCGGACTGGCAATCACGCTCATCATCCTTCGCATCACCTGGCACTCCTGGCAGACCGTGCGGACAGAGCCTGACGCCGGTAACGAGCCGCTCCCGTAGCCAGTAACTGCCTCGAAATCGGCGATATCCAGCCCGGTTGTGCGGCCTGTGCGATCAGCCGGGTCGCAGCGCTTCCACCGGCCGGTCGCCGGCGATCGGGTGCCGCGCCAGGAATCTCGCCAGCTCACCGGCAACCGGCTCGGGGCGCTGGATGTGAAGAAGGTGGCCGACGCCCTCGATCCTGCAGTCCTCGACGCGAGGTAGCGAGGAGCGCAGGAAGTCCGCGATCTCGTTCCAGAGCGGCTCCGTCTCCGCGCCCGTCACCGACAGCACCGGCTGATCGATTGCGGCGGCCTGCTCGCCCGCGAACCGCCACTCGGCGATCGCCGGCAGCTCGACTCCGAAGAATGTTTCGGCGTCTGTGAGTGCGTTCTCCACGGCGCCTGGGAGGCGCTCAGCGAGCAGCGCCTGGCACGCGCGCCAATCGAGGCCGCTCACCGCGCTCAGGAAGGTCGCTAGCGCTCGCTCATGGTCGCCGCTCGCGTAGGTCTCGAAGACGGGTGCGGCGGTCTCCACGAACGCCTGCCCGGCGGGCAGCGAGAGCAGCAACAGCTCCAGCAGCGCCAAGCTATGCAGTCGCTGGGGATAGTCAAGCGCGAACTGAACCGCGACGGCCGCGCCGCTCGAGTGGCCGACCACGTGCGCGCGAGTAATGCCGAGCGCCTTGAGCAGTGCCGCCGCGTCGGAGGCGTGGTCGGTGATCGTCACCGGCGGCGGGGTGTGGGTGCTGCCTGCCCAGCCGCGCCTGTGGTAGCGGATCAGCCGGTAGTCCCCGGCCAGAGCCGGCTCGGAGAGAAGCGGCAGAAAGCCGTCCGCGAGCAGCGGGTTGATGAGGAGCACCGGCTCGCCTGATCCGACGATTTCGTATTCCAGCTCTACCTTGCCTGCCTTTACGCTCTTCATGCTTCCTCCTGGTCGGTCGGTTTTCGTGTTCCAACCCAGATGCGTAAGCAAGGCTGTTACCGCGGTAACACTCGCCGCTAGGCCGTGATCGAGCGGGCGCGAGAGGCGGCGGACCGCGGCGGCTGGGAGCAGGCCTGCGACCTCCTGATGCGGGCGGACGCCGACGGTCTCGCGGGCCCTGCCGAGCTGGCACTCCTGGGCGAGGTCGCCTACGCCGCGGGGCGGCTCGACGTCACGATCGACGCCTGGGAGCGTGCGCACGCCGCCTGGGCGGAGCTGGGCGACCAGGTGGCGGCGGCCGGGGCGGCCGTCCGGGTGGCGATGCACCTGCTGTTCGACACCACCCTGATGGCGCCGGTCCGCGGCTGGCTCGCGCGGGCGGAGCGGCTGCTCGAAGGCCAGCCCGACTCATCTCCTCACGCCTGGCTGGCGGTCGTCCGCGCCTACGAGCGGCTGCTGGGCGGCGATCTCGAGGGCGCCCGGCCGTGGGCGCGCCGGGCAATCGAGCTCGGAGCTGCGCTCGACCCGGCGGCCGCAGCCATCGGCCGCGTGGCCGACGCCCGCCTGCGCATCCTGGGCGGCGATGTGGAGCAGGGGTTGGCGCTGCTCGACGAGGTGGGGATCGCGGTGACATCTGGGGACCTCGACCCGCTCACGACCGGGGTCGTCTACTGCGAGCTGGTGTGCGCCCTCCAGGGGCTAGCGCAGTTCGACGCGGCAGAGCAGTGGACGGAGACGATGGAGCGCTGGTCCAGGTCGAGCGCGGTCGGGAGCCTGCACGGCCGCTGCCGCGTCCACCGCGCCGAGATACTGAGGCTGCGCGGCGCCTGGGGAGAGGCCGAGCGGGAGGCGCTCGGGGCCCTGGACGAGCTGCGGCCGTACCTGCGGCGCGAACTCGGCTGGCCGCTCAGCGAGCTAGGGCGGATCCGCCTGCGCCGCGGAGACGCCGAGGGGGCCGAGGAGGCGCTGCTCGCCGCGCAGCGGACGGGTTGGGATGCCCAGCCCGGGCTTGCGCTGATGCGCCTCAGCCAGGGCGACGCCGCGGGGGCGGCGGCCTCCATCCGGGAGGCTCTCGACCGGCCGTTGCGGGTTCCGTCCAAGGAGCTGCCTCCGGACAACGACCTGCAGCGGGCACCGTTGCTCGAGGCACAGGTCGAGATCGAGGTCGCCGCCGGCGAAGTCGAGCGGGCGCGCGCGGCCGCCGGCGAGCTGAGGCTGATCGCCGACCGCTTTCACAGCAAGGCGCTGGGTGCCGGAGCGACACTCGCTGAAGCGAGGGTTCGACTCGCGGACGGTGACGCCGAGGGCGCTGGGCAGCTCTTCTCCGACGCCGCGCGAGCCTGGACGGAGGTCGGCGCTCCCTACGAAGCGGCGCTCGGGCGGCTCGGACTTGCCGAGGCGTTGCGCTTGGGCGGCAACCCGAAGCCAGCCGACCTGGAGCAGGCGGCGGCCCATGCGATCCTGGAAGGGATCGAGGGGGCCGCCGCCGAACCGCGCACGGAGGAGAACGTCGTCCGCTGCGAAGGCGACTACTGGTTCGTTGCGTTTGACGGGCACACGGTGCGGGTCCGAGACCTCAAGGGCATCCGGTACCTCGCCCGGCTGCTCGCGTCGCCGGGCCGGGAGCTCCACGCGCTGGACCTCGTCGCCGCCGAGAGCCAGAGCGGCGGGCAGCCCCCGGCATTGGGCGACGCCGGCGAGCTGCTCGATCCCCGGGCCAGGGATGCCTACCGCCGGCGCCTGGTCGAGATCGAGGACGACATCGAGCAGGCGCGGGCAATGCGCGACGGCGAGCGGGCGGCACAGGCGGAGGCGGAACGAGAGTTCCTGGTCCGAGAACTCTCCCGCGCGGTCGGCCTCGATGGCCGAGGCCGGCGCGCCGGGATCGCGTCAGAGCGGGCGCGGGCCGGTGTGACCCGGGCGATCCGTCAGGCGATCGCGCGGCTCGCCGAGCATCACCCCGGGCTAGGGGAGCACCTTGAGCGGACAATTCGCACCGGCACGTACTGCGCTTACCTGCCCGACCCACGCGCTCCGGTCGAATGGCACACATGACCAGAGCGCGTAGATATTGGTCAGCGGACCTGCATCGCCGGGCCCAGGGAGGGCGTGCTGGTCGCATGGGATTCACGGAAGCCCGCGGCCGCGTGCTGCTCTCAGTGATGCTCGGGATCCACGAATCGCACCAGGACTCGCCCGAGTCCGGGCGCGACCTGATCGCCCCGCACTCGGCCAGCACCACCCCCTCTCGCATCTCGTTGGGCGAATCGGGGTAGCCGAAGACAGCGACATCGCCTACTCCCGCAGCCCGGCGGCTTCGAGGGCTTCGGCGCGGCTGCGAAAGGTGCGACCCCAGATGAGTAGACCATCTCGGTAGCGCGCAACCCCCGCGGTCTCCTGCTCGTGCGTGACACCGCTCTTGAACCGAAGCCGAATCCGGCCGAACGCGATCACGGTGTCGTCCAGGTCCCGACACTCGTCGACGCTCGCCTTGAACTCATCCAGACTGCTCTCCAGGTTGGACCACCAGCGGCGGACACCCTCGTGGCCAAGGTAGGCCTCACCTCCCTCGGCCTGCGCGCTGAAGGGGTACCACTCGCAATCTGGGTGGGCGGTCTCCAGATACGCGTCGAGGTCACCCCGCGCAAACGCGCCGACCGCTTTATGGAAGAGGTCCACGTTCTCCTGCGACATCGCCCGCCCAGTATCTGCCCGCTCGGAGGGTCGTGTCCAGGATGGCCTTAAGCCCGTCGAGACGATCAGGCAGCTGCGCTGCGGCCAAGCGGCGCTTACTCCGGCGCGACCACCTCGCAGTAGGGGTCGAACCTCCAGCGGGAGTCGGCCGATCCCATCACGCCCCGCACTGGACCGAGCGTGCCCGGATTACCAAGCGTGTCCACCTCGTCGACCCGCAGCGCGCGGATCACCGTCCGGCCCTGTTGGGCGAAACCGGGAAGTCGATGCTGGGGCTGCCGCTCCACCCGCGGCCGAAGGTCCCGGACCCCGGACCCTTCTCACCTTGCTCTTGGTGGACGGGACCACGCCAGTAGAAGGTGTTGGGCACGCAGGACAAGAGCGTCGAACGGCTGGCGAGCCGCGCCCCGCAAAAGGGCAAAGCCGCCCGAGTGGTGGATGGCACCGCCGACACTGAGGCTCGCGTCCGTGAAGCACTCGTCGCCCGGAAGCAGCTGCTCAAACCGCCAACCATGCTGCGGCGGAAGAGGGTCAGCTTGCCCGTCTTGACGATCGGCATGGTCATGACGCGGCCGCGCTTGACCGCCGGGCGGATTGCCGTCATCCGCCAGCCCTTGCTCCGGACACGCGCCAGCCACGACGCCCGGAAGGTCAGCTTCGTCTTGCCCCCCTCCACACACACGAACGCGGTGTTGATCCCGCACGGGGCGGCGCCGGGTGGATTCGACCACCGACCTCACCATTGTGAGTGGTGCTCGGGGGTGAGACAAGCGGCGTCGGCGGACGGAATTAGGCGAACAAGTGCCTCGAAATCGGCGGTTTTCTAGAAACCGTTTTGCCTTTTACCTTCGAACTTCTGTGATCTCGTAGACCTTTGGTAGACCACGCCGCCGGGTCATCGGCTGGCTTGGCTCAGTCCGCGGCGTGCCAAGTGGGGTGCCGAAGCCGTCCGACGAGCGAGCGGGCAGGCCAGTTAGGGGCGACCACGCAGGGCGGCGTGATTCGGCTCGCGTGGTCAACAGCTGGAGCTGGGCAACCAGCCGGTTTCCTCCTTGCACGGGTCGAATTCGGCGTAGGCTGGGCGCCTTATGGACGAGGTTCTCGATGCTGCCGTCGTAGGCGCTGGATACGCCGGTCTGGCGGCCGCGCGGAAACTCACCGAGGAGGGGTGCTCGACGGTCGTGCTGGAGGCTCGCGATCGCGTTGGCGGTCGCACGCACACCGTCGAGGAGGCCGGCGCGAAGGTCGAGCTGGGCGGCCAGTGGGTTGGGCCGGGGCAGGATCACGTCTACGACCTAGCCGCCGAGACTGGGGTCGCCACCTTCGCTCAGTGGACCGCCGGAGAGGACGTCGTGCTCGAGGAGGGTCAGCCGCGGCGCGTCCAGGGTGAGGAGGGCTACGACGCCGATGACCTCGCCGAATACTCGACGGCTGTCGCAGCGCTCGACCAGGAGGCGGCCGGGATTCCGCTCGACCGCCCATGGTCGGCCTCGCAAGCAGGCTCATTCGACGCGATGACGCTGGATACGTGGCTCAACGAGCACCTCCAGCGTCCGGGCGCGCGCACCATGCTGGCGACGACTGTGGCGAATATCTTGTCGACCGAGCCCGCCAACCTGTCCCTCCTACACGCGCTCTTCTACATCCGCTCAGGCGGGGGCTGGGAGTCGCTCGTCAACACGGAGGGTGGAGCGCAACAGGACCGGCTCGTGGGCGGCCTCCAGGAACCGGCCATCAGGCTTAGTTCGCGCCTCGGGGACGCCTCCGCCTCGGCTGGCCGGTCAGAGCGATCTCCCACAATTCGAGGGGAGTCGTGGTTGCGGGCGAGGCCGGTGAGATTCGCGCCCGTCGAGCAATCGTCGCCATTCCGCCGGCGCTAGCCGGACGTCTGGTCTACGACCCGCCGCTTCCGGGTCGGCGTGATCAGCTGACGCAGCGCCTTCCCGGCGGATCGGTCGTGAAGTTCAACCTCGTGTTTCCGACGCCGTGGTGGCGCGAGCTCGGGCTGAGGGGCTTCGTCTACTCCCCGGATGAGATGGTCACGATGATGTTCGACGCCACACCGGCCGAAGGGAAGCCCGGCGTACTCATCGGCTTCATGGAGGGTGCCAACGGCGTCGAGGCCGGCCGCCTCACAGCGGGCGAGCGGCGAGCGCGCGTCATCAAGCAGGCCGCGCGCGCCCTCGGAGGCCAGGCGGAGCAAAGCATCGGCTACGTCGACTGTGACTGGAGCGCGGAGGAGTGGACCAGGGGCTGCTATGGCGCTCACTTCCCGCCGGGGGTCTGGACCCAGTTTGGTCCGTCGCTTCGCGAGCCCGTCGGTCGCGTCCATTGGGCCGGCACGGAGACCGCGGAGCGTTGGATGGGCTACGTCGACGGTGCGATCGAGTCGGGCATCAGGGCTGCGCTGGAAGTGCTCGAGGATCGCGCTCAGCCGTCGCCAGTACGTCCAGCCAGCTGAATCGGCGCTCGGCATCAATTGGGCTGCCCCTTTGCGCGACAGGACCTCGCCGAGCACCGACTCCGCATGGGCCGATCCAACGGCCTCATATTTCCGCGCCGCGAGGAACGGCCCTGGCTGCGGCACGACTACCAGAACTGGCGCCGCCGCGTTTGGCATGACGCGCGCGAACAGGCCGGCGTGGAATCGCTGCCGCCGTACGACCTGAGGCACGCGTTCGCGTCGCTGCACATGCGAGCGGGAACCTCGCTGTCGGAGCTTGCCGAGCAGCTTGGTCATTCACCGCAGATGACCCTCTCGACCTATGCCCACGTGCTGCGCGAGCTCAGGCCGCTCGCGACGTCCGTAGACCACTGGTAGACCATAGGGCCGATGCAAACTCCCGAAACTGACCCCGGCGAGTCGGCAGAAACCCCTGCAACAACCGGTAATAGCTCCGGGTGGATTCGAACCACCGACCTCACCATTATGAGTGGTGCGCTCTAACCGCTGAGCTACGGAGCCGCGACCAGCGAGTCTAGCCTTCCGCCGCATGGCGAAAGATCCGCTCCTGGTCGCTGTCCCCAACGTCAGCGAGGGCCGCGACCACCCCGTGCTGGAAGCCCTTCAGGGCAGTCTCGGGCCGGCCCGCTTTCTCGATCTGCACAGCGATCCGGACCACGACCGCTCCGTGTTCACGCTGGCCGCTCCGCAGCCCGCGATGGCCGAGGCGCTCCTCGGTCTGGCCCGGGCGGCGGTCGAGCGGATCGACGTCACCGCCTCGCCGGGGATCCACCCGCACGTGGGGGCGCTCGACGTGATGCCGGTGGTCTACATCGAGAACGAGCTCCGCGGCGCGGCCTGTGCCGAGGCGCTCGTGGCCGCCGCGCTGGTGGGGGAGGAGCTTCAGGTGCCGGTATTCCTCTACGGCGAGCTGGCCACACGTCCCGAGCACGCCGAGCGGGCGGCGCTCCGCCGCGGCGGCCCGGCGGAGCTGGGCCGGCGCCTCGAGGCCGGCGAGATCGTCCCCGACTACGGTCCGCGCCGCCTGCACCCCACGGCCGGGGCGGTGCTGGCCGCCGCCCGCCCACCACTGGTGGCCTTCAACGTCGACCTGGACAGCGACGATCTCGGGCTCGCGCGGGAGATCGCGGCAGGCCTGCGTGAGTCGGGCGGCGGGCTGCCCGGGGTGCGGGCGATCGGCCTCTATCTCGAGGATCGCGGCCGGGCCCAGGTCTCGACCAACGTGCACGACCACCGGGCCGTGCCGTTGCGGGAGGTCGTTGAGTACGTGCGCGCGCGGGCGCCCGTGGCCGAGGCCGAGCTGGTGGGCCTGGCGCCCCGCAAGGCCTTCGAGGACTTTCCGGAGGACGTTCCGCTGCGTGCATTCGACCCCGAGCGGCACATCCTGGAGGAGGCCCTGGCCGCGATTGCGTAGGCCCCGCTCCGGTACCGTCCCTTGTCCATGGCTCAGACCAAGCGCAAGCGCACGCGCAAGCACCGCGGCACACCGGCGGGCACGATCGAGCGTGCGGGGCGTACGGGCCGCCCCCGCACGCGCGAGGAGGCCAAGAAGATCTCCCGGCAGCATCGGGCGCAGCGCTACGACCGGCCGCCCAACTGGAAGAGCGCGATCAACCGGGCCGCGGTGGCGGCGCTGGTGTTCGGCGTGCTGGTGGTGGTGCTGTTCAAGCGCGGCCTCCCCCAGGGCGCCGCGCTGGCCGGGTTCATGTTCCTGCTCTACATCCCGCTCGGCTACTTCACCGATCTGATGATCTACCGCTTCAGGCAGCGGCGAAAGCAGAACCCGGCTAAGTAGGCTCGCGCCATGGACGTACGCATGTTCACGGTCGGGCCGGTGGCGGAGAACACCTACCTCTTTCGCCGCGACGGCTCTGAGCGCGCGCTGATCGTCGACCCGGGTGACGAGGCCGAGAAGCTCCTCGGCGCCATAGACGGGCTGGGCGTGAAACTCGACGGCATCCTGCTGACCCACACCCACTTCGACCACGTGGGCGCGGTCGCGCCGGTGGCCGAGGCGACCGGCGCCGAGGTCTGGGTCCCCGAGGCCGAGGCCTTCGTGCTGGCCGACATCAATTCGTTCGTGCCCTGGCCCGGCTTCGGGCCTTTCGAGTCCTACGAGGCCGAGCACAAGCTCGAGGGCGGCGAGCGCCTGGAGCTGGCCGGCTTCGAGATCGACGTGCTCGCCACACCCGGCCACAGCCCCGGCCACGTGACCTTCTCGCTGGCCGACGAGAAGGCGGTGTTCTCCGGCGACGTTCTCTTCCAGGGCTCGGTGGGCCGCACCGACCTGCCCGGCGGCGATTGGGACACGCTGCTGGAGTCGATCCGGACTCTGGTCGACACGCTTCCGGAGGACACGACCGTCTACCCAGGGCACATGGGCGTCACGAGCCTTGGCGCCGAGCGGGCGTCGAACCCGTTCCTCGCCGAGCTCGCGCGGTGAGCGCCGGCCGCCTCCAGGCCCCGCGCGGCACCCTCGACGTGACGCCGGCGGACGCGCGCCGCCGCCTTCGGCTGCTGCACATCGCCGAGGAGGTGCTCGGCCGCGCCGGCTACGAGCCCTTCGAGACGCCCGTGTTCGAGGACACGGAGCTGTTCGCCCGCGGCGTGGGGGAGTCCACGGACATCGTCCGGAAGGAGATGTTCACCTTCGAGGACAAGGCCGGCCGCTCACTCACCCTGCGACCCGAGAACACCGCCGGCATCTGCCGGGCCTACGCCGAGCACGGCATGCACAAGCTCGCGCAGCCGGTGAAGCTCTGGACCTGGGGGCCGTTCTTTCGCCACGAGGCCCCCCAGGCCGGCCGCTTCCGCCAGTTCACCCAGCTCGACGCCGAGGCGCTCGGCTCCGATGACCCCTCGCTCGACGCCGAGCTGATCCTGCTCCTGGGCGAGATCCTGGAGCGCGCGGGCGCCGGGGAACTGCGCCTGCGCCTGTCCAGCCTGGGAACCCCGGCCACCCGAGCGGCCTACCTGGAGGAATTGCGGGACTACCTGCGCGCCCACGAGGACCGCCTCTCCGACGACGTGCGCGAGCGGCTGGACCAGAACCCGCTCCGGGCCTTCGACGCCGATCATCCCGGCACGAGGGCCGTGATGGAGGAGGCGCCCCGGCTGCTCGACCGTCTGAACGCCGAGGACGCCGCCCACTTCACGGAGGTGCGGGCGCTCCTGGACGACGCAGGCCTCGAGTACGAGATCGACTCCACCCTGGTGCGCGGCCTGGACTACTACACGCGCACGGTGTTCGAGTACGAGTCGCCGCGCCTGGGCGCGCAGAGCGCCCTGGGCGGGGGCGGGCGCTACGACCTCCTGGTGGAGGAGCTGGGCGGCCCGCCGACGCCCGGTGTGGGCTGGGCGGCGGGCATCGAGCGCATCCTGCTGGCCACCGGCGAAGAGGCGCCCGCGCGCGACTTCCGGATCTACGTCGCCCTGGCCAAGCCCGACGCCTCCCGGGAGGGCTTCCGGCTGGCGCGGCGGCTGCGGCGGGACGGCTTCCGCGTGGAGATCGAGCAGGCGGGACGCTCACTTCGCGGCCAGCTGAAGCAGGCCGATCGCATCGGGGCCCGCTCGACCGTGATCGTGGGCGACGGCTTCGACGTGCGGGACATGGACAGCGGCGAGCAGCGCCACGCCGAGGACGCGGACGAGGCGCTGGCGCTGCTGCGCGAGACCGGCGCGTGAAGGGCCCGCGCCCGAACCGCTACCGGACCCGGTGGGCGGGTCAGCTGCGCGCCGGCGACGTCGGCGAACGGGTGCGCGTGGCAGGCTGGGTGCACCGGCGGCGCGACCACGGCGGCCTGATCTTCATCGACCTGCGGGACCGGACCGGCGTGCTCCAGCTCGTCTTCCGCCCGGAGGAGGCGCCCGACGCTCACACGGCGGCGGGCGCGCTGAGGGCCGAGGACGTAGTCACGGCGCGCGGCCAGCTCGTGGCGCGCGACCCGGGCGCCGTCAACCCGGAGCTGCCCACGGGCGAGGTCGAGCTGGTCGTGTCCGAGTTCGAGCAGCTGGCCGACGCCGAGACACCGCCCTTCCCGATCGACGAGGACGAGCCGGTGTCGGAAGAGCTGCGCCTGCGCTACCGCTACCTCGACCTTCGCAAGGCCCGCATGCGCGACAACGTGATCCTTCGCCACGAGGTGGTCAAGGCCATTCGCGACCACCTCAGCGAGGAGGGCTTCATCGAGGTGGAGACCCCGGTTATGACCCGCTCGACACCCGAAGGGGCGCGGGACTTCCTGGTTCCCAGCCGGCTGGCGCGTGGCTCCTGGTACGCGCTGCCGCAGTCCCCCCAGCTGTTCAAGCAGCTCCTGATGATGGGTGGGCTGGAGCGCTACTTCCAGATCGCGCGCTGCTTCCGCGACGAGGACTTCCGCGCCGACCGCCAGCCCGAGTTCACCCAGCTGGACATGGAGATGGCCTTCGTGGACGAGGAGGACGTGTTCGACACGGTCGACCGCCTGCTCCAGCGAGTGCTCGCGGTGGGTGGTGTGGAGGTGGGCCTGCCGCTGGAGCGGGTGACCTACGACGAGCTGATGCTGCGCTACGGCTCCGACCGGCCCGATCGCCGCCTGGGCCGCGAGATCTCGGACCTGTCCGACGTCTTCGCCGGCTCCGAGTTCAAGGTCTTCGCGGGGGCGATCGAATCCGGTGGGGTCGTGCGAGCGCTGAGCGCGGGCGGCGACTGGCCGCGAAGCCGCTTCGATGCGCTGACCGATCAGGCACAGCGGCTCGGGGCGAAGGGCCTCGCCTGGGCGGTGGTGGAGGACGGCGGCTGGCGCTCGCCGATCGCCAAGTTCCTCTCCGACGAGGAGATCCGCGCCGCCACCGAGCGCCTCGGGGCGGGCGAGGGCGAGGCGGTGCTCATCGTGGCCGACACCCCCGAGGTGGCCGCCCGGGTGCTCGGCGCTCTGCGGGTGGAGGTGGCCGGCAGCGAGCCGCGCGGGCACGACGTCTTCTGGGTGGTCGACTTCCCGATGTTCGAGTGGAATACCGACGAGGCGCGCTGGGATCCACTGCATCACCCGTTCACCGCGCCCACCGGCGATCTGGACGGCGATCCCGGCTCGTGGCGCAGCCGCGCCTACGACGTGGTCTTCGACGGCTGGGAGCTGGGCGGCGGCTCGATCCGGATCAACACGCCCGAGTTGCAGCAGAGAGTCTTCGATGCCCTCGGCATCGGCCCCGAGGAGGCTCGCGAGCGCTTCGGCTTCCTGCTCGAGGCGCTCGGCTACGGCGCGCCGCCCCACGGCGGCATCGCCTTCGGGATCGACCGCTGGGTGGCCCTGCTCGCGGGCGCTTCCTCGATTCGCGACGCCATCGCCTTCCCCAAGGCGGCCAGCGGGGCGGACCCCCTCACCGGGGCGCCGGCCCCGGTGGACGAGCGCCAGCTGCGGGAGCTCGGCCTCCGGCTGCTGGAGCCGCCGGGCGGGCCCGCTGACGCCGCCGGCTCGCGGTGACCGGCCGCTGCCCCACGGAGGCCCAACCGCTGGTAGCCTCGGCCTAAGGCCCGAGCCTGTACGCCAGCCGGCCGTACATGTTGAGCCGAACATCACCGGTAAGGGAGTCCGGCTCGGAGCAGGCCGTGGCCTGCTCCGGAGGACACCCAGCTTGCTCCTACAGCAGGCCCAACTCCGGGTTCCGGCAACGGCAGGTTGGGGCCACATCCTTAATCGAGGGGCGTCCTTCGGGGCGCCCCTCGTATGTGTCTACGCTTGCCGTCGCCCATGAACTTTGAAGACCACCTGAACGCGCCGCGCGGTCTCGGCGCCCTTGCTGACTGGCCGCACGCGGGGGCAGCGGGCGGCGCGCCGTGCGGAGACCTCGTCCGGATCGCGGTCCGGCTCGAGGACGGGCGCGTGGCGGAGGCGGGCTTCGACGCGGAGGGCTGCGGCGCGGCGCGGGCCGCGGGCAGCGCCG
This sequence comes from uncultured Thermoleophilaceae bacterium, assembly GCA_963821275.1. Lineage (GTDB taxonomy): Bacteria > Actinomycetota > Thermoleophilia > Solirubrobacterales > Thermoleophilaceae > JACVRW01. The sequence goes on from CAWGDF010000010.1 coordinate 140,474, forward strand.
TGGTCGAGCTGGTGGAGGGGGCGCGCGTGCTCGACGCCGCCCGGATCACGATCGACGACGTCGCCGGCGCGCTCGGCGGCCTCGTGCCTCCGAAGCGGCACGCCGCCCAGCTGGCCGCCGACGCGCTGCATCGCGCCCTTGGCGCCGCCGCCCGCGACGGCGCGGTCTCTCTCCGGCCGGAGCCCCGGCGAACGCTGGTGGCGATGAGCGGCGGCGTGGACAGCGCCGCAGCCGCCCAGCTTGCGCTAGACGCCGGTGACGAGGTGGTGGCGGTGACGCTCGAGCTGTGGTCCGATCCCGCCACGGACGGCGAGAAGAGCTGCTGCTCTCCGCAGGCGGTCACGGGGGCACGCGACCTCGCGCACCAGATGGGGCTCCCGCACCTGACGCTGGACCTGCGCACGCGCTTCCGGGCGGAGGTGGTCGATCGGTTCCTGGACGGCTACGCGGCGGGCCGGACTCCCAACCCGTGTGTGCGCTGCAACGGCCACGTGCGGTTCGACGCCCTGCTGGCCCTGGCCGAGTCGATTGGCGCCGCCCGCCTTGCCACCGGCCACTACGCTCGCATCGTCCGGGACGAGGAGGGCCCGCTGGTGCGCGCCGCCGCCGACCCCGCCAAGGACCAGAGCTACATGCTCGCCCGGCTCGAGCCCCGGCAGCTCGAGCTGCTCTCCTTCCCGCTCGGCGGGCTGACCAAGGACGCGGTCCGTGCCCTGGCCCGCGAGGCCGGCCTGGCCGTGGCCGACAAGCGCGAGAGCCAGGACCTGTGTTTCGTGGCCGGGCTCGGCGGGCGCGAGTTCCTGCAGCGTCACGGCGGACCGCGGCTGCGTCGCCCGGGGGAGATTGTCGACCGCGAGGGCCGCGTTCTGGGGCGCCACGAGGGCCAGCACAACTTCACGGTCGGCCAGCGCCGAGGGCTCGGCCTGTCCGCGCCGCAGCCGCTCTACGTCCTGGAGAAGGACGCGGCCGGCAACCGCGTGGTGGTCGGCCCCCGCGAGGCGCTGGCGAGCACGCGCGTGCCGCTGGAGAAGGTCCGCCTGTACCGGCCGGCGGCGAGCGTGCGGTCGGCGCGGCTGCGCTATCACGCGACACCGATTCCCTGCCGGGCGCTTGAGCGCGACGGGCGCTGGGAGCTCGAGCTCGAACGGCCGGCGGCGTCGGTCGCTCCGGGGCAGCAGGCATGCCTGATGCGCGATGATGTGGTGGTAGGCGAAGGAACGATCGGGGAACCCGCATGACCGAGCAGGCCGAGCGCATCGACCTGGACTCGCCGCTGGCCGGCGACTTCCAGGCCGTGGTACGGCTGATCATCGGGGGCATCGCCGAGCGCGTCGACTTTGCCTTCGAGGAGATCGACGACCTGCAGCTGGCGGTCGAGCGGCTTCTGGCCGAGGCCGGGCAGGAGGGAAGCGTTCACCTCTCCTTCGAGGTGGGGGAGGACACCATCCGGGCTCGCGTGGGCCCGCTGCACGAGGGCGCCATCGCGGACGCGCTGCGCGACGCGACCAACCCGCCCGGGCAGCTCACCCTCAAGCGCATCCTTCAGACGGTGGTGGACTCGTTCGGCGTGGAGCGCTCGGAGGACGGGCGGGTCGTGGTGCGCCTGGAGAAGCTCAAGGGGTGGGCGTGAACACGGTCCCGCGTCGCTCGGCCACGCCCGAGCGGGCCCGGGAGGAGGACCGCGAGCTGCTGCGCCGCTACCACGAGGGCGGTGAGACCGCCGCCCGGGAGGAGCTGATCCAGCGCCACCTGCCGCTGGTTCGCTCGCTGGCCCGCCGCTACGCCGGCCGCGGCGAGTCGCTCGAGGACATCGAGCAGGTCGGGGCCATCGGGCTGATCAAGGCCATCGATCGCTTCGAGCTGTCGCGCGAGGTGTCCCTGGCCACGTACGCCACGCCGAACGTGGTCGGAGAGATCAAGCGCCATTTCCGCGACAAGGGCTGGGCCATCCGCGTGCCGCGCGCGCTGCAGGAGCTGAACGCCTCGATGTCCGGCGCGATCGAGCGCCTCACCGGGAGGCTGGGCCGCTCGCCCAGCATCAGCGAGATCGCCGGCGAGCTGAAGACCACTCCGGAGGAGGTGCTGGAGGCGATGGAGGTGGGCTCCGCCTACTCGACCGTCTCGCTCTCCGGCGGCCGGGGCGACGAGGAGCTCGACCCGTTGGAGACGATCGGCGACGAGGACGCCGAGTTCGAGCGCTCCGAGCACCGGGCCGCGCTGGAGCCGGCGCTCGACCGGCTGGCGCCCCGCGAGCGGGAGATACTGCGGATGCGCTTCGAGGAGGGCCTGCCGCAAACGCAGATCGCCCAGCGAGTGGGCCTGTCCCAGATGCACGTCTCCCGGCTGATCCGCAAGTCGCTCAGCGCCATGCGCGACGAGCTTCTGGGCGCACGGCCGGCGCGTTAAGCGCAGGTTGTCCCCGTTTCACCTGCCCGTGCCGGGGGGTACATTTCCGCCCGGCGGGCAGGACCGCTCGCCCAGATCGTTGGAGGGAACTCAATGGTGAAGCTTGGCGGACGTGCGTTCGTGCTGCTGGCGGCAGTCCTCTCGATGTTCGTGATCGCCGCGTGCGGTGGTGACGACGAGGAGTCGGGCGACGGCGGCGGCGGCGGTGGAGAGGCCAAGCAGGGCGGATCGATCACGATCTCCCAGACCTCGCAGCCGGACTACCTGGACCCGGCGCTCAGCTACACGGTCAACGGCTGGGAACCGATGTGGCTCGTCTACACCCCGCCCGTGACCTACAAGCGGGCCGAGGGCATCGAGGGCACAGAGCTGATCCCCGGCGTCGCCGAGGAGCTGCCCGAGGTCTCCGAGGACGGCAGGACCGTCACCTTCACCATGCGCAAGGGCCTCAAGTTCTCGGACGGCACGCCCCTCAAGGCGTCCGACTTCGAGCACACGATCAAGCGGGTGCTCAACCTCGAGTCCGGCGCGACGGGCTTCTACACGGTCATCGAGGGCGCGGAGGAGTACGTCGAGGCCGGGAAGGCCGACGCCGACATCCCGGGAATCGAGACTGACGACAAGACCGGCGAGGTCACGATCAAGCTCACCAAGAAGGACGGCACGATCCTCAACGTGCTCGCCATGAACTTCGCCGGCGTGGTCCCGAGCAGCACGCCGTTCAAGAACCTCTCCGCCGACCCGCCGCCGGGCATCGGCCCCTACAAGATCACGAAGTCCGTGCCCAACCGCGAGTTCGTGATGGAGAAGAACGCCAACTTCGACATCCCGGACATCCCCAAGGGCCACGTCGACACGATCACCACGAAGATCGTCAAGTCGGCGGAGCGCCAGACGCAGGACGTGATCAGCGGCGAGCTGGACTTCATGCAGGACCCGCCGCCGGCGGACCTGCTGCCCCAGGTGAAATCGGAGTACAGCGATCGGTACAAGGACCAGAAACCGATCAACGTCTACTACTTCTTCATGAACACCAAGGTGCCGCCCTTCGACAAGTTGGAGGTGCGACAAGCCGTCAACTACGGCACCGACTCCCGCGCACTGTCGCGCCTGTTCGGCGGCCGGCTCGAGCCGGGCTGCAACTTCCTGCCCCCGGGGCTGCAGGGACACAAGGAGTTCCCGTGCCCCTACGGTGATCCCAACGACGCGGGCGACCTCGAGAAGGCGCGGGAGCTCATCACGAAGGCCGGCGCGAAGGGCGAGGCAGTCGACGTCTACACCAACAACGACGAGAACCGGCCGGAGATCGGCCAGTACCTCGCCGACATGCTCAGCAAGATCGGTCTCAAGCCCAGTCTGAAGGTGCTGGACGGCGGCGTCTACTTCCAGACGGTCGGCAACGACAAGACGAAGGCCGCGGTCGGGGCGACCAACTGGTTCCAGGACTTCCCGCACCCGGCCAACTTCCTCTTCCTGATCGACGGGGACACCAACCAGCCGACCAACAACTACAACTACGGCCGGGTCGACGACCCTAAGTTGGACGAGATGATCGAGAAGGTCGAGGCGGCGCCGGCGGATGGCGCCACCGAGGAGGCGGCCGAGGCGGACAAGTATGCGGTGGGGAAGGACGCGAGCTACGTCGCGCCCTACGGCACCGAGACGGTGGCGACCTTCTTCTCGGAGCGGATGGACTTCGAGAACTGCTCGCTGTTCCACCCCGTTTACCAGAACGACTACTCGAGCTTCTGCCTCAAATAGCAACGTGACATCCACCCACCCGGCGGGCGCTTGAGCGCTCTCCGGGTGGGGTAGGGTGTGACCGAGGGGGAGAACGGGCATGGCGACCGAGCCAGCAACCGAGCAAGCCGGCCTCCGCGGTCCCGCGGCGTGGGAGGAGCAGGCTGAGCGCGAGCACGTCGCCGGCCTGGGTCCCTGGCGGCTCGGCCTGCGGCGCCTGCGCCGCAACAAGGTGGCGCTCTTCTTCGGGCTCGTCTTCGTGCTGCTGGTGGCCGTCTGCCTCGCGGCGCCGCTGTGGGCCAATCAGGTGGCCAAGACCGGCCCGGCCGAGAACCACCTGACCGACACGATCGTCGTCGACGGCGAGGAGAAGAACGTCGTGGCGCTCGACGGCGTTCCCATCGGCCCGACCTGGCAGGGCGAGTTCTTCCTCGGGGCCGACTCGAACGGGCGGGACGTCATGGTGCGGCTGCTCTACGGCGGGCGCAACTCGCTGCTCGTCGGCATCACGGCCGCGCTGATGACGACTCTGATCTCCATCGTCCTGGGGGTGCTGGCGGGCTACTTCCGGGGCAGGACCGACACCACGATCCGCGGGTTGCTCGACGTGTTGTGGTCTTTCCCGGTGGTGATCCTCGGCGTGGCGCTGGGGGTGGCGCTCGCCCTCGGAGGCCTGAAGCTGGGGCCGATCACGATCAGCGGCGACTCGCTCCTGATTCCGATCTTCGTGATCGGGCTGGTGTACATCCCGTACATGGCGCGCCCTGTGCGGGGACAGGTCCTGTCGCTGCGGGAGAAGGAGTTCGTGGAGGCCGCGCGCGCCCAGGGCGCCGGCCCGTTGCGGATCATGTTCGGGGAGGTGCTGCCGAACCTGGCATCGACGCTGCTGGTGTTCTTCACGCTCCTGATCGCCAACGCGATCCTGCTCGAGGCGGCGCTGTCTTTCCTCGGCGCGGGGGTTCGGCCCCCGAACCCGTCCTGGGGCACGATGATCGACGATGGCGTCGACCGGATCGCCACCGCGCCACACCTGACGATCGTGCCGGGGCTGATGCTCATCCTCACGGTGCTGTCGCTGAACGTGTTCGGGGACGGGGTCCGCGACGCGCTCGACCCGCGCGCGAAGGTCCGGCTCGAGCACTGATGGCCCGCTTCGTCGTCCGCCGGCTGATCCAGATGGTGCTGGTGATGTTCGCTGTCTCGATCCTGACTTTCCTGATCTTCAACGTCATCCCGAACGGCGATCCTGCCATTCGCATGGCCGGGAAGAACCCGACCGAGGGGCAGATCGAGGCGATCCGGGAGGAGTGGGGCTTCGACCAGAACGTCTTCGTCCAGTACTTCACGACGATGAAGAAGGTCTTCACCGGGGACCTGCAGTCGTATTTCACCCAGTTGCCGGTGGGCGAGGAGATCAGGAAGGGACTGCCGCGCACGCTGTCGCTCGCGATCGGGGCGGCGCTGCTGTGGATGTTCGTGGCGATCTGCTTCGGGCTCTACAGCGCCATGAAGGCCGGCAAGTTCGCCGATCGCTTCCTCACGATCATCGCGCTGATCGGGATCTCCATGCCCGTCTTCTGGATCGGCGCGCTGATGAACTACTACCTCGGGTTCAAGGCCGGGATATTCCCGAACGGGGGCTACGTCGAGTTCACCGAGGATCCGGTCGACTGGGCGTATCACCTGATCCTGCCCTGGACTGCCCTCGCGATCCTCTTCATCGGGTTCTACTCGCGCGTGCTGCGCTCGAACGTGCTCGACACGATGAACGAGGACTACGTGCGCACCGCGCGGGCGAAGGGGCTCTCCGAGCGTCAGATCATGGTCCGCCACGTGCTGCGCAACTCGATGGTCCCGATCGTCGCGCTCTGGGGCCTCGACTTCGGCGCCGTGCTGGGCGGCGGCGCGATCCTCACCGAGACCGTTTTCGATCTGCAGGGGGTCGGCCAGTACGCCGCCGACTCGATCGGCCAGCTCGATGTCCCACCGGTGCTCGCGGTGACGCTGTTCGCGGCGTTCTTCATCGTGCTGCTGAATGCGATCGTGGACATCGCCTATGCCTATCTCGACCCGCGGATCCGGCTGCAGTGAGCCGGCCGGAGCCCGCTGCTCCACCGCCGGGCGACGAGCCGCTGCTGCGGGTGGAGGACCTCGAGGTCGCGTTCGCGACCGAGGAGGGCATCGTCCAGGCGGTCGACAGCGTGTCTTTCGAGCTCGCCGCCGGGGAGGTACTTGCGGTCGTGGGGGAGTCCGGCTGTGGCAAGTCGGTCACAGCGATGACCCTGATGGGGCTAACGCGCTCGCCTAACGCCAGGTTCGCGGGTGCCGCGCACTACAAGGGCACCGAGCTGGTCGGCGCGTCCGAGGACGAGCTGCGCAAGGTGCGCGGGGCCGAGATCGCGATGATCTTCCAGGACCCGATGACCTCGCTGAACCCCGTTCAGCGCATCGGAAGCCAGATCGTCGAGCAGATTCAGGAGCACGAGGGCTCGCCTGATCAGCAGGCGCGCGAGCGCGCGATCGAGCTTCTCGAGCGGGTGGGCATCCCGCGGGCGCGCGAGCGGGTCGACAACTACCCGTTCGAGTTCTCCGGCGGGATGCGCCAGCGGGTGATGATCGCCCTTGCGCTGTCGTGCAATCCGTCGGTGCTGATCGCGGACGAGCCCACCACCGCGCTGGATGTGACCATCCAGGCGCAGATCCTCGAGGGCATGCGCGAGCTGCGCGAGCAGACCGGCGCCGCCGTGATCATGGTGACCCACGATCTCGGCGTGGTGGCCGACATCGCGGACCGGATCGTCGTGATGTACGCGGGCCGGATCGTCGAGCAGGGAACGCTCGACCAGATCTTCTACGACCCGCAGCACCCCTACACGTGGGGCCTGCTCGGCTCGATCACGAGGGTGGACCGGCCCAGGCCCGAGCGCCTGCCGGCGATTGCCGGTCTCCCGCCGTCGTTGTCCGACCGGCCGCAGGGCTGCCACTTCCGCCCTCGCTGCCCGCACGAGTTCAGCCAGTGCACCACGGTGCCGCCACTCGAGGCGCGGCTGGAGGGTCGGCCCGACCACCGTGATCGCTGCTGGCTCACACCCGAGGAGAAGCGCGCGCGTCGCGAGATCGCCCCCGGCGAGATCGGTCTGGGCGCGAAGGAGGAGGCGACGGCTTGAGCGTCGAGACCGGCGCGGGGCAGACCGAGGGGCCGGCGGCGGACGGGGCCCAGCCGCTCGTAGAGGTCGAGCACCTCAAGATCTTCTTCCCGATCAAGCAGGGGATCCTGGTCGAGCGCGAAGTTGCCCGCGTGCACGCCGTGAACGACGTGACGCTCTCGATCGCCGAGGGGGAGACGCTGGGGCTGGTGGGCGAGTCCGGTTGCGGCAAGACGACGATGTCGCGGGCGATCATGCGCCTGCTCGACGCCACGGACGGCTCGATCCGGTTCGGCGGAGAGGACGTGACCGACGCAAGCCGCAGGCAGATGGCTCCGCTGAGGCGCGACATGCAGATGGTCTTCCAGGACCCGTTCGCCTCGCTCAACCCGCGTAAGCGGGTGGGCCAGATCATCGGGATGGGGCTGCGGCTGCACGACACCGAGCGCGGCGCAGTCGAAGGCAAGGTGCGCGAGCTTCTGGGCCGCGTAGGCCTCCAGCCCGAGCACGTGAATCGCTTCCCGCACGAGTTCTCGGGCGGCCAGCGGCAGCGCATCGGCGTGGCTCGCGCCCTCGCGCTCGAGCCGCGTCTGATCGTGCTCGACGAGCCGGTCTCGGCCCTCGACGTGTCGGTCCAGGCCCAGATCATCAACCTGCTCGACGACCTCCAGGACGAGTTCGGCCTCACCTACCTGTTCGTGGCCCACGACCTGTCCGTGGTGCGGCACGTGTCCGATCGCATCGCTGTGATGTACCTCGGCAAGCTGATGGAGGTCTCACCGGCCGAGGAGCTGTACCAGAAGCCGGTTCACCCCTATACGGCGGCACTCCTCTCGGCCATTCCCATCCCGGACCCGAAGGAGAACCGCCGCCGCGAGCGGGTCGTGGTCTCGGGCGAGCCGCCGAACCCGATAAACCCGCCCCCGGGATGTGTCTTCCACCCGCGCTGCCTGCGCGCCACACAGGTCTGTCGCGAGGTGGAGCCGCCGCTGGCCCGCTACCCGAACGGGCACCTGGCGGCGTGTCATCACCCCCTGCACGTCTCGCCCGAGGAGATCGGGGCCGCCGAGAAGGACGCATCGAGCCCGCTGAGCGCGGGCGAGAAGCTGCCCGAGCCCGCCGCCGCGGGCAACGGCGGCGTCTCCGCTTCCTAGACTCCAGGGCCCATGAAGGCCGCTGAGATCCGGGAGACCTTCCTCTCCTTCTTCGAGGAGCACGGTCACATGCGCGTGCCCTCGGCGTCACTCGTGCCCTCGTCGTACGACCCCTCGGTCCTGCTCACCACCGCGGGCATGCAGCCCTTCAAGCCTTACTTCCGGGGTGAGGAGGAGCCGCCCTCGCGGCGCCTGACCAGCTGCCAGAAGTCTTTCCGCACGACCGACATCGAGAACGTCGGCATGACCCAGCGCCACCTGACCTTCTTCGAGATGCTGGGGAACTTCTCGGTCGGCGACTACTTCAAGCAGGGCGCGGTGGAGCTCGCCTGGGAGCTGGCCACCGAGGGCTTCGGCTTCGAAAAGGAGCGGCTCTGGATCACGGTGTTCGGGGGCGACGAGGAGCTGGGCCTGGGGCCGGACAACGAGGCGATCGAGTGCTGGCGCTCCGTGGACGTGCCCGACGAGCGCATCCTCCTCCTGGGCCGCGACGACAACTTCTGGCAGTCCGGGCCCACCGGCCCTTGCGGGCCCTGCTCGGAGATCTACATCGACCGTGGCCTGGCGTTCGGCGCCGAGGAGGACCGGCCGGGCGACGACACCGAGCGCTTCCTCGAGATCTGGAACCTCGTGTTCATGCAGTACGAGCTCCAGGCCGACGGCTCGCTGCCCGAGCTGCCGATGCAGAGCATCGACACCGGCATGGGCCTGGAGCGCATGGCGTCGGTGCTGCAGGAGGTCGAGTCGGTCTTCGACACCGACCTCTTTCGCCCGCTGATCGCGCTGGGCGAGGAGATCTCCGGCCGCCGCTTCGGGCAGGACTTCCGCACCACCCGCGCTCTGCGCATCCTGGCCGACCACGGGCGCGCCGCGGCGTTCCTGCTGGGCGACGGGGTGGTGCCCTCCAACGAGGACCGCGGTTACATCCTCCGCCGCATCATGCGCCGCACGATGCAGCAGGGGCACGTGCTGGGGCTCAGCGAGCCGTTCCTCCCGCGGCTGTACGAGCGGGCGGTCGAGGCGATGGGCGACGCCTACCCGGAGCTCCGCAGCGAGTGGCCGGCCATCGAGCGCTGGGCCCGCGCCGAGGAGGAGGGCTTCGGCCGGACCCTCGAGCAGGGGGAGCGGCTCCTCGCCGAGCTGATCGCCGAGGCGCGGAAGGAGAACACCTCCTGGGTGGCGGCCGAGGACGCCTTCCGGCTGCACGACACCTACGGCTTTCCCTACGAGATGACCAAGGAGCTGCTGGCCGAGGCCGGCCTGTCGGTCGACGACCAGGGCTTCGAGGAGCTGATGGAGAGGGCCCGCGAGGTCTCCCGGGCGGGCAGCAGCCGCACCCGCGCGCGGGCGGAGGCCGGCGCGGACGTGCACGTCGAGCACGAGGACGTGCTGCGCTTCGCCCGCGAGGCGGGCTTTCGGACGCGCTTCGTGGGCTACGAGACCACCGAGGCGGACACCGTGCTGCGGGTGGCCGAGGGCTCCAACGGCTGGGTGCTGGCCAAGCTCGAGGAGAGTCCCTTCTATCCCGAGGGCGGCGGCCAGGTGTCCGACTCGGGCGTGGTCGAGACGCCATCCGGCCGCGCCCGGGTGGCGGACGTATACCGGCTGGGCGACGACCAGGCGCTGGCCCTCGAGCTCCTCGAAGGCGAGATCGGCCCCGGCGAGGACGCCAGGGCCATGGTCGAGCGGGCCGAGCGCCTGGCCACGATGCGCAACCACACCGCGACGCACCTGCTTCACGCTGCCCTGCGCCGGCGGCTGGGCACGCACGTGCGCCAGGCCGGCTCGTACGTGGGGCCAGACAAGCTGCGCTTCGACTTCACGCACGGCGAGCGGCTGAGCGACGAGGAGCTCGCAGATGTCGACGCGCTGCTCGGCGACTGGATCGCCGCACGGCACGCGGTCCACGCCCTCGAGACCACGCGGGCCGAAGCCGAGGCGCTCGGCGCGCTGGCGCTGTTCGGCGAGAAGTACGGCGATTGGGTGCGAATGGTGGAGATCGAGGGGGTGTCGCGGGAGCTGTGCGGCGGCACCCACGTTGCGGCCACCGCCGAGCTGGGGCTCCTTCATCTGACCGGCGAGACCTCGAGCGCTTCCAACGTGCGCCGCATCGAGGCCGTGACCGGCCCGGCCGGCGCCGAGCTGTTCCGCGAGCGCACGCGCCGGCTGCAGGAGATCGCCGATCTCTTGCGCGTGCCCGAGCACGAGGTCGTGCGGGCCGTGGAGCGGCTGGGCGAGCGGGTCAAGGAGCTCCAGCGAAAGCCACAGGGCGGGCCCGACCGCGAGGTCGCCGAGCGCCTGGTGGCGGGCGCGGACGAGCATGCCGGCGTCCGAGTGGTCGTGGAGGCCGTGGAGGCTCCGGACGCCAAGGCCCTGCTGGAGCTCTCCGACGCGGTGCGCCAGAAGCTGGGCGACGCGGCGGTCGTCCTGGGCGCGCGGATCGGCGATCGGGTCCAGCTGGTGGCGAACGTCGCGCCGGCGGCGGTTGAGCGCGGCCCGAACGCGGCCCAGGTGGTGCGCACGGCCGCCCAGGTGGCCGGCGGAGGAGGCGGCGGCCGGGACACGATGGCTCAGGCGGGCGGCGGCGACCCCGACAAGCTGCCCGACGCGCTCGCGGCGGCGCGGCTCGAGATTGAGCAGGCGCTCGCCGGCTGATGGCCCGCATACTGGCGCTCGACCACGGGTCGGCACGCTGCGGCTGCGCGATCTCCGATCCCTCCGGGACGCTGGCCACGCCGCTTCCCGCCGTGGAAAGACCGGATACGACCGATGGATTGGCCAGGCTTCAGCGCGTGGTCGAGCAGCAGGGCGCGGAACGCGTGATCGTCGGATTGCCTCTCACGTTGCGCGGTGAGGAGGGCGAGCAGGCGGCTCGCGCGCGGGCGTTCGCCGAGCGGCTGGAGCGCACGCTGGGCGTGCCGGTGGAGCTGCACGACGAGCGCCTCACCACCAGGCTCGCCGAGCGGACCGGAGGCGCCGGCGACAGCGACTCCCGCGCCGCCGCCCACCTGCTCGAGAGCTATCTGGCAAGGGCGCCGCGGTGACTGACGGCCCGCCGCCGGTACCCGGTGGACGCAGCCCCGAGGAGCGGGAGGCCGCCCGCCGCGAGCGCGCCGCCCGCCGCCAGGCCCGCGGGGGCACGGTGGCCACGGCGCCCCCGCCCCCGACCCCGCCCGTCGCCGAGCCGGCGACCGAACCGGTCGCGGGCGACGGCCACCCGCCCCCGCCCGCGCCGCCGCCCGTGCGCCGCCGGCCGCGCTGGGGCCGGATGCTGGCGGCCCTGTTGGCCCTCGTGGCTCTCGGCGCCGCCGCCTGGTTCCTGCTCTCCCTGTTCCAGCCCTTCCATGGCGACGGCGAGAACCCCCGGGTGCGCCTCGCGATCCCCCAGGGTGCGACGCTGGGCGAGATCGCCGAGTCGCTGGAGCGCAACGGGGTGGTCAGGAGCGCCGGCTTCTTCGAGCTGCGGGCCCGCCTCGCCGGCCGCAGCGGGGACCTGAAGCCGGGTCGCTACGAGCTCCGGCAGGACCTCAGCTACATGGCGGCGCTGGACGCCCTCGAGCAGGGGGTGCCGCCCAACGTGGTCCAGGTGACCGTGCCCGAGGGCCGCTCGCGGCGCGAGATCGCGCCGCTGGTCAGGCGCCTGCGGGGCAACTACGTGCGCGCCACCCGGCGCTCGCCGCTGCTCAACCCGCGCCGCTACGGCGCGCCGGGGCCCCGGTCGCTCGAGGGCTTCCTCTTTCCCGCCACCTACGAGCTGAAGAAGGGCCAATCCGTGCGCCGCCTGGTCAACCGCCAGCTGACCGCGTTCAAGCGCAGCTTCGGCGAGGTCGACCTGAGCTACGCCCGGCGCCGGAACCTGACCCCGTACGACGTGCTCACGATCGCCTCGCTCGTGGAGCGCGAGGCGGCGCTGTCCCGGGAGCGGCCCATCATCGCCTCGGTGATCTACAACCGGCTGCGCCAGGACATCCGGCTGGACATCGACGCCACCACGCGCTTCGCCGTGAACAACTGGACCGAGCCGCTCAGGCAGTCCGAGATCGAGAACCCGTCGCCGTACAACACCCGGGTCTACTCGGGCCTGCCGCCGGGGCCGATCGGCAACCCCGGTCTCGACTCGATCCGGGCGGCGGCGAGACCGGCCCGGACGAATTACCTGTTCTACGTCGCGGTCATCTGCGGCGAGGGACGTCACCGCTTCGCGGCCACCAACGCGGAGTTCGAGCGCCACGTCGCCGAGTACGAGAGCGAGCGCGAGCGGCGCGGCGGCAAGGCGCCCACCAGCTGTTGACCGCTCCGGGCCTCCGACCGGCGGCCCCCGGGGGGTGAGGCGCCTTATGTCGTCATCTCACGACCTAAAGCGCCCCACCCCCGGAAAAGGGGCGGGGCGAAGCGTGATTCTCGCCGGGGTGCTCGGCTTCCCGGTCGGCCACAGCCGCTCGCCGGCGATGATGAACGCCGCCTTCTCGGACCTGGGACTCGACTGGCGCTACCTGAAGCTGCCCGTGCCGCCGGAGCGCTTCGCCGAGACCACGCGCGCCCTGCCCGGGTCCGGCTTCCTGGGCGCCAACGTGACCATCCCCCACAAGCTGGCCGCGTGCGAGCTGGCCGACGAGCTGTCGCCGGCCGCGGCGGCCATCGGCGCGGCCAACACGCTGGCGTTCGGGAGCGGGCGGATCGTCGCCGACAACACCGACGCGGGCGGTCTGCTGGACGCGCTCGGCGAGCCGCTGCCCGCCAGCGCCCTCGTCCTCGGCACGGGTGGAGCCGGCCGGGCGGCGGCGTGGGCGCTGCGGGAGCGCGGGGTCGAGGTCGCCGTCTGGAACCGCACCGCCGAACGGGCGGCGGCGCTGGCCTCTGAGCTCGGCGTCCGGCACGTCGCAGCGCCTCGAGTGGCCGAGCTGATGGTCAACGCCACCTCCGTGGGACTGGGAGGGGCCGCTCCGGCCGAGAGCCTGCGCGCGCTGGGGCTCGAGGAGCTCGAGCCGCCCCGAGTGCTGGTGGATCTCGTCTACGGGAAGGAGCAGACCGCCCTGGTCGGCTGGGCCGCACGCGCGGGTGCGCGGGTGGTCGACGGGCTCGAGGTGCTGGTGCGCCAAGGGGCCCGCAGCCTCGAGCTTTGGACCGGCCGGCCCGCGCCGCTGGAGGTGATGCGCGCCGCCGCGGCGCGCGGGTAGGTCAGCGACCGACCCGCACCGCCGTCGCCTCGATCTGCTTCTGCCCGTGACTGCCGCTGTACACCGGCCCGGCCGCGCTCAGGAAGTCCCCCGGTCCGGGCAGCGGCGACGGCCGCAGCGACCGCCTCACGTCCACGACCGTCAAGCCGGGGCCGGTGACCGATTCGCCCGAGGCCAGGACGAAGTGCGCGTCGCCGTCGCCGTCGGGGTCCACACGCTCCACGTAGAGGATGCGGCCGTCCGCCTCGCGGCAGTTGCCCGCGCCGGGCGGGCAGCGGGGCCCCGGTCCGTCGGGAGCCGGCTCGTCGGGGGACGGCGCGGGGGCGGCCGGGGCGGTCAGCTCGGTGCTCGGCGGCTCGATGGCCAGGACCGCCACGACGCCAATCGCCGCCGCGAGCAGGAGCAGCAGGAGGGCACGCCGGCTCACTGCTTGGGCTCCGTGACCGCCAGCGTGCCGGCCGGACTCGCCTCGTCACCAGCGGCGGGCGTGAACGTGATCGGATAGCGGCGAGCCTCCGACGTGAGCACGTCGAAGCGCGCCGGCGTGAGCGGTTCCGCCGCCCCCCCGACGCCGAGGAGCGGGATCTCCACCTGGCCCGGCTCCTCGACCGACACCAGCACGGTGGCGGGCCGGCCGGCGGCCAGGCGGCGGGTCTGGTCGCGGCCGGCGTCGAAGTTGAGGTCGGCCGGCTCCTGGGCGGGCGGGCCGGAGCCGGGCACCGCGGTCGCCGGCTCGCGCTGCGGCGTCGGGGCGGTCAGCGGGTCGCGACCGCCGTCGGAGCCCGGGTTGGACACGGTGGCCGCCACCGCGGCCAGGCCGAGGACGATGGCGAACAGCAGCAGGGCGCGCCGGAAGTGCACACCGGTGATGCTAGGTAACGATGAGGGGACGCTTGCCGGTGTTGGCGCTCGCCGCCCTTGCCATGGCCACGGTGGTGGCGGTGCGCGGCGTCGAAGCCGATCTCCTCCTGGAGCTGCCCTTCGTCGCGGCCCTCGTTCTGCTCGCCGCGATCGACCTGGAGCGGCGAATCTTGCCCAACCGGATCGTCTACCCGCTCGCCCTCTGGGGGCTGGTGGCGACCGCGGTCGTGAGCAGGGACGACCTGCCGGAGCACCTCGCGGCCGGCGCGGGCGCCTTTGCCCTGCTGCTGGTGGTGGCGCTCCTCCACCCTCCCGGCATGGGCATGGGGGACGTCAAGCTCGCCGGCGCGATGGGCCTGTGCCTCGGGGTGGCCGTGATCCCGGCTTTGCTCGTGGCCTTTCTCGCGGGCTCGGTCGCCGGCCTGGTGATCGTCCTGCGCGAGGGGCCGGCCTCCCGCAGGGCAACCCTCCCGTTCGGGGTCTTCCTCGCCCTCGGCGGGATCGCCGGGGTGCTGGCCGGGCCGGAGCTGATCGACCTCTTCGACGACGCTTTCCTTGCCTAACCTCGTCCCGATGGTGGTCGATGTGGCCTACGAGGAGCGCTACTGGTATCCCGACGACGGCGGGGTGGTGTGGGTAGCCGGCTATCACGTGATCGACCCGGGCTCGGAGCGCTATCTCCCCCGGGATGCGCCCGAGCTGGTGGCGCGCGGCCTGCGGGTGCTGGGCGTGGCCGGGGCCCGCGACCATCACGCGGAGGCGCTGGCCTCGGGGGAGGTGGGCCCCGGCCGTCCGCTCGAGCTGCGCCGCGACCCGGACAACGTCCACGATCCGAACGCCATCGCCGTGCTCGCGCCCGGCGGCGAGCGGGTCGGCTGGGTGCCCCGCGACGCCGCTGCGGAGCTCGCGCCGCAACTCGACGCCGGGCGGCCCTGGTCCGCCGTCGGCCTGCGTGAGCAGCGCCATTCGCCCCGCGCCCCGCGTTCCGGGCTCGTGATGCTCCTGGCTGCCGATCCGCACCTGGAGCTGCGCGAGCAGCCCTCCAGGCGCTCCGCTCGCCGCCAGTAGGGTGTGAACGGCATGTCGTTGCGCTTCGTCACCGCCGGCGAGTCGCACGGCCCTGGCCTCACCGCCCTCGTGGAGGGACTGCCGGCCGGGCTCGAGCTGCGACCGGAGGACATCGACCGGGACCTCGCCCGGCGGCAGCTCGGGCATGGCCGCGGCGGGCGTATGAAGATCGAGAAGGACCGGGCCGAGGTGACCGCGGGCGTCCGCCACGGAAGGACGCTGGGGAGTCCGGTCGCCCTGCGGATCGAGAACCGCGACTACGCCAACTGGGAGGAGCGCATGAATCCCTGGCCGGTCGAGGCGGAGGTGGACGAGGTGCACCTGCCGCGGCCGGGCCACGCCGACCTCGCCGGTGTGCAGAAGTTCGGGCACAGCGACGTGCGCAACGTGCTGGAGCGGGCCTCGGCCCGCGAGACGGCGGCCCGCGTGGGCGCCGGTGCGCTGGCCAAGGCCCTCCTGCGGGAGCTGGGGGTGAGCGTCCGCTCCCACGTCACTCGCATCGGCACGGTGACGGCTCCGGAGCGCGACGACCTGGGTGTGCAGGACTTCGAGGGGGTGGACGAGTCGCCGGTGCGCTGCCTGGATCCCGCGGCCAGCGAAGCAATGGTGGCGGAGATCGACGCCGCGCGGAAGGCGAACGAGTCGCTCGGCGGCGTGTTCGAGGTTCGGGCCTTCGGGGTCGTGCCCGGGATCGGCTCGCACGTCTCCTGGGAGGAGCGGCTGGACGGCCGGCTGGCCCAGGCCGTCATGTCCATCCAGGCGATGAAGGGCGTCGGCGTGGGCGACGGCTTCGAGCTCGCCGGGCGGGTGGGCTCGCGCGCGCACGACGAGATCTTCTGGTCCGATGAGCGGGGCTACCACCGCGAGACCAACCGGGCCGGAGGGCTGGAGGGGGGGATGACCACGGGCGACCCGCTCGTGGTGCGGGCCGCGATGAAGCCACTGCCCACCCTCACCCAGCCGCTGCGCAGCGTCGACACCGAGACCAAGGAGCCGGCCCAGGCCTTGCGCGAGCGCACCGACTCCTGCACGGTGCCCGCGGCCGGCGTGGTGGGGGAGGCGATGGTGTCGCTGGTGCTCGCGGCCGCCTACCGGGAGAAGCTCGGCGGCGACCACATGGACGACGTGCGGGCGGCACTGCAGGCATACAAGGAGCGCATCGGGTGGAGGCGCGGCTAAGCCAGACGCTGGTCCTGGTCGGCTTCATGGGGGCCGGTAAGTCCACCGGCGCCCGCGTGCTGGCCGCGGAGTTTGGAACCGAGGCGCTGGACTCCGACCACGAGCTGGAGCGGCGCTTGGGCGAGCCGATCGAGTCGTACTTCGACCGCGAGGGCGAGGCCGCCTTCCGCGCTCGCGAGGAGGAGGTGGTGCTCGAGCTCCTCGACCGTGGTGCGGCCGTGGTGGCGCTGGGCGGCGGCGCCGTGCAGTCGGAGCGCGTCCGCGAGGCGCTCCGCTCCCACCTCGTCGTCCACCTGGAGGTCGAGCCCGAGGACGCGTGGCGGCGCGCCTCGGGCAAGGGGCGCCCGCTCGCCCGCGACCCGGAGCGATTCACCGAGCTGCAGCGCGACCGCAGCAAGCTCTACGAAGCGGTGGCCGACGCGGTGCTCCCGCCGGCGGACCGCGACAGCCTTCGCCGGGCCGTGCCCGCGCTGCGCGCCCTGCGCGCCGCGCCCGGCACCCGGCTGATCTGGGCCTCGGCGGCCTCCGGCGCCTATCCGGTGTTCGTGGGCTCGGGCCTGATCGACGCGGGGTTCTTCTTTCCCGGCGACGGGCGGCGCTTTGTCGTCACCGACGAGAGCGTGGCCCGGGCGCAGCCCTTTGCCGGCGAGGAGCGGATCGTGATCATGCCCGGAGAGGAGCACAAGACGATCCACGGCGCCGAGTTCGTGCTGCGGGCCCTCGCCCAGGCGGGTGCCGAGCGGCAGGACCTGGTCGCCGCGGTAGGCGGCGGCGTGGTGGGCGACCTGGCCGGCTTCTGCGCTGCGGTCTACCAGCGCGGGATCCGCCACGTGCAGGTGCCGACGACGCTGGTGGCCCAGGTCGACTCCGCCTACGGCGGCAAGACCGGCGTGGACCTTCCCGAGGGCAAGAACTACGCGGGCGCTTATCACCAGCCGGCGGCGGTGATCTGCGACCCGGCGGCGCTCGAATCCCTGCCCGCCGAGGAGCTGGCCGCCGGCTATGCGGAGGTCGTCAAGACCGCGCTGATCGCTGGCGGGCAACTGTGGGCGCGCGTGCGCCAGGGAGGCGAGATCGACGCATTCACGATCACCAGCTGCGTGCGCACCAAGCTCGCCGTGGTCGCGGCCGACGAGCGGGACGCCGGCCTGCGCCAGGTGCTCAACCTGGGCCACACCATCGGTCACGCGATCGAGGCGGCTACCGGCTACGCGCGCTACCGGCACGGCGAGGCGGTGGCGGTCGGCCTCCTGGCGGCGCTGCGCCTCTCCGGCCGCGAGGCGCTGCGGGCCGAGGTAAGCGAGCTGCTCGCGGCCCGCGGGCTGCCGCCGGCCTTCAGCGGCGCCTCGGTGGACGACGTGCTCGCTCTCGTCGAGCGCGACAAGAAGCGCGCGGGCGGCCGTGTGCCCTTCGTGCTCGTGGAGGCGCCCGGGCAGGTCACGCCGGGCCACGAGGTCGACTCCCGCTCGCTGCGTCGAGCGGTCGAGGAGGTGAGGGCCGCGTGAGGAAGCGGGTGGACGTGATGCACGGTGTGAACTTCGACGTCCTCGAGCGCCGCGACGCCGGCATGTACGGCGGGCTGACCCTCACCGAGCTGCAGACCCAGGTCCGGCGCTACGCCCGTGAGCTGGAGCTCGAGGTCTCGTTCTCCCAGACCAACTTCGAGGGCGAGTTCTGCGAGTACCTGCACCGGGCGGCGATGAGCGCCGACGGGCTGTTGCTCAACCCGGGCGCCTGGACGCACTACTCCTGGGCCATCCGGGACGCCCTGGAGCTGGCCGGGCTGCCGGCGGTGGAGGTGCATCTGTCGGCAGTGGACGACCGTGAAGAGTGGCGCCGGGTGTCGGTGATCCGCGATCTCTGCCTGGGCAGGGTGCAGGGCAAGGGAATGGACGGCTACCGTGACGGGCTCGCGATGCTGAAGAAGGAGCTCACCGAATGAGCGTGTCGGCCGACGCGGCCATCGAGATCCGCAGCGACCGGCTGGTCGAGCTGGTCGAGGAGCGCGAGCTGGACTGCCTGCTCGTCACCAACATGGTCAACGTGCGCTACCTGACGGGCTTCACGGGCTCGAACGGAGCCTGCGTGCTGGGCCCGGACGAGCGCCTCTTTCTCACCGACTTCCGCTACACCGAGCAGGCTCAGGCCCAGGTGCGCGGCTACGAGCGCGTCGAGGCGGGCCGCGACATGCTCGGCGATCTGGCCAAGCGCCTGCGCGGGCGCAGCGGCTTCGACGACGCACACGTGACCGTGGAGGTCCACCGCAAGCTGGCCGAGAAGGCCGAGGAAGGCGTGGAGCTGGTGCCGGCCGGCGGCCTGGTCGAGCGGCTGCGCGAGGTAAAGGACGACCAGGAGCTGGCGGCCATGTCAGCGGCGGCGGCAATCGCCGACCAGGCCTACGAGGAGCTGGTCGAGCGCGGGCTCGCCGGGCGCAGCGAGCTGGAGGTGGCGCGGACGCTGGTGCGCTCGATGGAGGATCGCGGGGCGGAGGCGGCCTCGTTTCCCCCGATCGTCGCGAGCGGGGCCCACGGCGCCCTCCCGCACGCCGAGCCGCGTGACGTCGAGATCCCCCGCGGGACCCTCGTGGTCGTCGACCTGGGCGCGCAGGTGGACGGCTACTGCTCCGACTGCACGCGCACGCTCGCCACCGGGCCGCTCGACGACGAGGCCCGCGAGGCCTACGAGCTGGTGCTGAGCGCGCAGCAGGCGGCGCTGGCCGCAGTGCATCCGGGCATCTCCTGCAAGGGACTCGACGGCGTGGCCCGCGCGGTCATCGAGGCGGCCGGACAGGGTGAGCGCTTCGGGCACGGCCTCGGGCACGGGGTGGGCCTCGAGGTGCACGAGGCGCCGCGGCTGGGCACGACGGCCGAGGGCGAGCTACGGCTCGGCCAGGTCGTGACGATCGAGCCGGGGGTCTACCTGCCCGGTCAGGTCGGCGTGCGGATCGAAGACCTGGTGGTGGTCGGAGAGGACGGCCCGCGGGTGCTCACGGGCTTCACCAAGGAGCTTGTGACGGTCGAATGATCCTCGCTGCGGCCGCCGCGCTCGTCGGCGCGGCGGTCCAGTCGGCCACCGGCTTCGGGTTTGCCCTTGTGCTCTCGCCGGCTCTGTTCGCGGTCCTGGAGCCGGTGGAGGCTGTCACGACGCTGCTGGTCCTCGGGCTGGCCCTCAACCTGCTCGTGCTCTTCGAGGGCGGGCGCCCGGATCACGTCGACTGGCGCCGGCTCGCGCCGATGCTGGCGGCCGCGCTTCCGGGCATGGCGGTGGGGGCGCTGCTGCTCGGGCTGCTGTCCAAGGCGACGCTGCAGGTGGGCGTGGGGCTGGCGGTGATCGCGGCGGCGCTGTGGCAGCTGTGGGGCCCCGAGGGGGCCAGGCGGTGGGCGAGCGGCCGGGCGGCGGGCTGGGCCACGGGCTTCCTGAGCGGCGCGCTCACCACCTCCATCAGCGTGAGCGGCCCACCGATCGTGCTCTGGCTGGAGGCGCACGGTGTCCGTCCGCTGGAGTTCCGGGCCTCGCTCGCGGCGAGCTTCCTGGCGCTCAACCTGACCGGGGGCCTGGTGCTCCTGGCCGTCGAGGGCAGCGGCGCGCTCGACGCCGGGACGGTCGCGCCCCTGCTCGGGCTCCTGCTGGTCGGTTACGCGCTCGGTGCGTTCGCCTTCCGCCGCCTGCCGCCCGACCGCTTCTCGACGGCCGTGCTGGCGCTGGTGCTGGCCGCCGGGGTGGGAAGCGTGATGGCCGGGCTGGGGGTGCTGTGATGCCATTGCGGATCCACCTTGCATCCCGTCCGACCAGGTGCGAACATATGTTCGATCCATGGTCGTATGCGTCCTCTACCCCCGGTTCGAGCTCCTGGCGGCGCTGGGGGACCGGAGGGCGCTTCTCTCCGAGCCCGCCGCCCTTGCTCCCGAGGCCGGCCGCGAGCAGGTGGTGGGGGAGGTCTCGGCGCCCGCCGAAGCCTACGGCGTGGTGCCCGGCATGCGGCTGGGAGAGGCGATGTCGCGCTGTCCCCTGCTGCGTCTCGTGCCCCCCGACCCGGAGGGCGTGCGCTCGCTCTGGCACACCGTGCTCGACCGTCTGGAGGCGATCGGCGCCGAGGTCGAATCGGATCGCGCCGGCGTCGCCTTCTTCGCTGCCGGGGGTCTGCGGGGCATCCACGGCGGCGACCTGGCCGGCGTGCTTGCGGCGGCCCGGCGGGCGCTCGGCGCCGGGGCTCGCCTGGGGGCGGCCCCCAGCCGTTTTGCGGCCCACGCAGCGGCGCTGCAGGCCCGCCCGCGGCGACGCGGGCGAACGGAGCCTTCGGGCGGAATCACGGTTCTGGCCGGCGCTGTGATCGTCGAGGAGGTCGCCACGGCGGGTTTCCTGGCTCGGCGTCCGGTCGCGCTGCTGCGCAGCCGCCTGGAGCTCCAGGCCCTTCCCGAGGTGCTCGAGCGGCTCGGGATCCGCACCCTCGGCGAGGTCGCCGCGCTGCCCTCGCAGGCGGTCGCCGAACGCTTCGGGCATCCCGGGCTGCTCGCGCTCGACCTCGCCCGGGGCCGCGACACCCCGCTCGAGCCGCGCCGGCCGCCGGAGCCGGTCAGCGAGCGGCTCGACCTGCCGGAGGCGGCGTCGGGGCAGCAGCTCGAGCGGGCGCTCGAGCTGCTGGTGGCACGGGTGCTGGCCCGCAGCGAGCGGCGAGGCCGCTCGCTGCGAGCTCTCGCGGTGTCCGCGCGCTTCGTGGCCGGCGGCACCTGGCGCACCGTGGTGACCTTCCGGCACGCGAGCGCCGACCCCGCGCGGATCCGCCTCGCGCTGGCACCCCGGCTGGCGGAGCTGCCCGCTCCCGCGGAGTCGCTCGGCCTGGAGGTCGAGGCCTTCGGCCCTCCCGCGCACGATCAGGGCCGCCTGCTCGATGAGGCGGCCGCGATCCGTCGCGGTCGTCTCGGCGAGGCGGTGCGCCAGGCCCGCCAGGCCGCCGGCGGCGACGCCGCCCTGCGCATCCTCGACGTGGACCCCGACTCGCGCATCCCGGAGCGGCGTGCGGTGCTGGCGCCCTTCCCCGACTAGTGGACCTCCTCACAACATTCCGCCGAATCTGCGGCCTCAGGGGCCGCCATGCGGCGTCCTCGGTCGTCCAGGTAGCGCCGCTACCTGGACTCCCTGCGTCCTTGCCTGGCGGCCCCTGAGCCTCGCATCTTCGGGGAAACGTTGTGAATCGGCCCACCAGACGGTGCCGTGATGGAACCCTCCGGCTCGCGCCGTCTCGGCGACCCGAAGCCCACCTCGGTCATGCCCGGAGACGGCGGCGTCCCCCGCACGGTCGCCGGGGCGACCGTCGACTCCATCCGCGAGGAATGGGTGGTGGAGGATCGCTGGTGGACCGGCAAGCCTCTGCGCCGGCGCTACTTCGAGGCGGTGCTGGCCGACGGGCGCAACGTGGTCGTCTTCCGCGACCTGGTGGGAGGAGGCTGGTTCCTGCAACGGGCCTGAGTGCCCGTCCCTGCCAGGATCAGCGGCATGCAGAGGGTCGAGGCTGCAGAGCGGCGGGCCCGGCTGGCCCGCCGTCACCGCCTGGCGCCCGGCTGCCGCGCGGCCGGGGTGGTGGAGGCCGCCCGGAGCATGGTCTGCCTGCACGCCACCGATCCGGCCACGGTGTACCTCTCCGCCTGGGCGCGCGTCGAGGGGATGACCGTGGACGACCTGGAGCGCGCCCTGTACGCCGAGCGCTCGCTGGTCAAGCACCTGGCGATGCGCCGCACGCTGTTCGTCTTCCCCCGCGAGGGCCTGGCCGCGGCCCAAGCCGGAGCCAGCGACCGCGTCGCAGAGTCCGAGCGGCGCAGGCTCATCCGCGACGTCGAGAAGGCGGGCCTCCATCGCGACGGCGAGGGCTGGCTGTCCGAGGCGTCCGAGCAGGTTCTGGCCGCGCTTCCCGATGGACGCGAGGCGACGTCGTCGGAGCTGCGCGCGGAGCTGCCGGTGCTCGAGGGCTCGATCACCTACGGCGAGGGGAAGTCGTGGGGTGGCCAGATGCCGGTCGGCCCGCGCGTGCTCACCGTCCTGTCCGCGGCGGGCCACATCGTGCGGGCGTCGAACGACGGCAGCTGGAGCGTGTCCCGTCCGCGCTGGGCCTCGATGACGGCCTGGCTCGGGGAGCCGCTCGCACGCGAGCCCGAGGCCGCGGGCCTCGCGCGGCTGGTCGAGGGCTGGCTGCGCAGCTTCGGCCCGGGGACGGCGGCCGACCTCAAGTGGTGGCTGGGCTCCACCGTCACCGGCGTGCGCAGGGCCCTGGCCGAGCTAGACGCGGTCGAGGTCGACCTCGGCGGGCAGACGGGATACCTGCTGGCCGACGACCTGGAGCCGACCGAGCCGGTCGAGCCCTGGGCGGCGCTCCTGCCGCCGCTCGATCCGACCACCATGGGCTGGTTCGAGCGCGACTGGTACCTCGGGCCCTACAGGGCGCAGCTGTTCGACACGAGCGGGAACGCTGGGCCCACAGCGTGGTGGGACGGCCGGATCGTGGGCGGCTGGCGCCAGCGCGACACCGGCGAAGTCGAGCTCCAGCTTCTCGAGGATCCGGGGGGTGAGGCTCTCGACGCCCTGGATCGGGAGGCTGCACGTCTCAGCGCCTGGTTAGACGGGGTGCGCGCGTTGCCCAGGTTCCCGTCACCGTTGTCCAAGGCCGTCGCCGAGGCGGGCTCGCGCTGACCATGACGGCCGGTCTCGGCAACACGATTCCGGCGCTCCCCGTACGGGACGTGCGCGCGGCGGTCGCGCACTACCGGGAGCGCTTCGGCTTCGACGCCGTCCACGTGACCGACGACTTCGCCGTCCTGGCGCGCGACGAGGCGGTCCTGCATCTCTGGGGAGCGTCCGACGAGGGCTGGCGCTCGCGGGAGAACCTCGCGGAGCGGCCCGTCCGCTCAGGGGCGGAGTCGTTCATCGCCGGGACCGCGAGCTGCCGGATCGAGGTGGCGGACGTCGACGCGCTGTTCGAGGAGCTGAGGGACGCGGGCGTCCTTCATCCCGGGGTGCGCGAAGGCGTGAGCAGCACCGACTTCGGGACCCGCGAGTTCCCCACCCTGGACCTCGACGGCAACCTTCTGACCTTCTTCCGCTGGGAGCACTAACCGCCCAGGTGCAGCACCCACATCGTGGCCGGCATCCCCTTGAACTCGCCCCGGCGGATGCCGGCGCCCATCCATCGGAACGGGCGATGGAGGATCACGGCACGGTGCGCGGGCGACCGCAGCCAGGCCCGCAGAGTCCAGCGCACCAGCGCCTGACGGCCGCTGTGCCAGGCGAGGTTCTCGCCGAGCACGCTGAAGGCTCCGCTGGTCTTGATGCGGGCCAGGTGGCCGAAATAGTTCGCGCGCAGCATCCAGCCGGCGTACGCGCGAGCGGAGCGCTTGAGGACCGGGGCTTGGCGGAGACGAGCGAGCCCGTGGGATGTACGGATGCCGTTGACCGCCGCGACCATGTTCGACTGACTCGCCTGAGGCGTGGGACGAGCGGCCGCTGGAACGGCGGCCATCCCGCACGCCAAGAACATCGCCGTCACCGCGGCCCTGGTTCTCACGACCGACCTCCGCGACCGGTACAAAGGAGCTAATTAGTCAGAGAGTTTGACGCATTCGGGCGTTCGGGGTCGGGCGCTGCCTGCCCTCCATCCGTTTGAAGTGCGAACATGTGTTCGTGCCCTACGTGGAGCTCCATTGCCACTCCGCCTACTCCTTTCTGGACGGCGCCTCACATCCGGTCGAGCTGGCAGGAGCGGCTGCGGACCAGGGCCACAGCGCCCTTGCGCTGACCGACCACGACGGCCTGCACGGGGCCATGGAGATGGCGCAGGCCCTGAAGCCGCTCGGGGTCCGGCCGATCACCGGCGCGGAGGTCACGCTCGACGACGACAGCCACCTCACCCTGCTGTGCGAGACGCGGGAGGGCTATACGAACCTCTGCCGCCTGCTCACCGCCTCGCACTGGCACACGCGTCGCTGGGCACGCGAGGGCTGGGCGGAGCCCGTGGCCCAGATTCAGGAGGGAAGGAGGCCTGGCCAGGATCCCCTCGACGAGGAGCCCTCCGTTTCCCTGGAGGAGGTGGAGCGAAACGCCGCCGGGCTCGTCTGTCTTTCCGGCTGTGCGCGGGACGGTGCGGTGGCCTCGCGCGTAGAGAGGGGCGACAACGCCGGAGCGGCGTCCGTGGCCAGGCGCCTGCTGCGGGCCTTCGGCGCGGATCGCTTCCGCATCGAGCTACAGCGGCCCTACTGGCGCCGGGACCGCGGCCGTAACCGCTCCCTGGCCGAGCTGGGGGAGCGGCTCGGGGTGCCCTGCGTGGCCACCGGCAACGTCCACGTTCACGCGCGCGACCGCACTGCGCTGCAGGACGCGATGGTGGCCGTGCGGCTGGGCGCCACGCTCGACGAGACCGAGCCGAGCCGGCGTGGCAACTCCTCGCACGTACTCAGCCCGCCGGAGCGGATGGCCGAGCGCTTCCGGGACCACCCCGACGCCGTGGAGGAGAGCGGCCGGCTGGCCGAGCGGCTGCGTTTCGACCTCACCGAGGACCTCGGCTACCGCTATCCCGGCTCCGAAGACCCGGACGCCGACCGCAAGCTGGCCGAGCTGTGCTGGTCGAAGCTCGAGGAGCGCTACCCCAGGGGCGGGGCCGAGGGCCGGCTCGAGGAGGAGCTGCGGGTGATCCGGGAGCTCGGGCTGTCGGGCTTCTTCCTGCTGCACCGCGACATGCTAGAGCTGGCCCGTGAGGTCGCCCTGGAGGTGCGAGGGGCGGAGTCGACCCGGCGCCTGCTGCCGCCGGGACGGGGGAGGGGATCGAGCGTCTCCTCGGTGGTCTGCTACCTCACCGGCCTCTCGCACATCGACCCGATCGAGAACGAGCTGCTCCTGGGGCGCTTCCTCAACGAGGAGATCACCGCCCTGCCGGACATCGATCTCGACTTCCCGCGCGACATCCGCGACGTGCTCATCCCGCGCGTCCACGACCGCTACGGGCGGGACCGTTGCGCGCTGGTGGCCGCCTTCGCCACCTTCCAGGTGCGCTCGGCGGTGCGCGACTTCGCCAAAGCGCTGGGTCTGCCCCCGGGAGAGATCGAGCGCCTGGCCCGCGCGGTCGATCCCTGGAAGGACCGCAACGACATCGAAGATGAAATCCCCCGCGCGCCCGGTCGAGCCGGGCGCTTCGGGCCTCGGGCCCGCTCCCCGCGCTGGGACGCGCTGGTGAAGCTCGCCCGCGACGCCTGGGGGCTGCCCCGCCACCAGAGCCAGCACCCCGGCGGGATGGTCATCTCAACCCAGCCGCTGATCGACCTCTGCCCGGTGCAGCCGGCCTCGATGGAGGGCCGCCAGATGGTGCAGTGGGACAAGGACTCCTGCGGCGACGCCGGCTTTCTCAAGATCGACCTGCTCGGCCTGGGCATGCTCTCGGCCGTCGAGCGCGCCGTGGACGAGATCGCGCGCGTACGCGGCGAGCGAATCGACCTGTCGCGCATCCCTTACGACGACAAGGAGGTGTACGCCCGCGTGCAGGAGGCGGAGACGATGGGGGTGTTCCAGATCGAGTCGCGCGCACAGATGCAGATGCTCAAGCGCACCCGGCCCGAGAACCTCGACGACCTGACGGTGCAGGTGGCGCTGGTGCGGCCCGGACCGATCATCGGCGGTGCCGTCCACCCCTACATCGAACGGCGCAAGGCGCTGCGCGAAGACCCCGCCTACCAGGTTCCGTGCGAGCACCCCTCGCTCGAGCCGGTGCTGCGCGACACGCTGGGCACGATCGTCTTCCAGGACCAGGTGCTCGAGGTCGCGATGGCCTTCGCCGGCTTCCGCGCCGGCCAGGCGGAGGGGCTGCGCCGGGCGATGAGCCGCAAGCGCTCGGAGGCGGCGATCCGGGCCTACGAGGAGAAGTTCATCGTGGGGGCCACCGAGCGCGGCGCGGAGCGGGCCACCGCGGAACGGGTGTGGAACCAGATCGTCGGCTTCTCGGGCTTCGGCTTCCCGAAGGCCCACTCGGCGGCCTTCGGCCTGCTGGCCTACCAGTCGACCTGGCTGCGCGTGCACTACCACCCCGAGTTCCTCTGCGCGCTGTTGAACGAGCAGCCGATGGGGTTCTATCCGCCGGACTCGCTTGTGCACGAGGCGCAGAGGGTGGGGGTTGCTGTTCTGCCTCCTTGCGTGGTTCGGAGTCCTGCTGGTTGTCGTGTTGAGGCGGCGCCCCTCGCTGGACGCTCGGGGTTGGCCGTCCGGATGGGGTTGGGGTATGTGAATGGTGTGAAGGAGGGTGAGGTTCGGGCGCTCGTTACTGAGCGTGACGGCGGCGGGCCCTGGCGCTCGCTGGGGGACCTTGCCGGTCGTTCGGGCGCTTCGGCGGAGACCCTCGGGCGGTTGGCCTGGGCGGGCGCCTGCGACGAGCTGGTGGACGGGCCGGAGAAGGGCCGGCGCCGGCAGGCGCTGTGGCTGCTGGGGGTCGCGCTGCCCGGGGTGCCGGTGGGGCCGGCGGAGCGTGGCGCGGGCCGGGGCGCTTACGGCACCCAGCTCGCGCTTCCGCTCGAGCCGCATGACGGCCCGGAGCTGAGAGCGCTCACCGCCTGGGAGCGCATGCTGGCCGACTACGGCTCCACCGGAGTCACCCTGCGAGAGCATCCGCTCGAGCTGATGCGACCGGGGCTCCCGGGGGACCTGCGCACCAGCGCGGAGCTGGAGCGCCACCAGCACGGCCGCCGGGTGCGGGTGGCGGGCCTGGTGGTGGCCCGCCAGCGGCCGGCCACGGCCAAGGGCGTCACCTTCATGCTGCTCGAGGACGAGTGCGGCACGATCAACCTGATCGTGCCCCCGCCGGTCCACGAGCGCTTTCGCCTGGCGGTCCGGGCGGAGCCGCTCGTGCTGGCCACGGGCCGGCTCGAGCGTCGCGAGGGCACCACCAACGTGCTGGTGGACCGGATCGAGCGCCTGGAGCGTCCCGACCTGCCGAGCGCGAAGGTGAAGCACATAGAGCCGCGCCGCACCTGGAGCAGCGAGGCCGGTGAGGACCTGCCCGGCGCCGAGGAGGCCGATCTCCGGGCGGTGGCTCCGGCAGGGCACAGCTTCGGGCGGCGAGGCCGCTAGAGAAAGGAGGTCCTCCCGGACTAGGATCCGCCTAATCGAGCCGAAAGGTAGGTGAGGATGCTCGATCCGGACCAGGTCGATCTGGCCGACCTCGCGTTTGCGCTCGACTCGGATGTGTCGCCGGGCGCCCCGGCCCAGGGTAACCCGACCACCGCCGCGCGCGCCACCTACAGTGGAGGGGCATGAGCGGGCGCATCCTCGTTGGCACCTCGAGCTGGGCCGATCCGGGCTTCGTCAAGGAGTGGTATCCGCCGGGGATGGCGGCCAAGGAGCGGCTGCCCTGGTACGCGAAGCGCTTCGAGGCCGTAGAGCTCAACTCCAGCTTCTACGCGGTGCCCGACCGCTCCACGGTGCACAAGTGGGTGAACGACACCCCGGAGGGGTTCGTCTTCGACGTAAAGGCGCACCGGGCCCTCTCCCGCCACGCCGCCCCGCTCGAGTCGCTCCCACCCGATCTGCGCGACGGCGCGGAGACCGGCGCGCGCGGCCGCGTGCGGCTCACTCCCGATCTCGAGCGGGCTCTGGTCCAACGGCTCGTCGAGGAGACCGCGCCACTGGCGGAGGCGGGCAAGCTCGGGGCGTACCTGCTCCAGCTCACCCCGGCCTTCGCCCCGCACCGGCACGATCTCGGGGAGCTCGACCGGCTTGTGGACGCCTTCGCGCCCCACCGGCTCGCCATCGAGCTGCGCCACCGGGGCTGGGTGCGCGACAAGCGGCGCGAGCGGACGCTGTCCTGGTTCGCGGACCGCGGCGTCACCTTCGTATCGGTCGACGCTCCGCCCGGCGACCACGTGCCGATCATGCCCGCGCTCGACGCGGTGACCAACGACACCCTCGCCTACCTGCGCGCGCACGGTCGCAACACCGAGGGCTATCTGACGGGCAAGAGCGTCGCCGAGCGCTTCGCCTGGCGCTACGGCGACGACGAGCTGGAGGAGATCGCCGGCCGCGCGCGGTCACTGGCGCAGGAGGCGCGTGAGGTGCACGTGGCCTTCAACAACAACCGCGGTGACGACGCGCCCACGGCGGCGCAGCGCTTCCGCTCGCTGCTCGGACAGGCCTCGTCGGCCGAGGAGCAGCTGAGCCTGGGCTAGCGACGTGAGTCGTTATTTCGTGCGCACCTTCTCGGCGTTCGAGAAGCTGAAGCCGAACTTCCGACTCAGGTCCCTAAGCCGCCCGCAGCTCGAACCAGACCCGGTTGCTGGCCGGATCCTCGGCGACACCCCAGCGATTGGCCAGCTGCTGCACGAGGAACAGCCCCCAGCCCGAGTTGTTGTCGCGCGGCACGCCGGTCCCTGCGGGGTCGAAGCCGGGGCCGGGGTCGGAGACCTCGGCCCTGACGGCACCGTCCTGGAGGCTCACGTCCACCGACACCGATGGGGCGGCGGCGTGCTTGACCGCGTTCGACACCAGCTCGGTCACCAGCAGGTGCAGGGTCTCCAGGGTGGACGGATCGAGCTCAGAGTCCAGGCACGAGAGCTCCCGCCGCGCCATGGCGGCCGCCCCGGGGCCTCCCTGCAGGCGGAGGTTCAACACCTCCGCCACGCGGGCAGCACTCCACGAGCTGAGACACGACGATCTGCTCCGGTCAGGCTCGGCTGGCCGGAGAGGGCGGTTCGGTGGGGACTGGTGCGTTGAGCGAAAGTGATGCCCGCTCGAGTCTTCTACGTGGCACTACGAAGGCAGAACCTGAAGGGGGTATACCCAAAAGCACCAATTTGCTCAACATACGTATACGCAAGTCGCTCGCTCAGGCCGCCATCCGCAGCACCAGCACAGCGATGTCGTCCCGGCGCTGACCGGAGTTCGCGTCCATTGCCGCCTCCTCCACGGTGGCGGCGATCGCGTCGGCGCCCTGGCCGGCGCAGGAGGCGAGCAGCCCGGCGAGGCTGTCCTCGTCCAGCGAGCCATCCGCCCCGCGCGGCTCGATCACGCCGTCGGTGTAGAAGACCAGCGCGTCGCCGGGCAAGAGTGACACGGAGCGGTCCTCGAGGCGAGGATCGGGCACGATTCCCAGCAGCGTGCCGGGCACGCCCACCGGCTCGACCGTCCCGTCGGGATGTAGCAGGAGCGGCAGCGGATGACCCCCGCTGGCCAGGCCCACGCGCGCGCCCTCAGCGGTCATCTCCAGGTAGGCGTAGGCAACCGTGCAGAAGCGGCGATCGTCCCGCTGGCGCAGCAGCGCCTCGTTGAGCACGCCGAGGCTGCGGCTCGGCAGCCGCTCGCGCATCGCCGCCGCCCGCAGGGTGTAGCGGGCGAGCGCGGTTAGCGCCGCCGCGTCCGGCCCTTTGCCGCAGACGTCCCCCATCACCACCGTCCAGCCGCGGCGGCCGGTGGCGAACAGGTCATAGAAGTCGCCGCCCACCTCCGTGCCGGCGCCGGTCGGCCGGAAGCGGGCCGCGGCCTCGACCCCCGGGATGTCGGGCAGCTCGGCGGGAAGGAGGCTCTTCTGGAGGGTGCTCGCGATATAGGCCCGCTCGGCGTATAGGCGGGCGTTTTCGATCGCCGCGGCGCAGCGGAGCGCGAGCTCGCGGGCGAGCTCGAGATCACGCTCGTCGAAGCGGCGCCCGGAGGGCCCGGAGACGAAGGTGAGCGCGCCAATGGTCCGCTCCCGTGCGACCAGCGGAGCGATGATGGCGGAGCGCATGCCGAGCCGGGTAATGAGGCGGTAGTGCTCCTCGTCGATGGCGGCCTCCCGGATGAGCTCGTCGGGGATGTCCGAGTAGAGCTCCGCGGCGCCGGTGCGCAGGACGTTCGGGACGCCCGTGGGGGCATCTGGATCCATCGGGTAGCGGCGCTCGAGCTCCTTCGCCCAGGCCACCTGATCCGGGTCCGCATGGGCGAGCGCCATCCGCTCGATGCCGCCGTCGTCGGCGCGGAGGTCGACGGCGCACCAGTCCGCGAGGCCGGGCACCGCGAGCGCCGCGACCTGCTGAAGCAGCTCTCGGCGATCGAGCGAGGACGCGAGCACCGCACTGCTCTCGGCGAGGAAGCGCTGGCCCAGCTCGGAACGCTTGTGCTCGCTGATGTCCTCGATCACGTTGATGGCCATCACCGCCCGCCCCTCCTGGTCGTGGATGGGGGTGGCCTTCACCGCCGACCAGCGCTCCTCACCGGTGGCGCGCACGCGAAAGCGGAGAATCGCCTCGCTCGGCTCACCTTTCTGGACCGCGCGCCGGCCGGGCAGCTGCTCCACGGGCATGGGCTCGCCCGCCTCGTCGAGCATCTCGAAGCGGTCCACGACCTCTGAGATCGGAGCGTCGAGAAGGGCCTGGCTCGAGTCGTATCCGAGCATCGCCACGGCGGCCTCGTTTGCGAACAGGAGCCGGCCGTCGGGCGCCTGAGCCGTCACCGCGTCCGCCACACCGCGCAGGATGGCCTCCAGCTGATCGCGGGCCTGAGTGGCGTCCAGGCGGGCGACCTGCTCGAGCCTCAACAGCTCGTCGCGCTCCCTCTCGGCCCTCCGGCGCGCCGTGATGTCCCTTACCACGCCCGTGAACATCGGGGGCTCGCTGTCCTCGACCCGGCTGATCGCGAGCTCTACCGGGAACTCGCTGCCGTCGGCGCGCATGCCCGTCAGCTCGATCCGGCGGCCGAGGATCGCTCCCTCGCCGGTTTCCACGCGGCGCCGAAGAGCGGACGATGGCGCTCCCGGAGCGAGGGCGGCACCACCAGCTCGGCCAGCTCCTGGCCGATCACGGCCTCGGTCGCGCGGCTGAAGATCCGTTCCGCCGCGGCGCTGAACTCGACAACGCGGCCTTCGTGGTCGATCGTGATGACGCCGTCCAGGGCCGAGTCGAGCACCGCGCTCTTGCGGGCCTCGCTCTCTCGAACAGCGTCGCGCCGTCGCAGGCCGATGATGAACTCGCCCACCTGTAGGCCCAGCGCCTCGGTAAGAGCGAGGAGCTCTCCGTTCTGCGACCTCATGTGCGGCCCGTCGGAACTCCAGTACCCCGACGCACGCGTCGCCGGCTCTGACTGGGAAGGCCATCTCCCGGCTGTGCGCCGGCGTGCCGGAAGCGGCCCACGACGGCCTATCGCTCTTCCAGACCCGGGCCGCGAGCCCGTTCTCGCTCTCGCCGGGCCCGACGCCGTCCGTAGGCCACGAGCCCACCAGGCGCAGCCCGCCGTCGCCGGGCGCGGCCCACAGGCGGCCGCGTTCCCAGCCGAGCGGGGCCCCGATGGCCCTCAGCAGGCGCGGCGCCGCCTCGTCGAGGGAGTCCGCCTCCGCCAGGACCCGGGCAGCGCCGTACTGCGCTCTCAGGCGAGCTGCGTCGCGCGCTCGGGCCGAGCGCAGAAGGGCGAGCAACACGGACACCGCACCGCCCACCGCGACCACGCCGACGCCGATCAGGTGGTCGGACGATCCGAAGGCGTCGCTCGCTGCGCCGAGGGGAACTGCGACGGCGACCGCCAGCACCGCCGTTATCGCCGTCTGGCGCGGGCTGGCGCCGAGGGCTGCGACCAGCGGTCCGGCAACCAGCAGCTCGACGAGCACCGCCCGAGAGCCCAGGGCGGAGTCGAACGCCGCCACGGCGACGATCACCAAGAGCGCGGCGAGAAAGATCCCCCGTTCGCTCCCCCCAACCCCTCGAAATGCGCGCAACTCCAACCCGCTTTCGAGCTTACTGCGCTACAACCTCCCGCGGTGGGAAACGTGGACAGAGATCCACCCGGCGTGGTGCGGGTTCGTGCGGACAACCCTTCGCCGCTCACGCTGGATGGAACCAACAGCTATGTGGTCGGAAGCTGGGTCGTGGACCCCGGGCCCGCCGATCGCGCGCATCTCGACGCCCTCCGCGCCGCCGCGCCGGACGGGATCGAGGG
Organism: uncultured Thermoleophilaceae bacterium; assembly: GCA_963821275.1. Lineage (GTDB taxonomy): Bacteria > Actinomycetota > Thermoleophilia > Solirubrobacterales > Thermoleophilaceae > JACVRW01. The sequence continues at coordinate 173,126 of CAWGDF010000010.1, forward strand.
CGTGGTGCTCACCCATGCCCACGCCGACCATTCCGAGGGCGCGGAGGCGCTCGACGCCGAGGTGACCCTTCCCGGGGAGGGCGACACCGTGGGTCCCTTTCGGGCTCTGGCCACCCCCGGGCACTCGGAGGACAGCGTCTGCCTGGTCCTCGGTCGCACCTGCTTCACCGGCGACACCGTGCTCGGGGCGGGCAGCGTGTTCATCTCGCCGGGGGAGGGCTCCCTGGCCGCGTATCTCGACTCGCTGCGCCGGCTGCAGACGCTCGATCTCGAGGTCCTCTGCCCCGGACACGGGCCCTACGTCAGGGATCCGGCGGCCAAGCTCCGGGAGTACCTCGAGCACCGGCTGGAGCGGGAACGGCGGCTGGTCGATGCGCTGGACGCCGGGCTGCGGCGGCGCGACGAGCTTCTCGACGCGGCGTGGTCGGAGGTCCCGGCCGAGCTGCGGCAGGCCGCGGCGCTGACTCTCGCTGCGCACCTCGAGAAGCTCGCCCAGGAGGGCCGCCTGCCCGAGGGGATCGCCGTGGGCTCCGCGCCCGAAGCCCGGGGCGGAGGGGGGTGACCTTGCTCGATCCGGAGCAGGTGGACCTGGCCGATCTCGCCCTGGCCCTCGAAGACAACTCCCACGAGCACAGCTGGTGGCTCGACCCCGCCACGGGCCGCCTGGAGCCTCACTTCATGGACGACCTGGGAGAGGTGGCCCTCGATGAGGGCCAGGCCGCCCGCCTGATCTCCGTCGAGCCCCTCCCGCCGGCGGTCGGCTACGGCGACATGAAGGACTTCGTCGCCTTCGTCCGTGAGCCGAGCACGCGGGCCACACTGGAGCAGGCGCTTGCCGGGCGCGGTGCCTTTCGCCGCTTCAAGGACTCCCTGCTCGAGCACCCCGAGCTGCGCCGGGCCTGGTTCGAGTTCCACGATGCCCGCGGCGAGCGGCGCGCCATCGAGTGGCTGCTCGACCGCGGGCTGGTCGAGCCGGCGAGCGCCGACGCGGCGATCGCCCGGCGGCCCGAGCCCGAGATGCCCGACCTGCCGGGCCTGCTCGACGCGGAGGGCGTCGCGCAGCGCGTGGCGGGCGACCTGCGGCGGCTGTACCGCGAACGGCTGCGCGGGGTGATCCTCTTCGGTCCCTGGGCCCGCGGCGACGCCCATCCCGAGGCGGCGGTCGAGCTGCTCGTCGTGCTGGACGAGGTCGGCGATCACTGGGAGGAGAAGCGCCGGATGGACCGCGTGATGTGGCGGCACTCGGTGCGCAACGACACGGTCGTCACCGAGACTCCGGTCGCCGAGGCCGAGCTCGGACGAGCCGCCATACCGCTGCTGGCCCGAGCGCGCCGGGAGGGCCTGTGGGGGCCCCGTCGAGCGTGGCGAAGGAGCCGCAGCCGGCGGCGGGAAGCGTGACGCCGAAATCGGTCAGCTGAGCTTTGAGCGGCTCGCCCTCGCCGAGCGCGATCGCAGCCGGGGTCAGGTCTCGGTGCGCCAGACCTGAGCTGCCGCGGCGTCGAGCGCGCCGGCGCAGGCGGGCCAGCCGCAGCAGCTCGCGGCGTGTCTCCACACTCGCGCACACCCCCGGGGCGGGGAAGGTCAGGAGCGCATGGCCCGCGTCCCTGGACGTTTCGACGACCGTGTCGATGCCGGGCCGGACGTTGACGATTCGCTCGACGCTGTAGCCGTCGATCTCGCTGCCCACCGCGACCTTCGCTTCCCGCCTCAATCGTCTCCTCTCGAGAAGTTGGCGCCTCCCAAGGGCGCGGGGTCGGGCGCGGGCACCACGGGCGCCGGAGGGGCGTCGGGCGCGGGAGGCGAGGGATCCGAGGCCGCCGGGCCGGGAACGGCCACAGGCTGCTCGGGCGCCGGCGCCGCGGGCACCGGGCTGGGCGCGGCCGCGGGGGTCTCGGAAGCCGGGGCGGGCGCGGGCGGCTCGGGGGCGGTCTCCGGTGCCAGGGCGGCGACCGTGACCTCCGGCTCGCGCCCAGCGGGCGAGCGCCGGCGGACAGGTCGCGGCCGCACCAGGGCGGGCAGGCGCGCGGGGTTCCGCAACGCAAGCGCGTCGCGAACCGCGCTGGGCGCGGACGGCGGATCGACCGCTCGCGACGGCTGTGGATCGATAACGCTTTCGACTCCACCGGCCTGGCCATCCAGGACCTCGCGCTGTGTCTGGCCCTGCTCGAGGCGCACCGCTCCGGACGGGCGCGCGCGGGGGAGGTCCGGCTCTGACTATCCCCGCCGGCGGCGCTTGCGCTTCTTGCGCCTGACCGGGTGCAACTGACGGCGGGCCGGCACAGGGTCGGGCTCGATCACCACCTCCGCCTCGCGCCGGCGACGTGCCCGCCCAGCGAGCACAATGCGCCGCGCCACAAGGCTGCCGACCGCACCCAGCTTGGCCACCGCGTGCGGGCTCCCCGGCCTAAGGATGTGCAGCGCGGCGGGCCAGGCAAACACCATCGTGAGTCAGCAGAGGGATCGCCGGCGGCGGCGCTGAGCCGGCCTCGCGCTGAGCTACCAGCCGTTCTGCCAAGCGATCACCAGCATCGCGAGGGCGATTAGGGCGGCCACAACGACCACGACTATGTTGGCCACGATCGCGCCCGGCAGCCAGCGCGGCACCTCGCTGGCGCGCAGGCCGCTCGCTTCCCCGGACGCGGCCCTCGCGGGCCGGCCACCTTGCACATCGTCCTGAGTATTGATGGCCTCGGTCAGCTTGCCGGTGATAAAGCGGTTGAGGCTCACACCCTCGCGCTCGGCAGCCGCCGCGAGATCGTCGTGAATAGGCGGCGGCATGCGCAGCAGGATCCGCCCGCTGCGCTTGGCGGCGCCGGTCGACCGGGACGGGCGCCGTGTCGACGCGCTCGCCGTGGGCCCGCGAGTGGAACCCCTGGAGTTCGTGGGCGTGGGTGCCGCCCGCGGCTCCTGCTCGTTCTCCCGCCCCTCGACGAGCATTGCACTTTGCTCGAGCTGGGTGCGGAGCTTTCCCAGAGCCGCTCGGGTGCGGCGCCTGAGCTGGTCTACCGTCATGCCGAGCTCCGCTGCGGCCTCGCGCCGGCTGAGCTCCCGGACGAAGCGCAGGTAGACGATCTGCCGCTCCGAGTGGTCGAGCATGTCGAAAGCGCCCGAGAGCAGCAGGCGCTCGTCCAACCCGTTGTCGCTCGCCGCCTCGTCGTCCGGCTCGGGGAGCACGCCGGGCCTAGCGAGGAGGGGAAGCTCATCCTCGTCCACCTCGAGCTCGGCGGCCAGTTCGCGGGTGGTGGGCGCGCGGCCCAGCCCGGTGGTCAGCAGTTCACGGGCCGCTGGGAGGCGCGCGCTGGCCTCCTCGAGGCGCCGCGGCAACCGGACGGTTCTGGTCCGGTCGCGCAGATGTCGTTTGATCTCGCCTGCGATGTTGGGCACGGCAAAGGCCGCGAACTCCTCGCTGCGCTTTGGATCGAAGCGCTCGATCGCGTTCAGCAGCCCGATCGAGCCAACCTGAACGAGGTCCTCGCGCTCCGCTCCGGGCATGTCGTACCGGTTGGCAAACGATTCGACCAGCGGGAGATAGAGCTCGACCAGCCGGTCGCGCGCCCGCGAATCGCCGTCGGTTCGGTAAGCAGCCAGAAGCCGTCCGGTGACGGTTTCGCGCTCACTGCGTGCTGCAGGTGCCGTCAATGCCCCTTCCGGCGCCGAGGGAGGGTTACGTTCCAAGGTAACCCCGATTGCCGGATTTTGCAGCGAGTCTCGGGGCTTCCCTCAGTCGCCGACGCGGGAGCCGAACAACGCGACGAAGCGCTCCCGTACCCCCGCGGGCGGGCGCTCGGCCAAGTGGGCCGCCGGGGGCGGCGCTCCGTAGCTCGCCGCCGCCAGGTCGAGCTCGGCGAGACCGACGAGGTCGACGCCGAGCTCCGCGGCCGCCTCTCGCACTGCGGCCCGCTGGCGCCGGCTCCAGCGGTCATAGAGAGCGAGAGCCTCGATCCGTGCCAGCTCCGCGCGCATCTCGTTCCCGTCGATGGCGATCCTCCCCCACACGGTCACGATGCCGGACACCGCTTGGTAGTCCACCTTCGAGAAGTCCGCGGTCGGCCGTTCGTAGGCCCGGATCCCGCAGCCACACTCGACGTGGGGAGCGGCGTGGGCCGGGTCGAGCAACTGCTCCGCCGTGCGCCAGCGGCGGCACGTCGCCCGCATCACAGGCTCTGTCCAAGAGACGGGAAAGTAGGGCGAGCTCAGTAGGCCGGCGACCGGACCGTCGCGCTGGATCCTCCAGCTGCGAAAGCCGACGACGGGCTCGATCAGCTGAGACGCTCGCCCCTCCGGGCGTGCGAGCGGCTCGACCGTGATCGTGATGGAGGACATCGCTGAGGTGGGTGGCTCCGCGGTGGACTCTAGATGAGCCCCCGGGCGCCCTTGTTACTCAGCCGTTGAGTGCCGGCGGCCTCCCGTGGAAGGATGGCGCCGTGGTCGCGGCGGTGATCTCGGATCTGCACCTGGGGACCCGCACGCAGGCCGATCTGCTCCGCCGGGCCGACCTGCGCCAGAGACTGTTCGGTGCGCTCGAAGGCGTGGACCACGTCGTCCTGCTGGGCGACTCGATCGAGCTCCGCGACGGCCCGCCCACGCGAACGCTCGATGTCGCTGTCCCCTTCTTCGAGGATCTGGGTGAGGCGCTTGCCGGCCGCCGGGTGACCGTGGTGCCGGGCAATCACGACCACCAGCTCGGCACCGCGTGGCTGGAGCAGCGCCGCCGCGGTACGTCGCTTCCGCTCGGCCTCGAGCAGCTCTCCACGCCACTTCCCGGGAGTCCGCTCGCGCGGCTTGCCCAGCGCATGAGCGGCACGGAGGTCGTGCTCGCCTATCCCGGGCTCTGGCTGCGCTCGGACGTGTATGCCACCCACGGCCACTACCTCGACTGTCACAACCGGGTCGCGACCTTCGAGTGCGTCGCACGGCGAGCCACGGAGTTGCTCCTGGGGGAGCCGCGAAACGGCTACCGGTCGCCCGATGACTACGAAGCGGTGCTCGGACCCCTGTACCGAGCCATTCACCGGGTGACTCAGTCGCGCCGGGCCCGCACGGTGGCGTGGAGCGGCAAGGCACTGGTGAGATGGTGGGAGGGGCTTGCGGGCTATCGCGGGCCTCGGCTGCGGCCGGGGCTGGCCGCGATGGCCCGAGTGGTCGAGACCATGCGGATCGAGGCGCGTCATGTCATCTTCGGCCATCTTCACTGCCCGGGCCCGCTCGATCACGGCGGCCCGGCCTGGACCACGGCGGGCGGCGTCCGGCTCGTGAACACCGGCTCGTGGGTATACGAACCCCGCCACCTGGGTGCGAGCGTCGGCGAGAGCCCGTACTGGCCGGGAACCTGCGTACTGGTCGGCCGCGAGGGGCCGCCGGAGGTCAAGCAGCTGCTCAGCGGCATGAGCCACGACGAATTGCGTCCCTGATCCGGTGATATCGCATCCAAACCGGCGTGAGATCTCGATTCGCGCGGGCCGAAGGGCTCCCCGAAGCGGTTGATATCACTCCCGCGGGGGCCAGTACCAGCTCGCGATAGCCCGGATTTCTGCGGCAGCGGCGGAGCCGCGTGGGTACTTGTAAAGAAAGTGTTGTCCTGGCCCTCAAGTCGAGCCTCAGCGCTACGCAGAGCATGTACGGCGGGGCTTGTGCTCGCCGCAACGCTGGTCTTGCTGCCCTCGACATGCTTCGCCGCAGATCGCACCGCCGAAGGCGGTGAGCAGACCGAGCGGGGCAGTTCCAACACCGCCCTCATATCAGCCGGTCGGCTCGCCCTCGGCGCGGGCTATTGGATCTCCGGTGGATCGAAACCGGTGCGCGTTCTCCAGCTCCGCCTGCGCCGGACCGGGTTCCGCCCCGGTCCGATCGACGGCATCTTCGGCCCGAGGACCCAGGGCGCCGTCCTGCGCTTCCAGGTGGCTCACGGGCTGGCGGCGGACGGCATCGTCGGCCCGCGCACCAAGCAGACGTTACTCGCCCGGCCGCTGAACCGACCAGAAAAGCGACAGACCGCCGGAAGGTCCGAGCCGGCCGGGGGTGAGCGCTCAGGACGTGAGCGAGCCGCGGTCGAGCGGCCCGAGCCGGATCGGCCGACGGCATCCGTTGCGCCGTCGCCGGCGCCGAGGGCGCACCGCGCCCGGTCGCCGCAGGGGGCCGGCGGGGCGGTACCCGAGCCGCAAGGCACCTCCGGCTCGAACGCATGGCTCGCAGCCGCCCTCGGCGCGGGCCTGATGGGACTGCTGCTCAGTGGGGTGTGGGTCCTCACCGGCCGGCGCCGCGGTGGACAGGCCGGCGGCGCCGGCACGGAACGGCACGCAGGCCTCGCTCGGACAGAAGCCGCCGGACGCCGTATGCATGCCGGCTTGCTATGCGCCGCCCTACTCGCCGTCTTCGCGGCCGGGGCGGCCGCGGGCGCGCTGTTTGCGTCGCACGCCGCCGACGGAGACCGAGCCTCGGACGACAGCGGCGACGCGGCGCTGGTTTCACCTACCGGCGGGCCGGTCCGGCGGTGAGTGCGACCAGCCGCGAGCACCCGCCCGCCGACGTCGCCGGACTCGGCGCCGACGTCGCGCTCGCCGGAATCGCTGCTGCGTTTGGCAGCCTGCGTCAGGCGAGCACCCCGGCGGCGCTGTTTCGGCTGGCGGCCCGCAGCCTCTGTGACGAGGCCGGCTTTGCGCGGGCGGGCGTGTTCAGACGACGCGACCGCGGGCTGACGCCGGAGAGCGCATGCTCCCGTGGCGACCTCGATGGCGGCGATCGCCTCTGGCTTCAGGTGGCCGGCAAGGCGGTGCCCTTGAGGCCCTGGCTGCACGAGTCGGAGGCGCTGCGGCGCCGGTCTGCCGTGCTCGTGGGGGCCGCGCTGAGCGACGCCCGTGCCCTGGCGCTGCTGCCCGGCTCGGAGTCCTACGTGGTCGCGCCCGTCACCTGCCGGTCCGAGGCCGTCGCGGTCATCCACGCAGATCACGGCGCAAAAGGACGGCCGGTGAGCGAGGTCGACCGGGTGGCGCTGTGGGCATTCTGCGAAGGACTGAGCCAGTCGCTCGAGCGCTGCGCGCTCGAGGAACGCCTGCGCCTCCATTCGCGGCGGGTGCTCGATCTGGTCCGCTCCACCGAGGCGAGTGTCGAGGAGCTCGCCGACCCTGGGAGCGAGCTCCCGCCCCCCGTGCGCGAGATCTCGGCGGCGCAGCACCGGGCCGTGCCCCGGCGTGAGCGTCTCCAGACGCTCACTCCGCGCGAGCACGAGGTGCTGGGAATGCTCGCCGAGGGTGAGACCAACGCGCGCATCGCGCAGCGGCTCGTCGTCTCCGAGGACACCGTGAAGACCCACGTCAAGCACATCCTGCGCAAGCTCGAGGTCCGAAACCGCTCCCAGGCGGTCTCGCGCTACTTCCGCACTGGGCGCGGGCCGTCGGACGGCGGGCTGGCGACCTCGGCGGCCCGAGCCGGATAGGCGGTGCTCGATATGCCCCCTTTGGGGAAGAACGATCACTCCTTCTCCGGACGCGGTGGTGACGAACCCGGACCTAGGCTTGTGCCAGCAGGAACTCGCGCGCAATTCCCCCAGGAGACCCGGTCGGTGGAACCGAGCACCTCGGACGTGCAGCATCGGAGTCCGGCTCGGACCGAGCCGGCGCAACCCCGACCGCTCGTCTCGATCGTCGTTCCGACCAAGGACGAGCTGGGGAACGTCGCCGATCTGCTCGCGCGGTTGGAGGTAGTGCTTCCCACCCTGGAGATGGAGATCGTCTTCGTCGACGCGAGCAGCGATGGGACGGCAGCCTTCATCGAGCAGGCGGCCGAGACATGCGGCCGCGACGTCGTGCTCCTACGCCAGGAGCTCGATCGCAGGCGGAGCGGCCTCGGCGCGGCGGTCGTGCAGGGAATCCGCGCGGCCCGCGGAGCCTGGGTGTGCGTCATGGACGCCGATCTCCAGCACCCGCCGGAGTTGATTGCGGAGCTACTGGAGGAGGCCGAGTCAGGCGAGCTCGACCTCGTGGTGGCCAGCCGCTACTGCGCCGAGGGCAGCGCGGGCAGCCTCGGATGGGCGCGGGCGATGGCGTCGCGGTCGACCACGTCGGTCGCACGCCTGCTGTTTCCGCGCCGCCTGCGTCAGGTGTCCGACCCAATGAGCGGCTTCTTCCTGGTGCGCCGCTCGGCCGTCAACCTCGAGGCGCTTCGGCCGCGCGGCTTCAAGATCCTGCTCGAGCTGTTGATTCGCAACCCGGGGCTCCGCTCCGGCGAGGTGTCGTTCACGTTCGGCGAACGGCACGCGGGCCGCAGCAAGGCGACGATTCGCGAGGGCGTCCGATACCTCTCGCTCCTGGCCCGCCTGCGCTTTGCCCGCTTCGGGTTGGTCGGCCTCTCGGGGCTGGTGGTCAACACCGTCCTGCTCGCCGCCCTCACCGACGTGGTCGGCCTCTTCTACGTCGTCTCAGCGGTCATCGCCACCCAGGGCTCGACGCTGTGGAACTTCTGTCTCACCGAGCTCTGGGTCTTCTCGGATCGCGAGCACCGCCGAGGCCTAGGCACACGGATGGCCATGTTCTTCCTGATGAACAACGCGGCGCTCGCCCTGCGCGGACCGCTGCTCGTACTGCTCACCTCCGGCCTCGGGATCCACTACGTGCTCTCCAATCTGATCTCGCTGGTGGGGCTGACCCTGGCGCGTTTCGTGCTCGCCGACGGCTGGATCTGGGCCAAGGCTGCGCCCAGCGAGAAGCCCACCGTCCACAGCTACGACGTTCACGGGATCGTCAGCGTCAAGTCCGACGCCCGGCTGCCGGAACTCGAGCGCTTCCGGGTCGGCGAGCTGATCGGCGCTGCCGACATCCGGGTGCGCGTGGGCCGGGTGCCCAGGAAGGGCGACGCCACTGTTCACTACCACGAGGGGCCTGCCTGGTTCGGATTTGCGGTCGCCGTGGCCTTCAGCGATCGCATCGAGGCCACCGCGTCGCCGCTGCTACGGCACTCCCCGCACGTCCTGTACACCAACGTGGTCGAGCCGATCCTGCGCTGGACCTTCGCGGAGCGGGGCTACGCGCTCGTGCACGCCGCCTGCTTCGCCTCCGGCGAGGAGGCGTTCCTGGTCACCGCCAGGACGGATACGGGCAAGACCACCACCAGCCTGCGCATGCTCGACGCGCATCCCTACTCGTTTCTCTCCGACGACCTGACGCTGGTCACGCCAGAGGGGCGGGTGCTGACCTACCCGAAGCCGCTGACCATCAGCCGGCACACCCTCAGGGCGGTGAAGACTCCCCTTCTCACGCGGCGCGAACGCATCGGCCTGATCGTCCAGAGCCGCCTGCATTCGCGGTCGGGACGGCGTTTTGCCCTGATTCTCGCTCGCACCCACCTGCCGGCGGCCACGATAAACGCGCTCGTGCAGATGATCGTCCCGCCTCCGAAGTACCACGTGGAGCGGCTCGTGCCCGAGGTGCAGGTGGCCCCCGAGGCCCAGCTCGCCGGCATGGTGGTGATCGAGCGTGGAGGGACGGAGACCGCCCTCCTCGACGAAGATGCGGCGCTCGAGACGCTGATGCGCAACTGCGAGGACGCCTACGGCTTCCCGCCCTATTCCGCAATCGAGGGGTCGTTGCGCAACCGCAAGGGAAACGACCTCAAGGACGTGGAGCGCACGATCGTCGCCGGTGCGCTGAGCGACCTGCCCGCCGCCGTGATGCGCAGCGAGACGATGGACTGGTGGCGCCGGGTTCCCGACCTCGTAGGGCGTTGGACCGAGCGGGGGCACGTAGGGGAAGCGACCACGCAGGCTCCGCACGTCCTCATCGGACGAAAGAGCGGGGGCGCGAATGGGTCGTCTCCAGACGCTTAGCCCCGTCGCGCCCGCTGCCCCTGTTCGCCGAGCCCGGCATAGCGCGTCGCTGAGCGACAGCACCTTGGCGGGCTGGGTGGTGCGGCCTCCCGTCGCCGTCCAGCTCGGGGTGGTCCTCGCCGGCGCGGCTGCGCTGAGGCTCTGGGACCTCAACGCCACGGGCTTCAACAGCGACGAGGCCGTCTACGCCGGCCAGGCCGCCGCGATCGCCGACCACCCGCAGCTCGCCGACTTCTTCCCGGTCTTTCGTGCTCACCCCCTGCTCTTCCAGACCCTGATTTCACTCGGGTTCCAACTCCACCTGCCCGCCGGCTTCGAGCGCGTCGGCGCGGCCCTCGTGGGCGTAGCGACCGTCTACCTCGTCTACGAGTTGGGAAGGCTGCTCTACGGCCGGGGGGCGGGTCTGGTGGCCGCGCTGTTGATGGCATTGATGCCCTACCACGTCGTTGTCACCCGCCAGGTGCTGCTGGACGGCCCGATGACGTTCTTCGCCACGCTCACCGTGGTCCTGCTGGTGCGCTTCGTGCTAAGCGGCCGGCCGGTCTGGCTGTACTGCACGGGCGCGGCAATGGGGCTCACCTTCCTCTCGAAGGAGACCAGCCTGGTCCTGCTCGGGGCCATCTACGCGTTTCTGGCGCTGACGCCGGAGCTGCGCGTCCGGCTGCGTGACCTGGCCGTCTCGCTGGGTGTCATGGCGATCGTCGTAGCCCCGTTCCCGCTCAGCCTGATGCTGGCCGGCCATACCGGTACGGGCGAGAGCTACTTGACCTGGCAGCTCTTTCGCCGCCCCAACCACGACTGGCTGTTCTACCCGGCGACGGTGCCCGAGGCGGTCGGACCGCTCGTGCTGGTGGCGGCGGGCGCCGGACTCTGGTTGTTGCGCCGCGAGGGGTCCTGGCGCGAGACGCTGCTCCTGTCCTGGATAGCCGTGCCCGTCGTCTTCTTCTGCCTTTGGCCGGTGAAGGGCTTCCAGTACCTCCTCCCGGCGGCGCCTCCGCTCGCCCTTCTCGCCGCACGGGCGCTTACGCGGCTGCCGTCGCCGCCCGTGCGTGCCCTCCAGGTCCTTACGACCGCCGTCGTTGCGCTCAGTCTCCTCGTCCCTACCTGGAATCGCATCGCTGGGGCGCGGCCGGAGACCTTCCTGGCGGGGTCGGGCGGCCTGCCAGGCGGGAGAGAGGCCGGCCGCTGGATCGAGCGCAGGGTTCCGCGCGGGGCCACGTTCATGACCATCGGCCCGTCGATGGCCAACCTCGTGCAGTACTACGGCCACCGCAAGGCCTACGGACTCTCGGTCAGCCCCAACCCGCTCAACCGCAATCCTTCCTACGAGCCGCTCGTCAACCCCGATCGCGCCCTGCGCGAGGACGAGCTTCAGTACATCGTTTGGGACACCTTCTCGGCCAGCCGGTCCCCGAGCTTCTCCGACAAGCTGCTGCGCTACGCCGATCGCTACGACGGCCGCGTGGTCCACACGGAGGTACTTCCGGCCCGTACAGCGCTGGGGGAGAGCGCCGACAGGCCGGCCATCGTGGTCTTCGAGGTGCGGCCGTGAGACGAAGCGCGGCGCTCGCGTCGATTCTCGTATGCGCGCTGGCGGGTCCGGCGGCCGCGAAGACCCAGCCGGCGACGCCGATCGAGCACTTCGTAGTGCTCATGCAGGAGAACCACTCGTTCGACAACATGTTCGGCACCTATCCGGGCGCCGACGGGATCCCGCGCGGCACCTGCATGCCGGTCGGCCGGCGCGCGCGGCCCTGCGTGCGGCCGTTTCGCATCGGCAGCCGTGCGGCCCCCAACCTCAGTCACAACCGCAGGATTCACCGTTTGCAATACGCCCGAGGGCGCATGGACGGCTTCGTGCGGGCCGCGTCGGCTGACCGCCAGACCGTGGAGCGGTCGGTGATGGGCTACTACGACGACCGCGACCTGCCCTACTACTGGAACCTGGCCGACGAGTACGTGCTGTTCGATCGCTTCTTCGCCGCCACCACGGCCGGCAGTGTGGCCAGCCACCTGCTGTGGGTGACCGGGACGCCGGGCGGCGGGCCGGCGGTCTCCGACCGGCCGACGATCTTCGATCGGCTCGAGAGGCGCGGCATCTCGTGGAAGTTCTACGTCGAGGACTACGACCCGAGCCGGCCCGCCCAGGCGGTGCGCGTCCCGCTGCTTCGCTTTCCGCGCTTCACCCGGGATCCGCGGCTTCTGGGCCACATCGTGGATCTCGACGAGTACTACGAGGATCTGCGCGCCGGTACGCTGCCGGAGCTGGCCTACGTCGCTCCCGCCGGCTCCAGCGAGCACCCGCCCGGGCGGATCGGAGCGGGGGAGGATCTCGTCCGGAGGGCGATCGGGGCGCTGTCGATGAGCAGCGCCTGGAAGCATTCGGCCTTCATGTGGACCTACGACGAGCCGGGCGGCTGGTTCGACCACGTGCGGCCTCCGCGGGACGACCTCGGACCCTACGGGCTGCGCGTTCCGGCGCTGCTTGTGAGCCCCTACGCACGTCGTGGCTACGTGGACAGCACGCGGCTCGACACGACCTCGATCCTTCGTTTCATCGAGGACAACTGGGACCTTGCGCCGCTTGCGCGAAGGGACGCCAAAGCGAACAGCCTCGCCTCGGCGTTCAACTTCTCGCAGGCACCCCGCTCGCCGAGCCTGCTCGGCAGCGGCCGCGGTGCTGAGCAGGCCTCGGCGGTGCGACGCTGGGTGATCTATGTGGGCTACGGAGCGGCGCTCATGCTCGCGGCCGCTCTGATCGGCTGGGCGGCCCTGCGCCGTCCCGCCCTGGCCACGCTCGCGCTCGCGCTGGCGCTCGCCGCCGGGCCCGCGGCCGCCGGGGCGCAGGCCGCGCAGCCCGACGAGCTTCCGCGTGCCATTCGCACCGTTCCCGCCGTCCCGGGGATGCGCTTCGAGGCCGCCGGCCGGCGCTTCGAGGCCGGAGCCGACGGGCGCGCGCTCGTGCCGCCCGCCGTGGCGCGGAAGGCCCGCTCGCTGCGAGCGCTCGACTCCCAGGTCGCACCGGGCGTGCGGGCCCGCTTCGACCGCTGGTATCGCGGCGGCCGGATCGCCGCCATCGACCTCTACCACCACGTCCACGCGAGCTTCGCCGATCCGAGCGGCAACTCCGTGGACCCGCGTGCCGTCCAGTCGGTTGTGCTGCGCGGCAGCGACGGCGGCCGGCACCTGCTCACCGGCACAGGATCACTCTGGCTGCGGGGCAACCGGGTGATCCCGGAGAGCGGAGGCCGGATCTCGACGGCCCTCCACTATGCGGTCGATCGGGTCACCGTCGCGGGCTCGAACGTCGTGCACCGCGGCCAGCAGCGCTTCTTCCCGGCGCAGAGGCGGACGATGCAGATCCGGCTGCTCCTCTTCACGGTCCGCGTGACGGCCCGTGACGCCCTGCTGGGCTTCCCCATCGGCTCCGCCGTCCGGCTGCAGTACCCGAACGGTACGGTGCGGCGGGAGGCGCTGGGTCCGCGTGCCGAGCTGACCCTTGGCCCGCTGCCGCGCGGCGACTACCGCGTGGCGGTGGACGCTCTCGGCATCTCCTCCTCCAGGCCGGTTGCGCTGTCCCGCGACCAGGAGGTGAACCTGCGGGTGATCAGCTGGCTCGATGTGGCCGTTGTGCTGCTCGGACTGGCATCGGTTGCACTCGCCCTCCTGTTCGCCAGGCGCCCGGCCCGGGCGCGGCGAACCGCGGGTGTCGTCTCAGTGCTGCTCGTTCTTGCCGCTGCTCTGGCCCAGGGCTCGCCCGCTCGGGCGGCGGGCTCGCCGGACCCGGTTTTCGCCTACTACTACATCTGGTTCAACGGCGGCTCGTGGAACCGGGCCAAAGTGGACTATCCGCTGCTCGGGCGCTACTCGAGCGACGATCGCGACGTCATGCGTCAGCACGTCGAGTGGGCCAAGCGCGCGGGCATCGATGGCTTCATCGTCAGCTGGAAGAGCACGCCCGTCTTGAACCATCGCCTCGAGCGGCTCGCCGAAGTCGCAGCCGCAGAGCGCTTCAAGCTGCTCGTGATCTACCAGGGGCTCGACTTTGAGCGCGAGCCGCTTCCGTCCACGCGGGTTTCGCACGACCTGGAGGTGTTCCGCAGCCGCTTCGCGTCTGCGCCGGTGTTCGGCGCGTTCGGCAAGCCGCTCGTGATCTGGTCCGGCACGCCCCGCTTCACCCGCGCTCAGTTGGCCAGCGTGACAAAAAGCGCGCGGCGCTCGATGCTGATACTTGCCTCGGAGCGAAACACGGACGGTTACCGGCGCGTGGCCGACCTGGTGGACGGGAACGCTTATTACTGGGGGTCCGTCGATCCCACGACCTATCCCGGCTATCCGGCGAAGCTTGCGGAGATGGGGCGGACCATCCACGAGCATGACGGCCTCTGGATCGCTCCGGCCGCGCCTGGCTTCGACGCCCGGCTGGTCGGCGGGCGCAGCGTCGTCGAGCGGAGGAACGGTGCGACGCTGCGCACGCAGCTCGACGCGGCGACCCGCTCGGCTCCCGACGCGATCGGACTCATCAGCTGGAACGAGTTCAGCGAGAACACGCACATCGAGCCGAGCGAGCGCTACGGCAGGCGCTACCTCGACGTCGTCGCCGACGTGCGCGGCGCGCGGCTCCCCGAGTTGCCTGACTTCGACTCCAGCGAGCCGGCAGCCACCGAGGTGAACTACGGCCTGCCGTTGCTTGGCGGCATCGCGATCTTCCTCGCGGGTGGCGTTCTCGCGCTCGTGCGCCGCGGCAGGCGGCGCCCCCCTGCCTCTCCGGGCTCGGGTCAACGACACCAAGGAGGTATCCGCTAGCCATGCGCCGGCTCTTCGTCATCCTGCTGGTGGCAGGTCTCGGACTCGTGGCGGTCGCGCCCGCGGCAATCGCGCAGGACCCGGTGATCGCGGCGGCGGGCGACATCGCATGCGACCCCGACGACCCCGACTTCAACGGCGGCGCGGGCGTTGACGGCCACTGCCGGCAGCGCGCCACATCGGACCTGCTGGTGGGCGCCAACCTGGCCGCCGTACTGCCGCTGGGCGACATCCAATACGACAGCTCCTCGCTCTCCAACCTCATGGCCGTCTACAACCCCACCTGGGGACGGGTCAAGTCGATCAGCCATCCGATACTCGGCAACCACGAGGGCAGCGGAACGGGCTACTTCGACTACTTCAACGGGCCGGGGGTTGAGAACGGCCCCGCAGGGCAGCGCGGCAAGGGCTACTACAGCTTCAACCTCGGCAGCTGGCATCTGGTGGCGCTCAACTCGAACTGCGCGCAGGTGTCCTGCTCGGCGGGCTCGGAGCAGGAGCGGTGGCTGCGTGCGGACCTCGCCGCCCATCCCAACTTTTGCACGCTGGCCTACTGGCACCACGCGCGCTACAGCTCCGGACACGAGGAGAACAACACCTTCATGCAGCCCCTCTGGGAGGCGCTCGACGACTACGACGCCGAGCTCCTGCTGTCGGGGCACAGTCACGACTACGAGCGCTTTGCGCCGCAGGACCGCAACGGCAACCTGGACCCGCGAAACGGGATCCGGCAGTTCGTGGTCGGTACCGGCGGTGCGTTCTTCACCGGAGGGCTGGGCTCGCTGATGCCCAACAGCGAGGTCGCTCAGAACCACACCTTCGGTGTCCTGTTCCTGGCTCTGCACCGCACGAGCTACGACTGGCGCTTCGCTCCCGAGGCGGGCAAGACCTTCACGGACTCAGGTTCCACGGCGTGTCACGGCGCCGCTCCGCCCCCTCCGCCGCCGCCACCACCACCACCGCCACCGCCCGACCGGACGCCGCCCCGGATCTCGAAGTTGACGGTCTCGCCGCCGCGCTTCCACGTAGTGCCGCGCTCCCACGTAGCTTCCAAGCGTCTGGTGCTCTCGGGGCTCACGATCTCGCCGAGGCGCTTCAGCGCCACCATGAGCCGCGTGGCCACCCGGAGGCGGGGAGCAACCTTCCGCTACCGGCTCTCCGAGGCGGCCAGGGTCGTCGTCAGGATCAGCCTGCGAAAGAAGGGGCGCAAGGTGGGCACGCGCTGCCGCCGCCCCACTCGGGCCAACCGGAAGCGGCCGCGGTGCATCCGCCTTCGACGGATCGGGAGCTTCGCCCAGCAGGGCGTGGCGGGGCGCAACTCGAGGTGGTTCGGCGGCCGGATCAAAGGAAAGCGCCTGTATCGAGGCCACTACCGCGCTGCCTTCAGGGCCACCGACGCGGCCGGTAACCGCTCACGGGTCAGCGCCGTAAAGTTCACCGTGGTCAGGGCTCGACCGGTGCGGAGGCCGCGTTGACATCCCTCATGTGGGGGGCTACGTTCAAATTGATGTAATCGATTATTCGGGGAGGGCCACCCTCTTGGAGCCGCTGGCTCTGCAGTCGCGCAAAGCACTCGGGAAGGGACACGTCGCTCCAATTCGGCGGCTGGCCTCGCAACGCGCGCGGAACCGCTTCCGGGGGGCAATGGCCGGCCTGCTTTGTGCGCTGGCGCTCGGAGTGTTTCTCCCCGGCCGCTCTTGGCGCGGCCTCGCCGGCGAACGCGGCTCAGACACCTCAGCCCGATCCCGCTCCGTCGGGAACCGGCCCGGCGCCGGCTCCGGACCCGGTCCCCGGCACCGCGCCGGCGGCACCGGCGCCGGCGACACCGCCAGCGCCCGCGACGCCTTTTGAGCCGAGCTCCCCTCCGGCCGGTGTCTCGCCGGCGCCGGCGAGCGTGCCCCCGACCTCGACCGGTCCCGCGCCGGCTCCCTCCCGCGAGCCGGCGCAGGCGCAGCCGAGCGCGAAGCCCACGGCGGCCGCCCGTGCCGCGGCCCGCCGGCGCGAGCACAGGCGGCGTGCCGCGGCGGCGCGCCTCAAGGCCGCTGCCGAGAGAGAGGCTGCCGCCGCCGGCCGGCCGGCGGCGCGGCCGAGCTCACTGGCGCGCGTCGGATCGCTGCTGCCGAGCGCCAAGGAGGCCGACGAATCCAACTCGCGCGTGCTCTTACTGGCCGGCGGGGTGCTGCTCGCCCTGGTGCTGGCGAGCGGCTCGCTGCTCTCGGTGGCCACTCGAACGATGAGAGGCCAGATACGGTGAGCGCGCTGCGCCTTCGACTGCCGGCGGGGCTGGCCGCAGCGGCGGCGTGCTGCTTGGTGCTCGCGGCCCCGGCTCAGGCGGAGACGGTGACGGCGAATTGCGATACCCCGCCCGCGACAGCGGGACACTGCAACCACTGGTACACGACGGCGTCCGTCTCGCTGTCCTGGCAATGGGACGTTGGCGGGAGTCTGATCAGCGGCTGCGTCAATGGAGCGTTCACGGACGAGGGGCGCCAGGACCGAAGCTGCCGAGTCGAATGGCCGGGAGGAACGAGCATCACGAAGAGGATCTGGATCGGAATCGACCGGACTCCACCGCAAGTCCTACCTCCCGCCCCAAGCCGACCACCCGATTTCAACGGCTGGTACAACCACCCGGTCGACTTCGCCTTCCGTGGTACCGACCTGGCCTCCGGCGTGGCGTCCTGCAGCCGCGCGACGTACGGCGGACCTGATGGCGCCGGCGTGAGGGTCGGCGGAACCTGCCGAGACAAGGTGGGTCACGCGGGCGCCGGGGCCTTCGCGATCAACTACGACGCCACACCTCCCCCGGCGCCTGTGGCAAAAGCCGTGCCTGGCAACCGTCGGGTCAAGCTCACCTGGTCCTCGACACCGGGCACGCTCGCGCAGGTCGTGCGGATTCGGGGCTCGAGAGCGAGGCTCGTTTACGTCGGGCCGAGCTCTCGCTTCACCGACCGCAGGCTGCGCAACGGGCGGCGCTACCGCTGGCTCGTCAGCCTTGTCGACCAGGCGGGCAACCGCGCGGCGGATCTCACGAGCGCCGTGCCCACCTCCTCCCCTCTGCTCACCCCGGCCGACGGCGCGCGCCTGCGGCATCCGCCGCTGCTCGTGTGGAAAGGCGCCCGCCGCGTGCGCTACTTCAACGCACAGCTCGTTCGCCGCGGGCGGAAGATCCTCAGTCGCTGGCCCGCGGCGCCACAGCTGCAGCTGCATCGCAGCTGGCGCTTCGGCGGACGCCGCCACCGGCTGGTCCGGGGTCTCTACTGCTGGTACGTCTGGCCCGGCCGTGGTGCCCCCTCGGAGCGCCGCTACGGCAAGTTGCTCGGCAAGAGCTGCTTCCGGATGGTCTCTAGGCGGACGACCGCGCTCTGACGCGGCGAACTCGCTCGCAGCCGAACAGGCGGTCCACGCGGTCCGCACGCACGCGATCCAGGCCGCGCCCGCAATTGACCCGGTCGCGGCTGCCGTTGACGGCCTTGAGCCGATCCTTGCCCAGGCCCCCATAGAGGCGGTTGCGGCCCCGTCCCCCGGCGAGGCGGTCGTCGCCGGGACCGCCGGCCAGCAGATCGTTGCCGTTGTTGCCCGCCAGCCGGTCGTCGCCGGCCACTCCCTTCCGGCTGTCGTCGCCGAGCAGGCGGTCGCGGCCCGCGGAGCCCGCCAGGCGGTCCGACCCGACACCGCCGAAGACGCAGTCGTCGCCCCGTCCGCCACGCAGCACGTCGTCGCCCTGCAGGCCGAAGATGCTGTCGCCGAACACCGTGCCGATCAAACGATCGGCATCCGGCGTCCCGAGCCGGTCCCGCGCGCAGGCGCCCGGCGGAAGCTTTCGCGCCTCAACGGGTCCGATCAGGGCCTTGGCGGTGGGCGAGGGGGCGGAGGCCGGTCCGGGCGGCACAACCGGGGGAACGACGACGCCGCGGTCGACTATCTCGCAGTCCGCGGCGACGGAGTCCGCGATGTCAGCCCGAACCGTGTCGTTGCCGTCTCCGCAGGTGACCACGTCGCTGCGATCCCCGCGAACGTCGATCAGGTCGTCCCCCGCGCCGCCCGCGTGAGTATCGACTCCCTGGTTCCCGCGAAGGATGTCGTTGCCCGAGCCGCCCTGGAGCGAATCGTTTCCGTCTCCGCCGGAGAGAGTGGAGCGGGTTAGGGTGTCGTTGGTGAGACTGTCGGCACCGTCGCCGGCGGTGGCGGTGATCCCGATGATCCCCGCGCCCGCGCAGGTTGCCGTTCCGCCCATGCCAGTGCAGGCGGGCGCCGCGGTGATCGTCGCTCCCGGATCGGAGAGCAGGTAGTCAACGCCCGATAGGGAGACGTTGAGATTGTTCAGCTCGCCCGGCGCGGCGGTGTAGAAGACGCGCTTGATACGGGTGTTCACCGTTGCGGCCAGGGACTCGGCCGGCACGAGGACGAGCAAACAGAGCGCCGCGATGCTCAGGGATCGTGCGGCAGCACCCTTCCCTCTTCGGTTGAGCATAGCGACGGTACCTCCTCGGTGGGCAGCCTGCAGGCAGCCTATGCGTCCTCCGCACCCTCCCGCATCCCACCAAGGGGGGATCTTTGGTACCAGGACGGGCCTGTTTCAATTCCCGCGATAGACGATCGCTTGCGGGATGAGCACCTCGCCCGCCGTCACTGCGTATTGGCGATTCCCGCGTAAAAGGCGTGCTCTGAGCCCCGAAAACCGGCCTCTGGGGCTACTCAGGAGCCGGTTTGGAGCCCGGATCCTTCGAGCTGCGGCGTGCCGCGGCGGGCAGGTCCCGGGTCCGCTTCGAGCCGCCCGCCGGCCGCTTGTAGCCCGCCGCAGTCTGCACGCTCGAGGGCCGCCATTTCGCGCCGCCGCGCTGCGTGGGGACCCGTTCCTCGTTGAGCACGTCGGCGATGGGCTGCAAGGTCATTCCCTCGGCGCGCATCTCGGCGATCCGCGTTCGGATCGCCTCCCAGTCCGGCGCGCCGGGGCCGCTCGCCGCGCGCCGCTTCGCCCGGGCCGCAGCCAGTCCCTTTCGGGTGCGGTCGGCCAGGCGCTTGCGCTCCCAGCCGCCCACAGACGCAAGCGCCCTGGCCGTGGCATGGCCGCCGGGGCTGGCGGTGTCGAGATCGAGCTCCACCGCCACGAGACGGACGTCGTTCTCCTCCAGCCACTGGACGATCGTCCCCAGCTCCGCGACCGAGCGGCTGAGGCGCTCGAGGCCGCTGACCACCAGGCACGACGCGTCACCGGCCGCCAGGCGCTCGATTACGTGCGAGAGCCCGGCGCGGTCGAGCGCACGGCCGGCCTTCGGCTCGCGCTCGCGCACCACCTCCACCAGCTCGCATCCGAGCTTGCCGGCCCGGCCGCCGATCGCCCTGGTCTGCTTCACGAGCAGCTCGCCGTCGTCCTCCTGGCCCACGCTCGCGTACCCCAGGGCGCGCTGTGCGACCGGGGCGGTTTTTGGCTCTACGACGGCGTCCGCGGGCTCTGTCGGCTCCTGCGTATACGTGGCCGGCGTGACCGCGACCCGCCCGCTCGGGGTCGCGGTGTCGAGCCCCACGTCGACTGCGATCAGGCGTGCGCGGGCCCGCTCGATGCGATCGAGGGTCGCCGCCAGCTCGGGCACCCGGCGACTGAGTCGCTCGAGCTCGCTCACCACCAGGCACGACGCCTCGCCCGCGTCGATGCGACCCAGCGCGTCGCTGAGCCCCGGCCGCTCGTGCTCGTCCGCGGTCGGCTCCGGATCATGGATCAGCTCGAGCAACTCGAGGCCCAGGCCGTCGCAGGCGGTCTGGATCTCGTTGCGCTGGGCCTCGATCTCGGGGCCCTGGAGAGCGGGGTCTCGCGTCGCGGTCGCATAGCCGAGCGTGGGCACGCCCCGCTGCAACCCCTCCGGTCGCCGCGAGCGCTTGATCATGGCGGCGAATCTATCCCTCCGTGCGGCGGCGTGGGCTCGCGCCCCGGCCCCCGTGTCTAGGCTTGCGTCCGTGGTCAGCACCAATCAGTTCAAGAACGGCATGCACGTGGAGGTGGACGGGACCGTCTTCAAGCTCGTCGGGTTCCAGCACGTGAAGCCGGGCAAGGGCGGCGCGTTCGTGCGAACGAAGCTCAAGCGGGTCGAGGACGGTGCGGTGATCGACCGCACCTTCCGCGCGGGCGAGAAGTTCCGGCCGGTGCGCACCGAGGCGCGCAAGATGCAGTTCCTGTACGCGGACGGCAGCGACGCCCATTTCATGGACGTCCAGACCTACGAGCAGATGGCCATTCCGGAGGACCAGGTCCAGGACTCTCTGCGCTGGGTCGTGCCCAACGAGGAGGTCGACGTCCTGTACGTCGACGAGGCGCCGAGTGACGTGCAGGTTCCGAGTGCCGTGGAGCTGACCGTGGCCGAGACCGACCCCGGGCTGCGCGGAGACACCGCCTCGGGCGGAGGCGACAAGCCGGCCACGCTCGAGTCGGGCGTGGTGGTGCGCGTGCCCCTGTTCGTGAACGTCGGCGACCGGGTGCGGGTGGACACGCGCTCGGGCGCCTACGTGTCGCGGGCCTAGGACAGGTGCGGCGAGCCGATCAGCGCCGGGCGGCCGTGGTGGCCCTCTACCAGGCGGACGTGACCGGACGGCCGGCCGAGGAGCTGCTTGAACGCAACGCCACGCCGTTCGCGCGTGAGCTCGTGGACGGCACCCTCGCGGAGCGAGCCCAGCTGGACGAGTTGATCGAGCGCCACGCCATCGGCTGGTCGCTCGACCGGATTGCGCCTCTCGAGCGGAGCATTCTGCGGGTCGCCCTGCACGAGCTGCGCAGCCGTCCCGATGTGCCGGCGGAGGTGGCTATCGACGAGGCGGTCGAGGCCGCCAAGGAGCTGTGTGGGGCCGACGCGCCCGGCTTCGTCAACGGCATCCTGGGCGCAGCCCAGCGCGAGGAAGGAGCGCGGGCGCGGTGAGCGATTCGCCCTCGCTCGACCAGCTCGCCGCGCGCCTCGAGGAGATCGCCGGCCGGCTGCGTGACGGGGGCCTCGAACCAGACGAGGCGGCCGGCCTGGTCGAGCAGTGCGCCGAGCTGGCGGCCGCGCTGAGCGCCGAGGTCGACGCGCAGGCGCGGCGGGGCGAGGCCGAGGGTCAGGAGCGGCTGCTGTGAGCGCCGTGCAGCCGGCCGCCTACCCCGCCGAGCTGCAGCGCAAGGTCGACTCCTACCTCGGAGGGCTTCGCTTCGGCGGCGAGCCCGGCACGGCTCGGCTCGAGGAGGCCATGCGCTACTCGCTGCTGGCGGGCGGAAAGCGCATCCGGCCGGTGCTGGCCCTGGCCACGGCCGAGGCTCTCGGCCGTCCCCCGGACGAGGTGCTGCCCCTGGCGGCGGCCATCGAGATGATCCACACCTACTCGCTGATCCACGACGACCTCCCGGCGATGGACGACGACGAGCTGCGCCGCGGTCAGCCCACCTGTCACGTGGCCTACGGAGAGGACGTGGCGATACTGGCGGGCGACGGGCTCTTCGCCGAGGCGCTGGGGCTGGCGCTGACCGAGCAGCGGGGCGCCCCGGAGCACGTGCTGGCCGCGGTTGGGGAGGTGGTCGCCGCGGCAGGCGTGCGGGGAATGGTGGGCGGCCAGTTCCTCGACGTCGCGGCCGAGCCCGCGGTCGACCTGCGCCGTCTGCACGAGCTGAAAACAGGCGCGCTGATCGCGGCCTCGGTGGGGGCGGTCCTGTCGCTCGAGGGACTGAGCGGACCTGCCACAATCCCGTACCGGCGCTTCGCGGCGGAGCTGGGTGTGGTCTTTCAGATCGTCGACGACATTCTCGACGTGACCGGAGACGAGGCCGAGCTGGGCAAGCCGCGGGGCTCCGACGAGCGGCATGGAAAGGCTACCTACGTGAGCGTGTATGGACTGGACCGGGCCCGGGAACTGGCCCGGGAGTCTCACCGGAAGGCACGCGAGGCTCTGGCAGAAACCGACGGCGACAGCGGCCGCCTTGGCCAGATCGCCGACCACGTGCTGACCCGAACCACATGACCAGCGACCCTTCTTCAGCTCCGCTTCTCGACCAGATCGACGGCCCGGCCGACCTCAGGGCGCTCGACGACGATCAGCTCCAGCAGGTCGCGCAGGAGCTCCGGCTGCTGATCATCGACACCATCGGCGAGATCGGCGGCCACTTCGGCGCCAACCTGGGGGCCTGCGAGATCGCCGTGGCGCTCCACTCGCTGCTCGACTCGCCACGCGACAAGATTCTGTGGGACGTCGGCCACCAGGCCTATCCCCACAAGGTGCTCACGGGGCGGCGCGAGCAGCTCCACACGATCCGCAAGTACGAGGGCCTCGCTCCGTTCTGCTCGATCGAGGAGTCGGAGCACGACATCATGGGCGCCGGCCACGCCTCCACCTCGGTGAGCTACGCGGTGGGCATCAAGGAGGCGATGCGCCTGGGGGCGGCTCCGGACGGCAAGGTCGTGGCGGTGATCGGCGACGGCGCCCTGACCGGCGGAGTCTCGTTCGAGGCGCTGCTGAACGCCGGTGGGCTCGACATGCCCATCGTGATCGTGGTCAACGACAACGGGATGTCGATCGCCCCGAACGTCGGCGCGCTGTCCCGTTACTTCAACCGGATGCGCCTGAATCCGAAGCTCTATCACGCACGCGAGGACGCTGAGGAGGCCCTGACCAGGCTGCCGGCGGGCATCGGGAAGCGCATCGAGCGGCTGGGGCCGATCCTGAAGGAGTCGCTCAAGGCCTACTGGGCGCCGGGACTCTTCTTCGAGGAGCTTGACCTTGCCTACGTGGGCGTGATCGACGGCCACGACGTCAAGGAGCTGCGTGAGGCGATCAGCGAGGCGCTCGAGGCCGAGCGCCCGGTCGTCGTTCACTGCAAGACGGTCAAGGGCAAGGGCTTCGCGCCGGCCGAGGAGGGCGGGCTCGAGGGCATGGAGCGCTGGCACGCCGCCAAGCCCGGCTCGATCGTGAACGGCGCCGCGGCGCCGAAGAAGGGCGGAACCCCGGAGAAGAAGAAGGCGCCGGCCACGTCCCCTCCGCAGTACACGGCCGTGTTCGGCAACGCGCTGGTCGAGGAGTGCCGGCGCGACTCGCGCGTCGTCGGAATCACCGCCGCAATGAACTCCGGCACGGGGCTGAACATCCTCCAGAAGGAGATGCCCGAGCGTTACTACGACGTCGGGATCGCCGAGCAGCACGCCGTCCTGTTCGCGGCGGGGCTGGCCCTGGAGGGCGCGAAGCCGGTGGCGGCCATCTACTCGACCTTCCTGCAGCGCGGCTACGACCAGATCGTCCACGACGTCTGCCTCCAGAAGCTGAACGTGGTCTTCGCCATGGACCGCGCCGGCCTGGTGGGAGATGACGGCCCCACCCACCACGGGGCCTTCGACATCTCCTACCAGCGCTGCCTTCCGAACATCGTGCTGATGGCGCCCCGCGACGAGGCGGCTCTGGTGCACATGCTTCACACCGCGCTGGTCTACGACGACGGCCCGGTTGCCCTGCGCTACCCGCGCGGCGAGGCCGAGGGCGTGCCGCTGCCGGCCCGCCCCGAGCCGATCGAGCTCGGCCGCGGGGAGCTGCTGCGCGAGGGAGGCGGCCGGGTCGCCTTCCTGGGCTACGGCTACGGGGTGCCCCTGGCGCTCGGCGCCGCCGAGCGCTTGGCCGGCGAGCACGGGGTGGAGGCCACCGTGGCCGACGCCCGCTTCGCCAAGCCGCTCGACGGCGAGCTGGTGCAGACGCTCGCCGCCGAGCACGAGGTCCTCGTGACTGTGGAGGAGAACGTGCTGGCCGGGGGCTTCGGCTCAGCCGTCCTCGAGCACCTGGCCGACCGGGACCTCGTCGGCGACCTCCGCCTGCTGCGGTTCGGGCTGCCGGACCGCTACGTGACCCACGGCAAGCCCGCTCTGCTGAGGGGCGAGGTCGGCCTCACCGCGGAGGCGGTGGCCGAGCGGGTGGCCGAGGCAGTGCTCGCGCCGTCGCTGGCCTAGCGCCCGAGCGCGGCTACATAGACGACGTGATCGGGGGGTAAGGCGCCTTAGGTCGTCATCTCGCCGCCTAAAGCGCCTAACCCCCGGCTACCAGCGAACGAGCGCCTGATCGGCCTCGAGCCGGAGCGCCATAGCGGTGATCAGGCGGATCACGTTCTCCACGTCGTCGAGCTCGACGAGCTCCACCGGCGAATGCATGTAGCGCAGCGGGATGGAGACCACCGCGGTGGGCACCCCGAGGCGGCTGAGGTGGATCGAGTCCGCGTCGGTGTGGGTGGCGCCTCCGCTGACCTCGCTGGCGCAGTCGATGCCCTCCGCATCGGCCGCGGCGTCCAGCAGGTCGTTGAGAGGGCGGCTGACGATCGCCCCGCGCGTGATCACCGGGCCGGCTCCGAGGCCATGCTCGCCCAGCTCTGCCGGCTCCACTCCGGGTGCGTCGGTGGCGTGGGCCACGTCGACGACCACCGCCAGGTCGGGCTGCAGGCCGTAGGCCATGGCCCGCGCTCCGTGGGAGCCGATCTCCTCCTGAACGGCGGCCACCGCGGCCACCGGACCACCGCCGCCGCCCGCCTCGTGAACCCGCCGGGCCACCTCCAACGCGACGTATACGCCAAGGCGGTTGTCGAGTGAGCGCGACGCCACGCGGCCGCCGCGCAGGGCCACGGGCCGGCCTGCGACGACTATCTGGTCCCCCTCGGACACGAGCCCGCGGGCCTCCTCGGCGTCGGCTGCACCGATGTCCACGTGCAGCTTCTTGAGCTCCACCGCCTTCTTGCGCTCCTCCGACTCGAGCAGGTGTATCGGCTTGCGCCCAACCACCCCCGGCACGGTGCCCGAGCGGGTCGCGACCTCCACGCGTTGGCCCACCAGCACCTGCGGGTCCCAGCCGCCGGAGCCCACCACGTGCAGGAAGCCCTTGTCGCTCACGTGGCTGACCAGGAGGCCGATCTCGTCGATGTGCCCCACGACTGCGAGCAGCGGATGGTCGGAACGGCCGGCCACCCGGGCCACCGACGTGCCCATCGCATCGACCGATACGTCGGCGCCGAACGCCTCGGCGGCGTCGCGCCAGATCTTCGCGGGAGCGGACTCGTGGCCCGGCGGGCCCGCGCTGGTGAGCAGGTCGGAGAGAAGCGAGGGCAGGGCCATCGGGGGCGCGGGAGGCTAGTGGACGGGATGCCGGGAGGGCCGGGCGCGCCGCCTGCGCTCTAGCGCGGCGATGCGCCCGACCCCCTGGCGTGCGGTCTAGATCTGGATGATCACGAGTTCACCTCCTGGGGGTCGACGGAGGGCGCTCCGGCCCCCACTCGGGCGAGGAAGACGAGCTTTACGTGGCGGTCCTCGTCGGCGTCGGGCACGAGGTGGCCGCCGGAGACCAGGCCGCGCACCGCGAGCAGCTCGAGCCCGGACTGCTGCAGGGCGTACTCGAGCTCGGCACGGGTCAGATGCCGCTGGTCGTGGTGGACTGTGACCCGGCTCCAGTCCCCCTCGTCCCGCTCGCGGAAGATGTCCAACTGGGCGGTCGCCGGGCTGCCCGGGGGACAGTCCTCCCGCGCCTGGCCACGCCAGCAGAAGAGCACGCCGTCGGACTCGCGTATGCCGTGCGTGGCGAACGCGCTGCGGTAGGTCGAGAGGGTGTTGACGTCGAAGACGACGAGCCCGCCGGGCGCCAGGTTCGCCGCCATACCGCTCAGGGCGGGCACCAGGTCGGCGGGGTCGACCAGGTAGTTCAGCGCATCGTCGAGGCACGTGATGAGGTCGAAGGACCCGACCACGGGTAGGTCGCGCATGTCGGCGACGAAGAGCTCAACCAGGCCGAGCGGCAGCTTCTCGCGCGCCAGCTCGACCATCGCCGGCGACAGGTCGCAGCCGGCCACCTCGTAGCCACGCGCCAGCATCGGCATGAAGCTCTTGCCGGTTCCGCAACCGACATCCAGCAGACGGCGGCCGGCGAGGCCGTGGTCGAGCGCGAGGGTCTCGATCTCGGCAAGAAGCGTGTCGTACGCGTAGCCGGCGGTGAACTGGTCGTAGAAGGGCGCGAGTCCCTCGTAGGCCTCCAGGGTGGAGTTTTCGAACGCCGGGGCGGAGATGTCCATATGCGCAAGACCCTCTGAGCGTTCGGTTTCGTTTCAGCAAATCGGCATCCTCTCTTGCAATGGAACCCGCAGTGCTCGCAGAGCCGAGCGAGCCGACCTGGGATTGGGAAGAGCTACGGCGCGCCTGCGGTCACGACCTGCGGCGGTTGCTCGGCGACCCGCACGCGGCCGAGGACGCGCTCCAGGAGGCGCTCGTGCGGGCCTGGCGCAACCGCCACAAGTGCCGCCGCTTGGATGCTCCGGCGCCGTGGGTTCGGCGCATCGCCCACAACGAAGCCCTCAGGCTGGCGTCACACAACCACGAACGTTGCGAATCGGGCGGGCTCGAAGACGACCGCCCTGCCGCGGGATGCCTGGAGGAACAGGTGCTCTCGCGGTTGTCGATCGAGCAGGTCCTGGAGCGGCTGTCCGGTGCCGATCGCGAGCTCGTTCGGCTCCGCTATGAGCAGGATCTGGCCCACGGGACCATCGCCCACCGGCTCGGAATTCCCGAGTCGACCGTTAGGGTCCGCATCCACCGGGTGCGAAAACGCCTCAGTGACCTCATTATGGACTGAGCTTGAGATCGATCACCGACATCAACGACCCGCGATTGGTCAAGGCGCTGGCCCATCCGGTGCGGGTCCAGATCCTCAGCTCGCTGGAAGACCGGGTGGCGAGCCCGAGCAGGCTGGCCGAGGAGATCGGTGCGCCGCTGGGCACAGTCAGCTACCACGTGCGCATCCTGGCCGGATTGGGCCTGATCGAGCTCGTGGACAGAAAGCAGCGCCGCGGGGCCATCGAGCACTACTACCGTGCGCGAGGCCCGACACGCATTTCTGAGAGCGCCTGGGAGAAGGTGCCCAGCGTCGTCAAGGAGGCGCTGGTCCAGGCGACTCTCGGCGAGATCTACCGTTACGTCGACGAGGCGGCGGCCGGCGGCGGCTTCAGTCGCGGCGACGCGCTCCTGGTTCGCCAGCCGCTCACCCTCGACGCACGGGGCTGGAAGGAGCTGTCCGAGGCCGTCCAGGTGCTGGCGGAGCGCGCCAAGCAGATAGAGGCGGACAGCGCCAGCCGGCTGCACGCGGGTCAGCGGCGCCGCGCCTACGAGGCGGCTCTCGTGCTCATGTACTTCGAGCGCCCGGCTGCCCCGCGGCGCGAGCCCGACGGCGGGGGTAAGGGAGGCCGGGCCGGCGACGCGACGCCCCGGCGGCCCCATACTGAGCACCGCCAGACCATCAGCTGATCGCCGGCCCGGCGGGACCTACCCGGAGGGCCAAGAGCGCAATGTCGTTGTGCAGCGGGACTCCCGCCTGAGTGTCGAGCGCGAGAGCCTCCAGGGCTTCCACCGCCTCCCCCGGCCTGGCGGTGGCGCTCATTCGCTCGGCCACGGCTCGCTCCCCGAGCATGCCGTCGGGGCCGCGCGCCTCGATCAGGCCGTCGGTGTACAACAGCAGCAGATCTCCAGGGCCGAGCTCGACCTTCCGCTCGGCAAAAAGCGGCTCCTCGACCGCACCGAGAATCGTGCCCGGAAGGGCGATCGTCTCGACGTCCCCGTTGGCTCGGCGCACGAGCGGCGGAGGGTGGCCGGCGCTGACCAATGTCGCATCGAAGCGGGCGCCGCGTCGCTCCAGCCGGGCGCAGATCAGCGTGGCCAGCTCATCGACCGCGGCCTCGAGCAGCGCCCGGTTGAGATGGTCCAGAAGCCACGCGGGGCTGGGCTCGTGCACGGCGTGGGCCCGAAGGGAATGTCTCAGCAGGCCGGTCACCACGGCGGCGCCGGCGCCGTTGCCCGAGACGTCGCCCACGACCGCGAGCCAGCCGCCCCGGGCCTCGAAGAGGTCGTAGAAGTCGCCGCTGGCCACCAGCGCGGGATCGGCGGGCCGGTAGACCGCGGCCGCTTCGAGGCCCTCGACCCGCGGGGGGATCGGCGGCACCAGCCCGTCCTGGAGCGTGCGGGCGACGCTGCGCTGGTGACCGTACAGCCGCGCGTTGTCGGCGGCCAGCGCGCAGCGGGACGCCAGCTCCTCCGCGAGCGCGAGGTCGGCGCGGGCGTAGCGGGAGCCGCCCCGGGTGAGCGCGAAGGTCAGCGCCCCGTGGGTGCGGCCACGGGTCCGGAGCGGGACGATCATCACCGAGCGCAGGCCCAGCGCCCGGAGGGAGTCCAGATGCTGTCGATCGCTGGCGAACGCGCGCAGGTCGTGGTCGGCGACGCGCTCCCACAGCGCGCTGCGCCCGCTACGGATGACCGCGGGCGGGCCGATCCGGTTGTCCGGCCGGATCGGGTGGCGGCGGGTGAGGACCCAAGCGTGGTCTCGCTGGTCCGCATCGGCGTGCGCGACCGCGATCCGCCGTATCCGCCCCCCGGGCTCGGCCGAGTCCACCACGCACCAGTCGGCCAGGTCGGGCACCGCCAGCTGCGCTGCCCTCCGGAGGGTCGTCTCGTACTCGAGGGACTCCGACAGGGTCGCCGTCGCCCGCGCCAGGAACCGCTCCCGGCGCTCGGGCCGGCGGTGCGGCGCGGGGTCGGAGAAGGACAGCACGGCACAGGCCACCGCGCCAGTGTCGTCGCGCACGCCTCGGGCCCGCACCAGCGCCCAGCGCACCTCGCTCGTCCCGCGACGCCGGATCTGAAGGACCTGCTCGACCGGTTCCCCTCCGCGCAGCGCGATGCTCCCGGGCAGGTCCGCAAGCGGGACGGAGCTGCCTGCGGCGTCCCGGATGTCGATGCGCTCGAGAAGCCCGTTCATCGAGGTTCCGAGCAGCTCCGACAGCGAGCCGAACCCGAGCAGCTCCACCGCGGCTTGGTTCGCTCGGAGCAGATGGCCGTGGCCGTCGCGGACGAGCGTGGCGTCGCTTACGGCGTCGACGATCGCGGCGAGCTCGGAGTCGCCCAACGCTCCGCGGTCGCCAGGTCGAGCGGTCCGCGCCGGGACGTGGGCTCGCGAGGTCGCCATCAGATGCGGGGGAGATCCGGGGGGTCGCCGCGGCCGCGCGGCCGGTCAGCGTGACCGTGCCCGGGCCGAGCCACCCCCAACAGTTGTCCGAGCCAGAGCGATCCGAGCACCGAGAGCACAAACCAAGCGCCGGCAATCGCCGCGACCACTACCAGGGGACTCATTGTTACCTCGCTGATTGCCCCGCCCCAGAGCGATAGGAACAACGTAGCGAGCCTGCGCCGTTTACGCAAGATTCTTTGACTAATCGGGCCTATTTACGCAACTGGGGCCGTAGCGGAAGCGGCGCGGCCCGCAGCGCGAGTCATCTAGCCCGGGCCGTCGGCCCGCTCGACGCGGGCGTCGATCCGCATCTCGCTGCGCAGGCTGTTGGCGATATTGCAGAGCTCGTGCGCCTTGGCTGCCAGCCGGAGCACACGCTCCCGGGGCGCGTCGCCCGCCACGCTGATGCGAGGGCGCAGGGTGATCTCGGAGACGCCCGCGCCCGGGTCGTCGTCGTCCCGCATGATCCCCTGGGCCTCGTCCTCGTAGGCGACCACGTCGATCCGCGCTTTCGCCGCCAGGTGCAGGAACCACAGCATCTGGCAGGAGGAGGCCGCCATCACCAGCAGCTGCTCGGGGTTGAGGATCGCCGGGTCGCCGTGGGCCTCCCCGGTGGTGAGGCGGACATCCTGCCGGGCGGGCGGCGCCGAAGCTGTGTGGGCGCGGTCGTAGTCCGCCCAGCCGGCGCCGGTTGAGCCGCTCCAGCGCAAACGCGTGTCGTAGAGGTGGGTCGTCATCGGGGCGCCCAGTGCGTCACCGGGTCCGGCAACGAAACGACCCGCCTTGCGGCGGGCCGTTCCTGAGGGAGGAGTGATGCGATATGTGTGATTGGGTGAGAGGAAGTTTTAGGCCGGCCTTGCGCTGTAGCGCGTGATTGAGGTCACGAGAAGCGCGCCGGCGCCGGCGGCGACGAACACGGCCAGGGCGTCGATCTGCCCGGCGAGGCCGAACACGAGCGCCGCGGCGATCAGGCCGATCGCCGCTCCGCGGTCGTAGGCCGCCTGGGCGGCGAGCGGCAGGGTGCCGCGCCCCGACCCGTCCGAGCCGGACAGCCCGAGGGCAACGACGAGCACTCCGACCACCATGCCGGTGACGATCGCGGCTGCCGACAGCTGCAGGAACAGCGGCGCCACGATCAGTGCCGTGCCCGCGGCCACGAGCAGTCCGCCCCGAAGGGCAGGCGATATGAGCCTGAACACGGTCATCGCATTCGAGGCTACGCACCGACGCGCCACGTGTGTGTGAGGCCGGTCACAGAGGGGAAGGCGGGTACTCTGCGCGCGTGGCGAAGCGGCGCCTCGACACTCTTCTGACCGAGCGCGGCCTGTTCGAGTCCCGCTCGCGGGCCGCGGCGGCGGTGATCGCGGGAGACGTGCGGGTGGGCGGCCGCCCGGCGAGCAAGCCCGGCACGCTCGTGCCCGAGCACGAGGACCTCGTGGTGGCCGAGGCGCCCCCGTTCGTGTCCCGTGGGGGAGTCAAGCTGCGCAACGCGCTCGACGAGTTCGGCCTGGATCCCGCGGGCCGGCATGCGCTCGACGTCGGCGCTTCCACCGGGGGCTTCAGCGACTGCCTGCTCCAGCGCGGGGTGGCCGCGCTCATCGCGCTCGACGTCGCATACGGCGAGCTTGCCTGGAGCGTGCGCAGCGACGAGCGCGTGACCGTGATCGAGCGCCGCAACGCCCGCACGCTCGAGCCTTCCGACCTGCCCTTCGCCCCCGACCTGATCGTGGTCGACGTGTCGTTCATCTCGCTGATCAAGGTCCTGCCGGCCGTGCTCGGCTGCGCCGCCCAGCGCTTCGATTGCCTGGCGCTCGTGAAGCCCCAGTTCGAGCTCGGACGCACCCGCGTGGGAAAGGGCGGTGTGGTGTGGTCGCAGGACGATCGCCGCGAAGCGCTCGTTGCCGTGGGCGAGGACGCCCGCGGCCGGCTGGGCGTCGCCGTGCTGGGCTATGCCTCGTCCGGCCTCCCCGGTCCGGCCGGCAACCGGGAGAGCTTCGTGTGGCTGGCCGAGGCGGGCCGGACGGGCGCGCTCGGAGACCTGGATGCGGCGGCGCGGAGGGCCGAGCCCTGATGCGACCGGCGCGGGTGATCACCGTCTTCACCCACCTCCGCAAGGACGACGTGAAGGAGCCGCTCGATCTGCTGCTCAACCTCGCGCGCGAGAACGGAGTCGAGGTTCACCTCACGGGCGCCGAGGTGGACAAGCACGGGATCGAGCCGCGCGAGGGCGTCGTGCTCGGCGCCGACCCGGACTCCCACACGGACCTCGCGGTGGCCCTGGGAGGCGACGGCACCATCCTGGGCTGCCTGCGCCGCTTCGCGGGCCGCGACGTGCCCGTGTTCGCCGTCAACTACGGCGCGATCGGCTTCCTCGCCACGGTCGAGCCCTCGGACCTCGAGGGCGGGCTGCGGCGCGCGCTGGCGGGTGATTTCGACGTCATGGAGCTGCCCGGCCTGGTCACCGCCACCCCGGACGGCGACGAGGTGGCCCTCAACGACGTCTCCTTCCACCGCCGGCCCGACGGACGAGTGGCCGAGCTCGCATACTCGGTCGAGGGGGACGTGCTCGGCGAGGTGCGCTGCGACGGGCTGGTGGTGTCCA
Source organism: uncultured Thermoleophilaceae bacterium (assembly GCA_963821275.1). Taxonomy (GTDB): domain Bacteria; phylum Actinomycetota; class Thermoleophilia; order Solirubrobacterales; family Thermoleophilaceae; genus JACVRW01. The sequence continues at coordinate 205,369 of CAWGDF010000010.1, forward strand.
CGCCCGCGGGCTCCACCGGATACAACCTGGCCAACGGCGGCCCAGTGCTCGCCTGGGGGGTCGAGGGCCACGTGGTCTCGTTCATCGCTCCGCACACGCTCACCGCACGCGCGCTGGTCGTGGCGCCCGACGACCTGCTCGAGGTGACCAACCGCTCCCGCCAGGAGGAGGTGGACGTGACCACCGACGGGCGCACGGTCTGCGCGCTGCCCCCGCAGGCGTCGATGGTCGTGCGCTTCGAGCACCGCTGCGCCCTGCTCGCCCAGGAGCCGGGCGCGACCTTCTACCACCGCCTGCGCGACAAGTTCGGCCGTCTGGCCTACTGACGACACACGGGACCGTTACCGGCGTGCCACACCCGGGCCGCTCCGTCGGGTCGCGCTGGTAGACCTGATCCGTGCTCCTCGAGCTTCGGATCGAGAACCTCCTGCTGATCGAGCGGGCCGAGCTCCGGCCCGGCCCCGGCCTGGCGGCGATCACCGGCGAGACCGGCGCAGGAAAGACGGTGCTGGCCCACGCGCTCGATTTGCTGCTCGGAGGCCGGCCCCGGCCCGGAATCGTGCGACCGGGCGCACGAGAGGCATACGTCGAGGGCGTGTTCGATCTCCCCCCCGGCCTGCTGGACGAGCCCGAGCTGCGGGACCTCGGCGAGCGCGTGGGCGGCGATCTCGACCCGGGGCCCGAGGGTGAGGCCGGCGCGGAGATCGTCCTGGCCCGCAGGGTCAGTGCCGAGGGCCGCACGCGGGCGTTCGTGGCTGGGCGCTCGGCCACGGCCGCCGACCTCCAGGCTCTCGGTGGGCGCCTCGTAGCCTTCTTCGGCCAGCACGAGCACCGGCGGCTGGCGCTGGCCTCGGCCCAGCTCGACCTGCTGGACGGCTTCGGCGGCCGGGACCAGCTGGCCCTGCGGGCCGACCTGGCCGAGACTCATGCCGCCGTCCGCCGGCTGGAGCGGGACGCCGCGGAGGTCCGCGAGCGCGCCGCCACCAGGGACCGCGACCTCGACCTGCTCAGCTTCGAGATCGAGGAGATCGAGGCGCTCGATCCGAGCGAGGAGGACCGCGAGGCCCTGCAGGCCGAGAGGGAGCGCCTGCGGCGCATGGACGCGCTCATCGCGGCGGCCGGCGGCGGAGCGGAGGCGATCGTGCCCGACAGCGACACGGGCGGCGCGGCCGCGCTGCTCGCCGTGGCCGAGGGCCTCGCCGGCGGCGTGTCGGGCGTGGATCCGGACTTCGACGCGCTGGCGGAGCGGCTGGCGGGCCTGCGCCTGGAGGCCGAAGAGCTCGGGGCCGACCTGCGCCGCTACGCCGCCTCGCTCGAGGCCGAGCCCGGTCGTCTGCAGGAAGTCGAGGAGCGCCTGGACCTGTACGAGCGGCTCGAGCGCAAGTACGGCGGCAGCGTGGCCGCCGTTCTCGCCCACGCCGAGCGCTGCCGGGCCGAGCGCGAGCGGCTCGAGCGGGCCGAGGTCGAGACCGCCCGCCTGGACGCGGCGCTGGGCGAGGCCCGAGTCGCCCGCGACGACCTGGCGGCGCGGCTGTCGGAGGCCCGCGCCGGCGCCGCCCCGCGGCTCGCGGAGCGGGTGCGCGCGGAGCTCACGGCGCTCGCGATGGAGGGCGCCGGCTTCGACGTGGTGCTCGAGCAGCGCGAGGAGCTCGGGCCGGCCGGCGCGGAGCGGGCCGAGTTCCTGCTCGCGCCGAACCCCGGCGTACCGGCCGCTCCGATCCGTGAAGCCGCGTCCGGAGGCGAGCTCTCGCGTGTGATGCTGGCGCTCATGACGGTCGGCGGCGCCGGGGAGTCGCGCACTCTGGTGTTCGACGAGGTGGACGCCGGGATCGGCGGCCAGACGGCGCGCGCCGTCGGCGAGAGGCTGCGCGGCCTGGCCGGCGACCGGCAGGTTCTCTGCATCACCCACCTGCCGCAGATCGCCGCGCTTGCGGCCGCGCATTTCCGGATCGAGAAGTCGCCGGCCGCCGAAGCGACGCTGACCACCGTGGAGGAGCTCGAGGGCGACGGCGTGGTGGCCGAGCTGGTGCGCATGCTCGGGGCCGAAGCCGGCGACGGCGCGGCCCGGCGGCACGCCGAGGAACTGCTCCAGGCGGCGTGAGGCACGCCCGCGCCACCCGGCCGCCGGGCCCATCGGTACACTCGGGATCCCAGAGCTTGATGCCCCCGAGCCGTCCGGAAACTCGATTCGTCTTTGTCACCGGCGGCGTCGTCTCCGCACTGGGCAAGGGCATCGCCGCCGCCTCGCTGGGACAGCTGCTGGTCGCTCGCGGGCTCTCCGTGACGATCCAGAAGTTCGATCCCTACATCAACGTCGATCCCGGCACGATGAGCCCGTTCCAGCACGGGGAGGTGTTCGTGACCGAGGACGGCGCCGAGACCGACCTCGACCTCGGGCACTACGAGCGCTTCACCGACGTCAACACGAGCAGGGCGTCGAACGCGACCGCCGGCGCGATCTATCACTCGGTCATCCGGCGCGAGCGGCGCGGGGACTACCTCGGGGGCACCGTCCAGGTGATCCCCCACATCACCGACGAGATCAAGAACCGCATCCGGCTGGTGGCCGAGTCCGCCGACGTGGACATCGTCATCACCGAGATCGGCGGCACCGTGGGGGACATCGAGTCGCTCCCCTTCCTCGAGGCGCTGCGGCAGTTCCACTCCGAGCACGGCCGCGACCGCTGCATGTTCGTCCACCTCACGCTGGTCCCGTTCCTCGGGCACGCCGGCGAGTTGAAGACCAAGCCCACTCAACACTCGGTGCAGGAGCTGCGCCGGATCGGCATCCAGCCGGACATGGTCATGTGCCGCTGCGAGGAGCCGCTCGGGCGCGACATCCGCGACAAGATCGCGCTGTTCGCGAGCCTGCCGGTGGGGTCGGTCGTGTCCGCCCGCGACGTCGACTCGATCTACAAGGTGCCGCTGGAGTTCGAGGCCGAGGGGGTCGACGACGCCGTGCTGGCCCACTTCGGCCTCGAGGCGCCGGCGGCGGACCTGAGCGACTGGCACGGGCTGGTCGACCGCATCGAGTCCGCGTCGGTGCCGGTGCGGATCGGCCTGGTGGGCAAGTACACGCAGCTGGCCGACGCCTACCTGTCGGTGATCGAGGCCCTCAACCACGCCGGCGCGCACCACGGCGGGACCGTGGAGGTGCGCTGGGTGGACTCGGAGCGGCTCACCGACGAGGAGGCGGCGCGCGAGCTGGCGGCGTGCGATGGCCTGCTCGTTCCCGGCGGCTTCGGTGTCCGCGGCATCGAGGGCAAGATCCAGGCCGCCCGCTATGCCCGCGAGCAGGGCGTTCCCTACCTGGGGATCTGCCTCGGGATGCAGATCGCGGTCGCGGAGTTCGCCCGCCACGCGGCCGGCATGGAAGGGGCGAACTCAACCGAGTTCGACCCCGAGACCCCCTATCCCGTGATCGACCTCCTCCCGGAGCAGAAGGAGGTCCAGGACATGGGCGGCACCATGCGCCTGGGCGCCGACCCGGTCAAGCTTCACGACCACACTCGCGCCCGGGAGATCTACGACGAGGCGGTGATCTACGAGCGCCACCGCCACCGCTACGAGGTCAACAACCACCTGCGCAAGCGCCTCGAGCACGCGGGCCTGGTGTTCAGCGGGACCTCGCCCGACGACCGCCTGGTCGAGGTGATCGAGCTGCCCGACCATCCTTTCTTCGTGGCCTCGCAATACCACCCGGAGTTCAAGTCCCGCCCGCTGCGCCCGCAGCCGCTCTTCCGCGAGTTCGTGGGCGCCGCCCTGCGCCGCGCCATCGAGCGGGCGCCGGAGGTGGAGCCCGAGGTGCGGGCCGAGTCAGCGGCCTGAGGCCGGCCCCTCCAGCTCGGCGACCAGCCCGGCCACCCGCTGCTCGATGTCGTCGCGGATTGCCCGGACGGCGGCGATGTCGAGGCCGTTCGGATCGGGGAGGTCCCAATCCACGTAGCGCTTCCCGGGGATGTAGGGGCACTCGTCGCCGCAACCCATCGTCACGACCACGTCCGCGCGTTCGGCCGCCCCGCGGGTCAGTGCCTTCGGGCGCGTCGCGCTCAGGTCGACGCCCGTTTCGGCCATGACCTCCACCACCTCCGGATGCACCCGGCCCGCCGGGCGGGTGCCCGCGCTGTCGGAGCGGTGGCGCCCGCCGGCGGCCCGGTCGAACAGCGCCCGGCTCATCTGCGAGCGTCCGGCGTTCTGAAGGCAGACGAAGAGGACACGGGCCATCGCGTCACGTGCAGCAGCTCTGAACTTCGGAGCAGCAGCCCGTGCCGCCGGCCTGCGACCCCTCGCACCCGCAGCTCGTGTCCGCGGGCTCCTCGGCATCCTCGTGCGTGACGAACACCTCCCAGGGCGTGCCGTCCGGATCCTGCACCCAGATCTTGTCCTGGCGGGCGTAGCAGCAGGTGGTGTTCATCTCGTCGAACGTGGCGAGCCCTCGGGCCACCAGGCGCTCCCGCGCGGCGAGCACGTCCGCGGTCGTGCCCATCTGGATCCCGCCGTGGTTGAACGCACCGAGCGAGGTGCGCTCGCCCTGCACCAGCGTGAGGTTGAGAGCGGGGGCGGGGACCGAGAACTTGGCGTAGCCCGGCCTGGTCTTCTCGGGCGGGATATCGAACAGGGCGCTGTAGAACGTGACCGCCCGCTGCACGTCGGACACGGTGAGCGCGAGGTGTGGCCTCAGGACAGCCACGCACGCAGCCCTTCCAGCGAACCGGGCGCAAGCGAGTAGTAGGCCCAGCGGCCACGGCGCTCGACCTCGACCAGCCCGGCGTCCTGCAGCTTGCGCAGATGGTGGCTGAGGGTCGGCTGTGAGATCGGAAAGAGCGGCGCCAGCTCACATTGGCACAGCTCCCCCGGCCGGGCCCGCAGCGCGCCGAGGATCTGCACCCGGACCGGATCGGCGAGAGCGCGGGCGAGCGAGGCCACCCGGGAGCTCTGCTCGAGGTCGATCTCGGGCAGTGCCGGGGAAGGACAGCAGTCGGCCGCGGCGGGGTCGGCTGTGAGCTCGACGGACATTGCACCCAGCGTAGCACTCATATCGATAACTGTCGATATGAGCTCGAAGGCCTCGCGCCGGTAGGTTTCGGGCGGATGAGCCCGGCCGACCTCCATCCCGTGACCGACGAGGAGCGGGAACGGCTCGTGGCCGACTTCGTCCGGCTCTGCGAGATCGAGAGCCCGTCCGGCCGGGAGCGGGCCATGGCGGACGCCGTCGCGGCCGAGCTGCGCGAGCTGGGACTCGAGGTCGAGGAGGACGACAGCGGCGCCGAGACCGGCTCTGATGCCGGCAACATCCTCGGTCGGCTCCCCGGTCCGGGCGAGCGCCGCACGATTCTTCTCTGCGCCCACGTGGACACGGTGCCGCTCGACGCGCCGGTCGAGGTACGGCGCGAGGAAGGAGTGCTCACCAACGCCAACGAGGCCATCCTCGGCGCCGACAACAAGGCCGCTGTGGCCACCGTGCTGGCCGCCGTCCGGCGCCTGGTGCGCGAGGGCGCCCCGGTGGGTCTGGAGCTGCTTTTCACCACCAGCGAAGAGCTCGCGCTGCGCGGCGCCAAGGCGTTCGACCGCGGGCGCCTCCAAGCCGAGTTCGGCTTCGTGTTCGACCACGCCTCCCCGATCGGCGACGTGGTGGTCGCGTCGCCCACCTACTACCGCCTCGAGGCGCTGTTCCGGGGCAAGGCGGCCCACGCGGGCATCCGGCCGGAGGACGGGCGCAACGCCATCGCGGCCGCGAGCCGGGCCCTCGCGGCCATGCGCCTCGGGCGGCTGGACCCCGAGACGACTGCCAACGTCGGCCGGATCGCGGGCGGCACCGCGACGAACGTGGTCGCGGAGCGCTGCCGGGTCGAGCTGGAGGCGCGAAGCCTCGACGAGGCCCGCGCGGGCGACGTGGTGAGCCAGATGGTGGACGCCGCCACCGAGGCCGCAAGCGACGCCGACTGCGACGTCGAGACCTCCGCCGAGCGCATGTTCCGGGGCTACCGGCTGCCGCGCACCGCTCCGGCGGTGGAGGTGGCGGCGGCGGCGCTCGGCAGCGTCGGCATCGAGCCCAGCTACATCGCCACCGGCGGCGGCAGCGACGCCAACGCCTTCATCGCCGCCGGCCTGCCGGTGGTCAATCTCGCCAACGGCACGGAGCGCAACCACCAGCCCGACGAGTCCGTGACCGTCGACGCCCTGGAGACGATGCTCGACGTGACCCTGGGTATCGTGGCCGCGAGCGCATGAGCTTCGAGCGCATCGCCAGCGAGACGGTATGGGAAGGCAGGATCGCCACCGTGCGGGTCGACACCTTCCGCTACGACGACGGCGAGGAGGCCGAGCGGGAGATCGTGGCTCACCCCGGCGCGGTGGCGGTGGTCGCGCACGACGGCGAACGGCTGTTCCTCGTGCGCCAGCCGCGGGAAGCGGTGGACGAGCAGGCTCTGCTGGAGCTCCCGGCGGGCAAGCTGGACGAGGAGGGAGAGGAGCCGCTGGACACGGCCAAGCGCGAGCTCGCCGAGGAGATCGGCAAGTCGGCGGCGAGCTGGGAGCACCTGACGACCTTCTACACCTCGCCCGGGTTCGCAGACGAGGAGTGCCACGTGTACCTGGCCACCGACCTCGAGGACGTCGATGCGACCGCCGCCGAGGACGAGCGGATCGAGATCGTGGCGGTGCCGCTGGCCGAGCTGGACGACGTGATCGCCGGCTGCCGCGACTCCAAGACGCTAGTCGGCCTGCTCTGGTTCGCGGCGCGCCGCTGACCCCTTCGTTGCAGCTCAAGGGATGCGCCCCGGGCGGGCGAAACCGTCCGGTGAATGGCCACGATCGCAGTCCCCGCCGCCGAGCGGCGCCACGAGCACCTGGTGCTGGACTTCCTGGCCTACCTGGAGTTCGAGCGCGGGCTGTCGCGCAACACGCTGGAGGCCTACCGCAGCGACCTGCTGCAGTTCGGACGCTTCCTCGAGCCGCGTGAGCTCTCGGCTCTGGACGCGGGCCCGGCCGACATCGGCGACTTCCTGGCCGAACTCGCCTCAGGCGGACTCGACCGGCCCCCTGCCTCGACCGCCACGATCCACCGCAAGACAGCCTGCCTGCGCTCGTTCTACCGGCACCTGCGCCGGGAGGGGCTGCGCGACTCGGACCCGACCGCCACGCTGAGCGCACCGCGGCGCGCGCGAAAGCTCCCACACGTCCTGACGCGGGGAGAGATCGAGCGCCTCCTCTCGCAGCCCCAGGGCACCAAGCCGGCCGACCAGCGGGACCGCGCGCTGCTGGAGCTGATGTACGCCTCGGGGCTGCGGGCCTCGGAGGCGATCGGGCTCGAGCTGGGCGACGTGGATCTCGACGAGCGGGTCCTGCGCGCCCGGGGCAAGGGGTCGAAGGAGCGAGTCGTCCCGATCGGCGGGGCGGCCGTGAGCGCGCTGCGGATCTACCTCGAGCGCGGCCGGCCCCGCCTGGTACGCGGCCGCCCGGAGCCGCACCTGTTCCTCAACTTCCGCGGGGGCTCGCTGACCCGCCAGGGGCTGTACAAGATCGTCCGCCGCCACGCGCTGACGGCCGGGCTAGCGGACCGGATGAGCCCCCACACCCTGCGCCACACCTTCGCCACCCATCTCCTGGCGGGTGGCTGCGATCTGCGCTCGGTGCAGGAGATGCTCGGCCACGCCGACGTCTCGACCACCCAGCTCTACACCCATCTCTCCAGCGAGCGGCTGAAGGACGTGTACTTCCGCGCGCACCCGCGCGCCACCGTCGACTGAAACCGGGCGCCTGCTAGAACCGGGCATGTGCCCGAGCTCCCCGAAATCGAGACGATCCGCCGCCAGCTGGCGCCGGCGCTGGAGGGTCGCACCCTGGAGCGCCTGGAGGTCCTGGACCCGCGCTGGTGCGACCCGGCGCCGCCCGAGGCGCTCGCGGACGCGGTGGACGGACGCCTGATCGAGAGCCTCGGCCGCCGCGGCAAGTACCTGATCGTCTCGCTGGAAGGCGACGTGCACCTGGTGATGCACCTGCGGATGACCGGGAACCTGCTGCTCCTCTCCTCTGAGGACCCGGAACCGCCCTACGTGCGGGTCCGCTTCACCCTGGCGCCGCCGGGGGCCGGCGAGCGGCTGCTGTTTGTCGACGTGCGCCGCTTCGGCACCGGCGACGTGCTGCTCGGAAGCGACGCTCTGGCCGAGTACTTCGCCTCCCGGCTGGGGGTGGAGCCGCTCAGTCCCGACTTCACCGCCGAGGCCCTGCGGGCACTCGCCCGCGGCCGCCGGGCGCCGGTCAAGGCCTTCCTGCTCACCCAGGAGCGGATCGCGGGGGTGGGAAACATCTACGCCGACGAGGCGCTGTTCGGTGCTCGTATCCACCCGCTCCGCCCGGTGGGCAGCCTCAAGCGCGGCCAGATCGAGGCGCTGCGAGAGGCGGTGATCGCCACGCTCGAGGCCGGAATCGAGGCCAAGGGGGCGTCGATCGACGACTTCCGCCACACCGACGGCGCCCGGGGCAGCTTCCAGGACCGTTTCCTGGTCCACGACCGAGAGGGCGAGGCCTGTCCCCGCTGCGGCACGCCGATCAAGAAGCTGCGGGCGGCGGGCCGCGGCACCTACGTGTGCGAGCGCTGCCAGCCGCGCCCGCGGGTCAAGAGGGCCTGATCAGGCAGCCAGCAGGTCCTCGAGCAGGCCGTCGCGGTCGGCCTCGAGCAGCTCCCGGAAGCCGCCGACGGCCCTGGCTCCGATCACCACCTGGGGGAAGGTCAGCTGCCCGGTGAGGGCCACCAGCTCGGCCCGGCCGTCGGGATCCTTGGCGAGGTTGACCTCGCGATAGTCGATCCCGCGGCTCTGCAGCAGCGTCTTGGCCTGGCGACAGAAGCCGCACGGCTCAGTGGTGTAGAGCGTCACCCCGTCCGCCATCGGGTTCAGAGTCTAGGCACGAGGTTCTCGTGCCCGGCTCATTCAAGACCGAAGCAGTGGTCCTGCGCTCGATCCGCTACGGCGAGGCGGACCGCGTGCTGCATCTCTACACCGAGGATCGCGGCCGGGTGGGGGCGGTGGCGAAGGGCGTGCGGCGGGTGCGCTCGCGCCTGGGTGGCCGGCTGGAGCCGCTCAGCCGGGTGCGGCTGGTGCTGCACGAGGGCCGCGGCGAGCTGTGCACGGTCAGCCAGGTGGACACCGTGCATGCCCATGCTGCGCTGCGCGGCCGGCGCGCCTCGCTGGAACGGGCCTCGCAGGCCTGCGAGGCGGTGCTCCGGCTGCTCGATTCGAGCGAGCCCAACCGGCCGGCCTACAACCTGCTCTGCCACCAGCTGGCGCTGCTCGACGCCCGCCCCGGCCATGCCACCCGCTCCCAGGCGCTCGCCTTCCGGCTGAAGCTGCTGCTGGCCGCGGGCTTCGCGCCGGAGCTGGCCGGCTGCGCCGCCTGCGGCGAGGTCGAGCACCTGGGCGCCTTCTCGCCCAGCGCGGGCGGTGTGGTCTGCGCCGGCTGCGAGGCGGGCTCATTCCCACTCTCGCCCGAGGCCCACGCCTTTCTGGTGCAGGCGCTCGCGAGCCCGCTTTCCGGCGCGCCCGAGGTCTCCGAGCGGGCTCTCTCCCAGGCCGACCGGGCCATCGCCGAGACGCTCGAGCACCACGCCCACGTGCGGTTGCGGCGCGTTGCCTAGCCCGAAGCAGCCGGCTCGGCCGGCTGCGCAGGGTTTCGCCTCCTGGATTGCGGCAGCCCGCCTCGGGAAAATAGGATCCCTGGCATGTCGGTCACAGCAGACACCAAGCTGATCTACGACTTCGACGAGGGTTCGCGGGACATGCGCGAGCTGCTGGGGGGCAAGGGCGCCGGGGTGGCCGAGATGACCCGGGTCCTGGGCGCGGACCGCGTGCCCGCCGGCTTCACCATCACCACCGAAGCCTGCGTGGCCTACATGAAGGCCGACCGGACCTTCCCCGACGGCCTCGAGGAGGGCATAGCCGAGGCCGTCGGCCGGCTGGAGGAGCAGGCGGGCAAGAAGCTGGGCGACAACGACGATCCGCTACTGGTGTCCGTGCGCTCCGGGGCGAGGGAGTCGATGCCCGGGATGATGGACACCGTCCTCAACCTGGGCCTCAACGACGAGTCCGTGGAGGGCCTCGCCCGGGCGACGGACAACGAGCGCTTCGCGTGGGACTCCTACCGCCGGTTCGTCCAGATGTTCGGCAACGTCTGCCACGGGATCGAGGGCGGGCGCTTCGAGGAGCTGATCGAGAAGCGAAAGCGCGAGGCGAGTGTCGAGGACGACACGGAGCTCGATGTCGACGATCTCAAGGCGCTCACGGCCGGCTTCCGCGAGGTGTTCTCCGACGAGACCGGCGAGGACTTCCCGCAGGACCCGCAGGCGCAGCTCGAGCAGGCCATCCGGGCGGTCTTCGACTCCTGGATGGGGAGGCGCGCGGTGGAGTATCGCCGTCTGAACCGCATCCCCGACGAGTGGGGCACGGCGGTGAACGTGCAGCAGATGGTGTTCGGCAACAAGGGCGACACCTCGGGCAGCGGCGTGGCCTTCTCCCGTGACGAGGTGACCGGCGAGCCGACCCCCAGCGGCGATTTCCTGCCCAACGCGCAGGGTGAGGACGTGGTGTCGGGCGTGCGCACACCGCGCGACCTGCACGAGATGAAGGACGTGATGCCCGAGGCCTACGACGAGCTGATGGAGATCCTGCGCACGCTCGAGTCGCACTACAAGGACATGCAGGACACCGAGTTCACCGTGGAGGACGGCAGCCTGTTCATGCTGCAGACCCGCAACGCCAAGCGGCCCGCCCAGGCCGCCGTGCGCTTCGCGGTCGACGCGGTGGAGGAGGGCCTGCTCGAGCGGCCCGAGGCGCTGCGCACGATCGACGCGTACGGATTGGACGCGCTACTGCATCCCGCCTTCGGCTCGGACGCCGACTTCACGACTCTCACCAAGGGGGTCGCGGCCTCCCCCGGCGCGGCCAAAGGCGAGATCGTGTTCAGCGCCGACGACGCCGTGGCCGCGGCGGCGGACGACCGCGAGGTGATCCTCGTACGTCCCTTCACCGAGGCGGAGGACGTCATGGGCTTCCACTCCGCCCAGGGCATCCTGACGAGCAAGGGGGGCAAGGCAAGCCACGCCGCCCTCGTCGCGCGCGGCATGGGCAAGCCCTGCGTGGCCGGGGCCGGGGAGCTCGAGATCGACCTCAAGGCGAAGACCGTGCGCGTCGGCGACACGAAGCTCGGCGAGGGTGACCAGATCGCCATCGACGGCAGCAGCGGCGTGGTGACCGCCGACGACGTGCCACTCGAGGAGCCGGAGGTGAGCGACAACTTCGCCACCGTGCTGGAGTGGGCCGACGAGGTACGGCGGCTGGGCGTCCGCGCCAACGCCGACACCCCCGACGAGGCCACGACCGCGCGCGAGTTCGGCGCCGAGGGAATCGGGCTCTGCCGCAGCGAGCACATCTTCCTCGGCACCGAGCACCAGTCGAAGATGCAGGCGATGATCATGGCCGAGACCGACGAGCAGCGCGAAGAGGCGCTGGACACCCTGCTCGCGCTCCAGCAGGAGCACTTCGTGGGGCTGTTCAAGTCGATGCGCGGGCTGCCGGTGACCATCCGGCTCCTGGACCCTCCGTTGCACGAGTTCATCCCCAACGCGGAAGACCTCGCCCAGCGGGTCGAGCGGGCACGGATCGAGGAGAGCTCCGAGCTCGAGGAGCTCGAGCACACGCTCGGGCGGGTGCATGAGCTGACTGAGACGAACCCGATGCTCGGAACCCGCGGCGTGCGTCTGGCGATGCTCCAGCCCGAGGTGTACGACATGCAGATGCGGGCGATCGTGCGCGCCGCGAAAGCGGTGGGCGAGGAGACCGGCGAGGCACCGGTTCTCGAGATCATGGTGCCGCTCGTCGCCTACGAGCAGGAGCTCGAGCAGATGCGCGCGCGGCTCGAGCGAGTGGCCGCCGAGGAGGAGGGGCCCGAGGTCGAGCTGTCGATCGGAACCATGATCGAGCTGCCACGCGCGTGCTTCGTGGCGGATCGGATCGCCGCGCACGCCGACTTCTTCTCGTTCGGGACCAACGATCTCACCCAGACCTCGCTGGGCTTCTCGCGCGACGACGTCGGCGGGATGCTCGCCCGCTACCTGGAGCTGAAGATCGTGGACCGGAACCCGTTCGAGACGATCGACAGCCCGGGCGTCGGCTGGCTCGTGCGGCTCGCCTCGTGGGTGGGTCGAGAGGCCAAGCCCGACCTGAAGCTCGGGATCTGCGGCGAGCACGGCGGCGACCCCGAGTCGATCGCGCTCTTCCAGCTCGCGGGCCTCGACTACGTGAGCTGCTCTCCGTATCGCGTGCCCGTCGCTCGCATCGCGGCCGCGCAGGCCGCGATCGAAGACGACGACCGGTAGCCACTCGTCCCGGCTGCGAGAATCGGCCTGCCATGGCCCAGCTCGCCCGCACCGCCTTCCGGGAGCGGATGGAGCGGCTCGAGGAGGAGTCGCTGTCCCCGCTAGCCGCGCGCTCCTACCCTGCGCGGCGAGCCGAGCCGGAGCCCGACTCCGACCACCGCACGCCGTTCCAGCGCGACCGCGACCGGATCGTCCACTCGAAGGCCTTCCGGCGGCTGAAGCACAAGACACAGGTGTTCATCGCCCCCGAGGGCGACCACTACCGCACCCGGCTCACCCACACCCTCGAGGCCTCGGGGATCGCCCGAAACGTCGCCCGCGCCCTCACCCTCAACGAGGACCTCACCGAGGCGATCTCCCTCGGTCACGATCTCGGGCATCCGCCCTTCGGGCACGTCGGGGAGGCCGTGCTGGACGACGCGGTGCGCCGGCGCTGGGGGAGGCCCTTTCGCCACAACGAGCATTCGCTGCGGGTCGTCGAGCGGCTCGAGCGGCTGAACCTCACCGAGGACGTGCGCGACGGAATCCTTCGTCACACCGGGCCGGAGGCGCCGGCCACGCTCGAGGGACGGATCGTGCGGCTGGTGGACCGGATCGCCTACATCAACCACGACATCGACGACGCCATCCGCGCCGGCGTGCTCGCCTTCGAGGACCTGCCCGCCGCCGAGATCGAGCTGCTCGGCGCCACCGGATCGGACCGGATCGAGACCCTGGTCGTCGACCTGCTCGAGCGCTCCGAGGGCGCCGGCGACATAGTGCAGGGAGAGGAGGTCGGGGGCGCGATGCTCAGGCTGCGCGACTTCATGTTCGCGCGGGTGTACCTCTCGCCCGACGCTCAGCGGGACAAGCCGCGAATCGAGCGCATGCTGCGCGCGCTGTTCGACCACTATGCGGCGGCGCCGCCACCCGCCCTGGTCGAGGGCGCGTCAGATGACGAGCGTGTAATCGACTGGTTGGCTGGGATGACCGACCGCTTCGCCATCCGCACCTTCACCGACCTCTCGCTGCCCCGGGACCCGTAGAGGGATGGCGCTCTTCACCAAGGACTCGATCGACCGTGTGCGCGAGGCCGTGGACATGGTCGAGCTGGTGGGTGCCAAGACCGACCTCCGGCGGGTGGGCTCACGCTTCACCGGTCTCTGTCCCTTCCACGACGAACGTACGCCGTCCTTCTCCGTGGACGCCGAGCGCAAGCTCTACCACTGCTTCGGCTGCGGCGAGGGCGGGGACGCGATCCGCTTCGTGCAGGAGACCGAGGCACTCGACTTCCCCGAAGCGGTGGAGTCGCTGGGCGAGCGCTACGGGGTCCGCCTCGAGCGCGAGGAGGACGACCCGGCGGCCGAGCGGCGCCGGCGCCGCCGGGAGCGGCTGCTCGCCCTGCTCGAGCGGACCGCCGGCTTCTACGCCAGCTACCTGCAGGGCAGCGCGGAAGCCGCCAAGGCGCGCGCCTACCTGGCCGGCCGCGGCCTGTCGGAGGAGATCCTGGGGGAGTTCAGGGTCGGCTACTCGCCGAGCGCCTGGGACCGCATGATCGTGGGAGCCCAGCAGAGCGGCTTCACGCCCGAGGAGCTCGTGGCGGCCGGGCTGGCCCAGCGGGGCAGGGGCGGCGGCATCTACGACCGCTTCCGCGGCCGGATCATGTTCCCGCTCGCCGACGCCCGCGGGCGGGTGCTCGGGTTCGGGGCCCGGGCGATGGCCGAGGGGCGCGGGCCGAAGTACCTCAACACGTCCGAGAACGAGCTCTACCACAAGGGCCGTCAGCTGTTCGGGCTCGACCTCGCCCGCACCCATGCCGCCCGCGCCGGCCGGGTCGTGGTCGTCGAGGGCTACACCGACGTGCTCGCGCTCCACCAGACGGGCCTTCGCGAGTCGGTCGCGATCATGGGCACCGCCCTCACCCAGGAGCAACTGGCCGAGCTGGGCCGCAGCGCGCCCCTGGTGCTGCTCGCCTTGGACGCGGATCGGTCCGGCAAGGAGGCCATGCTAAGAGCCGCCCGGGCCGCCGAGCAACGTGACCTGGAGCTGAGAGTGGTCGAGATGCCCGAGGGCCGAGACCCCGCAGAGCTCGTGGCCGAGGGCGGAGCCGACGATTTCAGAAGACATCTTGAGCGCGCAACCGGCATCATTCCGTTTCAGGTCCGCCGGGCACTCGCCGAAGGGGACCTCGACAGCCCGGCGGGCAGGGATCGAGCCTTGGAGGAGGTGCGGACGCTGATCGCCGCCGTTCCAGAGCGGACCGCCACGCGGGACGCCCTCGTTCGCGAGGCCGCGGACCGCCTGGACGTGCCTCCGGAGTACGTGACGTCACCGTCGGCTCCGGCGCCCAGGCCCGCTGCGGGCGTCCCGCAGCTGCGCCCCGGGGTGTCGCCCGGCGAGGCGTCGCTCGCGGCGGAGCGCGCTTTCCTCGCGATGTGCCTGGCGAGCGGAACGCTCGGGCGGCAGTTCCTGGACCGGCTGTCCGACGAGCACCTCTCGTCGGGCGCGACCCGGGCGGCGGCCACGCACCTCCAGGCCGCCTTCGATGATCCGCTCGCCGACCTGCCCGAGGACGACCCCGCGGCGGCGGCGCTGATCACCGGGGTCGCGATGGCGGCGCAGGAGCAGCCGGAGGCCCCCGAGCCGGTGCTGCGCATGAGCTTCCTCCAGCTCGAGCTGCGCCGAATCGAGCGCGAGCTACGCCGCGCCGCGGCGGAGGCCAACCACGCCCGCCAGGACGAGCTCGCCGGCGCCCGCCAGGACGTTCGTCGCGAGATGGATACCGTGATGGGCCAGACCGCATGACCGACCGCGTCTTCCACCCCACCGGCGAGAGCGATCCGTCCGACTCGCGCCTCGAGGATCCCGAGGACGCGGCGACCGACGCTGACAAGGAGCCGGACCTCTTCGACGAGGGCGGCGTCGTCACCTCGGGCTTGCCCGTTTCCCCACCGCAGCAGGGGGCCGAGGACGCCGTGCGCCTGTACCTGCGCTCGATCGGCAGGGTGCCGCTGCTCACCCGCGAGGACGAGGTGCGCCTGGCCAAGCGGGTGGAGCAGAACGACATGTCGGCCAAGAACGCGCTCATCGAGGCCAACCTCCGGCTGGTGGTCTCGATCGCCAAGCGCTACGGCGGCCGCGGCCTCACGCTGTTGGACCTGATCCAAGAGGGCAACCTCGGGCTGATCCGGGCCGTCGAGAAGTTCGACTGGCGCCGCGGCTTCAAGTTCTCGACGTACGCGACCTGGTGGATCCGTCAGGCCATCACCCGTGCGCTGGCCGACCAGTCGCGCACGATCCGGATCCCGGTGCACATGGTCGAGCGGATGAACCGCGTGGCCCGAGCCAAGCGCCAGCTGATCCAGCGCAACAATCGTGACCCGTCGCTGGAGGAGCTGGCCGACCTGGTAGAGATGCCGCCGGACAAGGTGGAGGAGATCCTCAAGCTGGGCCAGGAGCCGGTGTCACTGGAGGCTCCCGTCGGGGGCGAGGAGGGCGACGCGGCCCTCGGCGACTTCATCGAGGACTCCGCCACGGACCGCCCGCTGGAGATCGTCGCGAATCGCATCCGCGACGCCGACGTCCAGGCCGTCCTCGACTCGCTGCCCTGGCGCGAGCGCCGCGTGATCGAGCTCCGCTACGGCCTCGGCGACAAGGGCCCGATGACCCTGGAGGACATCGGCCACGAGGTCGGAGTCACCCGCGAGCGGGTGCGCCAGATCGAGTCCAAGACGCTGGCCATGCTGAAGTCCTCCGGGGGCGCGGACCGGCTGGCCGGAACGGCGGACGAGGAGTAGGTTTTCCGTCCGACACCCGAACTAGTGTTCGGGTTATGGATGCCGCCAGGCTGGAGGAGTATCTGCGGAGCGGGCTCTCGCTCGAGCAGGTTGCTGCGCTCACCGGCCGGCACGCGTCGACGGTCGGATATTGGGTCAAGCGCCACGGGCTGTCGGCGGTACATCGGGATCGTCACGCTGCGAAGGGGGGAATAGACCGGACGACACTCTTGACACTCGTCGACGAAGGGCTGTCGACTCGGGAGATCGCCGAACGCGTCGGGCTCAGCCAATCGACGGTCAGGCACTGGCTTCGCGCCCACGACCTGCGGACCCATCGAGCGCGCAAGCAGGACGCTCACGGGGTCCGTGGTCTCCACGTCGACCGCAAGGAGCTGGAATGCCCGCGGCACGGCCGTACCGAGTTCTGGCTCGAGTCGCGGGGGATCTACCGCTGCCTTAGCTGCCGGTCGGAGGCCGTTTCTCGGCGCCGGCGAAAACTCAAGGAGATCCTGGTGCGGGAAGCGGGCGGGCGCTGCCACATCTGCGGTTACGACCGCTGGGTCGGCGCGCTCCAGTTCCACCACCGCCACGGTCAGCAGAAGGAGTTCGGCCTCGCGGATCGCGGCCTCACGCGATCGTTGGAGGCCGTTCGGGCCGAGGCCGCGAAATGCGTTCTGCTGTGCGCAAACTGCCATTCCGAGGTGGAGGCAGGTATGGTCAAAGTGGCCTGACGGCGCTACGGTCTCAGCGGTGGCCCAATGGGCACAGCACGATCCGGGGTAGCTCAATTGGCAGATGCGCTCGGCTGTTAACCGAGAGGTTGTGGGTTCGACTCCCACCCCCGGAGCTAAGACGGATTCCTGAGCGAGGGATCCCCAAGCGCAGCCGACGCCAGCGCCGCCTAGGGCAACCGCGCCGTAGCCCGCAAACCCAGGGCCGCCGCGGCCAGGAGCAGCGCTATGCCGCCGCCCGCGAAGGCGGCCGTGACCTCGCGACGCTCGTCCCTGGTGGCCACGCGCGAGCCGAGGGACTCATAGATCTCCGACAGCTCATCCGCGTCGTCGACCGCGAACGCGCGGCCGCCCGACAGCTGGGCGATGCGGCGCATGGTCTCGGGATCGGGCGGCACCGGTAGCAGCCCGCCGCCCGGCACGTTGATGATCGCCCCCCGGCTCCCCAGCGCCACCGTGAAGATGGGCACGTCCAGGCGGCGGGCGGCGCGCGCCACCCCGAGCGGGTCGCGTCCGGTGGTGGCCTTGCCGTCGGAGAGCATCACGATCGCCGCCGGCACCTTCTTCTCGCCGCGGCCGTCGACCATGGCGAGCGCGGCCGCGAGGCCGTCGCCGGTCGCGGTCCCGCCGTCGGCGGAAAGGGAGTCGATCAGCGCCTCGATCGTGTCGCGGTCCTCGGTGGGCGCCTCGATGGTGTGCGGCTCCTCCGAGAACGCCACCGCGCCCACCAGCGCCTCCTCGGGCAGCTGGCCGAGGAAGCGCTGGGCGGCGCTGCGCGCCGCCTCGAGCCGGCTCGGGTCGACGTCCGTGGCGAGCATGGAGCGCGACACGTCGGTCACCAGCACCACCGTCGCCTGCTCGCGCGGCACTGCCACGGTCGCGTGCGGACGGGCCAGCGCCAGCGCGAGCGCGGCGAGCGCGGCCAGGAAAAGCGCGAGCGGTATCCGCCGGCGCCACGGTGACACGTGTGGGACGAGCGTGGCCAGCGTGGGCACCCCGGGGAAGCGCACCGCGTAGCGGCGCGCCCTGCGGCGGGTGCCCGCGTAGGCCAACAGCGCGAGCGGCACCACGGCCAGTGCCAGCAGCCAGAGCGGCGAGTCGAAGCTCACGACAGCTTCCGTCCCAGCTCGCGGGCCCAGGAGCCCGACGTGGAGAGGGTCACATGCTCGGCGCCGGCGCGGCGCAGCGCAGCGGCCGCGGCGCGACGGCGCTCGGCTGCGGCCTCGGCGAACGAGTCACGGAGCTTCGCGCTGCGCGTGTCGACCTCCACGCGCGCGCCGGTCTCGGGATCGACCATGGCCAGCCGGCCGACGGAGGGGAGCGCCTGCTCGCGCGGGTCGACCACCTCGATCGCCATGACGGTGTGGCGGGCGGCGAGCGCCGCCACGGGACGGGCCCAGGGAAGCGGCTCGCCGTCGGGGACGACCGGGGAGGCGAAGTCCGAGATGATCACGACCAGGCTCGGCATCCGGGTCAGGCGCCCGATGCGCAGGGCGGTGCGCTCCAGCGGCTCGCCCTCCGTCTGGTCGGGGGCCACGCCCTCGCCCAGCGCCCGGCGCAGCCCCACACGCGCGCCGCGGCCTCCGCGCGGCGGCAGGAGCCGCCAGACGGGCGCGCCGAAGGTGAGCAGGCCCACCTTGCCGCCCCGGCGCACGGCCAGCGTGCCGATCACATCCACGACCCCCTCGGCCACGTCGCTCTTGAGCCGGTCGGCGGTGCCGAAGGCCATCGAGGCGGACACGTCCACCGCGAGCCAGGTGGTCAGGAGCCGCTCGGGCACCTGCTGGCGGACGTGGGGGATGCCGGTGCGGGCCGTGGCGGCAGGGTCGAGCTGGCGCACGTCGTCGCCCGGCTGGTAGGGGCGAAGCTGGGCCAGCTCGGTGCCCGAGCCCACGCCGGTGGCCCGGTGCTCACCGGCGAGCATGCCGCCCGCGCGCCGGACGAAGGCCAGATCAAGGGCCTCCACGAGCGCGCCCGGCACCTGGCCGCCGCCCTGCCGTCCGTCGGGCGGGTGCAGGGCGTCCGCGGTGGCCGCCCGGCGAAGCCTCATGCTGCGAGCGGCCTCCCGGCGGGCGCCAGGTCGGGCTCGGGCACCGCCTCGAGCACGCGCTCCAGCAGCTCGTCGGCGGTCACGCCCTCGCTCAGGCCCTCGTAGCTCAGCACCAGGCGGTGGCGCAGGACCTCGGGCGCGAGGTCGCGGATGTCGCTCGTGAGCACGTGTCGGCGGCCGCGCAGCAGGGCGAGCGCCCGGGCCGACTGCACGAGGCCGATCGGGCCGCGGGGACTGGCGCCGTAGCTCAGCAGCGGCTCGATGTCGCTCAGCCCGTGGCGGCCCGGCCGGCGGGTGGCGTCCGCGAGCGCCACCGCGTACTCGACGGCCTCGCGGTCCACCAGGATCTCGCGCACCGTCTCGCGGAAGCCCAGCAGGTCGGCGGCGCTCATGCGCACGCCGATGTCCGGGGCGGGGAGAGCGAGCTCTCGACGACCGCAGCCTCGTCACCCGGCGCGGGATAGTCGACCAGGAGCTTCATGAGGAAGCGGTCCACCTGGGCCTCGGGCAAGGGGTAGGTGCCCTCGGATTCGATCGGGTTCTGGGTGGCGAGGACGAGGAAGGGCAGGGGCACGCCGTGGGTGTCACCGCCGATCGTCACCTGCTGCTCCTGCATCACCTCGAGCAGGGCGGACTGCACCTTGGCCGGGGCCCGGTTGATCTCGTCGGCGAGCAGGAAGTTCGCGAACACCGGTCCCAGCTCGGTGTCGAACGTGCCGCTGTCCGGCCGGTAGATCCGGGTGCCGACCAGGTCGGAGGGGACGAGATCGGGTGTGAACTGGATGCGCCGGAACGTGCCGCCTACCACGGAAGCGAGCGTCTTGATGGTGAGGGTCTTCGCCAGGCCGGGCACGCCCTCGAGCAACACGTGGCCGCCTGTGAGCAGGGCGACCATCACGCGCTCGAGCATGGCGTCCTGGCCCAGGATCACGCGCTTGATCTCATAGAGGGCGTCCTCCAGGGCGTCGCGGGGCTCGTCGTGCCTCGTGCTCTCGTTCATGCCCGCCACGGTAAGAGGTGGGCTGTCACCGCCGGATAACGGATCGGTCCGGCGCGGGCAAGCCCGCGCCCTCCCGCACGACACGCCGAGGGCGCGAGGTCGCCGTCTACTCTGGATGGCGTGCGGGTGCTCGTGGTGGAGGACGAACGACGGGTTGCCGACGCGGTGGCCCGCGGGCTGCGGCGCGAGGGGATGGCAGTGGACGTGGCCTACGACGGCGTCGCGGCGCTCGACAAGGCGCGGCTCTTTCCCTACGAGGTGCTGGTGCTGGACCGCGACCTGCCGCTCCTCCACGGCGACGAGGTGTGCCGCACGCTGAGGGACGAGGAGACCGACGTCCGGGTGCTCATGCTGACTGCCGCGTCCGGCGTCGACGACCTGGTGAACGGGCTTGCTCTCGGCGCCGACGACTACCTGGTCAAGCCGTTCTCCTTCGCCGAGCTGGTGGCCCGGCTGCGCGCCCTGGCGCGCCGCGCGAACCCGGCCCACCCGCCGACGCTCCACGCCAAGGGCGTGGCCCTCGATCCGGCGCGCCACACGGTGACCCGCGCCGGCCGCGAGATCGCGCTGACCCCCAAGGAGTTCGCCGTGCTCGAGGCCCTGATGGCCGCGGGCGGAGCGGTGGTGTCCAACGACGAACTGGTCGAGCGCGTGTGGGACGAGAACGCCGATCCCTTCACGAACTCGGTGCGGATGACCGTCCTGCGGCTGCGCCGCAAGCTGGGCGAGCCGCCGATCGTCGAGACCGTGAAGGGCGCCGGCTACCGCGTATGAGGTGGCCGCGGCTCACCGTGCGGGCGCGTCTGACCGCGCTCTACGCGCTGCTCGTCGGGGCTTCCACCGGCGTCCTTCTGCTCGTTAGCTACTGGCTGCTCGCCCGCAACTTCGACCGGACGCTCCCCGAGGCGCTTGCGGGCGACGCGCTGGACGAAGTGGCCGTCCAGTACCTGATCGCCTTCGTCGGAGTGGTGCTGCTCTCGGGCGCCCTCGGCTGGGCGCTCGCAGGGTGGCTGCTGGCGCCGCTCAAGCGAATCACCGGCACGGCCCGCCGGGTGTCCGAGGAGCGCCTGGGAGAGCGCATCCCCGTGGCCGGTCCCCAGGACGAGCTGCGCGAGCTGGGAGAGACGCTCAACGACATGCTCGACAGGCTGGCCGACTCCTTCGACGCCCAGCGCCGCTTCGTGGCCAACGCCAGCCACGAGCTCCGCAGCCCGCTCACGGTGATCCGCTCCGAGGCCGAGGTGGCCCTCGCCAACCCCGAGCCCGACCTGGACGAGCTGCGCGGGATGGCGGCGTCGGTGGCGCTGGCCACACGCCGGACCGAGGCGCTCCTGGCCAGCCTCCTTATCCTGGCTCGCAGCCAGCGCGGCCTCCTGCGCAGCGAGCCGCTGGACCTGGCCGACGCGGCGCGGGCGGCGGCCGACCAGCTCGCCCGCGACGCGCACACCGAGAGCGTCCGCATCGACCTCGAGCTCGGCCCCGCACGCGTGGCGGGCGACGCGGCGCTCCTGGAGCGGCTGGTCGCGAACCTGATCGAGAACGGGGTCCGCTACAACCGGCCGGGTGGATTCGTCTCGGTGAGCACGGGCAGCCGGGACGGCGCGCCGGAGCTCAGGGTGGAGAACAGCGGCCCGGCCGTCGAGCCCGCGCAGGCCGCCCGGCTGGCCGAGCCGTTCGAGCGGCTCGAGCGAAGCGCAGAGGGTGGTGGCGCCGGCCTGGGCCTGTCGATCGTGCGCGCGGTCAGCCAGGCACACGGAGGCGAGCTGGAGATCGAGCCGCGCGACGGCGGCGGGCTCGCAGTATTGGTCAGATTTCGTCGCGGAGGTGCAGCTTCCGCTCCGGGCAGCGACGATCGTCGACTGCGCGGCGTTCCTGCCTGAGCTCGTCCTGCTGGCGGTCGGCCTCCGCGAGGCTCCCGTCGACCTGGGTCAGCCCGTGCACTGCGCTCCCGAACAGGGTCAGCCCCAGGACGGCGACGGTGGCGATGCCGGCACGCCTCACTCCCATGCCCACGAGAGTACTGGACGCGAGATGGTTGGTTCCGGGTCCGCGTGTCCGCGGGGGCGCGCCAGACCGAGCTGGGCGGTGACCGCGGACGAAGCCCAAGCCGCAAGCACTCGGCTCGGCCGAGTGCGCGCGGATCCGCATAGTGGATGAACTATCGGCGAGGACGTGGGGGCCGACCCAGCGACGGCCGTGCGCGAGGGCCCGGGCTGGCCCGGGCCGGAGCGAGGGCATCTGCGTGTCATCCGTGGGTGCGGGGATCCGGGATCAGCCATCTACGGCAGCCGGCCGAACCAGCGCAGTGACATGCCTCCGCCGAGGAGCAGGAGCACGGCCGCCCCGCCGGCGAACGCGGCCGTGACCTCGCGCTTCTCCTCGCGGGTGGCGATCCGCGAGCCCAGCCGCTCGTACACGGTGGCCAGCTCGTGGTCGGCGTCGGCCGAGAAGGTGCGACCGCCGCTGAGCGTGGCGATGCGCTGCATGGCGTCGCGGTCGGGAGGCACCGGACGGGTGGCGGTCGTCCCGTCGGGCCGCTCCACCTCGATGGTGCCCCGGTCGGTGCCCAGGGCGACCGTGTAGATCGGGACCCGGGCCCGGCCGGCCTCCCGCGCCACGGGCAGTGGACTGCGTCCGTGCGTGGAGGCGCCGTCCGAGAGCAGGATCACGGCGCCGGGCGCGCGTTCGCGAGGACGCTGTCCCTCGCGACGCAGCAGCGACACGGACGCGGCGAGAGCCTTGCCCGTCGCTGTGCCGCCGCTCGGGCGCATGCGCTCGATCAGGTCCTGCACGCCCTGGCGCTCCGCGTTCGGCGGCTCGATCGCCTGAACGGCGTGGTTGAAGGCCACCGCGCCCACGCGCAGCTCGGAGGGAGCCCCGGCGACGAAGCTCGCCGCGGCCTCTCGCACCGCGGCCATCCTCGTGGGCGGGACGTCGCGCGCCTCCATCGAGCCGGAGATGTCGGTGGCCAAGACGACGGCGGCGCGCTCCTCGGGCACGGCCACGGTGGCCTCGGGCCGAGCCAGCGCAATCGCCGCGACGGCGAGCGCCAGCGCGTAGGCGAGCATCGGTGCGTGACGGCGAAAACCTGGTTGGAGCGGCGCGAACGAGGGAGCCAGAAGGGGGGAGGCGAAGCCGGCGGCCGCCCTGCGACGGCGCCGGTCGACCAGCAGGTAGACGGCGACCAGCAGGGGAAGAGCCAGCAGCGCGAGCAGGAAGACGGGAGCCTGGAAGCTCACGGCGTGCGGGCCGGGCGCGTGGAGAGCTCCACGGTGACGATCCGCCGCTCGCCGCCCCGCACCAGCTCGATCTCCACCTTGTCGCCGGGCTTGTGGTCGGAGACGATCTCCGCCACGTCATCGGGGTCGGTGACCTCCCTGCCGTCGATGTTGGTGATCACATCGCCGGCGCGCAGGCCGGCGACGGCGGCCGGGCCGCCGGGCGTGACCTCGCCCACGGCCGCGCCCCGGCTGCTCAGCGTCGTCGCCACGCCCAGGTAGGGGCGCCGGATGGTCTGGCCGCGGCTCAGCTTCGGCACCACGTCCCTGACGGTGTTAGCGGGCACCGCGAAGCCGATGCCCACGTTGCCGCCGCTGCCCGCCGTGGCTATCTGGCTGTTGACCCCGACGACGCGGCCGCGCGCGTCCAGAAGCGGGCCGCCCGAGTTCCCGGGGTTGATGGGAGCGTCCGTCTGGATCACCTCGTCGATCTGGAAGCCGTCCGGCGCCTGGATCTCGCGTCCCACCCCGGACACGATCCCGGCGGTGACCGTCCGGTCCAGCCCGAGGGGATGCCCGATCGCCACGACGGCGTCGCCCACGCGCACCCTGTCGGAGTCGGCCAGCGGCAGCGCACGCAGCGAGCTGACGCTGCCGGGATCGACGCGCAGGACCGCCACGTCCGAGGACTCGTCAACGCCGAGCACCTCGGCGATCACGAGCTCGCCGCTGTCGTTGAAGCGCACCTGTGCAGTGTCGGCGGACCCGACCACGTGCGCGTTCGTGACGATGGTGCCATCGCGACGGACCACGAAGCCCGTGCCCCTCGCCTGTCCGGCCTGGACGGAGACCACGCCGGGCCCGGCCGAGTCCGCCACGCGTCCCACCGTCGTGGCGGGCAGCCGGCGGCCGTCGACGGGCGGGCTGGGCGACGTGCTCTGGTCGTCGTCGCCAACCACCGAGAACAGCGCGAGAGCGAGGGCGCAGAGCGCCGTCACCAGCGCGGCGAGGGGCAGCAGCCAGGAACGCCGGCGCCGGGGCTCCGGATCGGGGGGAGGGCGGTCCTCGGGCTTTCTGCGCAGCTCCTCGGCGGCCTGGGCCTGACGCCGCCAGCGCGCCGAGGAGAACGGCCCGTGGTCACCTTCGCGCCGGTGCTCGCGGTCGATCCAGAGACTGCGCCGGGTCACGTCCGCGACCCTAGGGGGTGCGGCGTCACCGCTGGATAACGCGGGATCAGCTGCGGCGCATCAGCCGCCCCACCGCCGCCATCAGCTCGGTGGTGCGGTCTTCCTGCTGCTCGCCCTCGGCGCCGATCACGCAATGACGGGCGTGGTCGTCGAGCAGGCCCAGCGCCACCTTGTCCAGGGCGGCCTGGATCGCTCCGATCTGCGTCAGCACGTCGATGCAGTAGCGGTCGTCCTCGACCATACGCTCGACCCCGCGGACCTGTCCTTCGATGCGCCTGAGCCGACCCGTGAGCTGGTCCTTGGTGGCGGTGTAGCCCCGCGTCTCTGTTGCCATGCGCTCAGTGTACCCCGTGGGGGTATCGTTCCAGGACCGCGAAGCTCTCGACCTCGGCGGCCGCGCCGGCGGCGCCGTCGTGTTCGGCCTGCCACGTCCGCAGCTCGCCGGCGCGGCGGGCGTAGCCCGGGTCCGCCAGAAGCCGCCGCACCGCGAGTCGCACGCCCTTGGCGGTCTGAAAGCGGCGCGGAAGCGACACGCCCACTCCGGCCCAGCGCACGCGCGCTGCATTCTCGGCCATGTCCCCGGCGTGCGGGCAGGCCACCACCGGGACCCCGCAGGCGAGCGCCCGGGCGAGCGTGCCGTGACCTGCATGGCAGACCACCGCCGCGCAGCGAGGCATCTCGCGCGCGTATGAAACCCACTCCACCAGCCGGGCATTGTCCGGGACTGGCACGCCGCCGGCCGTGGCGCGGCGGTTGGTGCTGGCCAACACCCGCACGGGCTCACCGGCCAGCCCCTCCAGCGCGGCGCGCAGCAGCCGGCCCTGGGGATCCTGCGAGGTGCTCGGGGCCACCAGCACGAGCGGGTCGTCCCCCGGCGGAGGCTCGACCTCGCCGAAGGGCTGCTCCCAGAGCAGCGGACCGGTCACCTTCACGCCGGGCACGGGGCGGCGGCGGGGGTACTCGAGCTGGGGGAAGCTGGCCACCAGCGCCAGGCGGCGGGAGATCCCGCCCTGGACGTGGTCGAGCGGCGGAAGCCCCACCCGTGCCCGCGCGCCGTTCAGCTCCCGCCGTCCCTGCTCCTCGCCGCGCATGAGCAGCGGTCGCGAGAGCCTCCACAGCCGCTCGCCCACTCGCGTGCGCGGGTACACGGCACCGACCGAGTACACCGGGAATCCGGGCTCACCCAGCGGCAGGACGTGCGGCACGAGCGTCGCCCAGGGCCGCTCCTCGAGCTCCGCGGCCAGCGCGGCGGCCACTGTGAGGATGTCGGCCACCACCAGCTCGGGGTCGACCTCACCGATCAGCCGGCGGGTGACGGCCGAGGCCTTCACAGCGGCCGCGTAGGGCTTCAGCGGCCGGCCCTCGCTGGGGAAGACGTGATACTCGGGCGCGGGGGCGAAGGCCATGCCCTCGCGTTCGACCGGCTCCCGCCAGCGGCTCCATGTCTCGAGGGTCACGTCGTGGCCGCGACGGGCCAGCTCGGCCCCGAGCGCGATGGCCGGGAAGGCGTGACCGGGGTCGCCAAAGGCGGCGAGCAGGATGCGGCGGCGCGGACTCTCCGGCCGGCTCAGAGCATCTCCGCGAGCTCGCGGACCGTGCGCTTCCTGGCCTCGGGCTCGAAGGCCATGGGGGAGACGATCAGCGTGCCCACGCCGGCATCGCTGTACACCGCGAGCCGGTCGCGCACGTGCTCACGCGGACCGGCGAGGCTCACCGTGTCGATGAGCTCGCCCGGGATCGCCGCGGCGGCCTCGTCCTTCTTTCCCTCCAGGTAGAGGTCTTGGATCTCATCGGCGGCGTCGTCGAAGCCGTAGCGCCTGACCAGGGCGTTGTAGAAGTTCTTCTCGCGGGAGCCCATGCCGCCCACGTAGAGGGCCACGAACGGTCGCATCACGTCGCGGGCGCGCTCTAGGTCGTCGTCGATCGCCACCTGGACGCTCGGTGCGATGTCGAAGCCGTCCAGCGAGCGCCCTGAGCGGGCCGCGCCCTCCTCCAGGAGCGCCCGCGCCTCGCCCACGTTCTCGGGCGAGAAGAACATCGGGAGCCAGCCGTCGGCGATCTCTCCCACGAGCTGCGTGTTCTTCGGCCCGATGGCGGCGACGTAGATCGGGATGCGCTCCTGCACCGGGCCGATCATCAGCTTGAGCGCCTTGCCCGGTCCGTCGGGCAGGGGGAGGGTGTAGGTCTCGCCCTCGTAGACCAGCCGCTCGCGGGCGAGCGCCTTTCGCAGGATCTCCACGTACTCGCGCGTGCGGCCCAGCTGGCGGGCGAAGCGCTGCCCGTGCCAGCCCTCGGCGACCTGCGGGCCCGAGGAGCCGATGCCGAGCATCATGCGTCCGTCGGAGAGCTGATCGAGCGTCGCGGCCGTCATGGCCGCCATCGCCGGCGAGCGCGCCGGCATCTGGAAGATCGCCGAGCCGATCCGGATCCGCTCGGTCTGTCCGGCCAGCCAGGCCAGCACGGTGGCGGCGTCCGAGCCGTAGGCCTCCGCGGCCCAGACCGAGTCGAAGCCGGCCGCCTCCGCCTCCTTGACCAGCTCGAGCTGCTGGCCGGAGGTCAGCCCGAGCCCCCAGTAGCCCACGTTGAGCCCGAGCCGCATGCAAGTCTCCTTTCGCCGGTTGTGCGAGTCAGCCGGGACGCGGATCCTATGTCAGCCGATGCCCCTGAGACGCCGCCCGGCCCGCGATCTGCGCCTCGCCGTGGACTGCATGCCGCTGCCAACGCGACGGGCGATGCTGGAGGGGATCGAGAGCGGCCGGATCATCGTCGGCGCCTACACCGACCGTGAGGGCGGCGTATGCCCGATGCTGGCCGCCCACCGAAACGGAGGCCGGACCAGCCTGGCCAGCTTCGCGCGGGCCTGGGACGCCTACACCGGCGCCGGCCGCCGGGCCCGGCCGGCCAGCGACCGCGAGCTGGGCACGCTGCGGGCGATGCTGGAGGCCAGCATCGCGCTGGAGGAGCTGCCGGAGCTGCGGGTGCCTGCCCGCGCTCGGCGCGCGACCGGCGAGCGTCACCGCGCGCGCGAGCTCCGCTACCAGCCGGGCTGGGCCTGGATGCGCCCCTACCGCCGCCTGGACGAGTACGAGCGGGCGCTGGCCGAGATCAGGCAGGCCGAGCAGGCGTCGCGCCAGGAGGAGGCGCCGGTCTAGACCTCGGCATCGCCCGGGCGGATGAACTGCAGCTCGGGAACGATGCAGGCGGGCGAGGTGCGCAGCAGGTAGCGGACGGCCTCGGCGATGTCCTCGGGCTGGATCATCTGCTCCTTCGGCACTTGCTCCTCGACCCAGTCGGTCATCGCCGTGGCCACGAAGCCCGGGCACAGCGCCGTGACCTGGATGCCGTCGCCGGAGAGCTCCTTGTGCAGGGCCTGGCTGAGCCCGACCACGCCGAACTTGGTGGCCGAGTAGGCGGCCAGCCAGCCCTGACCGTGTTTGCCGGCGATCGAGGCGGTGTTCACCATCAGCGCCTTGCCGTGCTCGGCGCCCGCCTCCTTCAGCAGCGGGATGCACTCACGGGCGACCAGGTAGACGCCGCGCAGGTTCACGCCGAGCTGGAGGTCGAGCTTCTTGGTCTCGGTGTCGGCCACCGCGGCGCCGATGCCCAGACCGGCGTTGTTGACGAGCACGTCGAGCCGGCCGAAGCGCTCCCGATGCGCGGCCACCACCTGCTGGATGTCCTCCTCGGCGGCCAGATTGGCGGCTACCGAGAGCACGTCGCGTCCTTCTTCGCGCAGCTGGTCGGCCGCCGCCTCGAGCTTCTCCGGACGCCGCGCTGAGAGGGTGAGGCCGTAGCCGTCCTCCCCGAGGGCGCGCGCGATCGCAAGCCCGATGCCGCTCGATCCGCCGGTGATCAGTGCTGCGCGCTCCACAGTGCTCCTCCTCGCGGGGGCGGAAGACTACGTGAACGCTGAGTTAAGGATGCCGGCACCCGCCGTAGCTCCAGAAGGCGTCTCATACCCTCTGCCGCCGTGGCCCGCCGCGCCCTGTTCTCCGCCGTTCTCTGCGTCTGCGCGCTTCTCGCGGGCTGCGGCGGTGACGATGGCGACGACGAGGAGGCGAGCGCCCCGCCGCCGCCCGCCGACCCGGCCGAGTTCCCCAAGGCGAACGGAAAGAGCCTCGCCGAGCTGCGAAGGGGCCTGGGCGAGGGCGGACCCGTGCTGGCGCCCTCGGTCTCCGTGCTCACCACCGGGCAGAATCGCTTCGGGTTCGGGCTCTTCGACCGCGACCGGGCCCAGATCGCCGACGCCCCGGTGGTCGTGTACTTCGCTCTCGAGGGCGGCGGCCCGGCGAAGGGGCCGTACCCGGCCCGCTACGAGTCGCTCGAGGTCAAGCCGTCCTTCCAGAGCCAGCAGTCGGCCCAGGACCCGGACGCCGCCCGGTCGGTGTACATCGCCGACGTGCCCTTCGAGGAGCCGGGCATGTACGAGGTGCTCGGGATCGCCCGCCTCGACGACCGGCTGGTGGCGGCCACGCCGGCGACCCCGGCCCTGACCGTAGTGAAGCCCGGCGACGACGCGGTGCCGCGCGTGGGCCAACCGGCCCCGCGCACCCAGACACCCACCAAGGCCGACGTGGCCGGCGACATCGCCTCGATCGACACTCGGATCCCCCCCTCCACGATGCACAACGCGGACTTCGCCGACGTGGTGGGCAAGAAGCCGGTGGTGCTGGTGTTCGCCACACCCCAGCTGTGCCAGAGCCGGGTCTGCGGCCCGGTGGTCGACGTCGCGGAGCAGGTGAAGTCCTCGCGCGGGGACGAGGCGGAGTTCATCCACATGGAGATCTACAAGGACAACGCGATCGAGAAGGGCTTCCGCCCTCAGGTCGCGGCCTGGCGGCTACCGACCGAGCCCTGGCTCTTCGCCATCGACCGGAACGGCGACGTGGCCGCGCGCCTGGAGGGCGCTTTCAGCGCGGGTGAGCTCGACGCAGCGCTGGACAAGGCGACCGGCGGGTCTTGACGCGGTCGGGGCTCCGGTTCCGGATCCCCAAGCCGCCGCGGGCTCAGCGGAAGCGGTCGCGGCGCATGCCGGTGTCGCGGACCGACCCGCCGCGGGCCGCCCCTGCGCGGAAGTCGGGATAGCCATCCGCGTCGGCGTCGTCGCCGTGGAAGCGGCAGTCCGGGTGGAATGGCCACCACCAGGCGGACGTGTTCAGCTGTTCCGAGGCAGCCATGACTGAGTTCGGACTCTGGGAGTGGACCGCCCCCCGGGTGCCGTCATACGGCATTCCCCGCAGGTGTCCGTATTCATGGATCGCGGTCAGGCAGAGACGCCACCAGTCGTCGTTCCAGCCCCAGCCTGGGATCCGGTTCCACGTGACCCGTTGGTTGAAAGTGACTGTGCAGCCGGCTGCGCCGGCGAGGACCCCGTAGAACGGCCGGAAGCGGAAGCGCACGCCCGAGCAGCGGGTCCATTGTCCGCGCTGCGCCCAGTAGGCGCGCGCGAACTTCTTGGCGCTCGCGCGCTCCTGCTTCGGGGGGACGACCCCCTCCGCGGCCGCCGGGAGGCAGAGCGCCCCGACCGCGGCGATGAGCGTGAGGCCGGTCCGGACACGCCCCAAACCGCGTGTGAAGCGCTCGGGGCCCCGCCTGGGCGCACCTGTCGTCCTGCTGCCCATCGCCCGCTAAACGGTGGGGAGCACACGTTGCTTGCGCTGCCGACAGCTTTAGCGTCCGGATCTCAGCCGTCTCCGTGAGCGACGGCGCCCTTTCGCCGACCGGCGAGCGTGGCGACAGGAGAGACCCCTCCGCCCCGGCAAAGCGGCGGAGGCACGGGGCGGGCGGGGCCTCGGGCGGGCCCTGCAGGAAGCCCTAGGATGACCTTCGTCGGGAACTCGTCGACGTCCGTCGACCATCGCAACGTCGGAGGCGGCAAGACTCCCTCTAGGGCCGGTAGCTCAGCGGTCAGAGCAGCGGACTCATAATCCGTCGGTCGGAGGTTCGAATCCTCCCCGGCCCATCTGGAATCGCCTGCAAATTTGCCTCTTTGCTCCTTGTTGCGTTTCGCAGTGTGCACCGGGCGTGCACCGACCACAGCGCGAGATGCGTGGCGAGTGGCCATCGTCAAGCGATCGCGGCCGGGCAGCACGAGCGTTCGCGACCGAAGACTGCGCTACGGGGAGGCTCAATAGTGCGACTCCTCGCGTGTCGGCCGCGGCTGAGATAGGGTGCACGCGTTTTGAAGTAAGGGCGCGATGGAACCCTGGTTTGCCGCGTTGATCATCCTTGGTGTCGCCGCGCTCAGCGCGGCCGGCATGCTCATCGTCCGCCGGCGCGCGCCGGCGGGAACGTTCTTCAAGGATCCGATTCCGGGTGGTGCCGTGTACACGGTCGCGGGCACCGCCTACATGGTGATCGTCGCATTCGTCTTCTTCATCGCCTTCGAGAGCTACGGCGGCGCCAAGGCCGACGCCGAGGAGGAGGCGACCGCCACGCTCGCGATGTTCCACGCCGCCGCGCCCCTTCGGTCCGGCGGCCCGCGAGGAGCTGCAGGGACAGATGATCTGCTATGCGCGCGAGGTCATCTCGGACGGCTGGCCCGCGATGCGGGAAGGCGGAGGGAGTTCGGTAGTGGACGCGAGGGTCTCGGCGATGGAGGAGTCTGCCGATCAGATCCCGGCCGACGACGCTAGACAGGCCGCCGCCTTTGAACACTGGTTCACGTTGAACGAGGAGCGGCGACAGGGACGGCAGGGCCGGATCGGCGAAGCGGAAGGGTTGGTGCCCCCGGTTGTCTGGTTGATCCTGATCATCGGCGCGGTGGTGGTGATCGCCTCGGTGGCCCTTTTCGCGGATCGTGAGGAGGCCGCAGTTACGCAGGCAGCAATTGCCGCCGCGGTGGCGATCATCGTCGTCTCGGGGCTGGTCTTGGTGCGATTTCTCGACAAGCCGTATGAGGACAAGAGCGGCAGCATCAAACCGACGGCGATGGAGAGGACGCTGGTGCTGATGGAGAGGGAGCATCGGGAGCGCGGTGGAGCGGTCATCCGGTGCGCCGACTTGGCCGGTTGACAGAGAACTGCGCCACCCGGTCGCTGCCCCCGGCTCCTGCTTTCCAGTAAGGCGGTAGCGGGCTTGCGGAGTAGCGGTCCTCGTCCCCCGGCAAGGCGAAGGTCAGCCTCATCTCGCATGCGACCGCGGCGGCGCGCGATACGACCGGCGCAAACCGTCACTTAGTGGCGACAGCACCCCGTCCCTCGGCCTCGGCCGGCTATTGCTGACCGTCGGTCAGTAACGTCCGCCGACCGAGGTAGCCTGCAACCAATGGATTGCACTACGTGCGGTACGCCACCGAGGTCCTCCAGACCCGGCAGGGCAGGGTCGGCACCGTCAAGCGGCGCAGGCTGTGCCCCCAGTGCGGCACCGGGCGACCACCTACGAGGTCGTCGGCCCGATCAGCTTGCCCACCTCGGACGGCCAGCAGCCGGACGTGGCACCGCGAGGCCTTGCGCGGCAGCTCGCGGTGGAGGGTGGCGGCGGCGAAGCTTCGCCATCCGCGTCGCCGTCGCCCTCGCCCCCGCCTTCCGCCGCGTGATGGGCGCACCGAACAAGCTATCCGCTAGCGCCCGCCTCGAGCAGCTTGGCCGGAAGGTCGAGCAGGCCGGCAAAGAGCCCGCAGGCCTCAAGCGGCGCATCTCCGCCGAGCAGGAACAGGTGCGTGCCGATGGCGGCTGGCGCTACGACCCCCACTATCACCCCGACTGGCCGAGATTCCAGGAGATGATCGCCGAGCTTGGTGTCGTCACCGAGGAACGCGACCGCTACCGCAGGCTCAGCACCGTCGAGCGGATCCGCGAGCAGGTCGACTCGGCCGCGTCCGTCGAGCGTGTCAACGCCGGCCTCGCCCAAGTACGCGACGCGCTCGGACAACTCCACGCCGACAAGAACGCCATCGTCGGGCTCGTCAGCGACGGCTATGTCAATCCGACCAAACCAGGCCGCTCACGTCGTGCGCGTCGACCCGCGTGTCGGCCAGCTGCTCCAGCTCGTCAAGACCATCGAGGAAGACGGCATCGAAGCACCCCGCGTCGACGAGCATCCGCATCGGTTCATGGCCGGTGAACTCTTCCTCGAGATCGACAACCTCATCACCAACGGGGAGGAGCACAAGCCATGAGCGACCGTGAGCCCACAGCCCAGGAGTTCGGCCGTGCCCTGTTCGGCAGTCCTGCCCCCGAGCAGACCACGTCGGCACCCGAGCCTGCAGCTCCCGACGACCCAGACGCTGACGCCGACTGGCAGGCCAAGGACCACGCCGAGCGTATGGCCCAGATCAAGGCGGCAAAGAGAAGGCCAAGGCGAAGCACGCCAGCACCTCGGCCCAGACCGTCGCCGAGGCCGGCCAACGGGCACAGGAGCAGGAGGCCAAGTCCGAGGCGGTCGTTCACGCCGAGCACTAGGCGACCGTGGCCTGGCTGGTCGGACAGGACCGCACCGCGGTCAGCGACCTGGACCGCCTGTTCTCCGGTGCCGTCCAGGCCACGGACGACGACACCGTGCGTGGCGCTTCCAACGTCCCGCGCCCGGTCGACATCGAGCGTTCGGGCCCGACGGCGACTAGCGTGCCGCACCATCGCGGAGATCTCCGCGGACATGAGCCGCAAGGCACCGCGGACGACCCGGGGGACTGACGCCCGGCCGCCCCGCGATAAACACCCCCGGTGAACGATCTGTACGGGGCCGCAGCGGTCGCTCCGTTTGGCCCTGGGCGTAGCCTTGGGCCGGTGAGGGGCGGCCAGAACATCAAGCCGGTTGAGATCAGGCGCCGTGAGGGCAACCCCGGCAAAAGGCGTTTGCCGGAACCCGTGGGCGTTGGCGGTCGTCCGGCCAACCTGGAGCCGCCCGAGCATCTGCCCGATGACGCCCGGCGCCTCTGGCTGGAGATCGTCCCGGTCCTTGGCGAGGTCGGGGTCCTCAACGCCGTGGACGGACCGGCGCTCGAAATGCTGGTTATCCAGTATGCCCGCGCGCGGGAGGCGGGTCGGGTGTTGGACAAGGAGGGCCTGCTGACGGAAGGGTCCGAGGGGGCAACAGGTGGAGCATCCGGCCGCCCGGACGGAGCGGGCCGCGATGGCGTTGTTTGCGAAGTTTGCGGAGCAGTATGCGTTGACGCCGACCGCGCGGACACGCTTGGGGCTGGCGGAGCTGAAGCGCCGCTCGTTGACGGACGAGCTTGACTCCGAGCTGGGTGAACGTCGGGTCCGCGGCGCCTAACGAGCTGTGATCGGAGGGGGCAGCGTCCGTGGAGGGGACGGCAGTCGCCGTCTGCCCTGCCCGCCACGGAGACCTGCGCCGCGGGCCGCGCCCATAGCCGCCACGTGCGGGAGGAGGCCGCCGTCGTGGGGCGTGTAGGGGGATGAAGGTTGGCCCCGACCCCAGCGCCGAGGCCAACCTCCTGCCTCGTTTACGGACTCGGCGGGTTCTGGGGGTTGCTGCCGCCCCGGCATGCGTCGCCCGGGTTGAACTCATGCGGGCTGATGCTGCCCGTCCTCACGTCCTGCCCATACGACTGCACGATGAAATCGATGGGACCCTCATCGGGGACCATGTCATTCAGTCCGGAAAAGGAACAGATTGAGTTTGCATGTGCGGGTGCTCCGGTGGGGGACTTACCCGAGCCGGAATTGGGAACGCCCGGAGTGCCCGGAGGGCCTTTCACTTCACCAGCGAGAGCGGGACTTGCACTTGCACCCGCAACGGCGGCTGTACAGGCCGCAGCCGTCAGTAATGACCTGAAACGCATGGTTCCTCCACATCTAGGGCCCCGTCGTTGGGCCCCATTCGTGTACGGCCCACCCCTATAGCACGACAGCGCCGTTGGGGCGACCGAAATTCGTCGGAAACGTCGGATCAGGCTGACGGCCCGGGAGGGATTCCACCGCCCAGCGCGGCTTCGGCGCAGATCAACACGTTTCAGATCGGGCCTCAGGCCCAGCTCGGGCCGGAGGGGGCGTCGGTCAGCGTCCCAGTAACGATCAACTGCCACGCGGGCTTCGCGGGCGACGTTGGTCTCGACATCCGGCAGGCCCAGGGGAACGACCTGATCGATGGAACCGGCAATGCAGACGTGACCTGCACCGGGCTTGATCAGACGGCGATCGTGGTCGTCCGGAGCTCGAGCGGAGTCCGGTTCAAACAGCAAAGCGCCGCCACCTCAGGATCCCTGGGTTTGTTCAACCCGAGCACGGAGCAGTTCGCCTTGGCGGTCATAGACCCGCAGGCGATTCGGATCTCCAAAAAATAGGCGGCGTGCCGGGCTGGCCCGGCTAATCGCGGCCAGCGGGCAATAGCCTCGGGGCGGCCGAGGCATGTGGGTGGCCTGGTATGCCTGCCCTCCCGCCCATCACGGCAGGCGTACGCGGGCCGAGGACGTCACTCATGGTGACGTCACCATGAGTGTCATGGAAACGTCTCCATGGCTCGCCAACTCGTCGAGTGCGACTCGGCAACGCCGTGATGCGGATCTCCGCATCTGTCGAAAGTTCCTCTAGCCCCCCCGAGCGGCATTAGGGTTCGGCTGTGGCCGAGCCGGAGACCACGCTGTAGGCGTCCAAGCGGAGGGCCGTTTCCGATGAGGTGGATGACGAACTCACCATGCGCCTTGACGCCGACTCGGCGCGAGGCGCGGCGCCGTTGGCCAGGCGCGCCATCGCCCTGGAGGAGGCCTTCTCCCATTGGACGCGGGCGGATGCCGCCGCCCTCAGCGTGGCCGAAAGCTTGCAGGTCATTCCGCACCATTGGGCCAATCCCGCATAACTAAGCGGAGCACCGACGGACCCCGAGAATCTCATGATCCGTCGGTCGGGGGTTCGAATCCTCCCTGGCCCACTGCCTACCTCGCGGGTCCCCTTCGATCTGGTCCCGACATCGTTGCCGTGGTCGGCCAACTCGACGACGCGATCCTGCCCCTATTGGTCTTCCGGGCGGTCGCGGCGAGGGGCGCTAAGGGCCTCATGGCCCGGGGCCGAGTTGGGCCCGCGCTGATCCGCCCAGGCCGCCCGAGCGCAGGAGACCTCACAGGCGGAGCCGGCTCGACGCTTCCGGTGGGTCCGAACTGACCGGGAAGAGAACGCGCTGCGGCGGCGTCTAGGATCGAGATGGGCACACGCTCGCCACACTCAACTCCCCGACCCGACCGCGCGCCGACCCTGCTCTGGATGGAGTGCGGTGCGTGTAGCGGGGAATCCATGGCGATCCTTGGTGCGGAGGGTCGGGGCAAGCGCGGCGACACGCTGCCCGGCTTTCTGGAGGAACATGACGTTCGGCTGCTCTGGCATCCCTCGCTATCGCTCGAGTCGCCCAGAGAGGCGGCGGAGATCATCGAGCGCATCGTCGCGGGAGAGCAGCACCTCACCCTGCTCTGCGTCGAGGGCAGCATCATCCACGGCCCGAACGGCAGCGGGCGCTTCGACATGTTCGAGGGGCAGCCCAAGCGCGACGTGGTTGCCGCGCTCTGCCAGAAGGCGGATTATGTCCTTGCCATGGGCAGCTGCTCCAGCTTCGGCGGCATCCCTGCCGCGGCGCCGAACCCCTCGGAGTCCACCGGGCTGCAGTTCACCAACAACCAGCCCGGCGGCCTGCTCAGCCCCGAGTGGCGGTCGGGCGCCGGAATGCCGGTGATCAACCTGAGCGCGTGCCCCGTGGATGCCACGACGATGATCGGCACGATGAGGTCGATCCTCGAGGGCGGGGCGCTCGAGCTCGACAAGGTCGGGCGCCCCCCCGCGCAGAAGCCATGCCTGTCGGACCCTGGGGAGAAGCGATGCCGCACAGCCGACAAGGTCGGCTACGCCTGCTACGGCTGCATCGGCCCGAAGTTCCCGCTTCCGAAGGCGCTGTTCAGGCACCGGGAGCCCGCCGCGAAAGCAGCATGAAGCCATAGGCAAGGAGGCCGCACCATGGCAACCGAGCGCCGCACGATCCGGATGGAGCTCAACCGCGTGGAGGGGGATATGGAGGTGCGGCTGGAGCTCGAGGGAAATACCGTGACCGACGCGTGGTGCGTCGGCACGATGTTCCGCGGCTTCGAGCAGATCCTCGCGGGGCGCGATCCGAACGACGCGCTCGTGATCGCTCCTCGTATCTGCGGGATATGCAGCACGTCTCAGCTGTATGCCGCGGCGTCCGCGTTGGAGACCGCGTACGGCCTGCCCATCGCTCCCAACGGCACGCGCGTCCGCAACCTCTGCCTCATGGCCGAGTCGGTGATGAGCGACGCCCGGCACACCTTCCTGATGTTCACGCCGGATTTCTGCAACGCCGCGTACAGCGGCCACCCGCTGTATCCCCGTGTCAACGAGCTCTTCGAACCGCCGTTCAAGGGCCGGCTCGCCCGCGAGACAGTCGAGCACAGCAAGCGCATCCTGGCGGTGGTCATCGCGTTCGGCGGACAGTGGCCGCACTCGACCTACATGATGCCCGGCGGCGTCACCTGCGGCCTGGACGAGTCCAAGCTGGCGGAGTGTGACGAGGCGATCGATGCCTACATGGACTGGTACGAGCGGGAGGTGCTCGGCTGCACCAGCGAGGAGTGGTTGGCGCTGGAAACGGCCGACGACTTCGACAACTGGATGGCGGTGCCCGCCCACCGGGACAGCGGGGTCGGCGTCTTCACCACGTTCGGCCGTTCGATCGGCCTCGAGGAGCTGGGAAGGGGCAGCCCGCATCTGTTGAGCATGGGCTGTTACTACGACCCCGAGCGCTGGCAGCCCCCGTTCGAGGAGCGTCCATGCCTGCAGCCGGGTGGCTTCTATAACGGTGACGACGAGACGATCGAGCCGTTCTCACACTTGTCGGTCGCCGAACACATGCGGCACTCCCAGTTGGCCGACCCCGGCTCCGCGCGCCATCCCTGGGACAGTCAGACGGCGCCGGACGACTCGCGCGCCGAGGCCTACAGCTACGCGAAGGCGACCCGCTACGACGATCACGTCGTGCAGCTCGGCCCGCTCGCGGACCTGGTGCTGTCCGGCGACCCCCTGATCCGCTCACTGCTCGAAGCTCAAGGAGCCGGTACCTGGCTCCGGCAGTTCACCCGCCTGCATCGCCCCGTGGCGACTCTGCAGGCCATGCGCGAGACGGTGAACGACCTGCGCGCACGCCTCGACGAGCCGGCTTTCGTCCCCTACGAGCCTCAGCCCGACGGCGACGGCTTCGGCGCGATCAACGCCGCCCGGGGAAGCCTCGGCCACTGGGTCAGGATCAGGGAGGGCCGAATCGCGAACTATCAGGTCATTACGCCCACGGCCTGGAACGGTTCCCCCCGTGACAACACGGGTCGGCGCGGCCACTGGGAGGAGAGCTTCGTCGGGCTGGAGCTGAAGGACGTTGACAACCCAGTCGAGCTTTTCCACGTCGTGCGGTCTCACGACGCCTGCCTCGTCTGCACGGTGCACGTCGCGAGCGCCAGGGGCAGGTCCAGGGAGTTCACCTTCTGGTGAGCCGTGGTCCGGTCGTCCACGTCGTCTGCTTCGGCAACCCGTTGCACGGTGACGACGGCTTCGGAAGCCACGTGTTCCGTCACCTGAGCGAGCTCTGTCGGCTCCCTCTGGCCGTCGAGCTCTTTGACGCCGGCGTCGCCGGTCTGAACGCGCTCCCGTACTTCGACGGGTGCTCCAAGGCAGTGATGGTCGACGCGGTGAGCGTGGGGGCGCCGCTCGGAACCGTGCACCGCCTCGTGCCAGCCGACCTCGAGCCTCCCGGCGGCGAGCTCAGCCTGCACGAGCTGGGCGTGACCAGCCTGCTCGCCGCGCTCCGGGCCGCCTCGAACCACCCGCCGGAGCTCGTCCTGATCGGAGCCCAGACCGGACAGGTCCGCACGTTCACCTCCGAGCTGAGCCCACCGGTCCAGGCGGCGGTTCCAGTCGCCGCACGGTTCGTCCTCCGCGAAGCGGAGGTTCGAACCCTCCCCGGCCCATGGAACTAGTTGCTGCAGCTCCCACCGGCACCGTTGTCCGGTGCGATCAGTGCGCCCGTGATTGCGTCCCGGTTCCCGTTGAACTCGGCGACCGTCACGCCGAGCCGGACGCAGGCCGTGTACCCGAAGCCTCCCAGCATCCGGTTGCGGTTGATGAACACGTTGGTCGTCGGCCGCCTCGGCGCGTACAGCGCATACGACGCGCCGCGTCCATCGAGATAGTTGTCCTCGATCCGGAAGTTCGAGTTCGGCGTCCCGCCGACGTCGAACATGATGATCGCCGACGTGGCGCCGCCACCTGAAGTCGGGTCAATCCAGTTGTGCCTGATGCGAAGGTTCCTGGCGCCCTCGAAGGCTTGAATCCCGTCGGTGTGCGGACCCGAGTTACCGAAAACGTGGCTGGGGCCGACGATGTCGAGGTCGTGGACGAAGTTGTCCTCGAACACCACATTGCCTTCGCTCATGTCGGCGCCGTTCTCGCAGCCGCGGATCTCGGTGCGGCGGACGGTGTAGCCGCCGAAAGCGATCGCGTGGTGGCACTTCACCTGCCCGGCGGCGGACTGGTCGAAGAGCTCGCTGTCCTCGACCACCAGGCCGGTGCTGTTGGACCGGATCGGCAGGAATGCGTTGGTGCGAATCCGCGAGTTGCGGATTGTCACGTTCGGGGCGTTCACGACCACCGGCCCGGAGATGTCGCGGGCGTTGATAACCGCACCCGCCGTGCCGATCGTCATGCCACCGGACGGCGTCAGCACGGTCCCCGCGGGCACGCCCGTGTTGGACGCATTCGGCCAACCCCCGGTTGGCCTCGGGGAGGCGGGGGCGCGGGAGCCGGCGTCCTCGGCAGCCTCCGCCGCGGTTTCGAGCAGTGGCGCTTGGGGCGACTGCGGCGCTTGCGCGGGTTGGTTCCCTTGCGCAGCTCGCAGCGGTCTCGGAAGCCGTCGCGGTCGGTGTCCTTCCTGCGTGGGTTGGTGTGGAAGCGGCGGACTTCGGCGCCGTCGCGTAGGCGGTCGCGATCGGTGTCGGCTCGCTTCGGGTGCGTGCGGAGCCGGAACTCGCGGCGGTTTCTCAGGTGGTCGGCGTCGGGATCACGCCTGGCGGAGAACTTGCTGACCGCGAGGTCGTGCCTGCGTTCCCAGCGATCGGGCATTCGGTCGTGGTCGCGATCGCGCGACGTGCGTGCGCTCACCGTCGCGGCGAGGCACGCGAACACGACCATCGGTAGCACCAGCCATTTCAACATCGGCTTGTTCTCCTCGGTTCGGGCCGCGTGGGTGCGGCTCATGCCGGATCACAGCGGCACGGCCGCCCGCTCACCGGCATTTGAATCGACCGGTTTCGGCATTCGGTCGATCGCGGCCACACAGGCCCCCCGTCGGACGTGTGACCGGCTCGGAGCACCGCCTCCGATGCGGCGGTCGGGCACTATACCGACTTGCCGCCCCGCCCCACGGCCCCGTATCGTCTGAGCGGTGGAAGCTGCGCAGATCACACCGGCCTCGACGGAGTACCTGCGGCTCGCCCGGCAGGCCAAGCTGCTGTCCTGGGCGAGCCTCGCCTACATGGCCATCGAGGGAATCGTGGCGATCGTCGCGGGCGCGGTGGCCGGCTCCATCGCGCTGATCGGGTTCGGAATCGACAGCGCGATCGAGGGGTTCGCCAGCGTGGTGATCGTCTGGCGCTTCACGGGCTCGCGGACCCTCTCGCACCGCGCCGAGGAGCGCGCGCAGAAGCTCGTGGCCGTGCAGTTCTTCCTGCTGGCCCCCTACGTCGCGTTCGAGTCGGTCCGGACGCTGGTGAACGGCGCGCACGCCGAGGAGAGCGTCCTCGGTATCGCGCTGGCCGCGAGCAGTCTGGTGCTCATGCCGCTGCTGGGGCGCGCAAAGCAGCGCATCGGAAGCAGGATCGGCTCATCGGCCACGGCGAGCGAGGGCAAGCAGAACCTGCTCTGCGCCTACCTCGCGGCGGCCCTGCTGGTCGGGCTCTTGGGCAACGCGCTGATTGGGGCGTGGTGGCTCGACCCGCTCGTTGGCCTGTTCATCGCCGTGGTGGCGGTGCTGGAAGGCCGCGAGGCCTGGCGCGGCGACGCCTGCTGCGCGCATTAGCGGGCGTCCGTGACCGATCCCACAAAGGCAGGGGCCGCGCCTGCGTCCTTGGTGGTGACGGCCACGACCCCACTGGAGGCTCCGATGATCCGCTCACTCGCCGCCCTCGTCACGATTGCCGCGCTTGCCGTGGCGCCGACGCCCGCCTTGCCGGTCCCACTGAGACGGAGCCGTCGGCGGCTGCCGGGGACACCGGCGCCCTGAGCCTCCGCATCACCTGGCGGGACCCGAACGAGCGACGCCAATCGACCGCTCAGCTCGTGATGCAGGAGAGCCTGACCGCTCCGCTCGGCTCGACCAAGGGCTCGATCAGGGATGCCGTCGATGGCTGACTGAGCAGCCGGCCCCCTACCCGGCACACCCAAGAAGCTCCTCGGTCGAACGCGTCAGGCCGTCCGCCAGCACGTCGAGCCCGGCGACCCCGTCGCGGTCGGCGCAGAGGCCGAAGAAGAGCTTGCCCGCCGCCGAGATCACCGCGATGCGAAGCGCGTGGTGGGGCGCGATCTCGGCCAGCGAGTAGAGCTCGCGAACCTTCGCCCCCAGCACGTAGACCTCGTTTCGCGGGCCGGGGACGTTCGAGACGTTGAAGGTGAACACGTGCGGGCTCATCGCCAGGCGCGCGAACGACCGGTGCAGCCCGAGCCGGTACAGCGCCTCCGCGTCGTGGTGGAGCTTGCGTTCCATCGTCTGCCGGTTGATCGCCAGTACCCGTTGGACGGGGTCTGCCTCGGAGACCGGAAGGTCCACGAAGAAGTAGGAGTCGCGGTTGGCGAGGGCGCCTTCCTCGGAGCTCTCGTGAAGGCTCACGGGCACCTTCGCGCGTATCCCTGCGTCTTTCCCCGAGTCGTCCTCGAGCCACGTGCGGACCCCGCCCGCCACGATGCTCAGCACGACGTCGTTCACCGTCACGCTCTCGTCGATCGCCTTGCCGGCCAGGCGGCACTCGGCGAAGGGCGCCTCGGCGAACGCCACCCTGCGCTTGGGGCCGATGCGAGCCGCGACGGCAGAGGAGGTCGCGGTCCGCCCGAGCTCGCGTCTCAGCACGTCGCGCGACCGGAGCAGGGAGCGGAGCGCCTCGCGCACCCGGCGCCGCTGCCCGCGCTGCCGCGGGCGGCGTCCGCGCATGAGGAGGTCCCAGGCAGCCGGTGGCGCCGCCGGCCGCCAAGAGGATCGTGGCAGCGGAGCTGACGGTTTCTCGCTCCACAGCACGGCCGACCCGAGGCCGACCGCGGCCGTCCCATCCGCCATGCAGTGGTGGATGCGCCAGATGAGCGCGGCCCGGTTGCCCTCCATGTCCACGAGGTCGAGGTGCCAGAGCGGACGCGCGCGGTCGAGGCGCTCGGCCATTCGTCGGGCGACCAGCTCACTGAGCTCGCCACGGCTCACTGGCCGATCGACGGGAAGCCGAGTGACGTGATTGGCGATGTCGAAATCGGCGTGGTCGACCCATGCCGGCCGCCCGACCCCCAGCGGCGCCGCAGCGAGCCGCCGCCGCAGGCGCGGCGCCCCATCGAGGCGGGCGCTCAGCGAGGCGCGCAGATCGTCCAGGGTGGGTAGCGCTTCTCCACCCTCGCCCCCGATCACCACGACCTTGCAGGTGTGCCCGCGCACCGGACCACGCTCCAGCTTGAGGATCTGCACGTCCTGGGCGCTCAGTCGGTCGACGTCGGTCACGCGGTCAACCCCGCCAAAGTCTGACAGGGATACTCCCGACGGTGGCCCAGGAGGACGTCGAGCTAATCCGCACGCTCTACGAGCGCTGGCAGCGCGACGACCCGGCGCTCGAGCTGTTCGCCGATGACTTCGACTGGTCCACGCCTCATCCGGGGGCGTCGGAGCTGCGCGGGATAGAGGCGGTCGGCTCCTTCATCCGCGACTACCGCGGCGCTTGGGAGGAATGGCGGATCGAGCTCGAGGACCTGCAGGACCTCGGAGGCGGACAGGTGCTCGTGCGCTTCACCGAACACGCTCGCGGCCGTGGGAGTGGCGCGATGGCCAGCGTGCGGGTGGAGGGGGTCTGGACCGTCTCCGGCGGGAAGGCGACCCGCTTCAGGGGCCGTGGGCGTTAGGGCGCGGTCGGTGGCCTGCGCGCTGCTCGCCATCGTGGCGGCGCCGCAGGCTGCGCAGGCGGCCGAGCTGCCGCTCGGCTCCCGGGCCCTCGACGAGCGGCGCTCCGTCGCCCGCGTGGCGCCCGGGATCAGCTGGATGCGGATCGTGCGCGAGGGCGGGCCCTGGCGGGTGAACGTGCTGCGCATCCGCCCGGACCGGCTCGCGGGCCGGGTCGGCGGCGTGCTGTCGAACCGGCGTGTGGCGGGCCGCGAGCGGACGAGCGCCATGGGCCGCCGGACGCGCGCGCTCGCGGGGGTGAACGGGGGCTTCTTCGCCGTCGACGGCGACCCGGTGGGTGCGCTCGCGATCGGCGGCCGGCTGCTGAGCGAGCCGGTCGACGGCCGGTCCGGCCTGCTCGTGCCATCAGTCACCGGCGCACCACCGTCGATCGCGCCGCTGGAGTTCGAGGGCGAGGTTGCGGGGGAGGGGGAGGTGCGCTCCCTGGACGGCATCGAGCGGCGGCGCGGTGTCATCCCTGCCTGCGGCGGCCGCGGCGGCGACCGGCCCACCGAACGGCCGAACGCGGCGCTGACCTGCACCGACCCGAGCGAGCTGGTGCTCCTCTCCCGGCGCTACGGGCCGGCCACGGCCACGCGCGGGGGTCTCGAGGCCGTGCTCGACCGCGGCGTGGTGAGCGCGCTGCAACGTGGCGGCAGCACGGCGATTTCAAGAGGCCGGCTGATCCTCAGCGCCAGCGGCGCCGCGACCCGCTTCCTGCGCCGCGCCGCCCCGCCCGGCAGCCGGCCCGAGCTGCGGATCGGGTTGGAGGCGGAGGGACAGGACGTGGACCTGGACCAGCACGCGCTGGTCGTCGGCGGCGGGCCCAGGCTGCTTGCCGAGGGGCGGGTCGCGGTGGCGGCCCGGGCCGAGGGGTTCGCACCGCTCGAGGCGCCCGGCTTCTTCTCCTCCTTCGTCCGCGCGCGCAACCCTCGCACCCTTGCCGGCGTGCGTCGCGACGGGAGCCTCCTGCTCGTGACCGTGGACGGGCGACAGCCCGGCTGGAGCGCCGGCGCCACGCTGGGCGAGGCCGCCCGGCTGATGCGCGCGCTGGGCGCCCGCGATGCGCTCAACCTCGACGGCGGCGGCTCCACGGCGATGACCGTCCGAGGGGAGCTGGTCAACCGCCCGTCTGACCCGGCCGGCGAGCGCTCCGTGAGCGACGGCGTGTTCGTGCTGCCGTGAGGCGCGTCGCGTCCGCCCTGGCGCTCGCCGCCCTGGCCGGCGGGGTAGGGAGCGCGGCCGCTCAGCAGCCGGAGCCGGAGCGGGCCGTGGTCTGGGCGGTGGGCGACGCGGCCACTCCCGGACCGGCCGCCCGGCGTCTCGCCAGGACCATCCGCCGCGCCCGGCCCGACCGCTTTCTCTACCTCGGCGACGTCTACGAGTACGGCACCGCGGCGGAGTTCTGGCGCAACTACGACCCCCTCTACGGCCGCCTGGCCGCGATCACGGAGTCCACGCCGGGCAACCACGAATGGGCGAATCGCTACAGCGGCTACTACCGCTACTGGCGCGAGAAGAAGGGACGCCGCCAACCGCCCTGGTCGCGCACCGCGCTGGCGGGCTGGGAGCTGCTCAACCTGAACTCCGAGGCGGCCCACGGGCCGGGCTCCCGCCAGCTGCGCTGGCTCGAGCGCGTCCTGAGCGCGCCCGCTGACTGCCGCATCGCCTTCTGGCACCGGCCACGGTTCTCCGCCGGCACCGGGCACGGAGACTCACCCGACATGGCGCCGTTGTGGCGCGCGCTTCGCGGGCAAGCCCGGGCCGTGATCAGCGGCCACGACCACGACCTCCAACGGCTGCGGCCCCGCGGCGGGATCGCCCAGTACGTGGCCGGCGCAGGCGGCCGCTCGCGGTACGCCCTCGATCGCGGCGACCCGCGGGTGGCCTGGGGTCGCGACGACACCGACGGCGCCCTGCGGATCGTGCTGAAGCCCGGAATCGCGACCTTCGAGTTCCGCGACGCCGCGGGCCGGCTGCTCGACCGCAGCCGCCGGACCTGCGCGGCGCGCCCGGCGTATTCTGGCCGCCGCCGATGGAAGACGTGGTGATCCTCTGCGGCGGGCGCGGCACGCGCCTGCGCGGGCACAGCGAGACGATCCCCAAGCCGCTGGTCGAGATCGGCGGCCGCCCGATCCTCTGGCACGTGATCCGCATCTACGCCGAGCAGGGCTTCCGGCGCTTCCTTCTCTGCCTGGGCCACCGCGGCGAGATGATCGAGCACTTCGTGCGACACGACGGCCTTCCGGCCGGCCTCCGGATCGAGTGCCTCCACACCGGCGAGGAGACACCGACAGGAGGACGCATCGCCCTCGTGG
This sequence comes from uncultured Thermoleophilaceae bacterium, assembly GCA_963821275.1. Taxonomy (GTDB): domain Bacteria; phylum Actinomycetota; class Thermoleophilia; order Solirubrobacterales; family Thermoleophilaceae; genus JACVRW01. The sequence continues at coordinate 250,130 of CAWGDF010000010.1, forward strand.
CCCAGCATCTCAGGGGCGAGCGCTTCTGCGCGACCTACGCCGACGGCGTGGCCGACGTCGACCTGCGCGGCCTGCTCACCTTTCACAGCGAGCGGGGCCTGCTGGCCACGATCACAGTCGTGCGGCCAGAGCTCCAGTTCGGCGTGGCCCGGCTCGACGGCGACGGCCGGGTCGAGGGCTTCAGCGAGAAGCCGCGCTTCGAGGGCTGGGTCAACGGCGGCTTCTTCTGCTTCCAGCGCGGGGTGCTCGACTACCTCGCCGAGGACTCCGTGCTCGAGCGGGAGCCCTTCGAGCGCCTGGCCTCCAATGGCCAGCTGTGCGCGTACCGGCACACGGGCTTCTGGGACTGCATGGACACCTACAAGGATGCGGTGCTCCTGAACGACCTCTGGGACTCCGGCCGGGCGCCCTGGAAGCTCTGGCGCTGAAGGAACTCCCGCTCGCCCGGCGAAAACCGCGTCCGTGACGCGTACCGGGACGACCGCTCTCACACTGTCCGAGGAGATACGCCAGCGCTTCGACGAGTTCAGCCGCTCCCAGAAGGACGTCGGCCAGTACATCGTCGACCACCTGGAGGAGGCCGCCTTCCACACCGCCGAGGAGCTTGCCCGGCGGGCGAACACCTCGAGCTCGACCGTCGTTCGCTTCGCCCAGGCGCTCGGCTTCGAGGGCTTCCCCGAGCTCCAGGCCGCCGCTCGCGACGAGTACCGGCGCGCGCGCGAGAACGGCGCGGCGCCGGCCGAGCTGGGCACGCCGCCACTGTTTCCCATCGACCAGACCGAGTTCGAGACCGCGCTGGCCGCCGACCACGCGAACCTGGCCGAGACCGCCCGCAGGATCGACCGCGACGAGGTGATGGCCGCGGTGGACGTGATCTCCCGGGCCGACCGCATCGTCCTCTGCGGCACAGACCAGATGGCCTTCTTCGCGAGCTACCTGCGGCACCTGCTGATGCTGCTCGACCTCCGCGCCGAGGTCGTGGCCTCGCCCAGCCAGGAGGGCCTGGCCAAGCTCGGCCGTGTGGACGAGCGGACCGTGATGGTCGGGTTCTCGGCCGGCCGGCCCCACCCGCTCGTGGTGCGCGCAATGAAGCTCGCGAAGAACCGCCGGGCGGCTCGGGTCGCGATCGCCGACGCCACGCTGTCCGAGGTGGCCAAGCTCGCCGAACACCGGCTCTACTACTCGTCCAACAGCCCGGCCTACGTGCGCTCTCACACCGCCCTGCTGGGCCTGATCCAGGCGCTGGCCTACGGGGTGTACGCCCTCGACGAGTCGGCCTACGCCGACCGCATCAAGGCCTTCCGGCTGAAGTAGTGCCCGGCTGCGCGCCTCGAGTAGGCGGCGGGCTGGACCGGCCCCTGAAAGGGGTTAGGCTCTTCGCCCGATGGCCCTCGAGGAGTGCACGGGCGCGGTGCATCGCGCTGTGCCTGATGGTCGTGGCCTGTGCCGCTCTCGCGGTTGCCCCGGCCGCCCCGGCCGCCGATCGCTATACGCCGTTGGTGCAGTCGGTGATGTCGAAGCCGCGGTGGTTCGACGACGGCGAGGGCCGTACTCGTGTGGTCTACGAGCTGAAGCTGACGAATGGGTTTCCCGTGCCGGTGACCGTGAGGTCGGTCAGCGTGCGCGATGTGGGCCGGGGGCGGACGATCGAGCGGCTCCGCGGGTCGGAGCTGATGGACTCGATGACGCTGCTGGCCAGCCCCACCGAGCCGACCACCACGGTGCCGGGGTCGGGGGTCGGTGTGGTTTGGCTGGAGGTTGCCGTGGCGAATCGGCGGCGGGTGCCGCGGGCGGTCAGGCATAGGGTGACGGTGGCGGTGCCGCCCGACCTGCCGGTGCCTCCCACGATCACCGCCACGGGCGGGTTTGCGCGGGTGGATCGCCGGCCGCCGGTGGTGCTGGGCCCGCCGCTCCGCGGCCCGGGCTGGGTGGCGGCCGGGAGCTGCTGCGACGGGCCTCACCGGCGCTCGATCCAGCCCGTCAACGGCAGGCTGTACCTGGGTCAGCGGTTTGCCATCGACTGGAACGGCGTCAATGCCCAGGACCGGATGGTGGTCGGCAACCCGAGCCTCAACAGCAGCTGGACCTTCTACGGCAAGCCGGTGTTGGCGGTCGCCGACGCGCGCGTCGTAGCGGCGGTCGACCGCTTCCCGGACCAGATCCCCAACGACCCCAAGCCGGTGACCATCCAAGAGGCCGACGGCAACTATGTGATCCTGGCCCTGGGCAAGGGCCGGTACGCGTTCTATGCCCATCTGAAGCGGGACAGCGTGCGGGTCGAGCGCGGCGATCGGGTGCGTGAGGGGGAGGTGCTGGGGCTGTTGGGCAACAGCGGCAGCTCGACCGGGCCGCATCTGCACTTCCAGCTGATGAACCGGCCGTCTGCTTTGGCCTCCGACGGGCTGCCCTACGTGTTCGACCGGTATCGACTGACCGGCCGTTTCCCGCCCTTCGACGACGCCCTGGCGGCCATCGTCAACGCCGGCCGGCCCGTGCCCATCGACCGCGCCGACACCGGCCCCCACCGCGGCGAGCTACCACTGGGCCGCGACGTTGTCAGCTTCCGAGGCAGATGACCAGCGTCGGTTGGAACGGTCCCTGAACGGGTAGAACCCCGCGCGCAGCCCACGTCGAGGAGGTCCCCCTTGCTCCGCAGGTCGCTCGCGCCGCTGCTGGCGTCAGCCGTCGCCCTACTCATCGCCGCCGCTCCGGTGTCGGCCCAGCGCTTCACGCCCGGCGCCCCGGGGTCCGGCGATCCGTTCTTCCCCGAGGCCGGCAACGGCGGCTACGACGTGCGCCACTACTCGCTGAAGCTCGACTACGAGCGGCCCGGCGGGCGACTGGAGGGGCGGGTGCACGTCTTCGCGCGCGCGACGCAGAACCTGTCGCGCTTCAATCTCGACCTGCGCGACTTCCTGACCGTCTCGCGCGTGCGGGTAAACGGCCGGCGCGCCTCGTTCACCCACTCTGGCCAGGAGCTCTCGATCACACCGCGCGAGGGGCTCCGAAAGCACCGCCGCTTCGTCGTCACGGTCAGGTACGGCGGCGTGCCGCAGGAGATCACGGACCCGGACGAGTCGATCGAGGGCTGGGTCGTGCCCGAGGCCGACCCGGACGGCGCCTTCGTGGTCAACGAGCCCCAGGGCTCGCCCGGCTGGTACCCGGTCAACGACAGCCCGCGCGACAAGGCGACCTTCGACTTCCGGGTGTCGGTGCCCGAGGGCAGCACCGTGATGGCCAACGGAAGGCTGCTCGGGCAGCGCACGCGCGGCGGGCGAACCACCTGGCGCTGGTACGAGGACTCGCCCATGGCCCCGTACCTCGCGACCGCCACGAACGGCCCGTTCGAAACCCGCTTCTACCGCGCGAACGGGCTGCCGATGTACGACGCCGTGGACCCGGACACGCGCGAGTCTGCCAGCGGCACGCAGCCGCAGCCTGAGTTGGCCTGGGAGCGGCTCGAGTTGCAGCCGGAGATCATCGCGTTCTTCAGCGAGCTGTACGGTGACTATCCGTTCTCCACCGGCGGCGGAATCATGGACTGGGCGCCGAACGTCAGCTACTCGCTGGAGTCGCAGGGCCGCGCCAACTACTGGCGTGTGATTGCGCCGACCACCGTGGTGCACGAGATCGCCCACCAGTGGTTCGGCAACGCGGTGACACTGGCCGTCTGGCCCGACATCTGGCTGAACGAGGGCTTCGCACGCTGGTCGGAATGGATCTACGCCGAGCGCCACGCCGGGCCGACGGCCCAGTCGCGCTTCGACACGCTCTACGCCCGGCCGCCGGAGAACGCCTTGTGGACCCTGCCGCCGGCCGACGTGGGTGGCCCGGAGAACATGTTCGCCGGAGCGGTCTACGACCGCGGCGCAATGACCCTCCAGGCGTTGCGCGTGAAGGTCGGCGAGCGCGACTTCTTCCGGATCCTGCGCGGCTGGTACCGCGACAACCGATACGGCAACGTGACCAGCGCGGACTTCATCGCGCTCTCCGAGCGGGTGAGCCGGCAACAGCTCGACGACTTCTTCGACGTCTGGCTGTACCAGCCCGGGAAACCTGCCGCCTGGTAGAGAGGCGGCGGCCGCGCTTGGCCGCCGCGGCCGAACTTGCCCCGCCGCGGCGGCGTGACGCCCCCGGCGGGCTATCCTCACTGGCGATGGAGACCGGGACGTTCAGGGTGAAGGCCGGCCTGGCCGAGATGCTCAAGGGCGGGGTGATCATGGACGTGGTCACCGCCGAGGAGGCCAAGATCGCCGAGGACGCGGGCGCGGCTGCGGTGATGGCGCTGGAGCGCGTGCCCGCCGACATCCGCGCCGCGGGCGGCGTGGCGCGCATGGCCGACCCCACGAAGATCGCCGAGATCCAGGAGGCCGTGACGATCCCCGTGATGGCCAAGGCGCGCATCGGGCATTTCATGGAGGCCCGTGTGCTGGAGGCGCTGGAGGTCGACTACATCGACGAGTCCGAGGTCCTCACGCCCGCCGACGAGGCTCATCACATCGACAAGTGGGGCTTCAAGGTGCCGTTCGTCTGTGGGGCCACGAACCTGGGCGAGGCGCTTCGCCGCATCGCCGAGGGCGCGGCGATGATCCGCTCGAAGGGCGAGGCCGGCACCGGCAACGTGGTCGAGGCCGTCCGCCACATCCGCCTCATCCGGGGGGAGATCCGGCGGCTTTCCGCGCTCGACCCGGCGGAGATCCCAACCGCCGCCAAGGAGCTGCAGGCCCCCGTGGACCTCGTTCGCCAGGTCGCCGAGACCGGCGGCCTGCCGGTGGTGCTGTTCTGCGCCGGCGGCATCGCCACGCCGGCGGACGCCGCGCTGATGATGCAGCTGGGCGCGGAGGGCAACTTCGTGGGCTCCGGAATCTTCAAGTCCTCCGACCCCGCCCGTCGCGCCCGGGCGATCGTCGAGGCCACGACCCACCACCACGACCCCGAGCGGGTGGCGGCCGCGTCGCGGGAGCTGGGTGAGGCGATGCCCGGCATCGAGATCGGCACGTTGCAGGCCGACGGCGGCCTGCTACAGAACCGCGGCTGGTAGCCCGCTTCGTGGGCCGTCCGGTCATTGGCGTTCTCGCCATCCAGGGCGACTTCGAGGCGCACCTCCGGGCGCTCAAGGAGGAGGGCGCCGAGGCGCGCGTGGTCCGCACCGCGGCCGAGCTCGAGGGCCTCGACGGGCTCGTGATCCCGGGCGGCGAGTCCACCACGATCACACTGGGGATCGAGCGGGAGGGCCTTGCCGAGCCGCTGCGGGACCTCGTGCGAAGCGGACGCCCCGTGCTCGGAACCTGTGCGGGCCTGATCATGCTCGACCGCGAACACCTCGGCCTGTTGGACGTGAGCGCGCGCCGCAACGCCTTCGGCCGGCAGGTGGCGAGCTTCGAAGCCGACCTCGACCTGGACGGGCTTGGACCGCTGCGCGCCGTCTTCATCCGCGCCCCCTGGGTGGACGATCACGGGGACGAGGTAGAGGTGCTCGCGGAGCTGGACGGACATCCGGTCGCGGTGCGACAGGGCAACATCCTGGCCGTGGCCTTCCATCCGGAGCTGACCGATGACCGCAGCCTGCACCGCTGGCTGCTCGACCGAGCGGGGGTGCCCTCGTGAGAGACCAGCGCGCCGAGGCGCTTGCCCAGATCCTCGTGCGCTACTCGACCCGGGTGGGGCCGGGCGACGTATGCGTGATCCAATCGACCACGGCGGCCGAGGTGCTGGTCCAGGCGGTCTACGAGGAGGTGCTGCGCCAGGGCGGCCTCCCGGTGATGCAGCTCAACACCAGCGGGCAGCAGGCCGCGTTCTTCGAGCTCGCCGGCGACGAGCAGCTGGACTGGGTGGCCCCACCGGCCACGTGGGCGGCCGAGAACGCCGACGTCCGCATCGCGGTCATGGCCGACGTGAACGCGCGTGAGCTCTCGCGCGCGGAGCCGAGCAAGCAGGCGCGGGTTCAGCGGGCACGCAAGGGCCTGATGGAGACCTCGATGAGGCGCGCGGCCGACGGGCAGTACCGCTGGGCGCTGACCCTGTTCCCGACCCACGCCTACGCCAGCGAGGCAGGCATGTCCCTACGGGACTACGAGGACTTCTACTACGCGGCCTGCCTGGCCACGGACGGCGACCCCGTGACCGCATGGCAGCGGCAGTCCGACGAGGTGCGCCGGCTCGCGGACTGGATCGAGGGGAGCGAGGAGGTCCGCATCATCGCGCCGGAGACCGAAGTGACGCTCGGGGTGGCCGGGCGGCGCTGGATCCCCTGCGTGGGCGAGCACAACATGCCGGACGGCGAGTTCTTCACGGGGCCGGTCGAGGACGCCGTGAACGGCGAGGTGGCGTTCAGCTTCCCGGCGAGCTACGGCGGCCGGACCGTCTCCGGCGTGCGGCTGCGCTTCGAGGACGGCAAGGTGGTCGACGCGGGCGCCGAGCAGGGCGAGGACTTCCTGCTGGAGATGCTGGACACCGACGAGGGGGCCCGCCGCCTGGGCGAGCTCGGCATCGGTACGAACTTCGGCATCGCCACCGGAACGAAGGAGATCCTGCTGGACGAGAAGATCGGCGGGACCGCGCACATGGCGATCGGGATGAGCTACCCCGAGACGGGGGGCCAGAACAGCTCCGCGGTGCACTGGGACCTGGTCTGCGACCTGCGCCAGGGCGGCTCGATCACCGTGGACGGCGTCGAGCTGCAGCGCAACGGCCGCTTTCTCGTGTAGTGCGCAAGCAGCGGGCTCGGCCCGCTGCGCAGCGAGGGTAGTGCGCAAGCAGCGGGCTCGGCCCGCTGCGCAGCGAGGGTAGTGCGCAAGCAGCGGGCCCGGCCCGCTGCGCAGCGAGGAAGTTGTCATACCGCAATACACTCCGCGCCCATGGCGGGTCATTCCAAATGGGCGTCGATCAAGCACAAGAAGAAGGCGGTCGACGCCAAGCGCGGGCAGCTCTTCACGAAGCTGTCGCGCGCGATCACGGTCGCGGCGCGTGACGGCGGCGACCCCGAGTCCAACCCCTCGCTGGCGCTCGCCGTGCAGAAGGCGCGCGACGCCTCGATGCCCAAGGACAACATCGAGCGGGCGATCGCCAAGGGCACCGGCGCGGACTCCGAGGGCGACGCCTACGAGAGCGTCCTCTACGAGGGCTACGGACCCGGCGGGGTGGCCATCCTCGTCGAGGTGCTCACCGACAACCGCAACCGCACCGGCTCCGAGGTGCGCCATCTGTTCACAAAGTACGGCGGCAGCCTCGGTGAGCCGGGCTCCGTGGCGTGGACGTTCGAGAAGAAGGGCGAGGTCGTCGTGGACGGCGGGCGCTACTCCGAAGACGACCTTCTGACCGCGATCGACGCCGGCGCCGAGGACCTGGCGATGGACGGCGACGTGTGGGAGGTCGTGACCGGCCCCGGCGAGCTGGCGGCGGTGCGCCAGGCGCTCGAGGGGGCGGGGGTCGAGATCGAGTCCTCAGAGCTCGTACAGCGCCCCACCACGCGCACGCCGGTCGAGGAGGACCGCGTGGGCACCCTGATGCGCCTGATCGAGGCGCTCGAGGACCATGACGACGTGCAGGCCGTGCACGCGAACTTCGACGTGGACGCGGCCGTACTCGAGCGCGTGGCCGCGGTGTGACCTAGTCAAGAGGGAATACATCCCCGCGCACGGGCGTCTTGCCTTTGCGTGCGCGTTCTCATGACCTCCCACAGCGGCGCGGGCCATATCGGCCCGCTGCTCCCGTTCGCGGCGGCGCTGCGTCGCGCGGGCGCTGAAGTGATGATCGCAGCGCCTCCGCGCGGGCGCGCGCTGGTCGAGGGTGCAGGCCTGGCCTTCTGGCCCTTCGACGAGGGTCCGGGCGAGCGGCGCGACGCGGTCTTCTCCTCGCTCGACGGCCTGACCCACGAGGAGCAGGGCGCCCGGGTCGTGGGCGAGGTCTTCACCCGTCTGGATGGCCGCGCCGGCTACCCGGAGGTGCTCGCCGCGTGCGATCGATGGCGCCCCCACCTCGTCATGCACGAGACCACCGAGTTCGCCGGCTATCTGGCCGCCGAGCGGCGCGGCATCTCGCACGTACGCGTTGGGCTGGTGCTCGGCAGCAGCGAAGAGATGATCTCGGGGATCGTGCCTCCGGTGCTGGGCGACCTGCGCGCCGAGCTGGGGCTCGCGCCCGACCCGGCCGGGAGACGGCTGCTCGAGTCGCCCTTCGTGACCCTCACGCCGCGTGCAATGGAGGAGCCCGAGGCCGAGGGGCCGTCCCACGCTCGGCGCTACCGCGAGCCGGACCACGATGCAGCGGATCTCCCCGACGGCTGGTGGCCTGCCGAGCTGGCCGAGCTGCCGCTCGTCTACCTCACCTTCGGCTCGGTGCTGCCGCAGACGGACGCGTTCCCAGGGCTCTACCAGGCGGCGATCGCTCAGTTCGCCGACCTTCCGGTGCGGGTGCTGGCCACGATCGGCCGCGACCGCGAGCCGGCCGAGCTGGGGTTTCTGCCCCTGAACGTCCACGTCGAGCAGTGGGTGACGCAGCGCGACGTCATGCCACATGCCGCTGCGATGGTCGGCCATGGCGGGTTCGGCACCACTCGCATGGGCCTGTCGGCCGGCGTCCCGATGGTGGTCGTCCCTTCATTCGCCGACCAGCCCTTCAACGCCCGCCGGGTCGCCGCGCTCGGAGCGGGAATCGCCCTGGACGGCGACACCGACGGTATCGGCCGGCTCGGCGACGCGGTCCAGGTCCTGCTCGACGACGGCTGCTACCGGGCCGCCGCGCAGCGAATCGCCAACGACGTGGCGACTTTGCCCATCGTGGACGAGGCGCCGGCCTACCTGGCCGACCTTGCCCACGGCTGACGCCGGGTCAGCGCAGACGCAGGACGGTGCCGACCGGCAGCAGGCCGGGGTCCCCGGGCGTCGATCGCCGTCCTGCCGACGTAGAAGGCAGGCGTCCGGTGGCGCCCGCAGAATCAAGCGGGTGGTGATCGTCCTCGGCATCGACCCCGGCACCGCGCACACCGGTTACGGCGTGGTGTTCTCCCGCGGGCGCCGCCTGGCGGCGCTGGACGGGGGTGTGATCTGCACGCGGACGGGCTCGCCGCTCGAGCGGCGCCTGGCGGAGATCCACGCCCGGGTGTCCGATCTGATCGCTACTCATCAGCCCGTGGCTCTCGCGGTGGAGGACCTGTACTTCGGTCGCAACACCCACAGCGCATTCGCGGTGGGGCAGGCGCGGGGGGTGGTGCTGCTGTCGGCCGGCATGCACGGCGTGCCCTGCTTCTCCTACACGCCCCAGGCGGTCAAGCAGGCGGTGTGCGGCAGCGGGTCGGCCGGCAAGGAGCAGGTGCAGCGGATGGTGGGCTCCCTGCTGGCCCTGCCTGAGCCGCCCTCGCCCGACCACGCGGCGGACGCCCTTGCCGTGGCCATCTGCCACGCCAACGGGGCCCCCCTCCAGGAGGCCCTGGCGTGAGGCGGCGGCTGCGCCGCTGGCGCCGGGCGCTGCGCGCCCCCGGGAGGAGGGCGTTCGCGTGATCGCGTCGGTGCGCGGGCGGGTGATCAGCCGCCTGGGGGGCGAGGTGGTGGTCGAGGCCGCCGGGGTGGGCTACCGCATGGCTGTCTCCTCGCAGACGCTGGCGGCGGTGCCCGCCGCCGGTGAGGAAGCGCTCCTGCTGACCCATCTGGTCCTGCGCGACGACGGGATGCACCTGTACGGGTTCTCGACCGCGGCCGAGCGCGAGCTGTTCCTCATGCTCATCGGCGTGCAGTCGGTGGGGCCGAAGGTCGCGCTGGCCGTGCTCTCCGGAGGCGCCCCGCGCGAGCTGCTGAACGCGATCGCCTCCGAGGACGCCGCCCGCTTCCAGGCGGTGCCGGGGATCGGCAAGCGCACAGCCGAGCGAATCATCGTCGAGCTGCGGGAGAAGGTCGCCGGCCGGGCCACGGACGAGATCGTGGTGCGCCGCAGCGCCGGCGACGACCCGCGCACCCTCGCCCGAGAGGGGCTGCTCGGCCTGGGCTTCACGACCCAGGAGGCGGACGAGATGCTGGACGGCGCGCCGGGCGAGAAGCCTGAGGACCTCATCGCGGCGGCGCTGAGGGCGTCGCGGTGAGCTCTATCCGCACTCCCGCGGTCGAGCGCATTCACGACCCGGTTGCGCTCCCGGCCGAGGACGACCTCGACCGTTCGCTCCGGCCGCGGCGGCTCGCGGACTTCGTCGGCCAGGAGGCGGTCCGGGAGCAGCTCAGCGTGTTCATCGAGGCGGCCCGGGCGCGCGGGGAGGCCCTCGACCACGTCCTGCTGGCCGGTCCTCCGGGCCTGGGGAAGACCTCACTGGCCCAGATCGTGGCCAACGAGCTGGGCGTGGACTTCGTGCAGACCGCCGGCCCGGCCCTGGAGCGCAAGGGCGACGTGGCCAGCTACCTGACGGCGCTCGAGCCCCGCAGCGTGTTCTTCGTCGACGAGATCCACCGGCTGCCGCGCGCGCTCGAGGAGACCTTCTACCCCGCAATGGAGGACCGGCGGCTGCCGATCACGGTCGGGCAGGGGGCGGGTGCCCGCGTGGTGACGCTCGACCTGCCCGAGTTCACCCTGATCGGCGCCACCACCCGCACCGGCCTGCTCACCACGCCGCTCCGCGACCGCTTTGGCGTGACGCACCGGCTGGAGCTCTACACGCCGACGGAGCTCGCCCGCATCGTCCGGCGCTCTGCGGGGATCCTGGGGGTCGAGATCGACGACGCGGGGGCCGAGGCGATCGCCGCCCGCGCCCGCGGCACCCCGCGGGTGGCGAACCGGCTGCTCAAGAGGGTGCGCGACGTGGCCGAGGTTCGCGGCGGCGGGAGCATCGACGCTCGGACGGCCCGGGAGGGGCTGGACCTCCTGGAGGTCGACGCGGCGGGTCTGGACCGGCTCGACCGGGACATCCTGCGGGCGCTCTGCCAGAAGTTCGGCGGCGGCCCGGTCGGTCTGAGCACGCTGGCCGTGGCGGTGGGCGAGGAGCAGGACACCATCGAGGACGTCTACGAGCCCTACCTGCTGCAGCAGGGATTCCTCATGCGCACGCCGAGGGGGCGGGTGGCCACGCAGGCCGCCTTCCTGCACCTGGGACTGGAGCCGCCGCGGGGCGGGCCGGCTCAGCTGTTCTGACTAACCTCCTCTTTAGGCGAATGCCTACTCTGCTCTCTAGGCGAGCGCCTACCCTGAATCTCCCATGGCCATCTTCATCTGCCCCAACTGTGGGGATCGCAGCGTCTCCACAGAGCGCACCCAGGGCTTTCAGAGCCGGGCGCGCTCGTGCAAGAAGTGTGGCTTCGGCTTCGTGTTCGAGCTTCTCGACGACTACTACCCGGCCCCGAACGCCGCCTTCTTCCTGCTCGACCAGCAGGGGCGGCTGATCGGAACCGGTCGCGGCGCCCGCGAGCTCACGGGCCTCGGTGACCTGGACGTGATCGGCCGCCCGGTCCAGGACGTGCTCGACCTCAAGTTCGAGGCCGGCAGCGACCACATCGGCACCGCGCTGGAGTGGGGAGTGCGCGTGCTGGACAAGCCCGTGACGGTCCACGCGGAGGGGGACCGTCCGGAGTCCGCCAAGGCGGACATCTTTCCCGCCTACGATGACGACGGCGGGCTCCTCCTGGTGCTGACCCCACGATGACCAATCGCACACGGAACCTGACGATCATCGGGTTGGTGCTGCTCCTGCTGGGCGCGGCCGGCTTCGTGATCGTCACCAAGGAGACGAAGCTCGGCCTCGACCTGCGCGGCGGGATCGAGCTGGTCTACGAGGGGCGCCCGACGCCCCAGGTGCCGGACGTCACCCCACAGGCCATCGACGACGCCATCGAGACCATGCGCGAGCGGGTGGACGCGCTGGGCGTGTCCGAGCCGGAGATCCAGCGCTCGGGTCCCGATCAGATCTCGGTCGGCCTGCCGGACGTCCAGAACCCCGAGCGCGCCAAGGACCAGGTGGGTACCACCGCCCAGCTCCAGTTCTACGACTGGGAGCCCAACGTCCTGGTGCGCGACCCAAACTCGCCGTTCGCCGGGGCCAAGGCGCTCTACCAGGCGGTCGAGGCGGCGTCGAAACAGGAGGGCAAGGCCGAGCAGACCGATGTGCCCCCCGGCTCCGACATGTCGCCCGAGGAGGCCGACAAGAAGAACGACACCAAGCCCACCGACCAGTACTACCTCTTCGGGCCGGATCGCTATCCGATCGGGCCGAACGGCGAGCCGGCGCGCTTCGAGCCGTACGAGCCCTCCGGCTCCTGCGAGGAGCTGCTCGCCGAGTACGAGTCGCAGCCCGGCCCGCCCAACGAGTACGCGAAGGGGACCGAGTGCCTGAAGGAGCTCGAGGCGCTGGGGCCGGCCGGGCCGCCCGACGGGTCGAAGGTGTTCAGGGTGCCCAAGGGCGTCCTGGTGATCGAGGCCGAGGCGGTCGAGGGCCAGTCAGAGCGCGTCCAGCGCTTTTACGTGATCGAGGACGACTCCGAGCTGTCGGGCACCGACATCACGAGCCCGGAGGCGAACACCGGTCAGAACGGCCAACCGATCGTGACGATGGACTTCACCGACGAGGGCCGGCTGGCCTTCGCCCGGGTGACCAAGCGGATCGCCGAGCGCGGATCGAAGATCGTCCTGCCGCCCGGCGCCACGCCGGAGCAGCGCCAGCAGACCTTCCAGCAGTTCGCGATCACGCTGGACGACCAGATCATCTCGCTGGCCACGATCGACTACACGGAGCTGCCCGAGGGCATCGACGGCCGCCAGGGCGCGCAGATCGAGAACGTCGGCGACTTCAACGCCGTGAACGACCTGGCGGAGAGCCTGCGGATCGGCGCGCTCCCGATCGAGCTGAAGCTGATCTCCGAGACCCAGGTGTCGGCCACGCTCGGGCAGCAGGCGCTCGACCAGGGCCTCCTCGCAGCCGCCGTGGGGCTCGCGCTCACGATCCTCTTCCTGCTCGTCTTCTACCGCGTGCTGGGCGTCGTGGCCACGGTGGCGCTGCTGATCTACGCCGCCCTGCTGTTCGCGCTGGTCAAGCTGATCCCGATCACCCTCACCCTGCCGGGCATCGCCGGGCTGGTGCTCACCCTCGCGGTCGCGGCCGACGCGAACATCGTCATGTACGAGCGCATCAAGGAGGAGGTGCGGGCCGGGAGATCGGTGCCCGCTGCCATCTCCGCCGGCTACTCGAAGGCGCTCCGGACGATCATCGACGCGAACGTGGTCACGATCGGCGTGGCCTTCATCCTGTTCACGCTGGCCACCGGCGGGGTCAAGGGATTCGCCTTCACGCTGGGTGTCGGCACGATCGTCTCGCTGTTCACCGCAGTGCTCGCGACCTCGGCCATCCTCGGCGCGCTGGCCCGGACCCGCCTGCTGCGCCGCCCTAGCGCCCTCGGGGTGGGCAAGCAGAGCAAGGGCTGGAGCTTCGACTTCATGGGCAGCTCGCGCTGGTTCTTCTCCGCCTCGGGGGCGATCATCGCCGCGGGCGCGATCGCGATCGCCGCGCTCGGGCTCAACTTCGGCATCGACTTCGAGTCCGGCACCAGGATCGTCACGCCGCTGGAGCAGGCGGCCAGCGTGGACGACCTCCGCAGCACCCTCGACCCCCTGGGCTACGGCGACGCCAAGATCCAGCAGGTCGACGATCCGGAGCTGGGCAGCAACGTCGTCCAGATCTCCGTGCCCGAGCTGGATCCGCAGCAGGTGGGGGAGGTCGAGCAGGCGCTCGACGAGGACTATGGCGTGGCCCCCGACGCTCTCTCCTCGACCTCCATCGGGCCGACCTTCGGCGAGCAGATCGCGCGCACGGCCGCCATCGCGGTGCTCGCCTCGCTGCTGCTGATCTCGCTCTACATCGGCTTCCGCTTCGAGTGGAAATTCGCGGTCCCGATCCTGATCGCGCTGGCCCACGACCTGCTCATCACCGCCGGCGTGTACGCGCTCACCGACCGTGAGGTGACCACCGCCACGGTGGCCGCGCTGCTCACGATCATGGGCTACTCGCTCTACGACACGGTGATCGTGTTCGACCGAATACGCGAGAACGTGCCGCGCATGCCGCGGGCCACGTTCTCCCAGATCGCGAACCGCTCGATGTCCGAGGTGCTCACCCGATCGCTGGCCACGAGCTTCGTGGTCCTGATGCCCGTGGGCTCGCTGCTGCTCTTCGGAGGGGCGACGCTGAAGGACTTCGCCTTCGCCCTGCTGGTGGGCGTGGCCTCCGGCGCCTATTCGTCCATCTTCATCGCCACCCCGGTGCTCGTCGAGTGGAAGGAGCGCGAGCCCACCTACATGCGGCGGCGGCGGCTGATCATGGACCAGCACGGCGGCCTGGTGCCCGCCTTCGCCACGGCAACGGTCGGGGAGACCGCGGCCCCCGCCAAGCGAGAGGCGGCGCCCACCCCGGAGCCGAGGCCCGCCAGGGAGGCGAAGCCCGCGCCGGAGCGCCAGGCGACGCCGGAGCCCCCGCCGGAGCCGACACCGGCGGCGCCGGAGCCCGCGGCGGCGCCCGCGGAGCCAGAGCCGGAGCCCGCTCCAGCGGCGCCCGAGCCCGCGGCGCCGGCGCGAACCCAGTCACGCGTGACGAGCACGGCCGGCCCGCCAAGCCGAAGCCCAAGCCGAAGCGCCAGCGTGCCCGCAAGAAGCATGGGAGGCGTTAACCAATGAGCGCGGTCGTGTGGGCCATGATGGGCATCGCGGTCTGGCACTTCACCGTGTTCGTCCCCGATCGCTTCTGGGGCGGGATCGTCGGCGCCTTCCTGGCCGCCGTGGCCGGGGCGGTGATCTTCAGCCTCGCCGTGAACGGCGGAACGGTTCCCGGCCGCAGCGAGACCGACCTGATCCAGGCCGTGCTGGCCGTCCCCGGCGCTCTCCTGGGCCTGGGCCTGTCCTACTGGTGGGGCGCCCGGACCGACCGCGCCCGCGGGATCGACCACGGCTTCACCCGCGCCGGCTCGCACTCCGGCTAGCGCCCGTCCCATCAGGAGCGGCCACCCTCCACGGGGGCGAGCCCGCCCGTTCCGTCCGCTCCTCCGCACAGCATGGGCGGGATGGACACAAGGCCGTCGCGATGGGCGTGCGCGCCCTACGAGGTCGCAGCCGCGCAGCGGCTGTCGGAAGGGCTGGGGCTTTCCACGGTCCTCGGCGCGTTGCTTGCCCGGCGCGGCTTCACCGAGGTCGAGGATGCCCGCCGCTTCCTGGCCGCCGCTGAGCGGCACGATCCGGGCACGCTGCCCGGTGTCGCGGCGGCCTGCCGTCTGATCCTCGACCACGTCCGGCGGGGCTCGGTGATCGCGGTTGTCGGCGACTACGACGTGGACGGTGTCTGCGCCACCGCGATGCTCGTCCGCGCACTGCGACGCCTGGGCGGCGATCCCGCTTGGGAGCTCCCCAGCCGCTTCGACGATGGCTACGGCCTCTCGAGGGCGATGGTGGATCGCGTCGCCGGCCGGGGCGTTGGCCTGCTCGTGACCGTGGACTGCGGGATCACCGCCGTCGAGCCGGTAGCCGCCGCTCGCGAGGCCGGCCTCGATGTGGTCGTCACGGACCATCACCGGCCCGGCGAGGCGCTGCCCGCCTGCATCCTGGTGCACCCCGCCCTCGGGGGCTACGGCTGCCCCGAGCTCTGTGCCTCCGGAGTCGTGCTCAAGCTCAGCGAGGCGCTTCACGAGGCGGCGGGCCTGGACCCGCGGGCCGCCGACGAGGACCTCGACCTGGCCGCGCTGGCCACGGTGTGCGACCTCGTGCCGCTCCAGGATGAGAACCGGCGCATCGTGCGCGAGGGCCTGGCCGCGCTCGCCCGCACGCACAAGCCGGGGCTCAGGGCGCTGATGGCGGTGACCGGGCTTGAACCGGGCGACGTGGACGAGCGGGCGCTCGGCTTCCGGCTCGGTCCCCGTCTCAACGCCGCCGGGCGCATGCGCCGAGCCGACGCCGCCCTGGAGCTCCTGCTCACCGAGGACGGCCGGCGCGCGGAGGAGGTGGCCCGCGAGCTCGACCTGCTGAACCGCGACCGCCAGGAAGCGGAGACCCGCATCCTCTTCGCAGCCGACGCGGCCTGCCTGCCCCAAGCCTCCGCGGGCGCGATGGTGGTGGCGGGCGAGGGCTGGCATCCGGGCGTCGTGGGAATCGTGGCCTCGCGCCTGGTGGAGCGCTGGCGGCGGCCCTGCGTGGTGGTCGCGCTCGACGGCGAGTCGGGGCGGGGCTCGGGCCGAAGCATCGCTCCCTACGACCTGCACGCCGGACTGAAGACCTGCTCGGAGCACCTTCAGCGCTTCGGGGGCCACCGCATGGCGGCGGGCGTCGAGCTGGGGGCCGACGCGGTCGAGCCCTTCCGGGCCGCCCTGGCCGCCCACGCCGGTGCGGCGCTGGCGCCGGAGGACCTGCGGCCCGTCGAGCGCGTGGACGCGGTCGTTCCCGGAGGCCTGCTCGGTCTGCACCTGGCCGAGGAGATCGAACGCCTCCGTCCCTTCGGCATGGGCAACCCGCAGCCCACGCTGCTCGTTCCGGCGGCGCGCTTCAGCCAGGTCGCGGCCATGGGGGAGGGGGGTGAGCACTCCCGCTTCACGCTGGTCACCGCGGGCGGAGCCCGCTCCCGCGGGGTGGCCTTCCGCTCCCCGCCGCGGGATCTCGCTCCTGCACAGGCGGAGAGCCACGACATCGCTCTGCGCCTGGAGAGCAACCGCTGGAACGGCATGGTGGAGCCGCGCGTGGTGCTGCGCGCGCTCTGTCCCACGCGCCCGGGGGAGCTGCGGGTGCTGGGCGAGGAGCGGTCCTTCTGGGAGCGCGCGCTGCCCGGCGCGGCCTCCCCTGGGCCACGGCTCTCGGGCCCGGCGCCGCTGGACCGCCGCGGCGAGGGCTTCGCCGGCGTCGCCGGCGACCTTCTGTCGAGCGGCGAATCCGTGCTGGTGGCGGTGGCGGATGTCTCCCGCCGGCGGGAGGGACTGGAATCGCTCGTGGCGGGGCTGGCGGACGGCGTCATGGCGGTCGCCGACTGGGACGTCCTCGCCGCCACGCCGGGGTTGCTTGACGAGTTCGATCACCTCGTCGCCCTCGACCCGCCGCAGGAGGGCGCCCTCGACCCGCTGCTGCGCCACGGCCCTCGCGGGCACCTGGCCTGGGGGCCGGCGGAGGCGGAGTTCGCGCTGCTCGTCTGGCGCGCCGAGCTCGAACTGCGCCCGGCGCTGACCGAGGTCTACCGGTCGCTGCGGTCGCTGCCGGCCGACGCGAGCCCCGAGCAGGTGGAGAGCGCGCTGCGCGGACCCGGTCGCCATCCCCGCACGCCGGAGTGCTGCGGCCGGCTGCTCGCGGTGCTGTGCGAGCTCGGGCTGATCGAGTTGAGCGGCGAGGGCGCCTGCCGGATGCTCGAGGCGAGGCCGACGGACCTGGAGCAGTCCGAGGTCTACCGCGCCGCGCGCCGCCGGCTCGACGCGATCGAGCGGGTGCTGGCGCCCGAGGTCCCCGGCCGGGCGGCGGAGCGGCCGGCAGCCTAGCCTCCCCGCCATGCTGCGGGCGCTTCGGAAGGTCGCGCGTGGACTCGGCGTCGAGCGCCAGGCGCTCGCCGTGCGTCGCCGCTTCCTGCCCGCCCATGTGCGCGCCGACATCCGCGACCACGAGCTCCTGGTCGCTCTTCTGGCTCGATCGCTCACTCCCGACTCCGACTGCCTCGACGTGGGCGCCCACGCGGGCGCCGTGCTGAGCGAGATGGTCCGCCTGGCCCCCCGGGGCAGGCACGTGGCCTGGGAGCCGCTGCCCGAATTCGCCCAGCGCCTGCGCGCCGCTTTCCCGACCGTCGCGGTCAGGGAGGCGGCGCTCTCGGACCGCGCCGAGGAGCGCTCCTTCGCCCGGGTGGTCGGCGATCCGGGCTGGAGCGGATTCCTGGAGCGCCCGACGCCGGCGGGCGGGCACGTCGAGACGATCAGTGTGCCCGCCGAGCGGCTCGACGACGTCCTGCCGGGCGGCGTGCAGCCCGCGTTCATGAAGATCGACGTGGAGGGCGCCGAAGAGCAGGTCCTGTGCGGGGCCGTGGAGACGCTGCGCCGCCACCGGCCGCTGCTCGCATTCGAGCACGGACTTGGCTCGGCGGACTACTACGACACCACACCCGAAGCGATGCACGACCTCCTCGTGAGCGACCTCGGCTACGCGATTCGCGGCCTGGACGGCGACGGCCCGTACACGCGCCCGGATTTCGCCGCGATCTTCGAGCGGGGCGAGCGGGTGAACTTCGTCGCGCACCCCGACCGCTGACCCCCGGCGCGACGGCCGCCCGGACTACACTCGAGGGCATGCCGAAGCTCCCGCGCGCAAACGGGACGACAGGATCGCGCTCCGGCTCCGCGCCGCCTGCGCGGGCATCGGTCACGCGAACCAAGAAGAGCAAGCGCCGCTCGCGTGGGAACGGCAGACGCGCCGGAGACTTCGAGCGCCATCCCGTCGACGAGCACGCCGCGCACGCCCCCACCGGATCGACGGCCCTCACCGAGGACCAGCGCGGGCTGCTGGGCGATCTCTTCGCGGTGGTCGAGGAGCACTCCGAGGAGGCGGCCGAGCCGGTCGACCGGGCGCTCGTGGAGGCGGCCTTCGTCTTCGCCTGCGAGCGGCACGCGGACCAGCGCCGCGCGAGCGGCGAGGACTTCATCGTGCACCCCATCGGGGTGGCCAAGATCTGCGCGGGCATGCGCCTCGATACGGCGACGCTCTGCGCGGCGCTGCTGCACGACACGGTGGAGGACACCAGCGCCTCGCTCGACGAGGTGCGCGAAGGGTTCGACCCGGAGGTATGCAAGCTGGTCGACGGCGTGACGAAGCTCTCGGGCGTCACCTTCCAGAGCCGCGACGATCGCCAGGCCGAGAACTACCGCAAGATGATGGTGGCGATGGCCCAGGACATTCGGGTCATCCTCATCAAGCTGGCCGACCGGCTCCACAACATGCGCACCCTCGGCTCGATGCCGAAGCACAAGCAGCAGGAGAAGGCACGCGAGACGCTCGAGATATTCGCGCCGCTGGCCCACCGGCTGGGGATCCACGCGATCAAGTGGGAGCTGGAGGACCTGGCCTTCGCCACGCTCCATCCGCGCAAGTACAACGAGATCAAGCAGCTGGTCAGCCAGCAGCGCGCCGAGCGCGAGGAGTACGTCGCGCGGGCAGGGGACTACCTGGAGAAGGAGCTCGACGCGGTGGGCATCCAGGCCGAGATCTCCGGCCGGGCCAAGCACTTCTACTCCATCTACTCGAAGATGACCCAAAAGGGCCGCGAGTTCAACGAGATCTATGACCTCACCGCGATGCGCGTGATCGTGGGCTCGGTGAAGGACTGCTACGGCGCCATCGGCGTCATCCACTCGCTCTGGAAGCCGCTGCCCGGGCGCTTCAAGGACTGGGTCGCGATGCCCAAGTTCAACATGTACCAGGCGCTCCACACCACGGTGATCGGCCCCGAGGGCCGCCCGCTCGAGATCCAGATCCGCACCCAGGGGATGCACCGCACCGCCGAGTTCGGCGTCGCGGCGCACTGGATCTACAAGGACGACGGGAAGGGCCCGCCCGAGGACAAGGTGGAGTGGCTGCGTCACCTGCTCGACTGGCAGCACGACCTCAAGGACCCCCAGGAGTTCGCCGAGACCCTCAAGGCGGACCTGTTCGAGGACGAGGTCTTCGTGTTCACCCCGAAGGGCGAGGTGAAGTCCCTGGCCGCCGGCGCCACCCCGCTGGACTTCGCCTACTCGATCCACACCGACGTGGGCCACCGCTGCGTGGGCGCGAAGGTCAACGGGAAGATCGTGCCGCTGCACTACGAGCTGCAGTCGGGCGACATCTGCGAGGTGCTGACCTCAAAGAAGGAGCGCGGCCCGAGCCGGGACTGGCTCGCCCTGGCCAAGACCACCCGGGCCCAGTCGAAGATCCGCGCCTGGTTCAAGCGTGAGCGGCGCGAGGACTCCGAGCGCTCCGGCCGCGAGATCCTGCACGACAACCTCAAGCGCGCCGGCCTGCCGCCGCAGAAGATCGCCGGCTCGCCGCTGCTCGCCGACGTGATCCGGGAGATGGGCTTCAAGAAGGCCGAGGACTTCTACATCGCGCTGGGTCAGAGCAAGATCTCGTCGAAGACGGTCACCTCCAAGCTGATCAGCCGGCTCAAGGAGGGGGAGGCGGCGGTTGAGCCGGCCTCCGCTGCGACGGAGCTGCTGGAGCGCAAGGAGACGCCGAAGAAGACCGCGGCCTCCTCGAGCTACGGCATCAAGGTGGAGGGCGTCCAGGACGTGATGCTGCGCCTGGCCAAGTGCTGCCGCCCGGTGCCCGGTGACCCGATCGTGGGCTACATCTCGCTCGGCAAGGGCATCACCATCCACCACGAGAGCTGCCCCAACGCCCAGGCCCTGATGCGCAACCCCGAGCGCTTCACCGACGTCTCCTGGGACGGCGACGTGACCAGCGCCTTCCGGGTCGAGATCCAGGTCGACGGCTGGGACCGCCACCGCCTCCTGGAAGACCTGTCCCGCACCTTCGCCGAGACCGGCATCAACATCCTCGAGGCCCGCTGCACGGTCGTACACCCGATGGTCAAAAACCGCTTCGTGGTCGAAGTGGGGGATACGCAGGCGCTGAAGACCTGCATCGGCCGTATACGCAACATCGACTCGGTGTTCGACGCCTACCGGGTCACGCCGACGGGCTGAAAAACGGCCCAACCCGCAAGATCGTTTACGGCCGGGCCGTTGCCTTTGTACGCGCCCAACTCCGCCTTTGGGGCGCGCGGTCGGGCGCATGCCCGGCATCCGACGGGGAGGGCCTTCGGGCCCTCCCCGTCCTCCTCGATCAAGCCTACGAAACGGCCACCAGCCCGCCCGGCAGGGCGCGGTACTCCACGGCGTCGAACTCTCCGATGAAGTCCCCGTCGACCTGCACGGGGAAGGGGCGCTCGTCGATGGACTCGACGGTGAGCTCCTGGAGCTGGCCAAGCGGCTCGACCTGGCGGTGGCTCATGACGGTGCGGGCGCGGCTGGACAAGAGCCGCGGGATCAGCGTGGGCAGCTCCCACACGGTCGCTCGCTTGAGGACCGCCACCGACAGCGAGCCGGTCTCCAGCCCCGCGGGCTCGATCACCCGGATAGGTCGAGTGCGGAAGAAGGTGAAGGGGTCGGAGTTCTGGACGATCACGGTCACGCCGGTCAGCGTCCTCTCGCCGCTGCGGACGCGGACCACCGGCGGGTTGACCAGATAGCGACGGTTGAAGATGGCCACCGCCGCCGCGCTGTAGTACCAGGCCCCGAAGCGGGCCTTGCGGTAGGGGTGGGCGTCCACCCGCTCCACCACCGAGGCGTCGAGCCCGACCCCGGATGCGAACACGAAGCAGCGCTCGTTGACGCGACCGAGGTCCACCCGCCGGGGCTGGAAGTCATCGGCCATGCGCAGCAGGTGCTCGGTGGCGTCGACCACGTCGTTGGGGATCCCGAGCGTCCGGCACCAGACGTTGGCCGAGCCGCCGGGAAGCGCGGTCAGCGGGGTGTCCGACCCGGCCAGGCCGTTGGCCGCCTCGTTGACGGTTCCGTCGCCGCCGAAGGCCACGACGACGTCGTATCCCTCCTGAGCGGCCTCACGCGTGATCTGGGTGGCGTGGTCCTTCTTCTCGGTGTCGATGGCCTCGACCGCGTAGCGGGATTGCAGCGCGTAGACGACGAGGTTTCGGAGCCGGTCGGAGACGGTGGTTGCGTACGGATTCACGATCACCAGCATGCGGCGCTTCGGCGTGCGGTCGGGAAGCAGGCGCTCGGCGAGCTCCTCCGCACGCTCCAAGGTCGTCTCGGGGGCCACGAAGGAAGACCCTACCCGGGTGGGCTCAGGGGACGCCGACGGGTCGCGCGATCGCAACTTTTGGACTACGTTGGTCGGTGGTCACGATCCGGGCGGGAGCCTCCCCGGATCTGGCACGCCGGACTGTCGCACCCGGGCCGCGGGCGGAGCAGAAACGCGCCTTCATCCATGAATCCAGCCGTTCAGCTTGTCGATTTCTCCACGGAGAAGGACGACCTCATCGAGCGTGAGGAGGAGCTCGCCGTTCTCGCTCGAGGCGCACGCCTGGCGGCCGAGGGGCACGGGGGCGCTGTGGTGGTCAGCGGCGGCGAGGGGCTCGGCAAGTCCGGCCTGATCGGCGCGTTGCCGGGGCTCGCCGAAGCCGAGGACATGGACGTGATCATCACCCGCGGGCGCCAGCTGGAGCAGGACTTCGCCTTCGGGGTCGTGATGGCGCTCTTCGAGTCTCGTCTGGCGGCCGCGGACCCGGCCGAGCGCGAGCGGCTGTTCGCGGGCCCGGCGGGAGAGGCAGAGCCGATCTTCACATCGGCGGTGCGGGCGGCGGAGGGCTCATTCCCGTTCCTGCACGGGCTGTATTGGCTGGTCAGGAACCTGGCCGAGCGGCGCTCGCTGTTGCTCGCGGTCGACGACGCCGACCTCGCCGACGCCGAGAGCCTGCGCTTCCTCCTCTTCCTGATCGAGCGCCTGGAGGGCCTCCGCGTGATGGTCGTGCTCGGATCTGGCGCCGCGATCAGGCCCTCCGACCCCGACCTCTTGCGTCAGATCACGCGTCTTCGGTCGGTCACCCGTGTGACCCTGAAACCGTTCAGCGCCGAGGCCACCCGGCGCTACGTGCGGATGCTGCTCCCGGACGCCCCTGCCGAGGTCTGCGCCGCTGCCCACGAGAGCGCTGCCGGCAATCCGGGCCTGCTGCGGGAGCTCGTCCTGGATCCGCTGCGCGAGACCGAAGCACCGGAGGCCACCGCCGCCTCGCTCGAGAAGACCGCCCCCCAGTCGATCGCCGACCACGCCCTTCACAGGGCGGAGGCCCTCGCGACCGACGCCCCGGTCCTGGTTCAGGCAGTGGCGGTGCTCGGCGACCATGCCGAGGTCAGGCACGTGGCCGCGCTGGCGCGGCTAGATCAGGCGCACACCGCACATCTGGCCGACGAGCTCATCACCGCCGGGCTCCTCTCCGGGCACGACCGATTGCGGTTCGCGCAGCCGGTCGTCGGCCGGGCCGTGGAGGCGTCGTTGTCGCCGTCCGCGCGCGCCGAGTTCCACTTCGCAGCGGCCGAGCTGCTGGCCGGCGAAGAGGCCGATCCGGAGCGGGTGGCGGGCCACCTGCTGTCCGCGCGCCGGTCGGGAAACGCATGGACTGTCGACGTGCTGCTCGCCGCAGCAGCCCGAGCCTTGGAGGAGGGCGAGCCCCGCAGGGCTGTTGCGTTCCTGCGGCGTGCCCTCAGCGAGCCGCCGCATCCGGACCGGCGTCCGGAGGTGATACTGGAGCTGGGCCGGGCCGAGGCCAGGGCGGGTGAGCCGGAGGCGGTGGCGCACCTGACCGAGGCGATCGAGCGCATGGACGATCCCCAGGAACGCGCTCAGACGGCGCTGGTTGCCGGCCGGACGCTGGTCTGCCAGGGCAGGCACCGGGATGCGCGGGTCGCCTTCGAACGCGGGCTGCAGGAGCTCGGCGGTCGCACCGACGAGCTGAGCGGGCGCCTGACCGCCGCCTTGGCCACGATCGCCCATCTCCAGCCGGGCGCCGGTGCGCCGGCGCCGCCGGCCGGCAACGGGACATCCGGCCCGAGCGACGCAACGCCCGCCGGCCGCGCGAATCTCGGCGCTGCTGGCGATCGAGGCCGCGTTCAGGGGCGATCCTCGGGAGCGCGTGATCGAGCTCGCGGTGCAAGCCCTGGACCGGGGCGCCCTGCTGGCCGATGAGACGTCCGACGGGATCGCCTATTACCTCGCCTGCCACGCTCTCGTGGCCGCGGAGGAGCTGGGCATGGCCGAGGCCGCGCTCACCGCCGCGATCGAGGAGGCGAACGCCCGCGGTTCCGTCCTCGGTCTGGCCAGCGCAAGCTTCTTCCGCAGCCTCGCGATTCTCTCCCGCGGGCGGATCAACGATGCGGCCGACGACGCCGGCGAAGCGCTCGCTGCCGAGCGGCACGGGTGGCGGCTCGCCCTTCCGGCAGTCCGCTCGGTGCTGGCCGAGACGTTCGTCGAGCGAGGCGAGCTCAACGGCGCATCCCGCCAGCTCGACGCGGCGACGCCGCTGACGGGCGAACCCGTGATGCGGGTGACGTATCTGGCGTCGCGGGGACATGTTGCTCTGCTATCCGGCGAGCCGGAGCGAGCCGTGGCGGACCTGTTGGAATGTGGTCACTTTCTCGAGGGATTGGGGGCCCACAATCCCGCCGTGGTGCCCTGGCGCTCGACCGCGGCGCGCGCGCTGGCGGCACTGGGCGATCAGGCGGAGGCTGAGCGCCTCGCCGAGGAGGAGCTCCGGCTCGCGGAGGGCTTCGGGGCACCGGGTGCGATAGGGCGCGCCTATCGCGGGCTCGGCGCCATCCTCGAGGACTCGCGTGGTCTGGAGGCGCAAGAGGCGGCGGTGGAGCGGCTGGAGGGCTCGCAGGCCGCACTCGAGCGTGCCCGAGCGCTCGTCGACTTCGGTGCGGCGCTGCGGCGCAGCGGGCAGCGACGGGCCGCGCGAGAGCCGCTGCGCCAGGGCCTCGACCTGGCCGAGCGCTGCGGAGCGGAAGCGCTCGCGCGGCGGGCAGGGCAGGAAACGCACCTCGCCGGCGCCCGGCCGCGGCGGACCGCGATCGAGGGTCGCGACGCGCTGACACCGAGGGAGCGCCAGGTGGCCGACCTCGCTGTCGAGGGCCTTTCGAACCGAGAGATCTCGGAGGCCCTCTTCGTTACGGTCAAAACCGTCGAGTGGCACCTCAGGCATACCTACCGCAAGCTGGGCGTGTCGACCAGAAGCGCCCTACGTGGCGCCCTGGAGGACTCGTCGGGCTGATAGCACCGCCCGCGAAGGGCACAACGCGGTCCGAATCTGGTACTTAGAGTCGGACCCCGCGGTGCGTTAGTGAACCAAGGTGTGTGCACTGCTCGAGGAATATGCCGGGATGAAGCGGCGTCTGACCCTGACTCTCGATGAGTTCGGCCGATCCACTCTGGAGGCGGAGGCCCGGCGCTACTCGATAGAGCCGCAAGAATTCGTGCAGCGCGCCGCCGAGTACTTCCTCGCTGAGAGTGACCCAGGCCGCACCGCCCACCGGGTCCCTCGCTTCGCGCGAGAGGAGTCGGGAGGCGTCAGGCTGCCGCTGGAGCTCGAGCTGAAGCGCGAAGTCTGGGATGAGCTCGACGCCGAGGCTGCTCGTCAGGGTGTCTCGCAGGAGCGGCTGCTCGGCTTTGCGGCGCTGTATCTGGTCGCCGATCTGGACTCCGGCCGGGTGGCGAAGCGCGTGCTCGAGGGCAAGCCGCTGGACTCTTCCCGGCGGACCAAGCGCCGGCGCTGAGTCCCGCTGCTCAGGCCCGGAGGGTGACGGGCGCGGCGTCCAGTTCGCTCAGCGCGAGCTGAAGCGCGCTCCGCCCGCGGTGGTGCAGGCCGTGGATCGAGCCCTCGGTCTTCCCGAGACGATCCGCGATCTCGCCCGGCGAGAGGCCACAGATGTGGCGCAGGATCAGCACCTCGCGCTGGTCGTCCGGCAGGCGGTTCAGCGCATCACGCAAGCTCCCCAGGCGGTCGAAGTTCTCCTCCTCCTCGCCCTCGTCGGTCGTGCGGACCTCCTCGAACGGGATCTGGCGCCGCGCGCGCATATGGTCCAGAGCGACGTTGCGGGCCACCCGCAACACCCAGGCCGCGAACGGGACGTCACGCGGCTCGTACTTGTTGATCGCGGAGATCAGCTTCACGAAGACGTTCTGAGTGATGTCCTCGGCGGCATGGGAGTCGCGGACGATGCTCTGTACGTACCGCTGCACGTCGTCCGCGAAGCGAACGTAGAGGAAGTCGAACGCGGCCATGTCGCCGTCCTTGGCTCGAGCCACGGCTTTCTGAACCAGAGCCGTGGAGTCGGTGTCCGCGTTGCTGCGCGGGGATATTTGCGAATGCATGGTGTGAATCGAACTCATCCCTCGTGGTCGGCCCAAATAGGGGCCAGAACTCACGCTGTCAACGACCCTAGGGATAGTTATCGCGGACCGCACTAGGGTGGGCACCCCAGTTTTTCGACGGCGCCTCGCGTAAACGCAGGGGTCGCCACCCTGAGGGTTGGCGATCGGCGCGGGCCCTTGGCGGTCTAGCTGTCGCCCGAGGCGACCGGGATGCCGTCCCCGGGGACCGTCCCGGGTCCGAGCACGATCTCAAGCAGGCCCCCGTCCGGGTCGAGGATCAGCGATGCCGCGTCCTTCCGGCTCACCGCCCCGAGCTTGCGGTACGCAGACGAGAGGTGGCTCTTGACGGTGCTCTCCGCCAGGAAGAGCGTGGCGGCAATCTCGTTGT
The DNA here is from genome assembly GCA_963821275.1 of uncultured Thermoleophilaceae bacterium. Taxonomy (GTDB): domain Bacteria; phylum Actinomycetota; class Thermoleophilia; order Solirubrobacterales; family Thermoleophilaceae; genus JACVRW01. The sequence continues at coordinate 276,405 of CAWGDF010000010.1, forward strand.
TGGTGTGGCCGGCGACAGCGAGCCGGAGAACCTCTCGCTCGCGGTGAGACAGGCAAAGACGATCGGCGCCGCTGCGCAGAAGCAGCGGGATTGCGCTGAGGCCGGCGGCCACGGCCCGCACCGCGGGAGCGAGCGCGTCCTCCAGCTCCGCCTCGAGGACCACCGAGTCCGCGCCGGCCCGCATGGCACGGCGCGCTCCCAGCGGCCCGCAATCGGGTGAGACGACGACGACGCGCGCGGTTGCCCCCTCGCGAAGCTTGTCGCTGAGGCGGCCGAGCGGCACCGGCCGGCCGAGGTCCTCCCGGAGGATCCGGATGGTGGGTCGCGGAACGCCCCCGTTGTCGACGACCGAGATGCCGTCGGCCTCGAGCGCGGTGACGATACGACGCCCCACAGGGCCGTTCGCCGTCACCTCCACGCGCAAGTCTGGTCGTGCCACGGGGAAGGAACGCCGGGGGAAGGGCAGCACTTCTGGCATCAGTAGGCCCCTCGGGCGCGAAGCACCGCGGAAACGGTCCGCATCAGGAGCTTGACGTCTCCCCACAGCGACCAGTTCGTGGCGTAGAGGTAGTCGAGGCTGACCATCTCGTCGAACGGGATCTCAGACCGGCCGTTTACCTGCCACAGGCCGGTGAGCCCCGGCGTGATCCCGAGCCGCCTTCGGAAGCGTCCCTCGACCTGACGATCCTCGGTCTCGATCAGAGGGCGCGGGCCGACGAAGCTCATCTGCCCGCGAAGGATGTTGAAGAGCTGGGGCAGCTCGTCCAGCGAGTAGCGCCGGAGGAACGCGCCCACCCGAGTGATCCGCGGATCGCTGCGGATCTTGAACATGCCGCTCTCGGTCCCGCCGCCGTGGTAGTTCAGCTTGGCTACCTCTTGCTTTTCCCGGTCCGCCCCGTCGCACATCGAGCGGAACTTGAACAGCTCGAACGGCTCGTCGTCCCGGCCGATCCGGCGCTGGCGGAAGAGCACAGGGCCTGGCGAGTCGAGCTTGATCGCAATCGCGCAGGCGGCCAGCACAGGGGCGAGGACCACCACGGCAATGGCGCCGGCGACCAGGTCGAGGGCGCGCTTGAGCCGGAGGGAGGTCTTTCCGATGCCGGCCCGGGGCACCGTCAAAAGAGGCAGGCCCTCCATCTCGTGGACCTGCAGTCGCGCTCCAACGGTGTCGGACCAGCTCGGGATCAGGTCGACGTGGACGCCGAGGTCGCCGAGCTCGCAGATGACGGAGGCCCGCCGGCGCGACTCGCTCACGGCGGGCGCGAGCATCACCCGATCGACTCCGAGCCTGCTGACAAGGGAAATGAGCTGAACGTCCTCGCGCGGAAGCGACGTCATGTCGAGCGGCGCGGTCGGGTGCTCCTCGCCGGGCTGCTCATCGATGACGTAGTTCACGAACGCGCTGGCATTGATTCCCCACTCGGGGTGCCGATCGATTCTGCGCACGATGATCTCGGCCTGATCGGTGGGCCCCACGACCAGCGCGTCCTGCACGTACCAGGATCTGCTTCGCGCGAAGGCCCGCGCAAGCGAGCGGCAAGACGTGAGCAGGAGCACGGTAAGGGCCCAGAACAGTGCGAACCTCACCAGCGGAACGTTGTTGGATCCGACGAGCGATCCGACGAGGGGGAGGGTCAGCAACGTGATCCAGCTCCAGAGCGTTGCCATCTGCAGCACAGGGCCGAGCTCGTCGGACGCCCGGTAGTCGGCCCGGTAGGTATCCAGGTGATAGAGCTGGTGCCCGTAGGCCAGCAGCACCCAGAGCGGAATGCTCAACAGCAGCAGCGGGATCTCGGTCGAGCGGAAGCTCCCGAACACGATCTGCGTGCAGGCAAACGCGGCACAGAGCGCAGCCACGTCGGCCCCAAGCAGCAACCGCCGTATCCGCCACCCGCGACCCTCGCCCGGCCTGACGACCTGAGCGCGCTCAGCGTCGATCGGGAGCGGAACCGGGAGCGTCGCGACCGTGGCTGTCGAGCCGTTCGCGTTGTGGTCGACCGCGACTGCAGCGGTTACGTCAGAGGTGCGACTGGTGGCCATCTCTTGGGATTCAACGGCTGCGAGGCCCGCTGGCTGGCGCAAGGTGCGGGAGGAAAAATGGGTGAGAGTCCCCTGCGTGAAAAGCGAGCCCCGCCCACCGTTGTGATCTGAGAAGGCCCAGTCAGGCCGGCAAGCTAGACGGGTCGCGGTCGAGCCGCGACCGATCCGATCGAACAAGGGGTAGCGGCGTGAAGGTTGTCATTTTCTGCGGTGGGCAGGGGCTCCGAATGCGGGAGGCCTCCGATGTCGTGCCGAAGCCGATGGTCAAGATCGGAAACCGGCCGATCCTGTGGCACGTGATGAAGTACTACGCCCACTTCGGCTTCACCGACTTCGTGCTGTGCCTGGGCTACAAGGCCGAGGTGATCAAGGACTTCTTCCTGAACTACAACGAGGCGCTGGCCAACGACTTCGTGCTGTCCGAGGGCGGTGCGCGCGTCCACCTGCTCAAGACGGACATCCACAACTGGAACATCACCTTCGTGGACACCGGGCTGCGGTCGTCGATCGGAGAGAGGCTGCGCGCCGTCCGCCATCTCCTCGAGGACGACGAGATGTTCCTCGCGAACTACGGTGACACGCTGACCGACTCGAACCTGCTGGCGAGGATCGCCGAGACGAAGGAGGCCGGCGTAACCGCGAGCTTCCTCGCGGTGCATCCCAACTACAGCTTCCACGTCGTATCCATGAACCGCAACGGTCGTGTCCGCGGGATGCGCGATGTCACGCGCTCCGACATCTGGATCAACGGCGGCTACTTCGTCATGCGCTCCGAGTTCCTCGACGATCTCCGTCCCGGCGAGGATCTCGTGGAGGAGCCGCTACATCGGCTCATGGCCAGCGACCAAGTGCTGGCACACCGCCACGACGGCTTCTGGTCACCCATGGACACGCTCAAGGACCAGCAGTGGCTCGAGAACCTGCACGAGTCCGGGGACGCCCCCTGGCAGCTGTGGAAGACCGCTCCCCCCGGCGTCGCGGCGGTATCAGCCTGATGCTCGGCTTCGCGATGGGCGGCCCCAACCCGCGCCCTGCGCGGCTCCTCGCCGTCGGCGCCCACTCGGACGACATCGAGATCGGCTGCGGGGGAACGATTCTCAAGCTCATCGAGGAGGGCTCGGTATCCGCTGTCTGGTGGGTAGTGCTCAGCGGGAGGGGCGAGCGGGCGGGGGAAGCGGAGGACAGCGCCCACGCGCTCTTGGATGGAGCCGTTGAGAAGCGAGTGATCGTCCATGACTTCGAGGACGGGTTCTTTCCCTACAACGGGGGAGAGATCAAGGGGTTCTTCGAGAGCCTGAAGCGTGACTTCTCGCCCGATGTCGTCTTCACACACCAGCGCGGCGACCTCCACCAGGATCACCGGCTGACCTGCGAGCTGACCTGGAACACGTTTCGCGACCACCTGATCTTCGAGTACGAGGTTCCGAAGTACGACGGCGACATGGGATCGCCCAACCTGTTCGTACCGCTCGAGGACGACCTGTGCCGCCGAAAGGTGGACCATCTACTCGACCACTTCGCATCCCAGCGCGACAAGCGCTGGTTCAGGGAGGACCTGTTCTCGGGCCTCCTGAGGCTCCGCGGGATGGAGTGCCAGTCACCGACGTCCTTCGCCGAGGCGTTCTACTGCCGGAAGGCGGTGCTGGCATGAGCCTCGAATCGAAACCGACCCAGGAGCCCATGGAGGCGCATCGTGATCTTCACTGAGACCAAGCTCGAAGGGGCTTTTGTGATCGACCTCGATCTCAAGGAGGACAACCGGGGGTTCTTCGCTCGGACGTTCTGCCAGCACGAGTTCGAGAAGCACGGCCTGAAGCCCGTGATCGCGCAGGCGAATGTCGCGTTCAACCGGTACCGCGGGACAACCCGGGGTATGCACTTTCAGTTTCCCCCCGCTGCCGAGACCAAGCTGGTCCGCTGCACCCGGGGTGCAATTCTCGACATCATCGTGGATCTGCGGCCCGAGAGCACGACCTATCTGGAACACGTTGCGGTCGAGCTCAGCGTCGAGAACCACCGGGCGCTGTACGTCCCTGAGCGTTTCGCACACGGCTACCAGGTCCTTGAGGACGAGACGGAGACGAGCTACCAGGTCGGTGAGTTCTACGCACCCGAGCACGAGGGAGGGCTGCGCTTCGACGATCCGGACCTGGGTCTCACTTGGCCGCTGGAGGCCGGCGAGATCTCGGAGAAGGATGGCTCCTGGCCCCTGCTGGCCGAGATAGAGCCGGAGCTCAGGGCCCGGATGGCCAGTCTCGAGACGCCTCAGGCCGTGGGAAGCGAGGTCTGATGATCATCGTCGACAACCTGCTGAAGGCGCGCGAGCAGGAGGAGCGCCCGATCCGCGTCGGCCTGATCGGCGCGGGTTTCATGGCGCAGGGGCTCGCCAACACGATCGAGAACAGCGTCGCGGGAATGCGGGTGGCGGCCATATACGGGCGTCGCCTGGAGCGGGCCACGGGTGTGTACGAGTACGCCGGCCGCGGCGGGAGCGTGGTAGCCGACACGCAGGCGGAGCTCGAGGACGCCATCCGGTCCGGTAGCCCGGTCGTCACCGACAACCCGCAGCTCTTGTGCGAGTCGGACCAGATCGATGCCCTCGTCGATGTGACCGGGTCGGTCGAGCTCGGTGCCCACGTGGCCCTGGAGGCCTTCCGTCACGGGAAGCACGTGATCCTGATGAACGCCGAGCTCGACGCAACGATCGGGCCGTTGCTGCACGTCTACGCGGCCCGCCATGGGGTGGTCCTCTCCGCTTGCGACGGAGACGAGCCCGGTGTGCAGATGAACCTGTGCCGCTGGGTGCAGGGCCTCGGATTGGTCCCCCGGGTCATCGGAAACGTCAAGGGCCTACAGGATCCCTACCGCAACCCTGAGACTCAGAAGGGCTTCGCGGAGAAGTGGGACCAGAATCCGGCGATGGTGACCTCGTTCGCCGACGGCTCCAAGATCAGCTTCGAGCAGACGATCGCGGCCAATGCCACCGGCTTCAAGGTGCTGAAGCGGGGAATGTCGCGCGGCATCCCGTTCGACGGCTCGCCGCTGGAGCTGCCCTCGCTCTACGACGTCGACGAGGTCCGTGAGCTCGGCGGGATCGTCGATTACACGGTGGGTCCGTCCAACGTGAAGGTCTTCTGCCTGGCCGAGCACTCCGATCCGAAGCAGCGGCACTACCTCAATCTCTACAAGCTGGGCGACGGGCCGCTGTATCCGTTCTGGATCCCCTATCACCTGCCCACCTTCGAAGCTCCTAACTCGATTGCGAGGGTCGTCCTCCTCGGCGACGGCCTGGCTCCGCCCGTCGGCGGACCCTCGGTGGAGGTCTGCGCGGTGGCCAAGCGAGAACTCAAGGCGGACGAGGTACTGGATGACTACGGCATGTTCATGACCTACGGCGAAGCGGTGAACGTCGACGAGATGAGCGCCCAGCGCTACTTGCCGGAGGGCCTCGTGATGGGGTGTCGCCTCCGCCGTGACGTAGCCCAGGACGAAGTGATCACCTACGACCACGTCGAGCTGCCCCCGGGCCGGCTCGCCGACAAGCTCCGAGCCGAGCAGTATCGCCACTTCCGCGGTGAGAGCTGGCTCGATGATCGGCTGCTGGTCGCCGCCTGAGAAGGCGAAGGTGGTCGTCGTCGCGTCGTCCGGCCGCTTCGAGCGGCGCTCGATGCGTTCCGGCCTCGTGCTGGCGGTTGACTGCCGGGTCTAGTCGGCCTAACCCGGAGTGCCTGCGACAGCTGCGGGCGGGTTAGCGGTGTCCTGATCGGGGGATGGGGCCGGGCGGCCGTGACTGCCGACCGCGCTCCGTACGTTAGGGGTGCAATAGGACCTCAACGTACGACGCGTGGGCCGGGCCGCTTCGCCCCGCGCCGTCGGTCGAGCAGCCACCAACACCGACCGTGCCGGGCACCTACCTCTCGCCACACCTCGGGGTTAGGACGGTCCCCCCTCTCGCATCTCATTGGGCGAATCGGCGTAGCGAGACAGCCGTGCGGCCTACTCCCGCAGCCCCACGGCTTCGAGGGCTTGGGCGCGGCTGAAGAACATGTCCACGCGGGCGAGCTTGCTGTCGCGCAGCGTTTGGAGGTAGGCGACAGTGAAATCCATCTCGATCCCGCTCTCGGCCCCGCGGCCGTGATGCCGAGTGACGGAGATCACCCGCTCGTCGTCGACGTCGATCAGCTCCACCAGCTCAATCTGGAAGTCCTCCCACTGCGACGGCCAGTCCGCGGCGGCGTCAGCGAACGCGTGCGGCCCCCGGTACGTCTTGGCATCCGGAACCTCGGGTGGCTGCACGATCAGGAGGTCCGGGTGGGAATTCTCCTGGACCAGTTCCCAGTTCCCCTGCTGGTAGGCCTCGAACCCCAGCCTCACAAGCTCGACGTTCTCCTGCGACATCGCCTGCCCAGTATCTGCCGCTCGCAGGGTCGCGTCCAGCACGGCCTGAAGCCCGACGAGAAGCGAGAGGGGGGACGGTCTAGTCGGCCGGACCCTGTTCGCCGGTTCGGGGGTTTGTCTGGCCGGGAATGGGCTCTTGCTGACTCCATGTGAAGGACCGCAAGGACGCCGAGCTGGTGGCCGGGCTGCTGCTTGCCGGTCAGCTGACGGCGGTCAGAGTGCCGGACGCGCGGATGCAGGCGCGGCGGGAGTTGTGCCGCTGCGCCACGCCTGGACGTCCTCCAGCACCGCGTCGCTAACCCTGGGGATGATGTCGCGATCGACCTCGAGCTCGCTCTGCAGCGTCTTCGACGTGGCGCTGTTGCAGCTCGGCTCCCCGGGGCGGTCTCGATCACTCGGCCGGCCAACTGCGTCAACAGGCCGCCCGGGCCGGTGATCTGGTCCGGGTCCAGGCCCTCCAGGGCGTCCTCGAGCTGCTCCCGCGGCAACAGGCCCTCGAGGCGATCAACGACCTCCTCAGGCCCCAGCCCAGGTCCTAGCCTGCTGCGCGGGTGCCGACCCTCACAAGGTCCGGGGTGGATCAGCGGGCATGCACGGCGGGAGACTGCGCTCAGTTGTCTTCACCGTGCCCCCGGGATGCGCTTGGTGCCCGTTCTCGGGCGGGTCGCCCACGCGCTCGAGCCAGATCTCGCGCCAGTAGGAGTAGATCCCCCGCGGGCAGAAGCGATGGTAATCAGCCTCGCACACGACGCCCTCGAGCATGATGCAGTCGGTCTTGATCTCGATCATCTTCCCGGTGTGCTCATCGACCAAGCGCTGAACGCGTCCGCGGACACGCGCTGTGCGGCCGCAGTAGCGGGCCATCTCGCCGTCGAAGAGCAATCCCCGGTTGTTCTGAGCCTCGTCGAGGGTGGCTTCGATCTCTTTCTTGCTCTTGATGCGAACCAGCTCGCCCGGCCGCAGGTTGAGCGTCGCAGACGGCGTCGCGCCTTTCTTCACCGGCAGCGGTCCACGGATGAACGGATAGGGGTGCCCGTCGGCGACCAAGAGAGCGCGAGGAAGGTGTCGCTTGGCGAACGACTGCCAAAAGTTGAACACCTCCACCAGGAGCCCGCGAAGAATCTTCGGGAGTCCCCAGTTCCGCACGTCCTTGACGTACTGATCGAGCTCTCTGAAACGCATCGGCGTCGATGCATTCGGGATCTCGGTGGCTTGGCAGCGATACCGCGGTTCTGACGAGTCGGCGTTCACCCTCGTGGCCTCGACGAGGGTCTCGGTGATCTTCGCCTCGTCGCCGTTGGGGGGTACGCTCGGGGCCAAGGTCGCCTGTTCGTCGGCCCGCTCGAGCCATGCCTCGTTCCAGAACAGCAGGCAGGCGGCCTGGCAACCGCCGTGACCCGAACCGTCGCAGCGCAGATCCGCGAGATGAACCGCGTTGTGCATGCGGCGCATCGCGCCATCGCCGGCGCACGTCTTGTCGGCGCGTCGCGAGACCCGGAAGGTGCCGCCGCAGTACTGCAGCATCTCCGGCATGAACGGCATCCCGTCCAGCGAGCCCTCGGCATCCAGCGTGGGTCCGATTTCCAGCACGCTTCGAACCCGCACGAGCTCTCCGGGTCGGAGATCGAGCGCCTGCGGCGGTGATTGATAAGTCTGACTCATGGCGAGTGCCTTGACTCGGCTAATCGGGACCAGTATCGGTTGAGTAACGGACTGCAGTTTGGCGAACTTGCGGACACATAACGTGATCGGGAGGGAGACCGGCGAAAGCTCGCCCCAGGCAGCCACGTTGCATAGGGGGATGAACGCACGTCCGGATACAGGGGTCGCCGAGGCGGCGGCACTCACGACACGGTGCTGGGTCTGCGGTGAGCCGGCGTATAGCGCCACGGACTACCCACAGGTACGTCTGAGCCGCTGTCCGGGGTGCGGGTTCCTGTTCCAGCCCGAGCTGCCGGTCGAGGAGCTGCGTTCCGGACACGACGCGGACTATTTCGAGCACTACACGGCCGGCGGGGACTACGACTCACAGGGCGCCCAGCGCCGGCACGAGGCGCGTATCCGCCTGAGCTGGATGCGCCGCCACGGCTGTGCGGGCGGTCACCTGCTCGAAGTCGGGGTCGCGCGGGGCGACTTTCTCGCCGAAGCTCGCAAGGCGGGCTTCGCGCCGGTCGGCATCGAGCCGGAACCGAGCACGGCCGCCGAGGCGATGCGTAGGTCCGGAGCCGATGTGCTCATCGGCTGGGCGGAGGAGGTCGAGCTGGCGCCCGCGTCCTTCGACGCAGTGTGTCTCTGGCACGTGCTCGAGCACATTCCAGAGCCGCGTCCGGTCCTGGAAGCCCTGCGCCGCAGCTTGAAGCCTGGGGGCCTCTTCTTCTGTGAGGTGCCCAACGCGGGCAGCGTGATGGCCCGGGTGCAGGGCGACGGATGGGAGTACCTCGATCCGAGCCATCACGTCGGCTTCTTCGACCCGAGCACTCTTCGACGAGTCCTCGAGTCAACGGGATACGACACTGTCGAGACCGACACGATCCCGATGTTCCGCTACGCCCCGCCGAGTCTCTCGACGCTGCTGAGGCGTCTGCCGCGGCGCCTGGCGTTCTCGCTCCGCGCCGGGGTCCGGCCGCTGGCCGCGCACCCCGAGAAGCAGGACCTTCTGCGCGCGGTCGCGGCCCGGCCGGCGTAAGCGAGACAGGCCCGCCCTACGCGGGTGCGGGCATGCCCAGGGGCGTCGCCCTGGGAGACCGCCAGCTATGAGGAGCGGTCGCAGCCGCGGGCCCGAGAAGCAGCCAGTAGCCGATCTCTCTGCGGAATCCCAGCAGCCGCGGTCCCAGAGGCAGATGCGATCGCAGCGACCGCAGATCGGCGATTCCCAGGTTGGTCAACAGCGTTGAGGTGGACGGATCCGACCGAGCGACCATCGGGGCCAGCTCGGACGGTGGCACCGCGGTGAGCGCGACTCGCCGGCTGCCGCGTACCAGCTCGAGTGGAACCCGGCGTTCGCTTGCAAACGGCGGCTGCTGGTCGACATTGACGACCAACAGCGGTAGCTCGAGCTCGCTGGCGATCACCTCGTCTATGTCGACCCTGATGTCGCCCAGCACGCACCTCTCCACACCGGCTGCCAACCGTCCGGCATACGCGGCGACGGACTCCCGGAGCCACCGATATCGCCACCGGTGGGGTGCGAGGAACCCGGCACCAGGCCGCTCTCGAGCAGGGGCGGCGACCGTTCCGCAGGTCGCACGTACGGGCAGCGCCTGCGGGTATCGCGCGGCGACCGCGGCGTAGGCCGCGTCGAGCCGGTCGAGGTTCACCGTCAGGCTGTTGTGGGTGAGCGGAAGGTCGAGCGCGCAGACCCTCAGCCCGAGCGACCTGGCGCGGAGTCCGTACTCGAGCGCGTAGGCGTGCCAGGCCAGCTCCGGAGCCTCCGAGAGCGGCTCCCGCGCGATAAGGCTCTTCGAGGCGACGAACAGCACCTCATCGAGGCTGTCCACATCGAACGGTTCGCCGGCTTGCTCGCCCAGCAGGATCACCCGGTCACGGATGCGCCCGACGCTCTGCCCGGCGGCGGTGATCCCGGCAGCGCCCAGGACGCCGATGCGCGGATCCTCGACGAGCAGTCCCGCCGCATGTTCCAGCGCTCGCAGCGAGTGGAGGTAGACGTCCTGGTGGACGAACACGAGATGATCGTTGCTGGCCAGGGACGCACCGTGATTGAGGGCGGCTCCGGCGGTCGAAAATGAGCCGTCGGTGTTGTCGATCGGCAGGTACTCGACATCGGCGTCCCGGCGATGCTCTTCGATCGAGCGATCGAGGCACCGGCGCCTGACCTCGGCGTCGTTGAAGACGCAGATGATGGAAACGGGTGCGCGCCGGCGCGCCATGGCCGGCCTTCAGCCGGACGACGCGCCCGCGGCGACCGGCACTCGCCAGCGGAGCTCATCGTCGAGCCGGCCGGCGTCCTGAAGCTCGCTCACCCGCTTGATGCGGAGGTAGCGGGGGCCGAGGAACTCCTCGAGGGTGAGCCCGTGGCGAGCGTACGCCTCGTGCAGCTCCTCCACGCCGCGGCGTACGGTCCAGCGAGTCTTGAAGTCGGGCAGCACCCGCCCGATCTTCGAGCAATCCACCTGGTAGGAGCGCGCGTCGGGTCCGCCGCCTTCGGCGAACGACGCGCGAGCGCCGGGCACCACTTCCTCGACGATGCCGGCCAGATCCCGGATGCGGTAGTTCTCGGCGCTGGCCCCGACGTTGAAGGCCTCGTCGTGCACGACCTCGCGCGGCGCGTGGAGCACGGCGATGAAGGCACTCGAGATGTCCTCGACATGTACCAGTGGGCGCCAGGGCGTGCCGTCGCTCTGAAGCAGGATCTCGCCGGTCGAGTGCGCGTATCCCACGAGGTTGTTCACCACGACGTCGACGCGCAGGCGCGGCGAGACGCCGTAGGCGGTGGCGTTTCTCAGGTAGGTCGGACTGAACGAGTCGTCCGCGAGCATCGCGATGTCCCGCTCGGCGAGCACCTTCGAGCGTCCGTATGCGGTGACGGGAGAGAAGCCGGCGCTCTCGTCCAGCATCTCGTCGCCCGCTTTGCCGTAGAGGCTGCAAGAGGACGAGAACAGGAAGCGGGTCACACCCGCCTCCTTGGCCTTCTCGGCCATCCGCACGGAAGCGAGGTGGTTGATGTCGTAGGTGGCCTGGGGGTTGAGGTCCCCGACCGGGTCGTTGCACACGGCTGCGAGGTGGATGACCGCGTCGAAGCCGGCGAGGTCCTCACTCTCCACGTCGCGGACATCGGCTTGCAGTGACTCCACGTCGGGCGGCTCCGAGCCGAACGTGCAGGGGGCGAACAGATCGGAGTCGAGCCCGACCACCTCGTGTCCCGCCCGCTGAAGAAGCGGGACCAGGACCGAGCCGATGTATCCGTGATGGCCAGTGACGAGAGTGCGCAAGGGAACCTCCTGGAGGAAAGCTTTCCTGCAAAGAACGTCGAAGGGGCCGCGGCTCTTGCGCGCCCGCCGCCGGTCAGCTGCTCGGGGCGGAGGAGCTCTCGAGCGGCAGCCGGGGCTTCGCCCGCCGAAGGCGGGGGAGCAATCGACGCGCGAGCAAGACGAGGTCGGCCCAGGCGGCGGGCGCAGTCAGGCGCAGCGCGACGAGGTAGAGCGGGGTGGCCAGCGCGCAGGCGATCAGCACCGTCACCGGCCGCGGCACGCCGGTGCCGGTCAGCGCGCCGACCATCGGGAAGGCGGCACCCAGCATGATCGCGCTCGACACGGTCGCGGGTGCCAGGTCGCGCACGAGCTGGCCCAGGGTGACCCCCACCAGCCGCGGCAGCATTAGCCAGTAGGACGCCACCATCGTGGCGACCTGGAAGCCCGAGACCGCGATGCAAACGGCGACCAACCCGTGCGGCACGGCCACCAGGACCACGGCGGCCAGGACACCCAGCCTGCACAGATTGAAGCCGAGCAGTGCGCGCGGCCGACCGGCGGCCAGCAGCAGGGCCGGGGTGCCGTTGTTGATCATCCGGGCCATCCCCGCCACGGCGAGAATCTGCGCGGGCAGGACCGCCGGCTGCCAACGCTCGCCGAAGGCCCATGGGACGAGCTCGGGGGCGACGGCGATGAACAACCCCAGCATCGGGTAGATCACCGCCGCATTGATCCGAACGATCCTGGAGCGCACTCTCCGCATGTGGTCGGGGTCCTCGGTCCGCGAGTACACCGGAAAGGCGACGCGCTGGATGACGTCGCTGATCTTCGCCTCGTACTGGACGCCCAGGGTGTACGCGCGGTAGTAGAAGCCCACCAGAGCCGGGCTGAGCCTCGCGCCGAGGATCAGGTAGTCCACGTTTCCGTATCCGACCATCGCCATGCTGGCGAGCCCGGCCGGCAGCCCGAAGGCGGCGATCTCCCGCATCTCATGCGGACGCCAGCGCGGCAACGCAGCTGGGCCGAGCCAGACGAGCAGCACCGCCCACACCACCAGCCCGGTCATGAACCCGAGGATGTAGGCCTCGGCGTCCAGGCCGAGCAGCGCGTACGCGACCGAGGCCGCCGCTCCGACGCTGACCGTCGCGATCTCGATCATGCTGATGCGACGGAAATCGAGCTCCCGCTCGAGCAGCGCCAAGGGGACGATCCCGATCGCGGCGATCGTGAACGCCGGCGACAGGAGTTGGAACAGCTGCGTCGTCTCCTCGCCGAAGAGCGGCGTGGTCACAAGGGGGGCGAGCAGCAGGGTCGCGAGCGTCAACGCGACTCCGGCCACCAGTGCCAGCATCGCGGTGGCCTCGACCTGCGCGCGATTGAGTGTTCGCCGCTGAACGAGCACGCTGCCGGCACCCTGGTTCGCCAGCGCAAGGGCCAGCTCGCTCACGACGATCGTGACGGCCACACGCCCGAACTCGTCGGGCGGGACCAGGTGGGCGAGCAGAACTCCGACCGCCACCGACAGGATCTGAGCGGCAATGCGCGCGAGCGTCGCCCAGCGAAGGCTCTTGAACGTCGCCTCCTTGAGGTCGCTGCGCGACATCACCCCGGATGGAGGCGGCTCGTCGGGCGCCGCTCCGCGGGGGACGGCGGACGTGTCGTGCGGGGCCGCGACCTCTAGGTCCTTCCGGCGTCGGCGTGCTCGTAGACGAGGATCTCGTCGCGCCGGCGGAGCGCGTCCCGCACGCGACCCATGATGCGGGCGCCGCGGTCGCCCAGCAGCAGTCCGATCGCGCCGGCCGGTACGCGCGGGTTCGCGAGCGCCGGCGGGTACGCCTGGACCGCACTACGAAGGTATCTCGCGCACTTGCGTCGGTTGCCCTGCTCGAGCGCGTCGAGCGCCGCCATGATGTACGAACGTCCGCGGAGCTCGTCGAACTGACGGGGAAGGGTCACCGCGGGCAGGCTGCGTCGAATCAGTTCGCCGTAGTAGTCGTGGTAACGGATCCATCGTTCCCCGTCGAACGTTGACTCGGTGGTGATGCTGGGATGGTGAACGCGCTGCGCCACGTCCCTGAGGGCGAGGAAACCCGTGGGAAACCGAAGTGACATGCGCATGTAGAGCTCGACGTCCCAGAAGAGGAACGGGAGCGTCTCGTCGAAGAACGGCCCCACGGCCTCGAGCGCTGAACGGCGCGACATCACGCCGCCGCTGCTGATCGTGGGGGTGTGGATGCCGCCGAGCTGGTGGCGGTACATCGCCGGAAAGAACTCCTCGGGCGGGTACACGCCCTCGGCAAGCACCTCGGACACGTCCCTGATCGGCAGCGAGCGGGTGTGCTCCACCGCGATCGCCCTGCCGTCGCCGTCGGTCATCCGCTCGCCCGAGAAGACGAAGGCACAGGAGGGATTCCGCTCTAGGAACCCGACGCGAGCGGCCAGGAAGTCCGGATCCCAGGCGTCGTCGTCCTGGATCAGCGTGATGTACGGAGCGCTGCCGATGTTGATCAGGCGCGTCCAGTTGGCGGCGGCTCCAATATTCCGGCCGGTCGCCGAATACCGGATTCGTGGATCGCCGGTGTACGGGCGTACCGCTGCCTCCACCTCGCCGCCTCCCGGCCCGTTCTCGGATACGACGAGGCGCCAGTTGGTGTACGTCTGCGCGCACACCGACTCGATCGTCTGGGCGATGTACTGGGGTCGGCAGTACGCCGGCAGGCCCACGTCGACCGCGGGCTGGTCTGTGGTGAGCTTCGGCACGGTACGGGTCAAGAACGCCGCTTGGGAGGCCGTTCTCACGCAGGTTGCCGCGGAAGGTTGAGCCGGGCAGCAATTCTGGCCCCGTTGCTCCGTTGTCTGGGGGAGGGCCAGAACTTCTCAGATGCACTTGCCGAAAACGACCCAGCTATTAAGACTCGGCCGGCGACTCGTGCTCCAACTGTTGAGCCTGGGGCGGCGACTGGGGCTGCAGGCTGTTGAGCCTGGGGCGGCGCTGGGGCTGCAGCGTTGAGCCTGGGGCGGCGCTGGGGGTTGCAGGCGTTGAGCCTGGGGCGGCGCTGGGGGTTGCAGGCGTTGAGCCTGGGGCGGCGCTGGGGGTTGCAGGCGTTGAGCCTGGGTCGGCGCTGGGGGTTGCAGGCGTTGAGTCTGGGTCGGCGCTGGGGGTTGCAGGCGTTGAGCCTGGGGCGGCGCTGGGGGTTGCAGGCGTTGAGCCTGGGGCGGCGCTGGGGGTTGCAGGCGTTGAGCCTGGGGCGGCGCTGGGGGTTGCAGGCGTTGAGTCTGGGTCGGCGCTGGGGGTTGCAGGCGTTGAGTCTGGGTCGGCGCTGGGGGTTGCAGGCGTTGAGCCTGGGGCGGCGCTGGGGGTTGCAGGCGTTGAGCCTGGGGCGGCGCTGGGGGTTGCAGGCGTTGAGCCTGGGTCGGCGCTGGGGGTTGCAGGCGTTGAGCCTGGGTCGGCGCTGGGGGCTGCAGCTGTTGATCCTCGGGCGGCGACTCGGGCTGCAGCTGTTGAGCCTGGGCCGGCGCTGGGGGCTGCAGCTGTTGATCCTCGGGCGGCGACTCGGGCTGCAGCTGTTGAGGCTGGGGCGGCGACTCGGGCTGCAGCTGTTGAGCCTCGGGCGGCGACTTCTGGCCGTGCTGCAGCTATCCAGCCTTGGGCGGCGACTTCTGGCCGTGCTCGTCGTGAGCATCCTGGTCGGGGCCGTCTCCGCGGGGGTCAGCACCGGCCGGATCGGGCTCGTCCCCCCGAAACTGACGTCCACGAGCAGCCTGCAGAGCGGCGTCGCCTCGAACCACGTGCTCATCGATGCACGCCATCCTCCGATCGTTCAGCGGGGGGAATATCCGTTCCCGTTGGTGATCAAGCACGCGGAACTGCTGGGCCGCGTGATGACGAGTCCGCCCCTCGTCGAGCGAATCGGACGCCTGGCGGGAGTGGATCCCGGGCAGATCACGGCTTCGGTTCGCTCCACCGTGAACGTGCCGACCGCGTTCACCGAGCCCAGCAGCGAGCAGCGTGCGGATGAGATCAGGCGGTCACGCTTCAGCCATCGGCTCGAGATCCAGGCCAGGCAGTCCACCCCTGTTCTCGACATCGCCGCTCGAGCTCCGTCGACGGAGGAGGCCGAGAAGCTCGCCGACTCGACGGTCGCTGCTCTCCGCGGCTACCTCAACGAGCTCGCCGATCGAGAGGGCTTCGACAAGGACCACCTGGTAGTGGTCCGGCAGCTCAGTGCCGCCCGGGGTGGGCCTGTGGACGGAGGGAACTCAGCCGCAATCGGCCTGTTGGCGTTCGCCCTGGGCTTCCTCCTGTCCGCCGCGGCGATGCTCTACTGGCTACACCGCCGCGGCGAGCTCGATCCGCTCCGGAGCGCGCCACGCGACCCCCGCGCCGAGCTCGACGACGACTGGCCGCACACCACACGCGCGCTGCCGTGGATGCTGGCCGGCTTCATCGCGATGCTCTTTCTTGTCCCCTTCGACCAGATCCAGCTGGGCGGGGGCCTTCCCATCGATCTCAACTTCGACCGGATCGTGCTCCCTTTGGTCGTAGTGACCTGGGGGGTGGCGCTCATGGTCGGGGGCCGAGCGGCGCCCCGTGTCCGGCTAACGTGGATACACGGCGCGGTCGCGGCATTCGTGGTCTGTGCTTTCGCGAGCGTCATTCTCAACGCAAGCGATCTCAGCCATACCCTCGAGCTCCAAAGGGCGGTCAAGCAGGCCCCTCTGCTCATTGCATACGTGTCCCTGTTCGTCATCGCGGCGAGCACCGTGAGACCGGCGGAGATTCGGGCCTTCCTGAACTACACGCTCGTCCTGGCCGTGATATGCGCCCTCGGAGTGCTGTTCGAGTTCCGCTTCAAGCAGAACCTGTTCTACGACCTCTCCGACATGCTGCTCCCAGGCGGCTTCAGCGTGGAACGATTCGAAGCGGGAGCAGTCGACGAGCTTGGACGGATCAAGGTCAGCGGCCCCACCGCTTTGCCGCTGGAGGCGGTCGCCACCCTCACGATGGCACTGCCGATCGCCGTCGTCGGCCTATTACACGCGCGTAGGTGGCGCGGTCGGTTGCTGTACGGCCTCGCGGCCTGCCTGCTACTGGCCGCCACGTTCGCGACCTACCGTAAGAGCGCGATACTGGCCCCGTTCTCGGTGTTCTTGACCGTGGCGTACTTCCGTCGTCGCGAGTTGCTCAAGCTGGCCCCGCTCGCGCTCGTCCTGGTGGTGATGATCCCGGTGCTTGCGCCCGGCGCCTTACGCTCGACCACCAACCAGCTCGATCCGAGCCGGCTCGGGGTGGCCACGGTCAGCGACCGGACCGCCGACTACGACGCCGTCCGCCCCGACATCTGGAGCCATCTGCTCCTCGGGCGCGGCTGGGGCACCTATGACCACTTTAGTTACCGAGTGCTCGACTCAGAGCTCCTGCATCGGTTGGTCGAGATGGGCGTGGTGGGGCTCCTGGCGTTCATCGCGATGGGCCTGGTGGTGATCCTCAGCGCGCGGGCGACGATCGCAGCGCGGGACCCCAGGTGGGCGCCGCCGGCCCTCAT
The DNA here is from genome assembly GCA_963821275.1 of uncultured Thermoleophilaceae bacterium. GTDB lineage: Bacteria > Actinomycetota > Thermoleophilia > Solirubrobacterales > Thermoleophilaceae > JACVRW01. The sequence goes on from CAWGDF010000010.1 coordinate 293,317, forward strand.
CGGGGCGGCCGCCGCGACCTCGTTCCTCGCGGTGTCGGTCCTGTTCGACGTGCTCTCGTTCCCGCACCCGACGTACATCTTCATGCTGATGGCCGGCCTTGTGACGGTCGCCATCCAGCAGGGCTCGGAGTCCGAGAAGCCGAGACCGATCCATCCGCGTGGGTACCGCCGCCACGCGACGGCTTCACGAACCCGGTCGTCGGAACCGGCTGTCCTTGCTCCTTTCGCCGGGCGTCGCGAAGGCTGAGTCGGGCCAGGCGGGCGCCCGGGGAGCGGGTGGGCTAGCTGTAGGAACCGACCATTCGAGGGCTGGTTAGCTCATGACCCTTTGTCCGTCGCGGTCCGCGCTCTGGGATCGGGCGCTGGCGGTGGGGGCGGCTGCCCATAGTTGTCTCGCGGGCCTGCGGGTGGACGGACGCTGGCCTGGACGATGCGCGTGCGCGCCCCGGCAGCGCCGGCGGCGCTATGTCGGTTCGGGCTCAGGCGATCCTGGCGGCCTCCCAGATGAACGCGGTCAGCTCGCGCGCGCAGGTGACGGTGGCGACGTTGGCGGGCTTTCGGCGCTCGACCGCGAGCTTGTCGATTGGCGGTGAAGGCGATGCGGGGCGCGCCAGGCCAGCTCGACCACGCGCGGATCCTGGCCCGCCTGACGGGCTCGCAGCTGATCCGAGGTCCGCGGTCGGCGCCAGCAGTGCTTGGCGGCTTCGACCAGCAGCCGCCGCGAGTGCTCGGGGCCGGCCTTGGTGATCGAGCCCTGGCGACGCTTCTCGTCGGTGGTCCGCTCGGAAGGGACCAGGCCGAAGAAGGCGGCGAGCTGGCGGGGATGGCCGAAGCGCTCGAAGTCGCCGACCTCGGCGCAGAGCCCGGTCGCGGCCAGCGTGTCGATGCCCCGAAAGCAGCGCAGACGCGCGATCGTCTCCGCCCACGGGCTCTGCGGCGCGAGCTCGGCCAGCATCCACTCAAGCCAGCTGCGGCGCTGGCCGAGCGCCTCGACCGCGGCCAGCTAGTCCGTCCTAACCCCGAGTTGTGGCGACAGGTAGGTGCCCGGCACGTTCGGTGTTGGTGGCTGCTCGACCGACGGCGCGGGGCGAAGCGGCCCGGCCCACGCGTCGTACGTTGAGGTCCTATTGCACCCCTAACGTACGGAGCGCGGTCGGCAGTCACGGCTGCCCGGCCGCGTCCCCATCAGGACACCGCTAACCCGCCCGCAGCTGTCGCGGGCACTCCGGGTTAGGCCGGTCCCCCCTCTCGCTTCTCGTTGGGCTTTCGATTCGCGGGTGGATCGAGGGCAACGGCGGGCGCCGTGCGGGACATCCCTTGCCGATCCGCCGGCTGATCCTCGCTGCGCTACCCAACCCTCTGTCGAGACCGGCCAGACCTGGGCCGCCCGCTCCCCGCAAGTGGGCGACGTTAATAGCGAATAGCGACATAAACGCAGCCCAGATCGCGCTCGGGAGCACCGGGGCCCAGCCCGCGCCCCCTCGCGCTGCTCGTTGGGCAATAGATCCGCCGGTGGCTCGAGCGCAACGGCGGGCGCCGTGCGGGACACACGCGATCCCTTGCCGATCAAGCCGGCCCACCTTCCTCACCCCCGCTGCGTTAGCCCAACGCTATGCGAGAGGGGGGGCCGATCTAGACCCCGTTGTTCATGTCGGTCTGGATCTCCTCGCTGCTCAGAGTCCGGCCGTAGATCCGAATGTCGTCGACCAGACCCCGCCAGCGCTCGAAGCCACAGCTACTGCAACCGGACTGGCCGAACACGAGCGCCTGCGCGTTGGGGTTGGGCGCGACGGATTCTGCCACGGTTCGGATGGCTACTCCGTTGAGGTACAGGGTGTACGTGTTCGCCGCGTCGTTGAAGACCGCGGCCACGTGCGACCACTGGTTGAGCTGAATGGGGGGTCCGGTGCTGGAGGTTTCGCGGCAGCCTCCGTTGTGAAAGCCGCTGCTGAGATTGCTGCCCGCGGTTTGGAGCCAGTATCCGCAGCCGGCGGTCAACTCCTTGATGAGGATCGTCTGGTAGTCGCTGAGCGCCGTCGGCCGGATCCAGGCCTCCAGCGTGTAACTCGACGCCAGATTGAGCGACGCGGAGTTGGGCACCGTGACCCTCCCTGCCGAGCCGTTGAAGGCCATTGCGCCACCGTGCCTGCCGCTCGCGCTCCACGCAGCTCCCGTGCCCGACAAGGTGCCGTTGTTGCCGTTGCCCGATGAGTCGGCCGCAGTAGACCCCGAACCCTCATTGAAGCCCCACGCGCCCCTCACCCCTGTTGGTTGCTGGGCCACGTTGAAGGTCGCCGTGTAGTTCTGCGCCTCCGTCGGCACGGTGATGGTGTGCTGTTGGCCCCCGCCGTCGGACCAGGAGGCGAAGGTGTATGACGTCGCGCCCGCGGTTTGGTTGCGTGCCTCGATGGTGTGGTTGAAGCCAACGAGGGTGTCATGCACGAACGGCGTGGTCCTGGCGATCCCGTCGAGGTACAGGGTGCGACCGCTCGGGACCGTGTCGAAGCTGAGGTTGACCTTCGTGGGGTTGATGGTCACCGACTGAGACGAAGTCACGCCGTTCGAATCGCGCACCGTCAGGGTGATCCGGTAGCGGGTATTTCCGCTGTAGTCGTGTCCGGCGGTCGGAATCGTGAAGCTGCCGTTTCTCACGCCTGTGACGGCAGTCCCCGGGTGGACGTGGCCCTCGTGCAGGAAATCGATGTTCCACGTGAAGGCACTGGCCGGGAGGGTGCCGTCGTCCGGATCGGTGCCACTGCCGCTGTAGGTGATCACATCGCCGGCCCGGAACTGGGCACCGTCGGTGGGGGACTGGATTGTTGCCGTTGGCGCGTTCCCGACGCTGATGCTGATCGGCGAGGACAGCGAGCGATTCTCGCCGTCAGAGACCTCCAGGCGGGCCTGATAGGTGCCCGAGCTGGTGTACGTGTGTGAGGGGTTGGCCTGGGTGGAGGTGGCCCCATCGCCGAAGCTCCACTCGTACGTGAGCGGCCGGCCCTCCGGGTCCGACGAGCCGGAGCTCGAGAACGCGACATTCAGGGGAGCAGGGCCGGAGCGGGGAGTTGCGGAGGCGTTGACGATCGGAGCCTGATTCGACTGGACGTGCTTGATGCGGCGGATCTTGCTCACACCGAACGTGCCGCCCACGTCCGAGTAGCCCAGGTCGAGGTAGTAGAGCGCGCCGTCGGGGCCCTCGGCCAGGTAGACGATGTCTCCGTAGGGCCCGTCCAGGGCGCCGCTGGGCGGCTCGAAGTTGAACGTGCTCGTGACGGCCCCGTTCGAGTCGAGGCGCAGGCCCTTGATCCAGTTCTGGGAGTAGTCGGCGTAGAAGTAGGCCCCCTGGTAGCTGCTCGGGAAAGCCGTGCCGTGGTAGACGAAGCCGCCGGTGACCGAGCCATCACGGCCGTTGTGGGCGTAGTAGTGAATCGGGCTCTTGCACGGCGCCGAGCAGGGACCCTCACTGTCGGGCCATCCGTAATCGGCACCCGGCGAGCCCAGGTTGATCTCCTCCTCGGCGGTGGCCGCATCGTTTCCGCCCACGTCCCCGATGTAGTACCGGCCGGTCGGTTGGTCGTAGTAGGCGCGAAACGGGTTGCGCAGACCCCGGGCCCAGATCGAGTCGACGTTCGGGCCGGCGCCGTCGTAGAACGGGTTGTCGGCAGGCACAGTGCCATCCGGGTTGATCCGATGCACCTTGCCGCGGGGGCTGGTCAGCTGCGGTGCGACGCCGGCGTCGAAGTGGTCGCCGGTGGTGAACAGCAGCTTTCCGTCGCCCGAGAAGTTCAGCGACCCACCATGATGCTCCGCGTCCGCGTCCTGCTGATCCTCGTAGAGAACGAGCTCACTGCCGGGCACGGTGCCGGTCAGGGTGGCGTTGGCCGTGAAGCGCGACACCCTGTCGTGGTTGGGTGATCCCAGCGTGTAGAAGACGTAGTAGAAGCGATTGACCGCGAAGCTCGGATCGAGGACGAGGTCGTAGATGCCCTGCTGGACTCCCGCCGAGCCGACGTTCGTCAGCTGCAGGAACAGCCCCGGCGCCGGCTGGGTGTAGGGCGGCGGCAGCACCTTGATCCTGCCCTGGAGCTCCGCGACGAGCATTCGGCCGTCCGGCAGGAACTCGAACGTGGTCGGCAGGTCGAAACCGGTCGCCAGGACCTCGTTCTGGAAGAAGCTGCCGTTGGAGACAGTGACGTTCACCGACCCCGACGTGGTGACGTTGCCCGCGGCGTCACGAGCTCGAGCGGTCACGGTATGGGTGCCGTTCGCCACCGTTCGGCTATCCCAGCTGACCGAATACGGGGCCGTTGTGTCCTCCGTACCGACGGTTGTGCCGTCGACCAGGAACTCCACACCCGTCACGCCGACGTTGTCGGTCGCGGAGGCAGCCAGGCTCACGTCGCCGGTCACGCTCGTGCCGCCCTGGGGAGCGGTTACCGTCACGCTCGGCGGTTGGGTGTCCGCGCCGGTGTCGTCGGCGGCCTTGAATGCGACCATGTGCATGACCCAATCGGGCCCGGTCTGAGTGGCTGTGGCGGCGTACGACCCGGTGGCCGTGACGGTCCGGTCCTCGGTCCGGTTGCCGAAGTCGCTCCGCCGGCTGGTGAAGCCTGAGCCGGCGGCGGTCACCTCGTAGGCCGAGGCGGCCGCCCCGAACAGAAGGCTTCTCGGATTGGTGGTCGTCGCGGAGCCGCTGCTCATCGAGCTCGTAGACCCGATCGCGGCGGACGACACGTCAAGCGGGTTGGTCCGGTCGATGCCGGAGTACTCGTGGATGTAGGCGATTCCGAACGACGCGATGGAGTTGCCGAACGTGGCCCGGACGGTGTTCGCACCGCCGGCCACGTTCCTCGCGTAGAAGACCTGAGAGCTCCACGCGCTCTTGTTCCATCTCGTGACCGGGGCCGCTGGGGCGTAGGTGTTCCCGTTGGTGTCGGACACGTTCACGGCTCCCGCGTTCGACCAGACGACGTAAACCACGATCAGGTTGCCGCTCGTATTGGGTTGCCCGAAGGCCAGGTTGTTCACCGTGCCCGAGCCGATCTCATTCGCCCCGCTCTGGACGTGAGCCGGTGCGGCGGAGGCATCGCTCGAGAACGCCAGCAGGAGCAACACCGCGACGGTGACGGCGAGGAGATGCACAAGGCCACGAGAACGCCGCGAGGGCGGTTCACTGGAGACGACCGGGAGTCGCGCGGTGGACATGGAAGCCAGAGGTATGTCTTTGTTCTACCGGAGCCGAAGTGGCTCACGGGTGCGAGTCGGCACGGCACTGGACGGCACGTGGGCGACGCCAGCCTAAGGTATGACGCACGGAAGCGGCCGAGTTGGGTACGGATTTCCGACCCGCCGCCAGGCCGGCGGGACGCGCTAGGGAGTCAGCTCTCCCACTGCGGCGGACCTGCCGGCCCGCCCCGGGGGGAACGCAGTGCGCCCCAAAGCCGGGACAGGAGCGCGAAGCCGAGGCACCAGAGGATGAACACGACGGCAAAGGCAAACGCGCCCAGACGCCGCAGAGGTTGTTCGACGACGGCCTTCGAGCGCGGCGGGCCTATCTTCTCGACGACGATCCCGGGAGGGTTGCCCCCGGTAGTCGAGGCGGACGTGATGTGGATGAGCTCGGTCGTGGCTGCGTTCGCAAGTCGCGCCGCTCGCGCGCGGTCGGGCGCGGTGGTGGCGATCGTGATGAGCGGGAGTCGCTCATCGAAGCCCACGGCCACCAGGTACGGCTCGGGCCTCTCGGCTTCCGCCTCCAGCGCATGCCCAATCAGCAGCGACGGCATCTCGGGATCGGTCAGGTTCGTCGAGATCGCGGCAACGCTGCTGGGGGGGATCCCCATGTCCCGAGCCATGCGTCTGATCGACGAGCCGGTGGCCGTCATCTCGGCCAGTATCCCCGATCGCCACGGCAGGGTCTCGGCGCCCTTCGGGGCGGGGTTGAGCAGCTGCGAGTCTGGGGTGTCGACCACCAGGCGGGTGGTGGCGACGCCAAAGGTATGGTCTCGCCCCGCATGGCCATCAGGCCGACGACGCCGGCGACCAGGGCACCGAGGACGACCGGGACTGGATGGCGGCGGAGCCAGCGTCCGAAGGCCAGGAGTTCCATCTGGTCAGCGGCCGGTTGCCCACTCGGACAGCGTGGCGGTACGCCATCCCTCACGGATCCGCTGAATGAGGATCAGGGTCGCACAGGAGGCCGAGAAGATCAGCACGAACGCCAAGAGAGCCACTTGCCAGTCGATGCCGCCATTGATCACCTCTCCTCGTGCACGCCCGACCTGCACCAGCCGGATGCGGTCGGGTTCCGGCGTGTCCGTGGACTGCGCCAACTCGCCCACGTAGCGCCGCATCGCGTCCACCGCGGCATTGGCCAGGGCCTCGGCGCTCGCCGCGGTCGGCGTCTGTGCGTACACGTAGAGAACGGGCACCGTCGGATTGGCCTGGATGTTCAGGCGGTACTGGTCGTTCAGCTTCAGGGCGTCTCCCACGCTCCTCTCGGCGCCGACCTCGGCAAGCGCTCGCGGTTGGTCCGGCGTCAGCGGCGGTGAGACCTGCAGCACCTCAACCGGAATCTCGGCCTCCCGCGCGATGGCGGTGCGAACCTTCCCGATCGTCATGATGTTGCCGAGGACTACGGCACGGTCGGTCAGCGATTCGAGGTACTGGTCGCGGCGAAGATCGAGCAGCGCCGATCTGGGAGAGTCCACGACGACCTGAGTCGACGCCGACGCCATCTCCAGCGCCCGGGGCGTCAACCCCGGGGGAAAGAGACTCACGGTGTTGACGCTCCACAGCGCGGCAAGCAGTCCGAGGGCGGCACAGAGGAGGACGCCCCTTCGCAGCTGCCAGAGGTTTCTCAAGCGGTTTCCGAGCCCCATTACGTGTCTCTTCGACCAACGCCGGGCGGGGGCACCGACTTGCGCCTTGGCGGTCGGCGCATGCCGGCTCGGCTAGGCGGTCCTGGCGCGCGTTGCCCGCCGAGTGCGGTCGCCGCCGTCGTCCTTGGATCCCGGCGCCTCGGCGTCGCTGTCCGGTAGCTCCGTCCACCAGAGCTCGGGGTCCTCCGTGCCTTCCGGCTCGGGCGGGTCGCGCTCGGGCGGGACGAGCTCGAGAAGGGGGTCCGCGGTGAGTCCCCCCAGCCTGGTGTCGTCAGGCGTCAACGCCAGGTCAGCGGCACTCGCGTGCTCCGAGGCGGCCGCCCGGCGCCAAGCCCGGGCCAGGGCCGAGCCGAACACAATGGCGGCACAGCCGAGGACGAAGACGAAGATCGTCGCAGCCAGGGCCACCAGCGGACCCGACCCGCTTGAAGCCACTGCCCCCTGCGCGTCCCCGAACGTCTTGACCCGCAGCCGGTGGTCCACGGTCACCCGTTCGGTTGCCGCCTTGGAGTCGAGGTACTCGCCAAGCCCGCCGACGGCCGCATTCGCCAGTCTCGCCGCCTCGGCCGGGCTGGGCGCCTCAGTGTCAACCTTGATGATCGGCAGCTCGATCAGGTCAGTGTTCGTGAGCACCGACGTCGTCAGCTTGTAATCCTTGGACCCCGGTTCAGCCGCGGCTCCTGGTGACTCTTGCTGAGAGATTGCGGTGGCGGAGATCTGACGCGGTTGCAGCCCCGCGCGCCGCGCTATGGCGGCCTTGACCTGGCCCTCGACCATGATGTTCGCCAGGACGGCGGCGCGGGCGCCGAGGGTCTCGGAACCCCGCGGGTGACGTCGACCACCTGGGAACGAGGTGTGTCGACGAGGATGCGCGCCGTGGCGACGCCGATCTCTGAGCTTCGACTCTCCGGAGGCAGCGAGACTCGGAAGGCGAGTAAGAACCCAACGGCGACCGCCAGCACCGCGACGGCGCCGACGAGAACCCGTCGCTGCGACAGCTCGCGGAGGATGGTGACGGTTTGCATGCTTGGTCAGGGCAAGGGGCGGGGTCCGCCCCTTTCTGGATCAACGCGACTCATCGAGGTTTCTTTCGACCCCGGGTCGGAGGACGGGGCACGAAGTGCAAGTTCGCCCTGACCGGCGTCGTTCAGTGGTCGTGCCCCATGATCGCCCGGACCTGAGCGTCATCGTCGTCACGCACAACGGCTGTGACGTCGCGCTTGCGACACTCCGGTCCGCCCAGGCCAACGCCGGCGATGTCTCCTGCCAGTGGATTGTGGTGGACAGCGGCTCGACCGACGGGACGCCCGATGCGATCGAGCGCGAGTTTCCCGAGGTGCGCGTGATCCGCGCTCCCAACCGCGGCTTCGCGGCAGGAAACAACATCGGCCTCGCGCACGCCCGCGGACGCTATGTCCAGCTTCTGAATCCGGACGTGGAGATCGAGCGGGGGAGCTTCGCCGATCTCGTCGCCGCGCTCGACCGGCGCCCGGAGGTCGGCATCGCGAGCGTCGTGCAGCTGGCCGCGGACGGGCAGCTCTTGGCGTCCGTCCGGCGGTTCCCGACCCCAGCTCGACACCTTGGGGAGGCGCTGGGCGCGGCGCGACTGCCTGCGCTGCAACGCCTGCAGGAGCTCGATACGAACTTTGAGGACTACCGTCACGAGCGCTCCGTGGAGTGGGTCGTCGGCGCCTTCATGTGTGCCCGCCGGGACGCGATCGAGCAGGTGGGTCCGCTCGACGAGAGCTTCTTCCTCTACAGCGAGGAAACGGACTGGTGCCATCGCTTCAGACAGCGGGGATGGGACATCCGCCACATGCCGCTCATGACGATCACCCATCTCGAGGGCGACACCACGGGTGCCAAGACCCTCGCTCAGCTATGGCACTCGCGGCGTCGCTACGCCTACAAGCACTTCTCCTGGCCGCGCGCGCTCGGGATCCACGCCGCACTGGTGCTCGGCCGTCTCCTTCGGCTTCTGGTTGTGGCGCCGGCGGCGCTGGTACAGCCGCGCTTGCGGCAGCGCGTCCGCGCCGAGGCTTTCGGGCTTGCCGTGCTCTGCGGCGCTGGTCCGCCCTACCGGGCCGGCTGATCCGAAGAGCAGAGCGTCAGTTGCCGGTTTCGGTATTGCAGCGCTGGCGTCGGACCGTTCTCGTCACCTGGTAGTTGGAGTTGATCCTGAACAATGTCGGCCTGCCAAGCGGCGAGCGCCGAGCAGCGGACGTCGATGGGCCCGAAGACCCAGGAGTTATTCACGATCTTCAGTCCGCGAACGGTCCCCGGCATGCCGTCGCGGAACGGGTAGCCGGCGCCCATCACCAGCAACCGGTTTACATCTGCCCGGGTGTTGCCCTGGCTGTGCGGGTAGTAGAACGGCGCGGTTCCGCACTCGATGCCGGTTCCGTCCACGGTCGTGTTCACCACCGTCAGCGCGTCGCCCCCGTAGCCCTGGATGCCGTCCGCGTGCAGTACGCAGTCATCGCTGTCGACGATCTTCACAAACGAGTCCTCGATCCGGACGGGGCCGCAGCCGGCCTCCTTGCTGCTGACCCGGAAGCCCTCGGAGCGTCGCCAGATCTTTACGCGGCGAGCCGTGTAGCCGCCGTACCTCACCACTCCCTCGAACTCCTTCGTGGCCGTCTGGCCGGGCGGGGGCTCGATCGTGGTGTTCTCGATCGTCAGCCCGTTCGCGCGGCAGGTCGGGCCGGGCTGGTTGTTGATGTAGCCACCCTGGAGCTTGACTCGCCGGATCGTCACGTTGGGAGCGTCGACGGTCAGGTCCGCGTTCTGCAGCAGCACGTCCTGCACGACGGCGCCGGGCCGAGTCACGCGGAGAGTGCTGGTGCGGGTCCGCGCCGGTGTCCAGCCGGGAGGCACTCCGGTGCTCGACGGCGTGGGAAAGC